>CAMBSK010000005.1 GCA_945870575.1 Bordetella parapertussis | reverse complement strand
AACCAACTATATAAGTGCAACTCTGGCTCTGTACCTAGACATCATCAATGTGTTCCAAAGCCTTCTGGCATTACTGGGAATCATGGGTGGTGAGAAGGACTAACTGCATTAAGTCACTTAGTAAATAGCTCAAGTGACCAGATTAGTTTCTCCATCTTCAAATGGTTTGAATCAAAATGGATTGATCAAAAGCCTACGAACTAAAAACCGATTACACGTGCAATTTCACTGTTTTCAATTCCTAGGCTGCTCAACAAATCAAGTTAGGTGTCGGCGCATTGAGTCGAACTTCGTCCTTTTACAGTTCGCGCCCTGGTTGTGTCAGTGAAAATTAGCCCTTAACTTTTTCAAATAGGCAGGTCCTTATTTAGAGTATTTTGGCCAAGGCAGTAAAGACCCGCAACCGAAACCCTGAGCGTCAATAATCTGAATTCTGCATACCCAGCGAAAGATAAAATTGTCAAAACTTCGAAAATCGAATAAAGTTTCTGTTCTCATGCTAGACACACAGATGGTGTAGCATTTCCTTCATTACATTTGGGAGTATCGCAATGGGTTTATTTGATGTCTTCAAAAGTGAGTCCCCAAAACTGTCACCACGTCTGGCATTGGCTGTGGGCCTTCTGTACATGATGGCCGCTGATGGTGAGATTGAGTCTGAAGAAATAGGTCAATTGCAATCCGTTGTGGGCGGTGACCAAGACCTAATCAGCACAGCAGTTAAGTATGTTCGCAGCGTCAAGTATGAGCAATTTTTAACTGATGCAGCCGCCCTGCTCAATGAAAGTCAGAAGCTTTGCTTGCTCATCAACATGGCCGACTCACTTCTTTCAGACGGCAGAGCCGAACAGTCTGAACAGCAAGCTTTTGGTAAAGCGCTGAGCCACTTTGGTATGACTGAGGATGGGTTCAAGGGTTATTTTGAAACATTGGCTATCAAAAATAATCGGTCAATTTTTAACTGATTCGAAGAATGGTTCTGACAAACAAACAGAGACTAAGAAATTCATATCAAAAATTTAGATTACACCCACGCGCTTAGTCTCGACGTACAAATTATGTTTCGATGCCAAACTCGGGTCGAACTTTGGCCGTCCTCGGTTCGAGTCCCGTGCCTGGCGTCTAACCTTCACTTGCATAATGACGCAGCTAATTGCAAATTTGCGTGTTTTGGCTGGAAAGTTACATAATGTAACTTTTGGGGCTATTACACGAAATATTACACGTTTAATAAAAACGCGTATAAGTCGTTGATTTATAGGGGTTTTTGACGAGCCTGGCTTTCTGTTAATCCGTAGGTCCCTGGTTCGAGCCCAGGTCGAGGAGCCACTACATAAAGCCCTTGCAAGTAATTGCAAGGGCTTTTTTCTTGGGCTAACTCTTTTGCTCCCAAAGAAATCTTTATTTTTCAATTCAAGTCTAATTGTTGATACAGGTTTTAGCAAATGACTGCGCCGGACATAAAATTGCTTTTCAAAACGCAAAATTGCTAGAGGCTCTTGTTGAAAAAAATCATCATCATTGCAGGACCCAACGGCGCTGGCAAAACCACTTTTGCCCGTGACTTTTTGCCTGCTGAAGCCCAAACGCTGCGTTTTATCAATGCCGACTTGATCGCTGCTGGCTTGGCACCTTTCAATCCAGAGACGGCCTCCCTCAAAGCTGGTCGCCTGATGCTGGAAGAAATTGATGAGTGCGTGGATGCTGGACACAGCTTTGCTTTTGAAACCACTCTTTCTGGACGGGTCTACTTGAAAAAGATAGCCTTGTGGCAGGCTCATGGCTACCAAGTCAAACTGTGGTTCTTGTCTTTGCCTAATGAAGACATTGCAGTGTCGAGGGTGGCACATCGTGTTCAACAGGGTGGGCACAATATTCCAGAAGACGTGATTCGCAGACGCTTCAAGTCGGGCTTAGCTAACTTTCATGATCGTTACCGCAAAGCTGTTGACTTATGGGTTTTGTTCGACAACTACGGTATTAAACCCAAACTGATTGACTGGAGTGACAAATGAACCCCAAAGACATTCTTGCTTCATCTGATCCAGATTTGGTAGGTTCAATTACAGCCATCCAACGCGCTGCTCGTTCAGCTCAAGACCTTGCCATTAAAACTAACACCAGCATTGTTGTGTCGCTTGATGGACGTGATGTTGAATTGACAGCAGCTGACTTGATCAAGATGCGTGAACAAGAGCAGCAGCAGTCAAAGCACTGAGCTGAAATATGTTCAGCCGTGGTTAACCGACTGGCACTGATGCAGCAGGCGGTGAGAAGTGAAGAGATGAAGTGCGAGCTAACAGGCCACTAACCCGCCCAAGCAAAACGGCCCCTGAATCACTCCCGAGGCCGTTTCTTTAACTAAATCGAACCTGCACAGGGTTGCCAGATGGCCATTTGAATCATACAATTCCCAAAATGTTTTACGAAAGTGAGTTTGTATGACGTCTGTAGCCATTTCACCCAAATTTCAGGTGGTCATCCCCCGGGCTGTGCGCCAGCAGCTCAACCTCAAGGCTGGGCAACGGGTGCATGTTCGCGCCAACGAAGCCGGGCAGGTAGTGATTGAGCCCGAGCTGGACATCATGTCCTTGCGTGGTATTTTGAAGCCCATTCCTGGCGTGGACATCACGCACGTCGAGAACGATCCTGAAGGCCCGGACTGGCCTGGAGGTTGTGACCCATTGCCGGATGCTGAATGGGTTCAAAAAAGCAAGCGAGAGGGTACGCTGTGAACGTGGTGGACTCCTGCGGTTGGCTGGAGCATTTGATCGGCGGCTCGAATTCCCATTTCTTCGAGCCCATTTTGGCGGATCAAGACCGATTGCTGATACCGAAATTGGTCATTTACGAAGTATGCCGCCGGGTGCTGCAAGTCGGAGCACCAGGCGCAGCAGACAAAGTGTTCCGATCTATGAGCGCGCTGCGTGTGGTGACCTTGGACGCTGACGGTGCCTACATGGCAGCTCAATCAGCCATTCGCTACAAACTCCATATGGCCGATGCCCTCATCTGGCAAACCGCTCAGGCGCATGGTGCCATGCTCTACACCCAAGATGCCGCACTGGCGCATTTGCCGGGCGTGAAATACCAGGTAAAGAAATGACTTCCCATACCGCCTTCTTGGTAAAAAAAACGGCCTCTAAGGGCCGTTTGCATTTTCAGCGTTCCAGCAATTAAGCAGTCACGCCTTTGGCATTCTCAACATACTCTTCAATCTGGTTGAAGTTCAAGTACTTGTAGATGGCCGCGCCGTCTTTGTTCACGATACCCATGGCTTCGTGGTACTCAGCCACCGTGGGGAGATGGCCCAGCTTGGAGGCAATGGCCGCCAACTCGGCACTGGCCAAAAACACGTTGGCGTTTTTGCCCAAGCGGTTGGGAAAGTTACGCGTGCTGGTGGACACCACGGTCGCGCCTTCGCGCACCTGCGCTTGGTTGCCCATGCACAACGAGCAACCAGGCATTTCGGTACGCGCACCTGCCGTGCCAAACGCAGCGTAATGGCCTTCTTTAATGAGTTCGCTCTCGTCCATTTTGGTAGGCGGTGCCACCCACAACTTCACGGGAATATCGCGCTGGCCGCCGAGCAACTTGGCTGCTGCGCGGAAGTGGCCGATGTTGGTCATGCACGAACCAATGAACGCTTCGTCAATCTTGGTGCCGGCCACCTCGGACAAAAACTTCGCGTCGTCAGGGTCGTTCGGGCAGCACAGAATGGGCTCTTTGATCTCGTTCATGTCGATCTCAATGACATGCGCGTACTCGGCGTCTTTGTCGGCTTCGAGCAGCTCAGGCTTGGCCAGCCATGCCTCCACTTTTTCGATGCGGCGCGCCAGCGTGCGGGCGTCGGCATAGCCGTCGGCAATCATGTTTTTCATCAACACCACGTTCGAGTTCAGGTACTCGATGATCGGCTCTTGGTTCAGCTTGATGGTGCAACCCGCTGCGGAGCGCTCGGCTGACGCGTCTGACAACTCGAACGCTTGCTCCACTTTCAAATTCGGCAGGCCTTCGATTTCCAAAATGCGTCCCGAGAACTCGTTGATCTTGCCGGCCTTGGCCACGGTCAACAAACCCTTTTTGATGCCGTAGAGCGGAATGGCGTGCACCAGGTCACGCAAGGTGACGCCGGGTTGCATTTCGCCTTTGAAACGCACCAACACCGACTCGGGCATGTCCAAAGGCATCACGCCGGTGGCCGCACCAAATGCCACCAAACCCGAACCTGCGGGGAAGGAAATGCCTATTGGGAAACGGGTGTGTGAATCGCCGCCGGTGCCCACGGTGTCGGGCAACAGCAAACGGTTCAACCAAGAGTGAATCACGCCGTCGCCGGGGCGCAGCGCCACGCCGCCACGGTTACTGATGAAAGCGGGCAATTCGCGGTGTGTTTTCACATCCACTGATTTGGGATAAGCGGCGGTGTGGCAGAAGGACTGCATCACCATGTCGGCGCTGAAACCCAAGCAAGCCAAGTCTTTCAACTCGTCGCGGGTCATGGGGCCGGTGGTGTCTTGCGAGCCGACCGTGGTCATTCTGGGTTCGCAGTAAGTGCCGGGGCGCACGCCTTGGCCTTCGGGCAAACCCACAGCGCGTCCCACCATTTTTTGCGCCAGCGTGAAACCGGCTTTGGTGGTGGCGGGCACGGTCGGCAAACGGAACACGGTGGACGCAGGCAAGCCCAAAAACTCGCGCGCTTTGGCGGTGAGTGAACGCCCGATGATGAGGTTGATACGGCCACCGGCGCGCACTTCATCAAACAGCACATCGCTTTTCAATTTGAATTCGGCCACCGTGGCACCGTTCTTGGTGATCTTGCCGTCGTAAGGCAGGATGTCGATGACGTCGCCCATCTCCAACTTCGTCACATCCACTTCAATCGGCAAAGCACCAGAATCTTCTTGCGTGTTGAAGAAGATGGGCGCGATCTTGCCGCCCAAAGTGACGCCACCGAAACGCTTGTTCGGCACGAAAGGAATGTCTTGGCCGGTGGCCCAAATCACGCTGTTGGTGGCCGACTTGCGGCTGGAGCCGGTGCCCACCACATCGCCCACATAAGCCACCAAATGACCTTTTTTCTTCAGGTCTTCAACGAATTGCATGGGGCCGCGCTTGCCGTCTTCTTCGGGCTTGAAGGCTGCGCCTTCGCGGGTGTTTTTCAGCATCGCCAAATAGTGCAAAGGAATGTCGGGGCGGCTCCAGGCATCGGGCGCGGGTGACAAATCGTCGGTGTTGGTTTCGCCGGGCACCTTGAACACGGTGACCGTGATTTTTTTGTCCACTTCGTGGCGGCTGGTGAACCACTCGGCATCCGCCCAGCTTTGCATCACTTCTTTGGCTTTGGCGTTACCGGCTTTGGCTTTGTCGGCCACGTCGTTGAAGAAGTCAAACATCAACAAGGTTTTCTTCAGCGCGTTGGCGGCCACACCGGCGACTTCAGCGTCATCCAGCAATTCGATAAGCGGGTGCACGTTGTAGCCGCCCACCATGGTGCCCAGCAACTCAGTGGCCTTGGACTTGGACACCAAACCTACTTTCAATTCACCATGCGCCACAGCCGCTAAAAACGAGGCCTTCACTTTGGCGGCATCGTCCACGCCGGGGGGCACGCGGTGGGTCAGCAAGTCCATCAGAAAAGCGTCTTCACCAGCCGGTGGGGCTTTGATCAGTTCAATCAA
This sequence comes from Bordetella parapertussis, assembly GCA_945870575.1. Classification (GTDB taxonomy): domain Bacteria; phylum Pseudomonadota; class Gammaproteobacteria; order Burkholderiales; family Burkholderiaceae_C; genus Limnohabitans. Next base: position 101,572 of record CAMBSK010000005.1, on the reverse strand, counting down.
TTCAGCGGTTTGCTTGGCGTCCAAAGGCAGGGGTGGAATGCCTAAAGCGGCGCGTTCGGCCACATGGTCTCGGTAAGCTTTCAACATGGTGATCTCCTCAAGATAAAACAGTTCGTGAAACGCCACACGCGCTTCACGCAAAAAAACCTTGCGCCTCTGCGGGTAGCTTGCGCCCCGTGGCTTGCGCGCGTTGCAGCAATTGCCAGAAAAAACGGTAACTCGCGCGGTCGTGCAATTGACCGGCGTGACTGATGGGTGCCCACTCAGCTTGTTGCGCCGCCAGCAAAACAGCACACGCTGTTTCAATTTCTTTGTCGTCTGGCGCCATGGCCGCCAATATCGGTCTGATTTGCGCGGGGTGGATGCTCCACATGCGCGTGTAACCCAGCTCTTGCGCAGCTCTGCGCGCTGCGTTTTCCATGGCTTGCGTGTCATTGAATTCGGTGACCACGCTGTGCGCAGGCACTTTGCCGTGCGCATGACACGCGCTGGCGATTTCCATCTTGGCGCGCAACACCAGCGGATGGCTGAATTGCCCTTGTGCGCCCATGCCGTGCGCGGGAATCGCACCTGCGTGCGCGGACACAAAATCCATCAAACCAAAACTCAGCGATTGCAAACGCGGATGCGCGGCAATGTCAAACGCACGGTGCACCGCCGCCGGAGACTCAATCAGCGCATGCACTGCCAATGCAGGCGCACCGGCTTGGTCAATCGCACGCACCGCGTGTTCAATGTCGGCCACGGTTTCTACTTTGGGCAGCATGACATGACACAAACGATGGCCTGCTTTGCCAACGATGCTTGCAATGTCTGCATGAAAAGCCGGGTGATCAACCGGGTGCACTCGCACCGCGACTCGCGCATTCGCGTCTGCGCCCAATGCCAGTTCAGACACCAGTGCTGCGTGCTCGGCTTCGCCGCCGACGGGCGCGCCGTCTTCGCAATCCAAGGTGACATCGAACACGCACACGCCAAACTCTTGCTGCATCTCAGCCTGCAATTGCAGGCTTTTGCGCATGCGCGCTTCGACACCGCTGTAGTGATCGCAAACCGGCAACACCACCGCACCCGCTTGTGCGCCTTGCAGCACATCGCGCGGATGTTGGGAGGTCTTGAGAGTTGCGTTCACTGTGTTGAACTTAAACAGCTTTAAAGCAGATGAGCCACACCGGCTTGTTCGTCGGTCAGTTCTTTCAAAGTCTTGTCAATGCAAGTCTGGCTGAACGCATCGATAGGCAAACCTTCGACCACTTTGTATTCGCCGTTCTCGCAAGTGACGGGGAAACCGAACATCACGTCTTTGGGAATGCCATACCAGCCTTGTGAGGGAATGCCCATGGTCACCCATTTGCCGTGCGTGCCCAGCGCCCAGTCGCGCATGTGGTCGATGGCGGCATTTGCAGCAGAAGCCGCAGAAGACAAACCACGCGCTTCAATGATGGCCGCGCCACGTTTGCCGACGGTGGGCAAAAACACATTCGCGTTCCACTCTTGGTCGTTGATCATGTCTTTGACCGATGCGCCGGCTATGGTGGCGAAACGGTAGTCTGCATACATGGTGGGTGAATGGTTGCCCCAAACGCAGAGTTTTTCAATTTCAGCGACGGCTTTGCCAGTCTTGGCGGCCAATTGAGACGCAGCGCGGTTGTGGTCCAAACGCAGCATGGCGGTGAAGTTGCCGGGCTTTAAATCAGGCGCGGATTTCATGGCGATGTAAGCGTTGGTGTTGGCGGGGTTGCCGACCACCAACACTTTGACGTTGCGTGAAGCCACGGCGTTCAAAGCTTTGCCTTGGGCGGTGAAGATGGCGCCGTTCATAGACAACAACTCGGCGCGCTCCATGCCGGGGCCGCGCGGACGTGAACCGACCAACAAGGCGTAGTCGGTGTTCTTGAACGCAGTCATCGGGTCTGCGTGCGCTTCCATGCCGGCCAGCAGCGGGAAAGCGCAATCTTCGAGTTCCATCATCACGCCCTTGAGCGCTTTTTGGGCTTTTTCGTCAGGAATTTCCAGCAATTGCAAAATGACCGGCTGGTCTTTGCCCAGCATTTCGCCAGAGGCGATACGGAACAACAAGGCATAGCCGATTTGGCCTGCAGCACCGGTGACGGCGACGCGAACGGGTTGTTTACTCATGAAAAATCTCCGAAATGAAACAATTGAGCGGCGCCGGGCGCAAGCTGGCAGCCAGGAAAAGGAAAGACATCTGTCTTATAGAAGATATGATAGCGTCTTATCCATGACCAGCTCCTGACGGTTACCGATTGAACACCTCTACGCCTCTAGAAAATGCCGCCAGCCAGACTGCCCAAGCCGGGTCGTTGTCGCCGTCTTTCAGCCCTTTGTACCAGCAGATCAAGGAACTGGTATTACAAAGCCTGCAAGCAGGGGAGTGGAAGCCCGGCGACCTGATTCCCAGCGAATTTGAACTGGCAGCGCGCTTCAAGGTCAGCCAGGGCACGGTACGCAAAGCCATAGACGAGCTCGCCAAAGAACATTTGCTGGTACGCCGCCAGGGCAAGGGCACGTTTGTCGCCACCCATTCAGAGCAGCAGGTGCAGTTTCGTTTTCTCAAACTCAAACCCGACCACCCTGCCTCCGTCAGCCAAGGCCCGGCCGAACGCCACATCATTGACTGCCACCGCTTGCGCGCCCCGGCAGATGTCGCCCGAGCCCTGTCCTTGCGCACATCTGACATGGTCTACCGGGTGCGCCGGGTGCTGTCGTTTGACGGCGTGCCCACCATTTTTGAAGACATCTGGCTGCCCGGCGCCACCTTCAAAGGCCTGACCGCAGAGCGTCTGAGCAAAGACACAAGGCCTATGTATGCCATGTTCGAATCCGATTTCGGCATCCGCATGGTGCGCGCCCAGGAGCGGCTGCGCGCCATACTTCCTTCAGAAGATGTGTGTAGTTTTTTGAAAGTTAGTGCCAACACACCTTTACTTCAAGTCGAGCGCATGTCGTACACCTACCACGACAGCCCTATGGAATGGCGCATTGGCGTTTACCTCACAGATAACCGTCATTACCTGAACGAATTGAGCTAAACAGTTGTTCAAAATGAAAATTTCAACCCCCTGGCACCAGCGCGACCGCTGATTTTTGTGCATTGCAATAGAATGAAAAAATACTTCTTCCCTAAGGGGTTTCACCAACCCGCCCTGATCTCTGGAAAGCACAGCGCATGACCGAACCCGTCAAACCACCAGCGACCTTTCGCAACATCAACGCCTTTCACGATTTACCCACCTACCGCTTGCCGGCTGCGGGTTGGGTGTCCATACTGCACCGCGCCAGCGGCGCCCTGATGTTTGTGCTGCTGCCTTTCATCATCTGGCTGTTCGACAAATCGGTGTCGTCCGAAATTTCATTCGCCAAGTTCAAAGCAGCCATCAACTTTGGCATAGGCATTTACCCGGGCTGGTTCATACGCTTGACCATGCTGGCCTTGATCTGGGCTTACCTGCACCACCTGATCGCTGGTGTGCGCCATTTGTACATGGACGCCACCCATTCGGTCAGCCGTGAATTCGGTCGCAGCAGCGCCGTCTTCACCTTGAGCGCCAGCATCGGTCTGACCGTGCTGCTGGGCGCCAAATTGTTCGGCTTTTACTGAATTCAGGAGTACTCATGAGCGATGCAATCGGATCCAAACGCCTGGTCACAGGTGCCCACTACGGCTTGCGCGACTGGTTGGCGCAGCGTTTGACAGCGGCTGTGATGGCTTTGTTCACCCTGCTGGTGCTGGTGCAGGTGATTTTTTCCCATGGCGAAATCGGCTATGACCTGTGGGCCGGTATCTTTAATCCGCAGTGGATGCGCGCCCTGACTTTCACCGTCTTTTTGGCTCTCACCTACCACGTGTGGGTGGGCATGCGCGACATCTGGATGGACTACATCAAACCCGTGGGTCTGCGTCTGGCCCTGCATATTTTCACCATCGTCTGGCTGCTCTCTTGTTTGGGCTGGGCGGTTCAGGTTCTCTGGAGACTTTGATTGATGACACGCTCTTCTCTTCCCCGTCGCCGCTTTGATGTGGTCATCGTCGGTGCAGGCGGCTCAGGCATGCGTGCCTCGCTGCAACTCTCTCGGGCCGGTTTGAATGTGGCCGTGCTGTCCAAGGTATTCCCCACCCGCTCGCACACGGTGGCGGCGCAAGGCGGCATAGGCGCATCGCTGGGCAATATGTCCGAGGACAACTGGCATTACCATTTTTACGACACGGTCAAAGGCTCTGATTGGCTGGGCGACCAAGACGCCATCGAATACATGTGCCGCGAAGCGCCCAGGGTGGTGTTTGAGCTCGAACACATGGGCATGCCGTTTGACCGCAACCCGGACGGCACGATTTACCAGCGCCCCTTCGGCGGCCATACCTCTAACTACGGCGAAAAATCCGTGCAGCGCGCCTGCGCATCGGCTGACCGTACCGGTCACTCCATGTTGCACACGCTTTACCAGCAAAACCTCAAGGCCAACACCAATTTCTTTGTCGAATGGATGGCGCAAGACCTGATTCGCGATGCCGACGGCGACGTGGTCGGCGTCACAGCGCTAGAGATGGAAACCGGCGACCTGCATATTCTGGAAGCCAAAACCGTGTTGTTGGCCACCGGTGGTGCCGGCCGTATTTTCGCGGCCTCGACCAATGCTTTCATCAACACTGGCGATGGTCTGGGCATGGCGGCACGCGCCGGCATTCCGCTGGAAGACATGGAGTTCTGGCAATTCCACCCCACCGGCGTCGCCGGTGCCGGTGTGCTGCTCACCGAAGGCTGCCGTGGCGAAGGCGCGATTTTGCTCAACAGCCTGGGCGAGCGTTTCATGGAGCGTTATGCGCCCACGCTCAAAGACTTGGCGCCGCGCGATTTTGTGTCACGTTGCATGGACCAGGAAATCAAAGAAGGTCGCGGTTGCGGACCGAACAAAGATTACGTGCACTTGAAGCTGGACCACTTGGGCGCAGACACCATCATGAAACGCCTGCCCTCGGTGTACGAGATCGGCCACAACTTCGCCAACGTCGACATCACCAAAGAACCCATTCCTGTGGTGCCGACCATTCACTACCAGATGGGCGGCATTCCCACCAATATCCATGGTCAAGTGGTGATCCAAAGCTCTACCGACCACAACGCCGTGGTCAACGGTTTGTATGCGGTCGGCGAATGTTCATGTGTCAGCGTGCACGGTGCCAACCGCTTAGGCACCAATTCATTGTTGGACTTGTTGGTGTTCGGCAAAGCCGCCGGTAACCATATCGTCGAGTTCCACCAGAAAAACAAATTGCACAAACCCTTGCCTGCTGATGCAGCGGATCGCACGCTGGCGCGCCTGGCGCGGCTGAACAACAGCACCGACGGTGAATACGCGCAAGACGTGGCCAACGATTTGCGCGCCAGCATGCAAAAGCACGCCGGTGTGTTCCGCACCCAGGCCAGCTTGGATGAAGGTGTCACACAAATCGCAACCTTGCGCGAGCGGGTCAACGCCATCGGTTTGAAAGACAAGAGCAAAATTTTCAACACCGCCCGCATTGAAGCGCTGGAAGTGGAAAACCTGATCGAATGCGCCCAGGCCACCATGGTCTCAGCCGCTGCCCGGCGCGAAAGCCGTGGCGCGCACACGGTCAACGATTACTCAGACACGCCGCAACACCCGAACGGCCGCAATGACGAGGAATGGCTCAAGCACAGCCTGTGGCACAGCCACAGCAACAGCATGACTTACAAGCCCGTCAAACTGCAACCTTTGACCACCGAAAGCATCCCTCCTAAAGTGAGAACCTTCTGATGAAACGTACTTTCAAAATCTACCGCTACGACCCGGAAAAAGACACCAAGCCCTACATGCAAACCATCGAGGTCGAACTCGACGGCCATGAACGCATGCTGCTTGACGCATTGATGAAGCTCAAAGCGCAAGACCCGACGCTGTCTTTCCGTCGCTCGTGCCGCGAAGGTGTGTGTGGCTCTGATGCGATGAACATCAACGGCAAAAACGGCTTGGCTTGTTTGACCAACATGCTGACCCTGCCCGGTGTCATCACCTTAAAGCCCTTGCCCGGCTTGCCTGTGATTCGCGATTTGATCGTCGACATGACGCAGTTTTTCAACCAGTACAACTCGATCAAACCATACCTGGTCAACGACACCCTGCCGCCTGAAAAAGAACGCTTGCAGTCGCCCGCTGAGCGTGAAGAACTCGACGGTTTGTACGAATGTATTTTGTGCGCCAGTTGCTCGACCAGCTGCCCGTCTTTCTGGTGGAACCCGGACAAATTTGTCGGCCCCGCAGGTTTGCTGCAAGCCTACCGTTTCATCGCCGACAGCCGCGACCACGCAACCAACGAGCGACTTGATAACTTGGAAGATCCTTACCGTTTGTTCCGCTGCCACACCATCATGAATTGCGTCGATGTTTGCCCCAAGGGTTTGAACCCGACCAAGGCCATCGGCAAAATCAAAGAGCTGATGATCAGCCGCGCGGTGTGAATGGGCGATGAACAACTCGATGGTCTGCCAGATGTTGACATGCTGTCGTCATCTGCCCTCAGCAAACTGCGTTGGCGTTGCCGCCGTGGTTTGCTGGAAAACGATTTGTTCATTGAGCGATTCTTCAACCGGCATGCGGATGTCCTGACCGTGGGTCAGGCACGCGGCATGTATGAGTTGATGGAATTGGCTGACAACGATTTGCTGGATGTGTTGCTGGGTCGTCCTCACACACAGACAGTAACGGAAGATCCCCAGGTGCAATCTGTTTTGCGCCTGTTTAAAGTTTAAATTTTTTCTTTGTTTGACACAGGAAACGACCATGAAACTCGCTGACTACAAGGCCACTCTTTCATTCACCAATGGCCAACCCAGCGTTGAGATGCCGGTTTACAACGGCACCATAGGGCCGGACGTTATCGATATTCGCAAGCTCTACGGCCAGACCGGCATGTTCACTTACGACCCCGGCTTTTTGTCCACGGCTTCTTGCCAATCGGCCATCACTTTCATTGATGGCGACAAGGGTGAATTGCTTTACCGTGGTTACCCCATAGAGCAATTAGCCACCAACTGCGATTTCCTGGAAACCTGCCATTTGCTGTTGTATGGTGAACTGCCAAACGCCAAAGGCAAGCACGACTTCACCAAAACCGTGACCCATCACACCATGGTGCACGAGCAAATGCAATTCTTTTTGCGCGGTTTTCGCCGTGACGCACACCCTATGGCCGTGCTCACCGGACTGGTTGGCGCTTTGTCGGCCTTCTACCATGACAGCACCGATATCAACAACCCTGAACACCGCGAAGTCGCTGCCATCCGCCTGATAGCCAAAATGCCCACACTCGTGGCCATGGCCTACAAATACGGCATCGGCCAACCGTTTTTGTACCCGCAAAACAATTTGTCCTACGCAGGTAATTTTTTGCGCATGATGTTCGGTAACCCTTGCGAAGAATACGTGGTCAACCCGGTGCTCGAACGCGCCATGGACCGCATCTTCACCCTGCACGCAGACCACGAGCAAAATGCCTCCACCTCCACCGTGCGTTTGTGCGGCTCATCCGGCACCAATCCGTTTGCCGCTATTGCGGCCGGTGTGGCTTGTCTGTGGGGACCGGCTCACGGCGGCGCTAACGAAGCCTGCTTGAACATGCTCGAAGGCATACAGGCCAATGGCGGTATCGCCAAAGTCGGCGAGTTCATGGAACAAGTGAAAGACAAGAACTCCAACGTCAAACTCATGGGCTTCGGCCACCGGGTCTACAAAAATTACGATCCGCGCGCCAAGCTGATGCAGGAAACCTGCAACGAAGTGCTGAAAGAACTGGGCTTGGAAAACGACCCGCTGTTCAAGCTGGCGAAAGCACTGGAAAAAATTGCACTGGAAGACGATTACTTTGTTTCTCGCAAGCTCTACCCCAACGTCGATTTCTATTCCGGCATCGTGCAACGCGCCATCGGCATTCCGGTCAATTTATTCACCGGTATTTTTGCGTTAGCGCGTACCGTCGGCTGGATTGCGCAATTGAACGAAATGATCAGCGACCCGGAGTACAAAATAGGCCGTCCCCGCCAATTGTTCACCGGTGCCGGCAAGCGTGATGTACCGCCTATGGACAAGCGCTGATCCCTCCTCAGTAACTTCCAACAAGCACATGCCTGTTGCAGCAGCTGCAACAGGCTTCTCTAATGAAGCAATTTCGGCGAAGCCTTGTCGGCAAACTGGCCGGGAGAAGTGCTCTTATCTTCAACACCTGTTGGAGCGCCAACGGCCGGTAAATGCCATTGCGCGTGGCTTGCTATGGTTTGCAGCACCACGCCAATTTGCGCGGTCAGCTCATCAGTCAAAGGCAGCTTAAGCAGCTTGCCCGGCAGATTCAACGCCAGCACGTGGCCGCCGGACTCGCTTTGAATACCGGCCTTGCGCACTATCAAGGGCTGGTCACCCAGCGGCAGGCGGGAGGCCGGTTCAAACTCGGTGAACCTGGCATTGTTTAACTGCACCTGTTGCTTGAACTCGGCAATCTCGGCCGCCAGCGGCGCCAGATGCTGGCTCACCGCCTGCGCCAATTGCACATGCCGCACCAGCCCCAGCAGGTCTTTGACCATGGCCCGGGTCAGCAACAAGCGGTATTCGTTGTCATCGTTGGTGGTAATTCGCAACACCACCCGGTCCTCTTCGGCCACATAGCTTGCATTCAGTTGTTTGATGCTCATAAATGGATGAGTTAACGAGGGGTTGAACAAAGGTTTTGCAAGTTTCGCAAAATTCAGCCTTTCAGGGCTTTCCTTTTGAGTCTAGCTGATGAATACTTTATTCGCAAACCTGTTGAACACGCCATATTTATGTTGTTCAAACTGTATTGAATCATTTTAATTTCCTCATCCGTTTGGCTATTTGAGACTGATCGTGTCCGGCTTTCATGTGAGCGTGAATCTGATATCTTTTGGATAGGCTTGGGTGTTTATAGGCAGTGCGTGGTTCGGCCAATCCAGCCCATTTTTATTACTGCCTAAAATCTATGTTTACCTTTTCGCCAGGAGCCCGCATGGGACGCACCCTCTACGACAAAATTTGGGACGAGCACGTCGTCCATACCGAAGAAGACGGCACCTCGGTGCTTTACATCGACCGTCACTTGGTGCACGAAGTCACCAGCCCGCAAGCTTTCGAAGGACTGCGCGTCGCCAAGCGTCCGGTCTGGCGCATCAGCTCGGTCGTTGCCACGGCCGACCACAACACACCGACCACCGGCTGGGAGCTCGGCTACGACGGCATCACCGACCCAATCAGTAAGGCGCAAATCACCACCTTGGACGACAACATGCGCGAATACGGCGCTGCCGCTTACTTTCCTTTTTTGTCCAAGCGCCAAGGCATTGTTCACGTCATCGGCCCAGAAAACGGCGCCACCTTGCCCGGCATGATCGTGGTCTGCGGTGACTCGCACACATCCACCCACGGCGCGTTCGGTGCACTCGCGCACGGCATCGGCACATCCGAGGTTGAACATGTGCTGGCCACGCAAACCTTGCTGGCGAAAAAAGCCAAAAACCTGCTGGTGCAAGTCGACGGGCAAGCCGCCAAAGGCATCACCGCCAAAGACATTGTGTTGGCCATCATCGGCAAGATTGGCACGGCGGGCGGCACCGGTTACACCATCGAGTTCGGCGGCGCAGCGATTCGCGCGCTTAGCATGGAAGGCCGCATGACCCTGTGCAACATGGCGATCGAAGCCGGTGCTCGCGCAGGCTTGGTGGCGGTGGATGAAAAAACCATTGCATATGTGAAAGGCCGGCCCATGGCGCCCGGCACCGACCGGGTCAACGGCAAGTTTGTCGGCGGCGTGGAGTGGGACCAAGCGGTCGCGTATTGGCAAACCTTGCAGTCCGATGCTGATGCACATTTCGATGCCGTGGTCAAACTCGATGCGGCGCAAATCGCCCCGCAAGTGACCTGGGGCACCTCACCTGAGATGGTCTTGTCTGTGCTGGATACTGTGCCCGACCCCGACAAAGAAAAAGACGCCAACAAGCGCGACGCCATAGAGCGCGCGCTGGCCTACATGGGTCTTCAACCCGGCAAGGCTTTGAACGATGTGTTTGTGGACAAAGTGTTCATTGGTTCATGCACCAACAGCCGCATCGAAGACATGCGCGAGGCGGCGGCCATCGTCAAACACCTGGGACAAAAAGTAGCGGGCAACATCAAACTCGCCATGGTCGTGCCCGGCTCCGGACTGGTGAAAGCACAAGCCGAGAGCGAAGGTTTGCACGAGATATTCAAAGCCGCCGGTTTTGAGTGGCGCGAACCCGGTTGCTCCATGTGCTTGGCCATGAACGCCGACAAGTTAGAGCCTGGCGAACGCTGCGCCTCCACCAGCAACCGGAATTTCGAAGGCCGCCAAGGCAACGGCGGGCGCACGCATTTGGTCAGCCCGGCCATGGCAGCCGCTGCGGCCATTCACGGTCATTTTGTCGATGTGCGGCAGTTCAGTGTTTGATTTTTTCTCAGATGACGCAGCAGCAAAAATTTTTAATCGCCTTGCTCTTCGGACAAAGGAGTAATAAGCGATGAATAGCAAATATGAAATCATCATCTACTGGAGCAATGAAGACAATTGCTTTATCGCCGAAGTCCCCGAACTCTCAGGTTGCAAGGCCGATGGTGACAGCTACGCCAATGCACTTGCCAATGCCCAAACCATCATTGACGAGTGGATTGAAACCGCCCGTCTACAACACAGAGTCATTCCTACACCTAAAGGGCGTTTGCTCTTTGCTTGAATAAAAAACAATCATGCAAAAATTCACACTACACCAAGGCTTGGTCGCTCCCATGGACCGCGAGAACGTCGACACCGACGCCATCATTCCCAAACAGTTTTTGAAGTCCATCAAAAAAACCGGCTTCGGCCCCAACCTGTTTGACGAATGGCGCTACCTGGACAAAGGCGAACCGGGCCAAGACCCGAACAGCCGCAAACCCAACCCAGACTTTGTCTTGAACCAGCCGCGTTACAGCGGCGCGTCCATCTTGCTGGCACGCAAAAATTTCGGTTGCGGCTCTTCGCGTGAACACGCGCCCTGGGCCTTAGACCAATATGGCTTCAGAGCCATCATCGCGCCGAGCTTTGCAGATATCTTTTTCAATAACTGTTTCAAAAACGGCTTGTTGCCTATCGTGTTGCCGGAAGCTGCGGTCGCCAAACTCTTTAACGACTGCCTGGCGTTTCCCGGCTACCAACTCACTGTAGATTTAGAGCGCCAAGTCGTCATACAAGCGCAAGGCGAAGAGCTGCCGTTTGAAGTGCAGGCGTTTCGCAAATTTTGTTTGATCAACGGTTTAGACGACATTGGCCTCACCTTGAAACATGCAGACAAAATCCGCGCCTTCGAGGCCGCACGTTTGACCGCCAAGCCTTGGCTGGCACACACATTGACAGAAAGCAAAGCATGAAAATCGCAGTACTCCCCGGTGACGGCATTGGCACAGAAATCGTGGCAGAAGCCGTCAAGGTGTTGCAAGCCATTGACCTGAAGTTTGAAATGGAAACCGCGTTGGTCGGCGGCGCGGCATTCGATGCGCACGGTCATCCGCTGCCCGAGTCCACGTTGAAGCTCGCCATGCAATCCGACGCCGTGTTGTTCGGCGCGGTCGGCGACTGGAAGTACGACACGCTCGACCGCCCGCTGCGTCCCGAGCAAGCCATTCTGGGATTGCGCAAAAACATGGGGTTGTTCGCCAATTTCCGCCCGGCCATTTGCTACAAAGAACTGGTGAACGCGTCCAGCCTCAAGCCCGAACTGATCGCAGGCTTGGACATTCTCATCATCCGCGAATTGACAGGCGATATTTATTTCGGCCAACCGCGCGGCAGACGCGTGTCTCCAGACGGCGCATTCGCCGGTGCAGAAGAAGCGTTTGACACCATGCGCTACACCCGCCCCGAGGTGGAACGCATTGCGCGTGTGGCTTTCGAAGCTGCCCGCAAACGCAGCAAGCGCGTGACCAGCGTGGACAAAGCCAATGTCTTAGAGACATTCCAATTTTGGAAAGACATCGTCACTGAAGTGCACAAAGACTACCCCGACATCGCGCTGGACCACATGTATGTGGACAACGCCGCCATGCAATTGGTGAAAGAGCCCAAGCGGTTTGACGTGGTGGTCACTGGCAATATGTTTGGCGATATTTTGAGCGATGAAGCATCCATGTTGACCGGATCGATTGGCATGCTGCCATCTGCTTCGCTGAACGCCAGCCGCCAAGGTTTGTACGAACCCAGCCACGGCAGCGCGCCTGATATTGCTGGCAAGGGCGTGGCCAATCCGCTGGCCACCATACTCAGCGCGGCCATGATGCTGCGTTTCTCTTTGAACCAGGAAGAGGCCGCTGTGCGGATTGAAAACGCTGTGAAAAAAGTATTGGCGCAAGGCCTTCGCACCGGCGACATCTACAGCGAAGGCACCACCCGCGTGGGTACGCGCGAGATGGGCGACGCGGTGGTCAAAGCTTTATAAATAAAGCCTTGCTCAAGCAAGGCTTGGTCAGCATTCCTTTGTTAAGAAAGGCCGCTAAACCACCAACCGGCCTTCTTCCAGGAATTTTTTCAATAAGTCATTCATGGTTTCACTGCCGTTGATTTGCGTGGTGCCGCCCAGTGAGTCGCTCACATTGGTAATGGTGAACAGCTTGGAAGCCACACCGCCGCCGTTTCTGTCTACCTTGAATACATAGTCAAATTTTGACGCGTCGGCAATATTGGTTTGTTTGCTGATGTCTAAATAACCTTTGTTCAGCAACACATCAGCGCCAGTCAGCGAAGCGTAGTCAAACAACATGTGCAAATCTATGCGATCCGCCTGTGTGGCGTCGGTTTTACCGAAGTTGAAGTCGGCGATGATGTCGCCGGTCATGCCGCCCATTTGACCGTCCGTGCCCGAGCCAGGTATTTCATTGGCGTACTTGAAGGTATCGCTGCCCGCTCCACCAATCAAGGTGTCCGCGCCTTGGCCGCCAATCAAGGTGTCCGCACCCACACCGCCGGTCAGTGCATCATTGCCCAAACCGCCTATCAACTGCAAACCTGCGGCTTTTTGCGCGTCGGTGATATTGGCCAACGTCGACACATCCATGGTGTCGTTTTTCGTTGAACCTATCAACCAGTCGAACCAGAGAGTGCAAAGACCAACTCTTGAGCAAAGCGTCATTGATCAATTCGTTCTGCACTTGCTCACTGAACGTATTACGCAACGCTGAGAAAAATATGCCGGTTTGCTGATCTCCCTCTCCCAGCAGAATCGTCTGTTCATGCCGGGTTAAAAACATACCGCTGACATAAGGGTACATATTGCTTTGTACGGACGGCCAAGGACTCTCGGCATTCGCTGCAAAAGCAAACATAAAACTGATCAACAACCAGATTTTTCTTGTCAACATGTCATAGCCCCAATGCGTCTTTCAGCCCAACTCGACATACAAACACAGATAGAGCTATAAGAATTCACTCTGTCAGCATTTAAGAGCTTAAGTTTACCTAAAGATTGATTTTTATCCAGATATGTAATTTATTAATATCTATATATTTGCGGCACATGATTCACGAATTTTATTAAATAATAATTAAGTATTATTTAATAAGCTGAATTAATGTTAAATGCATGCTTAAATCTAGTATTTATTGCTTAATTGATAATGCCTTAGTGTTGTTTTTGTGTTTATAAAGGTATTTGAAGCTAGAAATTGTTAAATTCAAAAAATTCAAGTGCGGTTTCAAAAATTAAAGTCATCTGGACACAGCACAGCAAAACCCGGCCTGAGAGCCAATAGCCAAGGCCCAAATCAAGTGTCTGAGCAGTTAGGGATCAATCAGTAAGCGGCGACAGCCCGACCGTCACTGCGCGGATCTGCACCGCCCAGACGACGTCCATCACCGGCATCTATGGTGATGCCGTGGGCGTGACCCGCCAATTCGTTCCACGGGCCCCAGCGGTTGAGCAAATGTCCCCGGGCCGCCAATTCGGCCAGCGTTTTGTCACCGAGCCTGCTTTCAATGTGCAAGGTATCCCGCGCTTCACCGAGGGCAAACCTTCCTGACAACCAGCGCGGCGCTTGCACGGCTTGCTGAATATCCAAACCATGGTCAAGCATGGCGCTGTAAGTCTGAAACTGTATTTGCGGCTGTCCGTCAGCGCCCATGCAACCCATGACGCTCCATAAGCGATTGTTTTTGAAGCCCATAGAGGCAATCAGCGTGTGCAGAGGAACTTTTCCGGGAGCAAGCGCATTCGGGTGATCTTCTTTTAACGAAAAATACGCGCTGCGGTTTTGCAACAGCACGCCGGTATGGTGGTCTACCATGCCCGAGCCGAAGGCACCATACAGGCTGTGAATCAATGAGACTGCCTGCCCTTGCGCATCGACGACAGCAATGTAAACAGTGTCACCGGTCAGGCTGCCATAGGAAGGCACCTTGTCCCACGGCAGCGCATTCACCGGGTCCATCAATTGGCGGCGCTTATCCAGATACATGTCACTCAGCAGCATGTCCATAGGCACATCGGTATACGACGGATCACCCAGCCATCGATCTCTGTCGTGATAGCTGATTTGCTTGGCCTGCACCATCAGGTGAATACGCTGAGGGTCAAGCAAATCCATTTTGTGCAACTCAAACGGCTCAACAAGCTTGAGCATTTGCAGCACAGTAAAACCTTGTGTGGGCGCAGGTGTTTCAAACAAGGTCATGTCACGGTAGGAACCCGACAAGGGCTCACCCCAGCGCGCCTGCTGTGCCGCCAAATCCGCAGGGGTGAAAAAACCGCCGTTCTCTTTGGCAAATTGCGCCAATGACCGACCGACATCGCCACCGTAAAAATCTGCGGCTCCACCTTCTGCCACAGCTTGCAAGGTACGCGCCAGCGCCGGGTTAGATAAACGGCTACCCGCAGCAGGAAGGTGCCCCTCAGGCATAAACAGACTGCGCCAGCCTTGCAGCGTTTGCAAATCTTCCTGAACAAATTTCAACCAACCCGCCAACCTGTCGCTGACCGGGTAGCCATCCTGCGCATAGGCAATGGCTGCTTGCAGACAGCGTTGCACAGGTAATTGACCATAAGCATCATGGGCGGCGAACCAACTCGACACAGCGCCCGGGGTAGTCAATGTGGCGGGCAATATGCCTCTGAATGGAACCTCGTTCATGCCACGTGATTTGAAATAACCGATATCTGCATTCGCCGCGGCCCGACCGCCGCCATCCAAATAACGCACCTTGCCGGTGAGCGGGTCATGTATCAACCAGAACGCGTCCCCGCCCATGCCCGTCATATGCGGGTAAATAACACCCAGTACCGCAGCAGTGGCAATGGCGGCATCGACCGCCGAGCCACCGGCGCGCAACACATCTGCACCCGCTTCTGATGCCAGGTGGTGAGGGGATGTGACCATGCCGCGCGGTGATTGCACCGCGCTGCGTTCTTCAAATTGAATCATGGGTTCTTTCAGGGTTGCGGGCCGTCATAGCCCTCGACGATGACCAGATCGCTGGTCGATACATGCTCGCGTAATTTGATAGCCGCTTGGTATTCTGGAGAATGCCAGCAATCAAGTGCCGCCTGGTAGGACGGAAATTCCAGCACCACATTGCGAGTGCGGCTGCCGCCCTCAGGGTTTTCAAACTGGCCTGCGCGCACCAAAAATCTAGCACCGTATTTTTGCAGTGGCAAGGCATTGGCAGCCACATACAACTTGTAT
This sequence comes from Bordetella parapertussis, assembly GCA_945870575.1. GTDB lineage: Bacteria > Pseudomonadota > Gammaproteobacteria > Burkholderiales > Burkholderiaceae_C > Limnohabitans. The sequence continues at coordinate 85,807 of CAMBSK010000005.1, read as the reverse complement.
TGCTCCGGATCATTGACATCCAGTCTGCCTATCCAGTAACCTTTAGCCATATTCATCCCCCTGATAATTCTTGAAGTTCATTTTAGGCACCAGCCATTAGCGTTACTGGTCACACAAAACAAGCTGTAAGCAAGAAAACCTTTGTTGACTGCCGCTAGAATGCCATTCATGTCTTTCACGCTCAACTTTCTAATGAAATCTGCCCGGGTAACCAACCTGTCAGGGCAGCAGCGTGTCATCTCCACTAAAACCAAGACCACCGGCTGAAAAGCTCCGGTTCGTCGCGCCTTTCCCGGCCAGACGCGCCGGGGGTCAAAACTCTGACTGAAAGGGCAACTTCATGAACAAAATAGGAAATCGCGTCGGCCTGGTCGGCTGGCGAGGCATGGTCGGCTCGGTCCTGATGGACCGCATGCTGGCGGAAAAAGACTTTGACCTGATCGAACCCGTTTTCTTTTCAACCTCGAATGCAGGCGGTGCAGCCCCGGTCATGGCCAAAAACGAAACCCGTTTACTGGATGGTCACGACGTCAACGCGCTCAAAGCCTGCGACATCATCATCACTTGCCAAGGTGGCGACTACACCAGCGAGGTATTCCCCAAACTGCGTGCTACCGGCTGGAAAGGCCATTGGATTGACGCCGCTTCCACCTTGCGCATGAAAGACGACGCCGTCATTATTTTGGACCCGGTGAACCTGCCCGTCATTGAAAACGCGTTGGCTAAAGGCGGCAATAACTGGATAGGCGGCAATTGCACCGTCAGTTGCATGTTGATAGGCGTAGGTGCCTTGTACAAAGCCGGTCTGGTGGAATGGATGAGCACGCAAACCTACCAGGCGGCCTCAGGCGGCGGCGCGGCGCACATGCGCGAATTGCTGACGCAATACGGCACGCTCAACCACGAGGTCAAGGCCATGTTGGATGACCCGACATCCGCCATTTTGGAGATTGACCGCAAGGTCATTGCCAAACAACGCGCCCTGACTGCCTCAGAAACCGAGAATTTCTCCATTCCACTGGGTGGCTCACTGATTCCTTGGATTGACAAAGACCTGGGCCTGGGCAAAAACCAGGGAGATGACGGTTGGGGCACCAGCAAGGAAGAATGGAAAGGGATGGCCGAGACCAACAAAATTCTCGGTCAGGGCGCGGGATTCACCGCTCCTGCCGTACCTGTGGACGGTTTTTGCGTTCGTGTAGGTGCCATGCGCTGCCATAGCCAAGCGCTTACTTTTAAATTGAAAAAAAATATACCGCTGGCTGATATTGAAGCAATGATTGCCGCTGATAATGAATGGGCGCAAGTGGTCACTAACACCAGAGAGGCCACGCTACAACATTTGACACCGGTTGCCGTGACAGGCACCATGCGTATACCGGTAGGACGTATCCGTAAAATGGCTTTCGGGCCTGAATATTTGGGCGCTTTCACCATTGGTGACCAGCTGCTATGGGGTGCGGCAGAACCGCTGCGGCGCATGTTGCGTATTTTGTTGCGTGAATGAGTCGTTCATCGGTTGAAAGAGGCGATTCGTTTATGATCAAGACTTCATAAGTCGCACGAGAATCTACTTCTATGTCTCTGTCGCCCAAACAATTTTTCCGCGTTCCCTTGTTTTTTTTGGCCGGGGTTTTGGCAAGCCAGGCCCTGGCTATTCAAATCAGCTCGCCTGTCTTGTATTCCCGTCAGGGTGAAGCCCTGAAATTGAGCTTTCTGATCACAGAAGTCAGTGCGGTCGAAGAAGAGGGACTGAAGGTTGCCCTGGCAGCGTCCAAGGTTTACCAAAGCACGCAAATCGCCAAAGTCGACGGACTTGATGACATCAAGTTTGAAATCAACAAACAAGCAGACGGTACGTTCAAGGTCTTGATGACCGGTAGCCAGCCCATTTCTCAGGCTCATGCTGACTTGATCATTGATCTTGAATGGGCCAGTGGCCGCAGATACATCAATTTAGGCGTGGACTTTGAAGAGTCCGCGACAAAGTCTGCACCAGCGCCGGATGAAAAACCCGCAGTGGCGCAACCTGCACCGGAAACCGAAACGGCACCTGCTCCCGAAAAAAACCTTGCTGAACCGGCTCAAACAGAACCATCCGAGAACAAACCCACCCCGCCGCCAGAAACCAGTACCGAAGCACAAACCCTTGACGACAAACCCGCGCCTGCCCCAGCACCTGCTGAATCAGCAAGCCCTGCTTCACTCGAAGCTACTGCCAAAAGCATAGAAGTCAAAAAAGGGGATACCGCCAGCAAACTTCTGCTGGCGCATCCAGTGCAAGGCGTGTCGCTGGATCAGTTGTTACTGGCCATGCTAAACATGAATCCAAATGCCTTTGTCAATGACAATGTCAATCGCCTGGCTGCCGGTGCGCTGATCACGATGCCGACGGCCGATGAAGCTGGAACCTACGACCCCAAACAAGCCCGCGAAAGCATACGTCTTCAAGCCACTGACTTCAAAGCCTACCGCGCCTCACTGGCCGCCAAAGTACCCAACGCCAAACAGGCCAACGCCAGCAAACGCGAAAGCAGCGGCAACCTCAAAGCCGATGTGGCCCCCAGCGCCAAAGCACCGGATGACCAACTGACCTTGAGCAAGCCAGGCGACACTGAAACCGACAAGCTCAGTAAACAACTGCAAGAGGAAGACGCTGCCAAGCAAGTCAAAGAAGTACAGGAGAACCTAAGCCAATTGGGTCAGTTATCCCAGGCCATGGATCGATTCAAAGAAGGCTTTGTTACCAAGTTCCCGATGTTAAGTGCCTCTTACGATCAATCCATGGTGTGGGTGAAACGCCATGTGTTCGAGTTGATCGGCGGGTTTGCGCTTTTGATTGCGCTGCTTGTCAGCTATTCCGTATTGCGTGAACGCAAAAAAGATGACAACGAAGAAGTTGATCACCACGCCCATGACGAACAAGATACGCACGACGGTAACAAACAAGCCTATTCCCGTGAATTGGATTTGCCGCCCGAGTTGAATCTGAACCTGGATTTAGATTCCGTCGCACCAACAAGTCCCGCTTCCGCTGCACCTGTCCAAACGAAATTTGACCCGCCTGTCCCGGCGCGCCAAAACGTCATCGACCCAGGCGAAGACCCGTTCCTTATGCGCTTGGAACTGGCCGACGAATTGTGGAAACTCGGTCAAAAGCAAACTGCTCTGGCCTTGGCCCAGGAAGTCGCCGACCAAACCCACGGTGAAACCCGTGACATGGCGCAGCGCTGGCTCAAAGACCGGACTTGAGTGCCATGCGGGTGGCACTCGGCCTGTCTTATGCAGGCCAGAGTTACGAGGGCTGGCAAAGCCAAGCCTCGGGCAAAACAGTCCAAGACCATCTGGAAAAAGCCTTAGCCACATTCACCGGTCAGTCCGTCAGCACTTTATGCGCGGGTCGCACCGACAGCGGCGTTCACGGCCTGCAGCAAGTGGTGCACTTTGATACGCCGCTGGACCGCGACATGTCCTCCTGGGTGCGCGGCACCAACACCTACTTACCAGCTGACATTGCGGTGCAATGGGCGCAGGCCGTGCCGCCCGATTTCCATTGCCGTGCCAGCGCTATTGCTCGTCGCTATGTCTATATTTGTTTGGAATCCCCGGTGCGCCCCAGCTTAGAGATCGGGCGCGTCGGCTGGGTGTTCAGGCCCATGCAACTGCAGCCCATGCAAGAAGCGGCGCAACACTTGTTAGGCGAACACGATTTCACCTCGTTTCGCGCGTCCAGTTGCCAAGCTTTGAGCCCAGTGAAAACCTTGCACTGCATCCATATTCAACGCATTGGGAAAAGAAGCGGCAGCGCGTATTGGCGGTTTGATTTTGCGGGCAATGCGTTTTTGCACCACATGATCCGCAACCTGATGGGTTGCTTTGTCGCCATCGGTCAAGGCGCCAAACCGCCCGGGTGGATGGGCGAAGTGCTGGCCGCGCGCGACCGCAAAGCGGCGGCGCCGACCTTTGCGCCCGATGGTTTGTACTTTGCCGGTCCGGTGTACGACCCGAAGTGGGGTTTGCCGCCCGACTCGCCGTCTTATGATTGGCTGCCAGGCCATTCACCATGAACCAGATACCCATCAAAATTTGCGGACTCACCCGCGAGCAGGACGTGCAAGCCGCAGTGGCCGCAGGCGCGAACGCCGTCGGCTTTGTGCTGTACCCGCCATCTCCTCGCCACGTGTCACCCGAGCGCGCGGCAGCGCTGGCAGCCTTGTTGCCCGCCTTTGTCACGCCGGTTTTGTTGTTTGTGAATGCCAGCTTGGAGGACATCGCGCATGCCGCCGCGCTGGTGCCGGGCGCTTGGTTGCAATTCCACGGCGATGAAACCCCCGAATTTTGCGCAAAAACCGCCCAAGCCTTGGGCAGACGCTGGCTGCGCGTGGCCCGCATCCCACAGGAAACCCCTGAAGGCGGGTCGCCCTTTGACCTCGTAAACTACGCATCCCTTTACTCACAAGCCGATGCGTTGTTGCTCGACACTTTTGTCGATGCTTATGGCGGCAGCGGTCACAGATTCAATTGGTCACAGCTTCCAACAAACGTCAATGCTCACCTCGTTTTGTCTGGTGGACTCACACCTGCAAACGTGGCCGATGGCATTCGCGCCGTGTACCAGTGCGGTTTGTCGTTGGCGGTTGACGTGAGCTCTGGCGTAGAAAGCGCCAAGGGCATCAAAGACAGCGACAAAATACGCGCCTTCGTGGCGGCCGTGCGTAACACCACGCTTGCCGTTTGACTTTTTTAGCAGCCCTCTTGCTGCACGTTCAAAGAGATACACCATGTCTACCTACCAGCAACCCGATGCCAGCGGTCACTTTGGCCAATTCGGCGGCAGTTTCGTCAGCGAAACCTTGACGCATGCGATTGAAGAATTGAAAGAGGCCTACGCCAAGTACCAACACGAGCCGGCTTTCGTGGCCGAGTTCAAGTCCGAGTTGGCGCATTTCGTCGGCCGCCCCTCCCCCATTTACCACGCAGCCCGCATGAGCCGCGAGATGGGTGGCGCACAAATTTACTTGAAACGCGAAGACCTGAACCACACCGGCGCGCACAAGATCAACAACACCATCGGCCAAGCCATGCTGGCCAAGCGCATGGGCAAGCCGCGCGTCATCGCCGAAACCGGCGCGGGACAACACGGTGTGGCCACCGCCACGATTTGCGCGCGCTACGGTTTGGAATGCGTGGTGTACATGGGCAGTGAAGATGTGAAACGCCAAAGCCCCAACGTCTACCGCATGAAACTGTTGGGCGCGACCGTGGTGCCTGTCGAATCCGGCAGCCGCACCTTAAAAGACGCATTGAATGAAGCACTGCGCGACTGGGTTACCAACGTGGAAGACACCTTCTACATCATCGGCACAGTGGCAGGTCCACACCCCTACCCGATGATGGTGCGCGATTTCCAAAGCGTGATCGGCGAAGAATGTATTCAACAAATGCCCGGTATGCACTTGGGCAACCAACCCGACGCAGTGCTGGCCTGTGTGGGCGGCGGCTCCAACGCCATGGGCATTTTTTACCCTTACATCCCGTTTGAAAAAACCCGACTGATCGGTATCGAAGCCGCCGGTGAAGGCATGGAAACCGGCAAGCATTCGGCCTCGCTGCAACGCGGTGTACCCGGCGTGTTGCACGGCAACCGCACTTATGTGTTGCAAGACGCGAACGGACAAATCACTGAAACCCACAGCGTGAGCGCAGGCTTGGACTATCCCGGCGTCGGTCCTGAGCATGCGTTTTTGAAAGACATAGGCCGCGCGGAATACGTCGGCATCACCGACCAAGAAGCGATAACTGCGTTTCATTATTTGTGTCGCACCGAAGGCATTATTCCGGCGCTGGAATCCAGCCACGCGATCGCTCACGCGATGAAACTCGCCAAGACCATGACACCGCAACAATCTATTTTGGTGAACCTGTCCGGCCGCGGTGACAAAGACATTGGCACGGTCGCCGATTTATCGAATGCCGATTTCTTTTGCCGCCCGAGCTGCCAAGGCCAATCGGTCAAAGGCGAGCAAGCCATTTCGCTGGCTGCATTGAACGGAGCCAAACAATGAGCCGCATCACCACCACCATGAATACGCTGAAAAACCAGGGTCACAAAGCCTTGATTCCTTATTTGATGGCCGGTTTTCCTGACCCGTCACACACTTTGTCATTGATGCATGCGCTGGTGCAAGGCGGCGCTGACATCATTGAACTCGGTGTGCCGTTCAGCGACCCGATGGCCGACGGTCCGGTGATTCAAAAAGCCGGTGAAGCCGCGTTGCGCCACGGCGTTGGCATGGGCGAAGTGCTGACCATGGTGCGCGAGTTCCGGGCCTCGGACACCGTCACACCCATCGTGTTGATGGGTTATGCCAACCCGGTGGAAAACTACAACCACAAGCACGGGGTCGACAGCTTTGTGAAAGATTCAGCCGCTGCTGGTGTAGACGGCGTGTTGGTCGTGGATTACCCGCCAGAAGAATGCGTGGATTTCGCCGCTGCACTGCGTGCGCACCAGATGGACTTGATTTTTCTATTGGCCCCCACCAGTACCGACAAACGCATGCAACAAGTGGCTGAAGTCGCCAGCGGTTATGTGTATTACGTGTCACTCAAAGGCGTGACCGGTTCCGGTGCGTTGGACACGGATGAAGTCGAAGCCATGTTGCCGCGCATACGCAAACACGTGCATATTCCGGTGGGCGTGGGTTTTGGCATACGCGATGCAGCCACCGCGCAAACCATAGGCAAAGTCGCAGACGCGGTGGTGATCGGCAGCAAACTGCTGCAACTGATTGAAGCCGCGCCCGCAGGCAAAGCCGCTGAAGAGGCGCGACTGTTTATGCACGGCATCCGCCAGGCAATGGACGCATAATGACTTTTTCTGGAGTTGCAACATGAGTTGGCTTGAAAAACTGCTTCCTTCCAAAATTCAGCATACCGACCCGGCGGACCGGCGCAGCGTGCCCGAAGGACTGTGGGTGAAATGCCCGAGTTGCGAAACTGTTTTGTACAAGAACGACCTGGAAGAAAACCAGAATGTTTGCCCTAAATGCAGCCACCACCACCGCATAGGTGCGCGCGCCAGACTTAACGCTTTTCTAGACCCTGAAGGTCGCTATGAAATAGGTCAGGAAGTGCTGCCTATGGATCCGCTCAAATTCAAAGACAGCCGCAAATACCCGGAACGCCTGAAAGAAGCGCTGGAAAACACGGGTGAAACCGATGCCTTGGTGGTCATGGGCGGTTCGGTGCACAGCATCAACCTTGTAGTGGCCTGCTTTGAGTTTGACTTCATGGGCGGCTCTATGGGCTCAGTGGTTGGCGAGCGCTTTGTGCGCGGCGTGCATACCGCCATCGAACAAAAAGTGCCGTTTGTATGCTTTACCGCCACCGGCGGCGCGCGCATGCAAGAAGGCTTGTTGTCCTTGATGCAAATGGCCAAAACCAATGCATCGCTGACCCGCTTGGCGCAAAAAGGCTTGCCTTACATCAGTGTGCTGACCGACCCAACCATGGGCGGCGTGTCAGCCGGTTTTGCATTCATTGGGGATGTGGTCATCGCCGAGCCCAAAGCTCTGATTGGTTTTGCTGGTCCACGCGTCATTGAAAGCACCGTGCGCGTGACCTTGCCGGAAGGCTTTCAACGGTCTGAATTTTTGATGGACAAAGGCGCGATCGATTTGATCTGTGACCGCCGAGACCTGCGTAAAACCATTGCCAATACCTTGGCCATGCTGACACGCCAGTCGGCAGATTCAGTCAGCTGAACTGAACTTACCTGTAAAACACCTCAACCCGGCCTTTCAGCTTTAACAACAAAGGCTTGCCTTTGCGGTCCAAGGTTTTACCGGCTGGTATTTTGATCCAGCCCTCGCTGATGCAATATTCCTCGACATCGTTGCGTTCTTTGTCGTTAAAGCGAATACCTATGTCATGGTGAAAAACGGCTTCAAGGTAATGCGGGCTGCGCGGGTCTATGGACAAGTGATCGGGCAGTTCGGGGCGTGTTGGCTTGTCGCTCATGTTTAGCTCAATGAAATCGTTTGAAAAAGCCATTGTCGGCGAACTCTTAGAATCTTCTGATGCCTGAAAACACAACCTCCCCCGCACCCCAAGACGAAAACCAACTCATCGCCGAGCGCCGCACCAAGTTGCAAGCCTTGCGCCAGCGCCAGGCCGCAGGCGGCGCAGTGGCCTTTCCCAACGATTTCAAACCCGCACACCACGCTGACGCCTTGCACACCGCTCATGGTGCCAAAACCGCCGAGGCTTTGGCTGAAGAAAAAAACGCGGTACGCATCGCCGGTCGCATGGTCTTGAAACGCGTCATGGGCAAAGCCAGTTTCGCCACTTTGCAAGACGGCACGGGCCGCATGCAGGTGTATGTCAAAGGCGAAGAAATCGGTACAGAGCTTTATGAAGAATTCAAACACTGGGACTTGGGCGACTTTGTCGGAGCGGTCGGTCATGTGTTCAAAACCAAAACTGGCGAGTTGTCGGTACATGTCACCGAACTGCGCTTGCTGACCAAAAGTCTACGCCCCTTGCCCGACAAATTCCATGGTGTGCATGACCAGGAAATCAAATACCGCCAGCGCTACATCGACCTGATCACCGACGAGACCGCGCGCCAGCGTTTCAAGGCGCGCAGCAAAGCCGTCAGCAGCATCCGGGACTTCATGGTGCAACACGATTTTCTGGAAGTGGAAACGCCCATGCTGCACCCGATTCCAGGCGGCGCGAACGCGCGTCCCTTCGAGACGCACCACAACGCCTTGGACCAGCAAATGTTTTTGCGCATCGCGCCCGAGTTGTATTTGAAGCGCTTGTTGGTCGGCGGTTTTGAGCGGGTGTTCGAGATCAACCGCAATTTCCGCAACGAAGGCATCTCGGTGCGGCACAACCCCGAATTCACCATGATGGAGTTTTACGCGGCCTATTGGAATTACCAGGACTTGATGGGTTTCACCGAATCGCTGATTCGCGACGCGGCGCAAAAAGCAGTGGGCAGCCAGTTGCTGACCTATGACGGCAAACCGGTGGATTTGTCGCAACCATTTGCGCGCTTGACGATTCGCGAAGCCATTTTGAAATACACCGATGCAGGCGACAACGTGGACAACACCGCTTGGTTGGTGAATGCATTGAAAAAAGCAGGCTTGTCCGAAGACAAACACCAACTCTCCAAACGCAGTCTGGCGGGTTTGCAGGTCATGTATTTCGAAGAAACCGTGGAAGACAAACTCTGGCAACCGACATTCATTTGCGAACACCCGGTGGAAATTTCCCCGCTGGCGCGCGCCAACGATGCCCGCCCCGATGTCACTGAGCGGTTTGAGCTTTACATCACTGGGCGCGAATTCGGTAACGGTTTCTCAGAGCTGAATGATGCCGAAGACCAGGCGGCGCGTTTTCAGTCGCAAGTCGATGCCAAAGAGGGCGGCGATGTGGAAGCCATGTATTTCGACCACGACTTTGTGCGCGCGCTGGAATACGGCATGCCACCGGCAGGTGGTTGCGGCATTGGCATAGACCGATTGATGATGTTGCTGACCGACAGCCCCAGCATCCGGGATGTGATTTTGTTTCCTGCGCTGCGCCGGGAATCTTCTCACCCTTAAAAACCACTCACATTGATCACTCACAAACACAAACACCTGCCGACCGCCTAAGCGGTGCAGCAGGTGCTGTGGGATGAAGATGAGAGGTTTTACGCGGCTTTGGTGTCAGCTGCCGGAGCAGCAGGTGCAGCCGGTTTCGGCGGTTTACAGTCATGGCAGAAAAATGCCAGACTGCCTGCGAAACGCTGTTGGCTGCCTTGGCGACGGGGTTTGTGCATGCCGCACTTGATGCACGACATGGTTTCACCCATTTTGCCCATGCCGGCAAACGGCGAACCGTTTTCACGGCTGGTAAAACGAAGACCACTCTCGTCAACAGAGGTTTTGCCAGATTTTGTTGCCATGGGATTCCTTTTACTAGTCGACGGCCCTGTTGAACAGGACAATCGGCTATTTTAACCGTTTATGAGGCCCGGCTTCTGCCGATGGCAGCCTGACTCAAGGCAACAAGGCCAAAGCCTGTAAATACGCGCCCTGGCGCATCAAACTGTCCCAATCCGCTGCCGGTACGGCGGGCAGTAAAGCCCGGCGGCGCGCTTCGCTGGCGGCTGATAACTGCCATTCTTTTGCTAGTTCAGCCTGCTGCAAACCCTGCAACAACTGATCCACCGCCTGGCCACCAGCCTGGCTGTCAGGTGTACTTTGGTTGCACAACAGCACCAGATCACAGCCTGCGTTCAACGCCGTCACCGCCGCCTGCGTGTAACTGACTTGCTCGCCGTCGATCAAGCGTGCACCGGTCATGGACAAATCATCGCTGAACACCGCGCCCTGAAAACCGAGTTGCTGGCGCAAGATGTCTTGCAGCCAGCGTTTGGAGAACCCTGCCGGGCGGCTGTCAACTTTAGGGTAAATCACGTGTGCAGGCATGACGCTGTTCAAACTGCTGTTGAGCCAACCGTAAGGCAGCGCGTCATCGCTGAGTATGTTTTTCAGGCTGCGTTTATCCACGGGTATCTCGGTGTGCGAGTCGGCTTTGACAAAACCATGCCCGGGAAAATGCTTGCCGCAATTGGCCATCCCGGCTTGTAGCAAACCCTGCATCAGGCTTTTAGCCAACAGGCTGACCATGCGCGGGTCGCGCGCGAAGGCCCGGTCGCCAATCACGCTGCTGCTGCCGAAATCCAGGTCCAGCACCGGGGTGAAGCTCATGTCTACGCCGCAGGCGCGCAATTCAGACGCCAGCACATAGCCGCAGGCGGTGGCCACATTGGTCGCGTGCATAGCGCCGCTGCCGGGCAGCCCTGCATCATCTTGCGTCCAAAGTTCACCCAAAGCGCGCATGGTCGGCAAATGCGTGAAGCCGTCGGTGCGAAAACGTTGCACACGTCCGCCTTCGTGGTCGACCAGTATCAATAAATCACCGCGCACCGATTTGATGTCGGCGCACAGTGCGCTCAGTTGCGCGCGGTCGACCCAGTTGCGAGCAAACAAAATCATGCCGCCAGTCAGCGGATGCGCCAGACGACGGCGGTCGATGTCAGTCAATGCGGTTCCCGCAATATCCAAAATCAGAGGTGCGTGTTGGTATGTAGCGCTCATAGTTCAGCTTGTTCAACAATCACATAACTGGTGGCGTAATCGCTTTCATCGCTGAGCGACACATGGGCGCTCAACTGCTTTTTGTCGCACCAGTCTTTCAATGCGGCGTGCAACACGATGGTCGGTTGACCGCCAGGTTTGCGTCCGACTTCGCAATGCCGCCATGTCATGGGCATGCGCATGCCTAAACCTATGGCTTTGCTGAAAGCTTCCTTCACAGAAAAACGTGTTGCCAAATAACGCACGCCGCGGTCCGGCCAGCGCGCGCTTCGGGCACGAAAGGTTTGCATTTCTGCTTCGCTGAGTATCTTTAACGCAAAGCGTTCGCCATGGCGCTCCCAGGTAGCGCGAATGCGTCGTATGTCGCAAATATCAGTGCCTATGCCGTAAATACGACTCACGGTTTCAAACAATCCAAATACGCTTGCACGGTGACGCTGTAACCCATTTCCAAAGCGTCTCCCATGAGTGCATGTCCAATAGACACTTCTTTGACATCGGATACGCCTTGTATGAAATCACGCAAGTTCAACAAATTCAAATCGTGACCCGCGTTGACTTCAAGCCCGGCGTGCTGCGCTGCGCTGGCAGCAGCGCTGAACATTTGCAGCACACTGGCGTGCATGCTTGTGCCGTGCGCTTGCGCATAAGGCTCGGTGTACAACTCCACCCGATCAGCGCCGACTTCGGCTGCCGCTCCCATGGCGCGCGCATCCGCATCCATGAACAGGCTGACACGAGCGCCCAGGTCTTTGGCTTGCGCGATCAGGTCTTTCAATGTGGCGGCGTCTTCGGGAAAGCGCCAACCGTGGTCAGAGGTGAACTGATTTTCACCGTCAGGCACAAACGTCACTTGCTGCGGACGCACCAGGCGCACCAAGTCCATCAGGTTGTGAAACGGATTGCCTTCGATGTTGTATTCGCGGTCCGGCCAGTCCTTGAGCAGCGCGGCCAGATCGTGCACATCGCCGGGCCGAATATGCCGCTGGTCCGGGCGCGGATGCACGGTGATGCCGTGGGCACCGGCTTGCAAACACAGCGTGGCCGCGCGGGTGACGCTGGGAATGCCCAGCAAGCGGGTGTTACGCAACAGCGCAACTTTGTTCAGATTGACAGAAAGATGTGTGCTCATAGGGATTGCAATTCCATCATCACTTGGCGGGTGCGCAAGCTGTTAACGCCGCAATGGTAATGCAACAGATTGCGCAACTGGGTTTGTAATGCGGCGCGGTCTTCGCCAGGCCATTCGGCGCAGACCCGCAACAGCGCAGTCAAGGCGTCGGTAGTTTGCAGCGCGGTATGCAATTGCAGCCACTGTGCGCCGCTCAGACAGGGCGCTTGTTGACTCGCTCGCAAACCTGCTTCGGCCAATAGGACGTAGTTTTTCTCAAGCTGCAAGGGCTGCAAGGTCAGGGTTTGCTGTGTCAAATCCGGCAAAAAACCGATGTCCTGCAAAAGCAGCAACTCAAACGCCCGCAGCAAAGGTGCGGTGGTGTTGTCAAGACCGCTGGAGAGTACCTTGACGGTCTGGCGGTAAATATCAAACAAGCCGGCATGTGGATCGTCACGCGCCAGCAGCCTGAGCATCAGTTCATTCAAGTAATAACCCGAGAGCAATGCGTCACCGGTGGGCATGACATGGCCGCCTGCCCATTCGGCCGATTTCAAGGTGCGGATTTCGCCTTCGCCGCCGAAGCAAACCAGTATGGGTTGCAGGGGCAACAACACGGCGCGCAGTTGCGAGGTGGGACGTTTGGCACCTTTGGCCACCAGTGCAACCCGCCCCAGAAGGCGGGTGAATACTTCCAGAATCAAACTGGACTCGCTCCAGTCGTAATGGTGAAGAACGAAACCCGGTTCGTCCAACACACGCTGCGCGGTACTTCTATTCGTAGCCAAAGCTGCGCACCCGCGCTTCGTCATCGGCCCAGCCGGAGCGTACTTTTACCCACAACTCTAAAAACACTTTGGCGTCCATCAGCTTTTCCAATTCCTGTCGCGCCAGCGTGCCGATTTGTTTCAAACGCTCGCCGCCTTCGCCTATCACCATGGCTTTGTGTCCGTCGCGCTCAACAATGATGGTGGCGGCAACGCGCACCATGCGTGACACCGTTTTCCCCGGTTCTTCGGTGAATTTATCTATGACAACGGTAGACGTGTATGGCAGTTCGTCGCCGGTCAAGCGAAACAATTTTTCGCGAATCATTTCACTGACCAGAAATTTTTCACTGCGGTCGGTCAACTCATCGGCGCTATACCACCAGGCTTGCTCGGGCAAATATTTTTCGCATTGCACCAACAGCCGTTGAATGTCTTTGGCGTTTTTCGCCGACATGGGCATTAACTCGGCGAAGCCGTGTTTCTCTTGCATCTCTTGAAGCCAGTGCGCGATCTCATGGCGCTGATTCACTTTGTCCAATTTGTTGGCAATCAAGATACAAGGAATGTTTTTGCTGAGCAAGTTCAGCACCTTGGCGTCGGCATCGGCAAAGCTGCCGGCATTGACGACGAACAGCACCAGATCCACATCGCCGACCGCGCCGAGCACGGTTTTGTTCAGTGAGCGGTTCAAAGCGTTGGCATGCGCCGTCTGAAAACCCGGTGTATCGACAAAAATAAACTGGGTTTGTTTCGCATTGTGTATGCCGGTGATGCGGTGGCGCGTGGTCTGCGCTTTGCGCGAAGTGATGCTGATTTTCTGGCCGACTAACGCGTTCAGCAAGGTGGATTTGCCCACATTGGGCTTGCCGATAATGGCGACCGTGCCGCAGCGTTGCGGGCCTGCGCTTGTTTCTGTGGTGTCTGTCATTGCGGGTGCTCCTTAAGCCATTGGAGCATGGCCAGGGCCGCGGCTTGTTCGCCGCTGCGTCTGGAGCTGCCGATGCCGCGTTGCGACTCCTTCAATTCGCTCACTTCACACTCGACATCAAAGGTTTGCTGGTGCGCCGCACCGGTGGTGCCGACCACGCGGTAAACCGGCAGTTGCCAGCGGCGTGCCTGCAACCATTCCTGCAATTCGGTTTTAGGATCTTTGGCCGCCGCTGTCATGGTCGGTGACACATCCAGCTTTTCGAACAAGCGCTGCACCAAAGCTTGCGCCTTTTCAAAACCGGCGTCCAAATACACAGCGCCTATGACGGCTTCCAGCGCGTCTGCCAGTATGGACGGCCTGTGCTGACCGCCGGAGCGCATTTCGCCTTCACCCAGTCTGACCATACCGGCCAAGCCGAGTTCCATGGCCAATTTGTGCAACGTGTCCTGCTTAACCAGGTTGGCGCGCACCCGCGACAAATCGCCTTCGGGCTGATCCTGCAATGCGCGGTAGAGCATGCCGGAGACAGCCAGATTCAGCACCGAGTCGCCGAGAAACTCCAACCGTTCGTTGTGCGGCGTGCCGAAACTGCGATGCGTCAGAGACAGTGTCAACAAGCGGGTGTCGCTGAATACATGCTGTAGTCGGGCCTGCAAAGCTTGCTGGGTCGAGTCTTCAGGCACCTGGCTCATGTTCAGTCGAAACTGCCTATGCGCGCGAGGTTAGAAAAATTCATCCAGACAAAAAAGGCTTTGCCGACAAGGTTTTTGTCAGGCACAAAACCCCAGTAGCGCGAATCCAGCGAGTTGTCGCGGTTGTCGCCCATCATGAAGTAATGGCCAGCAGGGACTGTGCATTCCAAGCCCTCGATAGTGTAGGTGCAGTTTTCCTTGTACGCAAAATCATCTATGCCGCTGACAAAATTAGGTGTTCTTTCATCGTTCAGCAACCGGTGTTTACGCAATGTGCTCATTTCAGCAGGTGCACTGCCTATAGGCAGGTCTTCCTCAAACTGCTTGCTGTATCGCATATTGTCAGCATCGAAAAATTCGGGAATGCCGACTTTGCTGACCGGTTGACCGTTGATGGTCAATACCTTGTTCAGATAAGCAATTTTGTCGCCGGGTATGCCGATCACACGCTTGATGTAATCCAGACTGGGTTTGGGCGGGTAACGGAACACCATGACATCGCCACGGTTGACCGGCGAGCCTTGGGTCAATTTGTAATTGATGACCGGCAGGCGAAAACCGTAGTGAAATTTGTTGACCAGTATCAAGTCGCCGACGTGCAGCGTAGGAATCATGGAACCGGATGGAATTTTGAACGGTTCAAATAAAAATGATCGCAGCACAAACACTGCGGCAATGACCGGAAACAAACCGGCGGTCCAGTCCATCCACCAGGGTTGGCGCAGCAATTCATCGCGTGCTTTCAAAAAAGAACTGTCGTCTTCTTTGGCTGTGATGCCCTGGTTTTTCAATTCAACCAGTCGGTTGGCCTGTTGTGTGTCGAGTTGCAGCACCGCGGCGCGACGGCGCGGCAGGAAAAACAATTGCTCGGCCAGCCAATAGATACCGCTGACGGCGGTGGCTAGAAACAGCAGCAAGGCGAACGAGCCTTCTATATTACCGCTGTACCAGGCGGCGGCGTAACCGACAAAGCCGGTCAGGATGATGGCGGTGATAACGGCAATCAATCTTCCACCTGCAATATCGCCAAAAAGGCTTCCTGGGGTACTTCTACCGATCCGATTTGTTTCATGCGTTTTTTACCTGCTTTTTGTTTCTCTAGAAGTTTGCGTTTGCGGCTGATGTCGCCGCCATAGCATTTTGCCAGCACGTTTTTACGCAAGGCCTTGATGGATTCGCGCGCAATGATATTGGCGCCGATAGCGGCCTGAATGGCCACATCGAACATTTGGCGGCTGATGATTTCGCGCATTTTCGCGACCACCGCGCGACCCCGGTATTGCGACTGGCTGCGGTGGACGATGATGGATAGCGCGTCGACCCGCTCGCCGTTGAGCAAAATATCCACTTTGACAACATCGGCAGAGCGGTATTCTTTGAACTCATAGTCCATGGACGCATAACCGCGGCTCACACTTTTGAGCTTGTCGAAGAAATCGAGCACGATTTCACCCAGCGGCATTTCATAAGTCAGCATGACCTGGCGGCCGTGGTAAGCCATGTTCAATTGCACGCCGCGCTTTTGATTGGCCAGCGTCATCACTGCACCGACGTAATCCTGCGGCATGTACAAATGCACGGTCACGATGGGCTCGCGGATTTCTTCCATCTTGCTGGCTTCAGGCATTTTGGACGGGTTTTCCACCATGATGATTTCGCCGTCAGCACGCAACACCTGGTAGACCACGCTGGGTGCGGTGGTGATCAGATCCTGATCGAACTCGCGCTCCAAACGCTCTTGCACGATTTCCATGTGCAGCAAGCCCAGAAAGCCGCAGCGAAAACCAAAACCCAGCGCTTGCGACACCTCGGGTTCGTAGCGTAGGGAAGAATCATTGAGCTTTAGTTTTTCCAGCGCGTCGCGCAAAGCGTCGTACTGGTTGGCCTCGGTCGGGTACAAACCGGCGAACACTTGGGGTTGAATTTCCTTAAAGCCCGGCAAAGCTTCGGTGGCAGTGGCCGCAGCGCCGCCGGTTCCAGGTTTGATCAAGGTGACCGTGTCGCCTACTTTGGCCGCTTGCAATTCTTTGATGCCGGCGATGATGTAACCCACTTCACCGGCTTCCAGCGATTCGCGCGGCTCGTTGGCCGGGGTGAACACGCCCAGGTTGTCGGCGTTGTAAGTGGCGCCTGAGGCCATCATTTTGATGCGCTCGCCTTTTGCCAATCGGCCGTCGACCACACGCACCAGCATGACCACACCAACATAGGTATCAAACCAGCTGTCAACAATCATGGCGCGCAAAGCCGCATCCGGGTTGCCGCGCGGCGGCGGAATTTTGACAATGATGGCTTCTAGGATTTCTTCCACGCCCATGCCAGTCTTGGCTGAACAAGGAATGGCTTCACTGGCATCTATGCCGATGACATCTTCTATCTCTGTTTTGGCGTTGTCCGGATCAGCCGAAGCCAGATCCATTTTGTTGAGCACCGGCACGACCTCAACACCGAGGTCGAGCGCGGTGTAGCAATTGGCAACCGTCTGAGCTTCTACGCCTTGACTGGCATCAACCACCAGCAAAGCACCTTCACAGGCTGATAAGGAACGGCTTACCTCGTAGGAAAAATCGACATGCCCGGGGGTATCGATCAAATTGAGGTTGTAAATCTGTCCGTCTTTGGCTTTGTAGCGCAGTGCAGCGGTCTGCGCCTTGATGGTTATCCCACGCTCTTTTTCAATATCCATCGAGTCCAATACTTGGGCTTCCATCTCCCGGTCGCTCAAACCGCCGCAACGCTGAATGATGCGGTCAGCCAGCGTGGATTTGCCGTGATCGATGTGAGCGATGATAGAAAAATTTCTGATGTGGTTCATCAATGCAAGCGTTTAAGTGTTTGAATTTACAAAGGAGAAAGGCATAAAAAAGGGCGCGTCAGGTGATGACGCGCCCGGAACCAACAATCTATGGCAACTGCGATAGTTGGAACTTCATTGTAGGCAGAAAGCCCGAAGCAGATAGCTTCTGAAGGTCTTTCGCCAGCCAATGCCAATCCCAGAATGTCAAAGTTATACACAGTTTATAAACATTTCAATTTGCAATTGTTTAGGATAACTTGTGGGTGAACTGTGGATCGCTATGTACAACCTTGTTTTCATCCCGCATAGCGGCTAAATCTGTCTTTCTTATATTCGTTTTCATGATTTTGAGATCTTACTTAGATTAATTCAAGTTGATCAAACTGTTTTTGTTAGTTTGCACTCACATTTAAAATATTTTTTAACAGCGTTGGAAGAACCCGTCATTTATTAAAACAACGAGTTTACCCGCGGCGGTGACGCTTCAACGGGGTCGGATGACAGTGTATTGCGACCATTCACCACGGCGCAGCAACACACTGACTGATTTGCTTTTGTCAAGCTTACCGACAACTTGGGCAAAAGCCTTGGTGTCTGACACTTCGGTGTTAGCGACCTGCGTGATCACATCGCCTTCGCGAATGCCGGCGCGCAAAGCCGGTTCAGCCACGACATCAACCCGCACACCACCTTTTAATTTCAACTCTTTTTTCTGCGCATCGGTCAAGTCGCTGACGGTCAAACCCAGCAATTGAACAGCCGCTTTTGGCTCGGCTTTTTTCTCAGGAGCTGACCCGGCCTTGGCCGTGGGTTTATCGGCTTCAAATTCACCGACGGTGATAGAAATGTCCTTGGTAACGCCACGACGCAACAAGGAAAGGTTACTTTGTGTACCGGGCTTGGTACCCCCGACGGTGCGCGGCAGGTCAGAAGATTTTTCAATCGTCTTACCGTCAAACTTCAAAATGATGTCACCGGCTTCAATGCCTGCTTTTTCTGCAGGGGAACCCGGCTCGACACTGCTGACAAAAGCACCTTGTGGTTTGGCCATGCCCAGTGATTCGGCGACTTCTTTGCTGACTTCACCGATACCGACGCCCAGACGACCGCGCTGAACCCGTCCGTTGGCGCGCAACTGGTTGCTGACATTGGCAGCTTCATCAATGGGAATTGCGAAGGAAATGCCCATGAAGCCGCCGGAGCGTGAATAAATCTGGCTGTTGATGCCTATCACTTCACCGCGCATATTGATCAGCGGGCCGCCGGAGTTGCCGGGGTTGATGGCCACATCTGTTTGAATAAAAGGCAGGTAGTCGCCGGTATCCCGACCCTTGGCGCTGACGATGCCGGCAGTGACGGTGTTTTCCAGACCGAAGGGTGAGCCTATGGCCATCACCCATTCGCCGACTTTGAGCCGGTTGGGGTCGCCCAATTTCACCGGCTGCAATCCGCTGGCTTCGATTTTGACCACAGCGACATCGGTGCGTCTGTCGGCGCCGATGATACGGGCCACGAACTCGCGCTTGTCGGTCAAAGTCACGATGACTTGCTCGGCACCGTCCACCACGTGCGCATTGGTCATGATGATGCCATCTGCCGTAAGGATAAAGCCTGAGCCCACACCGCGCGGTTGGTCTTCCGGTTGTTGCTGCGGCCGGTTAGGACGTTGCTGCCTCGGTGCACCGGGCGGGGGCATGCCGAAGAAGCGCCGGAACAATTCCTGCATTTCTTCATCCTGTGGATCTGCAGGTTGGGCGTTCGACTGAGGCACGGACTTATCAACGGTACGTATATTAACCACGGACGGGCCGACCATTTCAACCAGGTCGGTGAAATCCGGCAGCGTGCGGGTTTGCGCCTGGGCCTGTCCCAGAGAAACTGTTGCGGGCAAAAGCCAGCCTGCCAAGCTGAACACACTAGCCAGCATGATAGAAAAAACATGTTTACGTGCATTGAAATGAATCAACATTTTTGATTTCTCCCAGAAGGTGTTAATACGGTTGTAACGACAATCACCCGGTAAAGGCCAACATAACCAAAGATTCCTTGAGCCGGCAAGGTCTTTGTGCCGGCTCAAATGCGCTTGAAAACCAGCGTTCCGTTGGTACCGCCGAAGCCGAAATTGTTTTTCATGGCCACGTCGATACGCATGTCACGTGCCTCGTTGGGGCAATAGTCCAGGTCGCATTCGGGATCGGGGTTGTGCAGATTGATGGTTGGCGGCGCTTTTTGATCATGCAAAGCCAATACCGTGAAAACACTTTCAATGCCACCGGCTCCACCCAGCAAATGGCCGGTCATGGATTTGGTGGAACTGACCACCAGGTCATGTGCGTGCGAACCGAAAGCCGCCTTGATGGCGTGCGTTTCGTTGATGTCACCCAGCGGGGTTGAGGTGCCATGCGCATTCAAATATTGCACTTGATCTGGGGCCATACCGGCATTTTTCAAGGCAGCCTGCATGGAGCGGCGCGGGCCGTCCATATTCGGGGCGGTCATGTGACCGGCGTCGGCGCTGCGACCATAGCCAACCAATTCAGCATAAATGCGCGCGCCGCGCGACTTGGCGTATTCGTACTCTTCCAGCACCATGACACCGGCGCCTTCGCCCAGCACAAAACCGTCGCGGTCTTTGTCCCAGGGACGGGATGCGGTTTTCGGGTCGTCGTTGCGGGTGGACAAGGCGCGCATGGCGGCAAAACCGCCAAGTCCCAGTGGTGAAACCGTGGCTTCTGAACCGCCTGCGACCATGACATCGGCGTCCCCGTATTCAATGATGCGCCCGGCTTCTCCAATGCTGTGCAAGCCGGTGCTGCAAGCGGTGGCAATGGCCAGATTCGGGCCTTTGAAACCGCAGCGCATAGAGACATGACCAGAGATCATGTTGATGATGCTGGCCGGCACAAAGAAAGGTGAAATGCGGCGCGGACCGCGCGCCATCAACTCGTCGCGCATGTTTTCGATCAAGGGCAGACCGCCAATGCCCGAGCCAATCAAGCAGCCGATGCGGTAAGACAGTTCTTGATCCAGCTTTTCGCCGGTCGGCAAACCTGCATCCGCCACGGCTTGTAACCCGGCAGCCACACCTAAGTGTATGAAGCGGTCCATGGTGCGCGCTTCCTTGGGCGAGATGTACTCGTCGAGGTTGAAGTTTTTGACCTCACCGGCGAAATGGCAGGCAAAGGCAGACGCATCAAACAAAGTGATTGCATCTATACCGGATTGACCGGCCAGAATCTGCTTCCAGGACGCCTGAGCAGTGTTTCCCACGGGAGACACACAGCCCAGTCCGGTCACGACAACGCGACGACGACTCATGCGAAACCTCGAAACTCAGGCTTTTTTGTGATTCAAAGCGTAATCAATGGCGTTTTGCACGGTGGTGATTTTTTCAGCGTCTTCATCAGGGATTTCGATACCGAACTCATCCTCCAGCGCCATCACCAGTTCTACGGTGTCCAACGAGTCGGCACCCAGATCAGCCACAAAAGCTTTTTCAGATGTGACTTGGGACTCTTCCACGCCAAGTTGTTCGGCAATGATTTTTTTGACTCGTGATTCAATATCGCTCATGGTTCCCTCAAAGGGTTGTGGTTAGAAGTCCGCGATTTTAGCCGCGCGGACGATACGGCTTGATTCTGGCTTATACCGAGGCTTTAGGCCATGTACATGCCGCCGTTCACATGCAGTTCCTGACCGGTGATGTAAGCGGCTTGCGCACCGGCTAAAAAAGCCACCGCGTGTGCCACATCATCAGGCTGCCCGAGGTGTCCCAGGGGAATTTGACCCAATAATGCTTTTTGCTGTTCTTCGGGCAAACCGGCCGTCATGTCAGTATTGATGAAACCGGGAGCCACGCAATTGACCGTGATGCCGCGGCTGCCCAATTCCCGCGCCAGTGCCCGGGTCATGCCGGCCACACCGGCCTTGGCGGCAGCGTAATTGGCCTGGCCCGGGTTGCCGGAGGCGCCCACCACGCTGGTGATGTTGATGATGCGTCCGAAGCGCTGCTTCATCATGGGACGCATGACAGCGCGGCTGAGACGGAACACAGCTTTCAAATTGGTGTCAATGACCTCGTCCCAGTCACTGTCTTTCATGCGCATGGCCAGGGTATCGCGGGTAATGCCTGCGTTGTTGACCAGTACGTGTAAGCCGCCGGTTTGTTGCACCAGGTTGTCCACCACGGCTTGGAGTTGATCTGCATCATTGACTTGCAACACCAAGCCATGACAACCGGGGAATTCGACCAAAGCTTGACTGATACGGGCCGCGCCCTCGTCGCCGGTAGCAGTGCCGTACACATGAAAACCCTGCTTGGCCAATTGGAACGCAATGGCCGCGCCTATGCCGCGTGAGGCGCCGGTGACCAAAGCGGTCTGGTGTGTATGGTTGTTCTGAGTCATGTTCAGGCAGTTAAAAAAGCACGGGTTTCTGCCAGCGTGGCCGGGTCGTACAAGGCCTGTGGCCGTAATTCAGGACAAATCCGCTTGACCATGCCGGTCAAAACCTTGCCGGGACCGCATTCCACCACATGGCTGACGCCAAGTTGCTGCATGCGCTGCATGCTCTCCACCCAGCGCACCGGGCCGAAAGCCTGGCGGTACAAGGCATCGCAAATGCGGGCCGGGTCATTTTCCTGCGCCACATCAATGTTGTTGATGACTGGTATTTGCGGCGCTTGCATAACGATGCTGTTCAAGTGAAGACGCAATCGTTCAGCCGCCGGTTTCATCAATGCGCAATGAAAAGGCGCAGACACCGGCAGCGGCAGAGTGCGCTTTGCGCCCGCAGCCTTGAGCAATTCACAGGCTTTGTCGACCGCCGCTTTGCTGCCGGAGATAACCGTTTGACCCGGGTCGTTGAAATTGGCGGCCTGCACCACTTCGCCGCTACCGGCTGCAAAACCGGCCTGAGCTTGCTGACAAATCTCAACCACTTTGGCTGCTTCCAGGCCAAGGATTGCGGCCATGGCACCTGCGCCTACGGCCACCGCTTCCTGCATGGCTTGCGCGCGCAAGCGCACCAGCGGCACGGCCTGGGTCAAACTGAGCACTCCGCTGGCCACCAAAGCTGAATACTCACCCAGCGAATGACCGGCCACATAGGCGGGCGGTTTACCGCCCTCTGCCAACCACACGCGGTAAGCCGCAATGGCAGCCACCAGCATCACCGGCTGGGTGTTGGTGGTGAGCGCCAGTTCTTCCTTGGGGCCTTGATGGATTAATTCAGCCAGGTCCTGGCCCAAGGCTTCGCTGGCTTCCTGCAATGCAGCCAGCACCACCGGGTGGTTATTCCAGGGGTCCAGCATGCCGACTGACTGAGAGCCTTGGCCGGGAAATACAAATGCGAATGTCGTCATAAATCAATAACGGAAAAGTACCGAGCCCCAGGCAAAACCGCCGCCCACGCCTTCAAGCATGACGAGTTGTCCGGGTTGCAATTTACCGGCCCGCACGCCTGCGTCCAGCGCCAAAGGAATAGAGGCCGCCGAGGTATTGCCGTGATCGGCCACCGTGAGTAAGACCTTGTCCATGGAAAGTTTCATTTTTCTGGCCGTGCTTTGGATGATGCGTATATTTGCCTGGTGCGGCACCAGCCAGTCCAGATCACTGTCTTGCAAACCGGCTTTGGCCAACACCGTGCGCGCTGTTTCCTCCAGCACGCCGACCGCCAATTTGAATACGCCCTGGCCGTCCATTTTCAGCACAGGGTCGCCCAGAATCTGCCCGCCCTGCACGTGGCCGGGTACGCACAAGAGTCCGACATGTTTACCGTCAGCGTGTATATCGGTGGCAAGTATGCCGGGGGTGTCAGAAGCCTCAAGCACCACGGCACCGGCGCCGTCGCCGAACAGCACGCAGGTAGTGCGATCGTTGAAATCGAGCAAACGGGAGAACACCTCGGCACCCACGACCAGGGCCCGCTTGGCGTTTCCGGCCCGGATCATGGCGTCAGCCACACTCAAGGCATATATAAAACCGGCACACACCGCTTGCACATCAAACGCCGGCGCACCGGCGATGCCGCCGGCTTCGGCGCTGAGTTGCGCCAGTTTGTGTTGCAAGATGCAGGCGGTAGAGGGAAAGACCATGTCAGGCGTGGAAGTCGCCACTATGACCAGATCGATATCCTGCGGACCGAGTTGGGCCGCCGACAGCGCCTGTTTGCAAGCTTCAAAGGCCAGATCGCTGCTATTGACACCGGCAGTCACGAAATGGCGGGCACGGATACCTGTGCGTTCGACGATCCAATCATCCGAGGACTCCACGCCTTTGGCGGCAAGCTCGGCCACCAGGTCGGCGTTGCTGAGTCGACGCGGCGGCAGGTAACTACCGGTGCCGGTTATGCGGGAAAACAGGCTCATTCGGGTTCAGACAGGGTTGGAAGCGATGGCCCGGAAGCCGTCAATAACGGGGCTGCGTGGGCCAGTTGAGACCTCAGGCGCGCTAGCAAGTCATGGTCTGCCGCATCATACGCGCGCTGCAAGGCCGTCACGAAGGCCAATACATCAGCAGAACCATGGCTTTTGAACACCAGTCCGCGCAATCCCAGCAAAGCCGCGCCGTTATGACGCCTGTGGTCAACTAATTTTTTAAAACCGGATAATGCAGGATAAGCAATGATGCCGGCAATTGAGGTGAATATATTGCGCGAAAAGCTCTTTTTAAGGAAATAACTGACCATTGCGGCCAAGCCTTCGCTGGCCTTAAGCGCTACATTGCCGACAAAGCCA
Organism: Bordetella parapertussis; assembly: GCA_945870575.1. GTDB lineage: Bacteria > Pseudomonadota > Gammaproteobacteria > Burkholderiales > Burkholderiaceae_C > Limnohabitans. Next base: position 61,608 of record CAMBSK010000005.1, on the reverse strand, counting down.
TCGCACACCACAATGTCGGTCGTACCTTTGAAAATATCATTGCCCTCGACATTGCCGTAAAAATTCAAATCCCCGTAGTTAGCAGCAGTTCGCAACAGTTCACCCGTTTTTTTGATATTTTCATTGCCTTTTATCGCTTCTTCGCCAATGTTTAGCAAGCCGACCGAGGGTTTATCTATACCACTAAGCACCGACACCAGCGCTGAACCCATCAAGGCAAACTGCAATAAATGCTCAGGCGATGAGTCGACGTTGGCGCCCAGATCGAGCATGGTCGTGGCCCCGCCTTTGGCATTGGGCATTTGCCCGGCGATAGCCGGCCTGTCTATTCCATCAAGCGTTTTCAACACATAACGTGCGATAGCCATCAATGCACCGGTGTTACCGGCAGATACGGCGGCTTGGGCATGACCGTCGCGCACTTGCTCAATCGCCACCCGCATGGAAGAGTCTTTTTTACGCCTGAGCGCCACTTCAATGGCGTCTTCCATGGTCACCACTTCAGAGGCGGCGACCAAGCGTGCACGGGGATGGGAAAAAGAGGCCAGGGCTTCAGGCAAGCCCACCAGCAACAAACTGGCATGAGGGTGTTTGTCCAAAAACTGGCGGCAAGCCGGCAGAATCACGCTCGGCCCGTGGTCACCCCCCATACAGTCGACAGAGAGTGTTACCACAACAGTAGTGACCGGGACGGTTTCAAGAAGAGCAAGCCATCAAGCAAAAGGCCCGCGCCAGACTAGCTGCGACGGGCCCTGGTGCAGAATGAGAATCAGGCTTCAGACTTGGTTTTCAGCACCTTGCGGCCACGGTAAAAACCGGTCGGGCTGATATGGTGACGCAAATGCACTTCACCGGTGGTCGGCTCGACGGCCAAGCCGGGTACGTTCAACGCATTGTGTGAACGGTGCATGCCCCGTTTAGAGGGGGATTTTTTATTTTGCTGGACAGCCATGACAGGCTCCTGAATATCGGTGGTTCAAACGGATAGCCATGCCGGGGGCACAAGTACATCCGGGGGCAGAGAATCAATGATTATAACGGTAAGTCGGGTTTTCAAGATTTTTGTGTTTTCAACCCTGCCAGCGCGGCAAACGGATGCGGCAAATCATCGATAAGCGCCGTACTAGCCGGTGGCTGGCAATCGGCATGGCTGATGATCAGCGGCATGGCCAGCAGCAGTTCATCTTCCAGCAGTTCAAAAGCATTGAATTCGCCGGACATCGCCAGCAAATCCTCTTCGCAGTCATCGTCTTCGGCCAAGGCGGTGGCCTCGTCGGCGACAAAGCGGAAACGGCGATCGACTTGCACTGCTACCGGCATAGCTTCCAAACAACGCTGACAGGTTTGCGGCAGCGACAGCGTGGCCTGCAAATGCATCCAGTGCTGCAAACGAGCACCCTCGCCCCGGATTTGACCGTCAAGCGACCAATCGCATGCCGGGACGGTTGATACCGCTGCCGTGTCCGTACACACCTCAAGCACCCGGGACAAGTCTGTCAAAGGCGTTTGTAGGCGGATGCCGCCAGCCAGCTCGATAAATCGCTGGGTATCGAGCGACCGGGCATTCCATTCGTTTGATGTCATGGCGTGCAGTGTAAGAGAATGGGGTGCATGTCCTCTGAACCATTTAAGCGCCTGCTGGTATTAGGCTCGACCTCCCTGTACCGGCGCGAACTGCTCCAACGCCTGCGCTTGCCTTTTGAAGTCGTCAGCCCGCAGGTGGACGAAACCCCTTTAGACGGCGAAGCCCCGCAAGCGCTGGCCGAGCGTCTTGCGCTGGCCAAAGCGAATGCGGTGGCGCTTTTGCATCCCCGGGCAGTGGTCATCGGCTCGGATCAGGTGGCCGATCTGGACGGCGAACCGCTGGGCAAGCCTGGCAACCACGCCAACGCCGTGCGCCAGTTGCAACGCATGCGCGGTCGCACCGTGGTGTTTCAAACAGCGGTGGCAGTGGTCTGCCATGAATCAGGTTTTGCCGGACAAGCCTTGGCACAGGTCAAGGTTGGCTTTCGCCAGCTCAGCGACCGGGCGATTGAAGATTATTTGCAGGCGGAAAAACCGTATGACTGCGCGGGCAGCGCCAAAAGCGAAGGACTGGGCATTGCCTTGCTGGAAGTCATTGACAACCAGGACCCGACGGCGCTGGTCGGCCTTCCGCTGATCCACACTTGCCGACTGTTGCGCGCCGCAGGCCTGGCTTTGCTGGACTGAACATGACTTCGTCAACCACCGCTAAAGGTCGGCTGTTTCTGGTACCGGCACCGCTGGATTTCATGTGCCAGACGCAAGCCCCGCTGAACCAGGTCATGCCCGAGGGCACGTTGCGCATCGCCTCGCAACTCGACCATTGGGTTTGTGAGAACGCCAAGTCCACCCGCGCTTTGCTCAAACGAATAGGCGATGTTCTTCCGCTGAAATCGGTATTGCAGGATCAACATATTGCAGAATTGCCGCGCCTGGTTCACAAAAAAGGTGACCACGCAGCTGGCATAGACACTGGCGCGCTGCTGGCACCTGCTTTGCAAGGGCACGATATGGGCTTGGTCAGCGAAGCCGGTATGCCTGCGGTGGCTGATCCGGGCTCATCGCTGGTACGCGCAGCCCATGATGCTGGTATAGAAGTGATACCTTTGGTCGGCCCGTGTTCGCTGCTGCTGGCGCTGGCAGCCAGTGGCCTGAATGGTCAGCAATTCGCCTTTACCGGTTATTTGCCGCAAGATTCAGTTCTTCGTACGCAGCGCATTCAAGCGCTAGAAAAGCGCGCTTTGACTTCGGGTGAAACTCAAATCTTCATAGAAACGCCGTACCGCAACGAAGCATTGCTTGCAGCTTTGCTGCATGGCTTGCAGACCAGCACACGGCTTTGCCTGTGTAGCAATTTGAGTCTGGTCGACATGCAGGTGCAAAGCCTGCGGGTGGCTGACTGGAAGAAAAAAGGGCTGGTACCGGACAAGCACAGTCCGGTGGTGTTTGCATTCGGGCCTTGAGTCAAGGCCTGCTATTTGACAGGGTCAAGTGCAGCGAAAAATCAACGCAAATGCGGCACCAAATGAAGCGATGCTTTCACCATGGCCTCGCCCATGGCGGCACCAAAACGCTTGGCCAGTCGCTCAGCCACATTGTCTTGGCGGCTGTAATCCACAATGTCTTCGGCTTTGACCACGTCCCTGGCAACACTGTCTAAGGTACCGTAACCGTCAGCCAACCCTATTTCTATGGCTTGCTGACCGCTCCAGAACAATCCGCTGAAGGTCTCGGGCATTTCTTTCAACCGGTCGCCACGGCCTTCACGCACCACGTCGATGAATTGCTGGTGAATCTGATTCAGTAATTGCTGAGCATGGTTTTTTTGCAGCTTGGTCGGGATGCTGAACGGATCCAGAAATCCCTTGTTTTCACCGGCGGTCATCAGGCGGCGTTCGACACCGAGCTTGTCCATCAAGCCGGTGAAACCGAAGCCGTCCATCAACACGCCAATACTGCCAACGATGCTGGCTTTATTGACAAAGATTTTGTCAGCGCCTGCTGCGATGTAATAAGCCGCAGACGCGCAAGTTTCCTCAACCACCGCATACACAGGTTTTTGATGCAGAGCTTTCAGGCGTTTGATTTCGTCGTTGATCATGCCGGCCTGCACCGGGCTGCCGCCGGGTGAATTGATCAGTAGCACCACCGCTTGCGCGCCATCGTCTTCAAAGGCCTGGCGCATGGAATCGATTATCCATTCGGCATTGGCATTGGCATCTGCGTCTATCTCACCCTTGATGACTATCAGCGCGGTATGCGGTGTGGTGGTGGAATTGTTAGTGGCATTTTTGCCGTGGTGAAACGAAAACCAGAGGCCGCCCACAACCAGCAGTGTCCAGAACAAGCGAAAACCTATGCGCCAGCGCCGCGCCGCGCGTTGCTCGTTCAACTGAGCCATCACCAACCGCTCCAAGGTTTCGCGCTCCCAGGTCAATGATTTATCCGGACTTGGCGCAGCCGCAGCGGCGGCGTGCTGGGAAGCCGTTGTCGCTGCAGCAGGCGCAGCTGAAGTACCTTGGCCCGGCGAATTGTCAGAGGCAGGCTTATTGATATCGTCTTGCATTTTCAGAATTCCAAAGGCTTCAAGTTGTAAGCAGTATGCCAGTGCACCGCCCCGTTGCTTTCGCTGAGGGTAATTTTCACCAAACCGCCCCGGCACGGGCCGCCGACACATTCGCCGGTATCCGGTGCATAAGTCGCACCGTGGGTGGCGCACAGCAACCAGCGCCCCTCGGTGTCAAAAAAACGGTCGGGCTGGAAATCCATTTCCATGGCCACATGGGTGCAGCGGTTCAAATAAGCTTGCACCTGACCTTCAAACCGCACGGCGAATGCGCGGCAGGTCTGCCCTGCATACACCACATCAAATGGCACAGCCAAGCCGCTGTCAGCCAGGTCGGCGCTGTTGCACACAGGAATCAATTCCTCAGCCATGTCCGATCAACCAGTCGTGCAATTCGCTGACGTTGTGCGCCACCGCCAACGGCTTCCAGCGGCCGAAGTCCGAGGTGCCGTGGGCGCCGTAGCTGACCGCCACACTGGCGCAACCGGCGTTGTGCGCCATTTCCAAATCGTGGGTGGTGTCGCCGATCATCAAGGTGCGTTCCGGCGGAACGCCGAATTCAGCCATCAATTCATGCAACATGCGCGGATTCGGTTTGCCGGCGGTTTCATCGGCCGTGCGCGAGCCGTCAAACATGCCGCGTATTTCAACCTGTAGCAACGCATCGTCCAGACCTTTGCGGCTTTTGCCAGTGGCCACGGTCAAGGTGTGCTGACGCTCACGCAAAGCCTGCAGCATAGGAAGAACGCCTTCAAACAACGACAGGTCTTCATGGTGTTTGGCGTAATAGTGCCGGTAGCGCTCGCCCAGCATCGGGTATTTCTCTTTGGGCACATCGGGCGCGGCATGCGCCAACGCTGGCATCAACGCCATGCCGATCACATACGCAGCTTGTTCATCCGTGGGCTTTTGCCCGCCGACATCAACCACCGCTGACTGTATGCAGCGGACAATGATTTGGGTCGAGTCGTAGAGTGTGCCGTCCCAATCGAAAGCTATCAGATCAAACCGGCGCGAGCGGAGGGGGTTGGACATGGTCTATGAAAATTTGTAATTCTTCAGGTAACACGGCCTCAACGGTTTCGCTGCGGCCAGTTTGCGGATGCACGAACTGTAACCGCCAGGCATGTAAAAACATGCGCTTCATACCCTGCGCTGCCAGCCGTTTGTTCAATTCGAAGTCGCCGTATTTGTCGTCCCCGACGATGGGATAGCCCTGGCTGGCCAAATGCACCCGGATTTGGTGGGTGCGTCCGGTTTTGATGGTGACTTCCAGCAAACTGTAGTCGCCCACCAGACGAGACACTCGAACCAGCGTGATGGCGCGCTGAGCGTTGGCGTCGTCTTTGGCGGCAATTCGCACCCGGCGTTCGCCTTCGCCCACACCATTGGGAATCAAATAGCGTTGCAGCGGCAGGTCAATGACTTTTTTATTGGACGGCCATTGGCCTTTGACCAACGCCAAATAGGTTTTGCCGGTTTCGCGGTCGCGGAACTGGTCTTGCAAACGTGTGAGCGCGCTGCGTTTTTTGGCCACCAGCAACACGCCTGAGGTGTCGCGGTCCAGTCTGTGCACCAACTCCAGCATGCGCGCACCGGGTCTGGCCTGGCGCAATTGCTCGATCACGCCAAAACTCACGCCGCTGCCGCCGTGCACCGCCACGCCGGCCGGTTTGTCTATGGCCATCATTTGCTCGTCTTCCATCAAAACCGGGAATTCACGCCCGGGCGCGACCGGCGCATTGACATTCACAGTGGCGACCCGCACCGGCGGCAGGCGGACCACATCGCCGGTTTGCACCCGGGTGTCGGCATTGACCCGGCCCTTGTTGATGCGCACTTCGCCGGTGCGGATGATGCGGTAGACATGGGTTTTGGGTACGCCTTTGAGATGGCGCAATAGGAAATTATCTAAGCGCTGACCGGCTGATTCCTCGTCGACCAGCATGGTCTTGGCCGCCGCCGCCGCTGGCGCCTCAGGTGTGTCTATAATGTACTTCACCAGTGTCCGGTTCTAAGTGCTTGATTTGAATAAGAGATTAGAGCACGTCCCACCTGCACTGAGAGGTCGATGCCCGATGTGACCGCCGCAAGCCCTGCCGCCAATCTGCGGTCTGCCCTGCGGCCACACAAGCCTATGCCTAGGAAAAAAGCTGAAACGGAATACCCCATTGCAGGTTTGTTGTGAACCTGCAAGGACCAAAGTGAGATTGTCGATACATATGAACCTGATCTGGGTGCTTATTAAAATGTGCTTCTCCTGGCTTTTGCCGGTTGAAAAGCTGCGCATTTCCCGCACTTTTGTTCGTGGTTTTTCAATGAACCCCATGGCTGTAAGTGCCATGCCAGTTCGCCTTCAACTCGCCCGCATCCACCCGCCACCTGCCCGACGTCGCCGCTAAAGCGGTGAGTCCGGCGCATGACTGCGCGGTATTCCCTTTTCTTTTTCCTGCATCAGCTGACGGCATCGTTGGGTCCACCGAGGCCCTGTGTTGTAACGCTATGAAAAGGAACGCATCATGAAACGGATGCTGATCAACGCCACGCAAGCTGAAGAGCGCCGCCTGGCCATCGTCGACGGACAAAAACTGCTCGACTACGAAATCGAAATCGAAGGGCGCGAACAGCGCAAAGGCAATATTTACAAGGCCGTCGTCACTCGGGTCGAGCCCTCACTGGAAGCCTGTTTTGTCGATTACGGCGAAGAACGCCACGGTTTTCTGCCGTTCAAGGAAATCTCCAAACAGTATTTCTCCAACAACGTGTCTGCCTCACAGGCGCGCATACAAGATGTGATCCGCGAAGGCCAGGAACTGCTGATCCAAGTGGAAAAAGAAGAGCGCGGCAACAAGGGCGCTGCGCTGACCACCTTTGTTTCGCTGGCTGGCCGCTATGTAGTGCTGATGCCCAACAACCCGCGTGGCGGCGGCGTCAGCCGTCGCATTGAAGGCGATGACCGGGCTGAGCTGAAAGAAGCCATGGACCAGTTGGAATACCCCAATGGCATGTCCATCATTGCGCGCACCGCCGGTATCGGCCGCAGCGCGCCCGAGTTGCAATGGGACTTGAACTATCTGCTCAAACTGTGGACCGCGATTGACGGCGCAGCTAAGGGCGGCAAGGGCGCGTTCCTTATTTACCAAGAATCGAGTTTGGTTATTCGCGCCATCCGCGACTATTTCAACAATGACATCGGCGACATCCTGATCGACACCGACGACATTTACGACCAGGCGCAGCAGTTCATGGCGCACGTCATGCCCGAACATGCCGCGCGTGTGAAACGCTACCGCGATGACACGCCGCTGTTTAGCCGGTTTCAAATTGAGCATCAGATCGAATCCGCCTATGCCCGCACCGTGACGCTGCCCTCGGGCGGCGCCATCGTGATTGACCACACCGAAGCGCTGGTGTCGGTGGACGTGAACTCGGCGCGCGCCATCAAAGGCGGCGACATCGAAGAAACCGCCACCCGCACCAACTTGGAAGCTGCCGACGAAGTGGCGCGACAAATGCGTTTGCGTGATTTGGGCGGCCTGATCGTCATCGACTTCATCGACATGGATGAATCGAAAAATCGCCGTGAAGTGGAAAACCGCTTGCGCGACGCGCTGCGCCAAGACCGAGCGCGTGTGCAGTTCGGCACCATCAGCAAATTCGGTTTGATGGAAATGAGCCGCCAGCGTTTGCGCCCGGCGCTCTCAGAAGGCGCATCGATTCCTTGCCCGCGTTGCGGTGGCTCCGGCCATGTGCGCGACACCGAAAGCTCGGCGCTGCAAATTTTGCGAATCATCCAAGAAGAGTCGATGAAAGAAAACACCGCCGCCGTGCACGCGCAAGTGCCGGTGGAAGTTGCTTCTTTTCTATTGAATGAAAAGCGTCCGGAAATCGCCAAGATCGAGTTAAAGCAACGCACCCATGTGCTGCTGATCCCGAACAAAGGTTTGGAGACACCGAACTACAAACTCGAGCGTCTCAAGCACGACGACCCGCGTTTAGACAGCGTTCAGGCCAGCTACAAAATGGCCGAAGAAATCGAAGACCCGACGGCGGTTACCCGTCGCTCGCAAGAGCCGACCAACCGTCAGACACCCGTCATCAAAGGTGTGTTGCCGGATATGCCGGCACCGGCGGCTGAAGCCCGACCTGCCCGCACAGCGGACACCCGCAGCACCGCTACAGCGTCACCCGCAACCGGTGCAACAGCGCCGGCTGAAAAAGGCTTTTTCGGCTGGCTCAAAGACTTGTTTGTTGGCGACAGCAAACCTGCTGCACCTGCGACAGACAAGACCGCTACCAGCGCCAAACCCGGCGAACGCAGCGGCGGTCGCAGCGGATCCGACGGACGTCGCGGTGGACGCCGCGGAGAAGGTCGTGCTGAACGTGGCGAAGGCCGCGGTGAACGCACCGAACGGCCTGAGCGTGCAGAGCGCGGTGACAAACCGGATGCCCGTGGCGGCGAACGTCCTGAAGGCCGTGGTGGTCGCGGCGGTCGTGGCGACAGACAGGAAAGGCCGCGCCAGGAACCGCGTCTGGATGAAACAGTCGTGGCAGAAACACAAAACCCGTCAATTGACAACGTTGACAGCAACGCAGGCGAGCGTCCTGCCCGTCAGACACGTGAACGCGGCGAAGGCAGACGCGGTCGCGGTCGCCGCGGTGAACGCGCACCCGCAAGTTCGCCTGATAACACCACGCCAACCGAAGACGCACAGACAACGCAGAGTCCAACCCATGTTGAGCCACAAACCGCAGACACTGCGGGCGCTGAACATAGCGTGACCACATCCGGTCAGGAGCAAACCCATGAGCGCCGCGAACGTCGCGGCCGCGAGCGCCCGGGGCGCGAACGTCAAGCACGTTCCAACCAAGGGGGTGAAGCATCTGCTACGTCTCAACCGCTTGAACAACAAGCACATGAGTCAACGTCCTCCTCGGCTCAGCCAACACCCGCCGCAGCACCCGCTTCGGCAACGCCGGCCTCGGTGATCATCATGCCCAAAGTCGTGTCCTACGATTTGCCGCTGGCGCAACTGCACGATGTGGCGCAATCCTCAGGCTTGCAATGGGTCAATTCCAACCCGGAGCGTGTGGCGCAAATCCAAGCGGCGATTGCCGCCGAACCGCGCCCGTTGCATACACCGCGCGAGCGCGCTGCTCCTGTGGTGCTGGACGAAGGTCCGTTGATACTGGTGGAAACCAAACGCGATCTGGGGCAGTTACACATGCCGTTTGAAGATCAGTAATTAACCAGACCCTGTCTGCCAAAGGGCAAGCTAAACGCTTGCCCTTTTTTTATGTATTCAGACCTTGGCTGACAGCTTCCAGCAAGCCAAAGCCTGAGCGGTATCGCCCTTGTTTTCGGCCAGTTCAGCCAGAGCGCGCCAGGCCTGGCGTTGCAGCTCACCGCCGGACAAACGCGGCGCAACTTGCTCCAACATTTGCTGCGCCTTGCCCCACAAACCGTGGCGCAAACAAACCATGCCGCTCAAATACTGCAACTCCAGGCTGCGCGGGTTGGCCAGGCGCGCCTGCTCTATGCGCGCCAGCCATTCACTGTTGGGTTCGACCACGTGCAAAGCAGATGACAAGACCTGCACCATGCGCTGGCGCTGAACCGGTAACTGCGTATCGCTGTTGTTGATCAAAGCCTGCCAGACCGGCAGCAGCCATTGCAAGGCAATTTGAGGATCGCCCTGTAGCTTTAACAAACATTGCGCCGCGTGCAAGGCCAACTCGGGCATGGCGCGTTCTTCGGCTTGCAGCAGTTTCCAACTGGTTTGCAACTGGCTGCTGTCGTGGCAATCGTCCAGACAAGCCATGGCTAAACCGCGCACCAGACTGGCGGCGGCAGTGGCGGAAAACGCACCATGCTTGGCCAGCAAACGTGCCGTGTCCAACGCGGGCAAATGCTGCAGACTCATGCGATCCGCCTTGAGACGCAAACGCAAAGCCATGGTGCGGTGCACCGTACCTTGCGGCAACTGTGCCAGCCATTGCTGCGCTTTCTGGCTGTCGCGGTCATTCAATGCCCAGCGTGCCGCATTCAAATAGGCCGCGTCGCGCAACTCCAAGGGCTGACTGACACGACGGCCTTCATCATGAACCAGTACTTGCTGAAAATGCAGTTCTCTCGAGGCCTCATCGCGCAAGGCGTGGGCGTTTTCAGCCGCCAGCAAATGCAACAGGCTGCGCATCAAAGTCAAAGACATCTGGTGCGGCGATTCGCCGCTGTCAAGCAAACTGTCAACCTGGTTCAAGCCTTGCAATGCAGCTTTGCGTGAGCGTAAAAAACGCCCAGTCATCCACAGCAGCATGGCATTGAGCAAAGCCTGTTGCGCTGAACGCTCGCGCTGTTGAGCACGCCAGCGGCGTGCCTGCACAGGCAATTCGAACATGCTGAACAATCCGCGCAATGCCGCGTAAAGCAACACAAAGCAAGACAGCAAGCCGATCAACACCAGGTTCAGTGACATGTCCAAACGGTAGGGCGGGACAAACAAAGTCACCGTACCGGCTTGCATGCTCAGTCCCAGAGCCACGGCCACTGCAATGCCGAAAAGCGACAGTAACCACAAAGACCAGCGCATGTCAGCGGCCTGCCGATGCGGTGGCCAGCGCCGCCAGCGAGCCGTCCAGACGGGGAATGTCGGTCTGGCGGATTTGTGATTGCACCAGCTTCATCAAGTTTTGTGCGGCGTAACCCTGGCGCGAGGCAGTATCAAAAAACTGAGCCAGGTCTCGTTCAGCGACCGCCAGATCATTGCGTGCAGAACCGATCTGACGCGACAACAGCGCCAGACGTGCATTCAGCAAACGCAGCTTCATGTTTTCACGCACAAAAAAACTTTGCTCCGGCGACAGCATCGCGGCCTCGGGTTGCTCTATGCGGCTGACGCGCACCAGGCCGGAGACTTCAGCCCAGATGCGCTGACCGACAGCGGCCCAATCTTTGTCTTGCCAGATTTGTGCCCAGGTACGCAGCGGCGCTTTGTCTGGCGCATGCACCGAGCGGCTGTTGGGCCCAACGGCATTTAAAACAGGCAAAGTGTCTACCAGCGCCACCAGTTCATCCAGTCGGATCAACAATCCAGGTATGTCGGTCAGGCTGGTCGACTGCAGCCTTTCAATGTCATGCTGTAAGGCGCGCAGCACCGGGGCCAAGCGCGGTTGCGGCACTTTGCCCAGGCGTTTTTGGGCAGTTTGCAAAGCGGCCAGCATGGGTTGAACGCTGCCGGTCAACTCGGCCTGCTGCTGCGCCAGACCGAGGGCGGATTCGATGTCAACCACCAGATTTTCATCCCGCGAGCGCGACAGGCTTTGCATCAACTCTTCCAATTGGCTGCGCTGTAAGGCGACTTCACTTAAACGCGCATCCAACAAGGCCACACGCGCTGCCGTCTCTTGTGTCAATTGTTCTGCATGCTTGGCCATGCTGTTGGCCTGTACCGACAACTGTCCGGCATCGGCGCTTTGCCGCGCCAGTTGCTCTTGCATGGTGGACAGCTTGAACCACAGTTGCAAAAACGCCAGCGCGCACAACACGGCCAGCAACAAGCTCAACACCGGCAATTTTTGACGCCACCAGACTAAGCGCATAGGCGTTGGAATGCTTGCAGTGGTATCGGGTTTGTCGTTAATCGGGGCACTGCTCATGCTAATGATTCTAATGAAGCCAGCAAAGCCTCTAGGGAGGGCTTGCAAAGCCTCACGCGGCCTGCGCCCGCAAGGCTTGCCGCCCGGCCTATGCGTTCGTGGGTGGCAATGACGGTAGTCGCTGACCAATCCTGCCCTGGCAACAACGTTTGCAAGTTGATAACCGCTTGCGAACTGCTGAACACCCAGACACTGCCGTCGCTTGCCGCCAAGCCCGCCTGCTCAAGTCGTTCTTGTGTCCATTGTGGACAGCCTCGCTGATAAACGGCCAAGGTGTTGACCGTCACGCCTGCAAGTGCCAGTTGTTGCATCAACCAATCACGACCCACGCCTCCAGCCGCAGAATCGGCCTGATCCGCTTCGCTGCCGCGCAAAATCAACACCGGTTGGTCAGTCAGCAGTTTTGCATGAACCACTTGCCATAAGGCCTCGGTGTCGAATTGAGCCGAGTCTGCCGCTGGAGCGTCTATCAAATGCGCTGGCACGCCCGCTTCCAACAAGGCATGACGGGTGCCCGGACCGGTGGCCCAGCAGCGGGTGTTGGCCCAGCCCGAAACCGGTGTGCCTGGGTTGAACGTATGGGTGACCGCATTGCGGCTCACAAACATGACCGACTGGAATTGCTGCCAATCGGCAAGGGCTTGATGAATGAGTGCTTGATTTGTCGCGGGCGCGATGTCTATCAACGGCCAGTTGAGGGCCTCATAACCGGCGGCTTGCAGGCCTTGAATCCATGTCTGACTGTCTGAGGCTGGACGGGTCAGAATGACACGGCGTCCGGTGCTCAATTAACCCGCCCCCTGGGCTCGCAATTGACGCGCTGCGGATAAACCCAGCACCTCCGCGTCCTCCAGCGTGGCTACCTCACCCTGGCTGTGGGCGCGTACCAACGGCGCTTCGGTGTTGTCCGGGTTGCCCCAGGCTGCATGCAAGTCCAACACATCGCCGTGCAAAACCGCGTGTGCCGCCAAAGGCATGGAGCAACTGCCGCCCATGGCGCGGCTGACCGCGCGTTCGGCGGCCACGGCCAACCAAGTGGTGTGGTGAGCCAAGGGCGCAAGAATAGATCGCACATCGTCGCGCGCGGCACGGATTTCTATGCCCAACGCACCTTGCCCGGCGGCTGGCAGCATTTCGGTGGTATCAAAAATATGTCGGATGCGCTCAGACAATCCGAGGCGCTTCAAGCCAGCGGCGGCCAACACAATGCCGTCGTATTGGCCTTCATCCAATTTGCGCAAGCGGGTATCAAGGTTGCCGCGCAAAGGTTCTATTTGTAAATCGGGACGCAAAGCGCGCAACAACACGGTACGGCGCAGGCTGGAGGTACCGACCACCGAGCCCAGCGGTAACTCCTGCAACTTGGCATAGCGGGAGGACACCCAGGCGTCACGCGGATCTTCGCGTTCCATCACACAGGCCAACTCAAAGCCGGGCGGCATGTCCATGGGCACATCCTTGAGCGAGTGCACGGCCAGGTCGGCACGGCCTTCTTCAAGGGCGACCTCGAGTTCTTTGACGAACAAACCTTTGCCACCGACTTTGCTTAATGATCGATCGAGTATCTGGTCGCCTTGCGTGGTCATGCCCAAAATATCGACATCACAGCCACGCGCGCGCAACAAGTCTTGCATGTGATGCGCCTGCCATAAAGCCAGTCGGCTTTCGCGTGTTGCGATGGTGAGATGGTGTGTGCTCAAAACTAGGGACCAAGGGCCGTCAATCAAAGGGTCGGGTGAATGCTAGCATGGCCTTTCGTCGTGGTTTTCTCTCTGTGTCACCCAGTTTTTCCATGAACACTTCAACGCATCGCAAGCCCGCCGCTAAGCGCCAAACCCCGTCCTTGTTCAGCCATGAACGGCCGCTGGTCGACGACATACGCTGGCTGGGCCGCATTTTGGGTGACGTGATACGCGAACAAGAAGGCGAAAACGCTTTCGCGCTGGTAGAGCAAATCCGTAGGCTATCGGTGGCGTTTCGCCGGGATGCGGATAAGCAGGCAGGAACTGCCTTGAAAAAACTTCTGGCTTCCTTGAGCAGCGAGGAAGCCGTCAGCGTGATTCGCGCGTTCACCTATTTCAGTCACTTGGCCAACCTGGCCGAGGACCAGCATCACATCAGGCGCCAACAAGCGCATGACCGCGCAGGCGATGTGCACACCGGCAGCCTGGCTTCATCATTAAGCAAACTCAAGGCAGCGGGCGTGAGCGCCAAAGCCATACGCCAGGCGTTGGCGCAGGCACATATCTCCCCGGTGCTGACCGCGCACCCGACCGAGGTACAACGCAAAAGTATTTTGGATGCCGAGCGTGGCATCGCCGCTTGTTTGCAAACCCGTGACGAGATTGTGTCGCGCGGCACGGATGCCACCACGGCGCGCCAATTGGCGCAGGTCGATGCCTTGGTGCAGGCGCGCGTGCTGCAACTGTGGCAGACACGCCTCTTGCGATTTACCAAACTCACCGTGGCCGATGAAATTGAAAACGCCATGGGCTATTACGAGTCGACTTTTTTGGCTGAAATACCCAAGCTCTATGCCGATCTTGAACACGAACTCGGCGGCCAGCCCATCGCCTCTTTTTTCCGCATGGGTCAGTGGATGGGCGGCGACCGTGACGGCAACCCGAATGTGAACGCAAGCACTTTGGATCTGGCCATGAAACGCCAAGCAGAAGTGGTGTTGCGGCATTACCTGAGCGAGGTGCATTGGCTGGGCAGCGAGTTGTCCACCTCGGCCATGCTGGTCGGCGTGCCGCCAGCTCTGCAAGCCTTGGCCGATTCCTCACCCGACACAAATGCGCACCGCCAAGACGAGCCATACCGTCGCAGCCTGACCTTCATCTACGCCAAATTGGCCGCCAGCTTGTTGCATCTCACCGGCAAACAAGCCTCGCTTCATGCTTTAGCGCCGCAGCTTGCGTACGCGGATGCACAAGGGTTTTTGAAAGACTTGCAAACATTGAACGATGCCTTGAGCGCTCAACACGCGCAAGCGCTGGCACTGCCGCGACTGCGCCCTTTGATACGTGCGGTGCAGGTGTTCGGTTTCCATCTGGCAACGGTGGATTTGCGCCAAAGCTCGGACCAGCATGAACTGGTGGTAGCTGAACTCTTTAAGACCGCAGGCATTGACAGCCATTACTTGAAACGCGATGAAGCAGCACGACAGGCTTTGTTGTTGCAAGCGCTCAATGATCCTCGTCCGCTGCGTATTCCGGCACACACCTACAGCGACCACAGCGTGTCCGAGTTGAGTATTTTTGAAACCGCCAAAAGTATACGCACTGACCACGGCAGCGACGCGATAAGACACGCCATCATCAGCCACACCGAAACCGTCAGCGATTTGCTGGAAGTGTTGTTGCTGCAAAAAGAAACCGGGTTGATGCCATGCAGTCTGAACGATTCGCCGGTGGCCTCGCTGATCGTGGTGCCCTTGTTTGAAACGATTGAAGACCTGCAACAAGCACCGCAGATCATGCGCGACTACTTCGCCCTGCCCGGCATTGCGGCGCTGGTCGCGCGCAGCGGCGGCGAACAAGACATCATGCTGGGCTATTCGGACAGCAACAAAGACGGCGGCATCTTCACCAGCAACTGGTCGTTGTACCAAGCGGAAATCGCTTTGGTCGATGTGTTCAACACGCTAGAGGAATTGCACGGCATCAAATTGCGACTGTTCCACGGGCGCGGCGGCACGGTAGGTCGCGGCGGCGGCCCGAGTTTTGATGCCATATTGGCGCAGCCACCCGGCACGGTGCGCGGGCAAATTCGATTGACCGAGCAAGGCGAAGTCATCAACTCCAAATACGCCAACCCCATGCTGGGCAGACGCAATTTGGAAACCTTGGTGGCGGCCACGCTTGAAGCCACTTTGCTGCCGGCCAGCAAGGGCGCGCCACGCACCTTCACCGATGCGGCGGAGTTGCTCTCGCACAGCAGCATGCAGGCTTACCGCGCTTTGGTTTACGACACACCGGGTTTCAGCGATTATTTTTTTGAAGCCACGCCGCTGCGCGAAATTGCGGGCTTGAATATCGGCTCGCGTCCGGCTTCGCGTAAACCGTCTCAACGCATTGAAGACTTGCGCGCTATTCCTTGGGGATTCAGTTGGGGCCAATGCCGCTTGACGCTGCCCGGCTGGTTGGGTTTCGGCTCGGCAGTGAACGCATTCGTTGAAGAACACCCCACGCTGTCGCGCGCACAAGCGTTGGCATTGCTGCGCCGCATGCACAAGGACTGGCCGTTTTTCCGCACGCTGCTCTCCAACATGGACATGGTGATGGCCAAGTCAGACTTGGCGCTGGCTTCGCGTTATGCCGAATTGGTCAGCGATGCGCGCTTGCGCAAAAAAATATTCAAAGCGATTGAAGCCGAATGGCATTTGACCGCGAATGCACTGCAACTCATCACCGGTGCCAAGCAACGCTTGGCCAATAACGTCACATTGGCCAGATCCATCAAACACCGTTTTCCCTACATCGATCCGCTGCACCATTTGCAAGTCGAGCTCATACGCCGTCACCGCGCAGGCATCACCGATGAGCGGGCGCAACGCGGCATCCATTTGTCGATCAACGGAATTGCGGCAGGTTTGAGGAATACCGGCTAGCGACCGTCATGGCGAGGCCTTCAGGCCGAAGCAATGACAGCGCTTATTTTTCTGCTGCTGAGGGCGCAGGAGCAGCTGGCGCCTCAGCGGCAGGCGCGGGCGCAGCCGCTGGTTTGGTTTCTTCCGGCACATGCACCGCATCAGCGCCATGCTTTTCTCCGCTCATGTCCACTTTGTCACCTGCTTTAAAAATGACAAACAATGACAAACAATGACAAAGCCGCGAACACTACAAATCCCAAAGCAATTTTCCACATGATGCAAGTCTCCTCAAAAGTGTTTCCCCAAGTGCGGGGTTGAGACGGAATTTAGCACCAGAGTTCCATGTTTTGGCTTGTAGGCTCACTTGACTTAGAGTCACTTTGGAACCAAAATGGAACCACTCAGACAGGAGCGAACATGTCCACCACCATCACTTTGAAGGGCATTCCTGAGAATGTTTACGATCAGTTGAAATCTTCCGCCGAGGCGAACCGGCGAAGTATCAACAGCGAAGCTATTGCTTGCTTGGAAACCGTCTTGTTGCCTCGCAAAACCAATGCATTGGCACATCTCAACAAAGCAAAGTCGATTCGAGACAGCTTGACACCCGGGCAGTTCAAGCCCGAAGACATAGACCAATTCAAAAAGTCCGGGCACTCATGATCGTTGTCGATGTCAACGTGCTGGCCTATCTTTACTTGCCCGGGCCATTCACAACGGCTGTGGAAAAACTGTTGCTGCAAGATGCGCAATGGGCTGCGCCACGGCTTTGGCGAAGCGAATTTCGACATATTCTGGCTACCTACATGCGCAAAAACTTGTTGACTTTGGAACAAGCCAATGACATGTTTAAGAGCGCCGAAGATCTGCTGTCAACCAATGAATATGAGGTCTCCAACTTGCAAGTGCTGCAACTGGCCAAGGACAGCGGTTGCTCCGCTTATGACTGTGAATATGTGGCCCTGGCACGGCACTTGAGAATTCCTTTGTTCACGGCAGATAAAGCCTTATTGAAAGCATTTCCAGATAGGGCGATGGCACTTGCTCATACTTGACCAATACGCTGTCAGAGGCCAGTGCATTCGGAGTGTCAAAAGCCACGGCACGCCAGACCGTGGCCGACATCGCCAAGCAAGTGGCGCATTGGAAAACAGTGTTTCAAAACCTGGGCGTGAGGGATGCGGACATTGATGTGTTGGCGCAGTATCTGAATGGGGAGAAATTGATGGGTTTATGCAATTCAAGTCTTCAAGAAATTCAGGATTTTCTCGGGGATTATTTGCACTGAATACTTTTGTCGGCAAACTAACGTCGACTACATCACCGGAGTAAAAAGTGCCAAGAGCAAAGAAAACATGGGGCGAGAAAATGAATGCCAAACCGCCCCACCATGTCATCCTTGAAAAGGATTTCGCAGGCATCCCCAAAGGATCAAAGCTCCATATTTCATGCCCCATCGAGGTTGCGCAAGAACTGAAAAACATTCCGGCTGGCACGACAATGTCCATCCAAGCTTTCAGGCGAAGGCTGGCAGAGAAGAACAACTGCGATGCCACATGCCCAGTTTCTACATCCCTTTTCCTCAGAATAGTGGCGGAGCATGCGTGGGAACAATACAGTGCGTCCGGTAGCACGAAAGACCTTGCTCCGTTTTGGCGGACTGTGGATGCAAGCTCACCCATGGCTAAAAAGCTGAGTTTTGATTCGGCATGGATTGACTTGCAAAGAGAGCTAGAAGCGTGATTGCTGCTGCACACGGCAAGCGTATTTAGGCAGCACATCCGTCTGGCGCAGTGAGAGGCGACAGGGTGCGAGATTTTTTGAATTTCGCATAATTTGTACGAATCGCACGATTCGCGCTAAACTGAACCCATGCAAACCTTCACCGCCAACCAAGCCAAAACCCATTTCGGCCATTTCTTGGACACCGCTCAACGCGAGCCAGTGCAAGTGTTGAAACACGACCGGGTGGTCGGTGTCATGGTGTCCGCCAAAGACTATGAAGCCATGCGCCTCTTTTATGCCGACCGCTTGCAACACCGCTTGAAACAATCAGCCGCATTGGCTGAGGCCGCTGGCCTCACCCCTGACAAGCTTGACGCATTACTGCATGCCACTGACTGACTGGGTGCTGGATACCAACGTCTTGATCAGCGCAGTGCTCTCCAGCCAAGGCGCTCCCCACGCCTTGGCACAACATATTTTGAAAAATGGCAATTTGGTTTTTTCAAGCGCCACCTTTGAAGAATTGCGCAGCCGCATTTACCGACCCAAGTTCGATGTCTACCTTTCATTGGAAATGCGCGAGGCTTTATTGCATGACTTTCAATCCATCGCCAGATGGGTAGAACCCAATGTCGTCCCACCCTACAGTCGCGACCCTTCCGACGATGTGTTCATCGCCACTGCGCTCAAAGCAGGCTTGAGTTTTTTGGTGAGCGGTGACAAAGACCTGCTCGGGGCAAACTTGCCACCAGGCTTTCAAGTCCTGACACCGGCCCAAGCTCTATCGGCTCACACCTAAAATGCCTGCATGACTTCCTCCAATTCGCTAGACCGCAAATCCCAGGCTTGGTCCGCCCTGTTCTCCGAGCCCATGAGCGAGTTGGTGCAGCGCTACACCGCCAGCGTGTTTTTCGATCAGCGTTTGTGGCGCGCCGACATACAAGGCAGTCTGGCGCACGCCGACATGCTGGCGGCACAAGCCATCATCAGCGCGCAAGACCTGGCAGACATACAGCGCGGCATGGCGCAAATCACACAAGACATTGAAACCGGCCAATTCGAGTGGAAGCTGGAACTGGAAGACGTTCACTTAAACATCGAAGCGCGGCTGACGCAACTGGTGGGCGATGCGGGCAAGCGCCTGCACACCGGGCGCAGCCGCAACGACCAGGTCGCTACGGATGTGCGCCTGTGGTTGCGCGACGAGATCGACGCCATCAGCGAATTGCTGCGCGGTTTGCAACTCGCGTTGGTGGAAGTCGCCGCGCAGCACACCGACACCATCATGCCCGGCTTTACGCATTTGCAAGTCGCGCAACCGGTCAGCTTCGGCCACCATTTGCTGGCTTATGTGGAAATGTTTGTGCGCGACCAAGAACGTTTGCTGGAAGTGCGCGCGCGCACCAACCGCTTGCCGCTGGGCTCGGCGGCGCTGTCCGGCACCACGTATGCCTTGGACCGCGAACGCGTGGCCCGCACGCTGGGCATGGTCGATGCACACGGCACGGCGCAAGTGTGTCAAAACAGTTTGGACGCGGTCAGCGACCGGGATTTCGCCATCGAGTTCACCTCGGCCGCCACGCTGTGCATGTTGCACATCAGCCGCTTAAGCGAAGAGCTCATCATTTGGATGAGCCAGAACTTCGGCTTCATCCAAATCGCTGACCGCTTCACCACCGGCTCTTCCATCATGCCGCAGAAAAAAAACCCGGATGTGCCTGAACTTGCACGCGGCAAAACCGGGCGTGTGGTCGGTCATTTGATGGGCCTGATCACTTTGATGAAAGCGCAACCGCTGGCCTACAACAAAGACAACCAGGAAGACAAAGAGCCGCTCTTCGACACGGTAGACACTTTGAAAGACACGCTGCGCATCTTTGCTGAAATGATTGGCGGGCAAACCAATACAGCCACCGGTGCCAAAGAAGGCGGCTTGACGGTGAATAAACACCGCATGCAAGAAGCCGCCAGCAAGGGCTACGCCACCGCCACCGATTTGGCTGATTACCTGGTAAAAAAAGGTTTGCCGTTCCGTGACGCGCACGAAACCGTGGCGCACGCGGTGAAAACCGCGCAAGGTTTGGGGGTGGATTTGTCGGCGCTGACTCTGGCGCAATTGCAAGCCTTTCACCCGGCGATTGAGCAAGATGTGTTTGAAGTGCTGAGCCTGCAAGGCTCGCTGAATGCACGCAATACCTTAGGCGGCACGGCACCAGCGCAAGTCAAAAAGCAAATAAAAAGACATCAATCACGACTGGCAGGTTTATGAATTCTTCCCGACCCCATGTGGTCATCATCGGCGGCGGTTTCGGCGGTTTAGAGGCCGCCAAGTCGCTGGCCAAAGCTCCGGTCGACATCACACTGATCGACAAAACTAACCACCATTTGTTTCAGCCCCTGCTCTACCAAGTCGCCACTGCTGGCTTGGCCGCGCCCGCGATTGCCGCGCCGACCCGCAGCTTGTTCCGGCATCAGGCCAATCTGACCACCTTGATGGCCGAAGTCTCAGACGTCGATGCCAAAGAAAAGAAAGTGCATTTGTCTGACGGCACCACGCTGCTGTTTGATCACTTGATTTTGGCCGCCGGTGCTACGCACAGTTATTTCGGTCACGACGAATGGTCTGCCTTCGCGCCCGGCTTGAAAACACTGGAAGACGCGTTTGAGATTCGCCGCAAAGTGCTGTTTGCTTTTGAATCGGCAGAGAAAGAAGCCGATCCGGAAAAACGCCAGAACTGGTTGACGCTGTGCGTGATCGGCGCGGGACCGACCGGTGTGGAGATGGCCGGTGCGTTTGCAGAAATCGCCCGCCAGACCCTGGTCGGCGAATTCCGCCGTATCAACCCGCACGATGCCCGCATTTTGTTGATTGAAGGCGGGCCGCGTGTGTTGCAGGCCATGCCCGAATCGCTAAGTCAAAAAGCCTTGGAGCAATTGCAAAAACTGGGCGTGGAAGTGCGTTTGAACGCCATCGTCACCGGCATAGACGCCAGCGGTTTGCA
The DNA here is from genome assembly GCA_945870575.1 of Bordetella parapertussis. Lineage (GTDB taxonomy): Bacteria > Pseudomonadota > Gammaproteobacteria > Burkholderiales > Burkholderiaceae_C > Limnohabitans. Next base: position 40,541 of record CAMBSK010000005.1, on the reverse strand, counting down.
AGTGCGCGGCCCGGCACCTGCGGGCGTGATGGGCACCGTGGACTACCGCATCGCCAGCGAATGCGTGGTCTGGGCGGCCGGTGTGGCTGCTTCCCCGTTGGGCCAAAAACTGGCTGATCGCACGGGATGTCAGATCGACCGTGCCGGTCGCGTTGTCGTCGGCCCGGACTTGAGTTTGCCCGGTTATCCGCATGTGAATGTGATTGGCGATCTGGCCGCCGCCATGAGCCACAACCCGGGCAAAGCACCGACACCTGTGCCCGGCGTCTCACCCGGTGCCAAACAAATGGGCAGATGGGTGGCGCGCAACATCTTGGAGCGCATGAAAGGAAAAGCGGCGTATGCGTTCCGCTATGCCGACTACGGCAACCTGGCCACCATCGGCCATAACTCCGCCGTGGTGGACCTCAGTACGCCTTTCGGCCCGGTGCGCTTCTCCGGACGACCGGCCTGGTGGTTTTGGCTGCTCGCGCATATTTATTTTTTGATTGGCTTTCGCAACCGCCTGGTGGTGCTGATGGACTGGGGTTCTGCTTATTTAAGCTTCAGCCGCAATGCGCGCGTGGTGGCCGGCACGCTAGACAAACCGGTCACGCACGTTGGCGAAAGCTAAATCAATAAATACCTGCTTGGATCCTTAGCCTGTAGGCCGATGAAATCTGACTTATATAAGTGATTACCAGCGTATGGGGGTGTATTTAGATTTCAAAAAGAATGTGAGTATGAAATTGAAAATAACTATTGAGAAGTGACTAGCAAAAGTATGTCAATGCGTATTGCATGCAAGTTGCAGGCTTTTCACCTGCCGGTCTCGCAATCGGTACGCATGATGTTGTTGGCGCTCTCCACCGTCCAACTGTCACCGTAGCCACCGAAGACCAGGCGCATGACATTGGTCATGTTTTCTTTTTCAACCGAATCCTCTGGTTTGAGCTCTTCCAATTTGGCCTTGGCCTGAGGAATGGTCATGCCGTCTTCGCGCCACTGCATGGCCTGAGAAGCAAAAATACCTATGTCTTCACAAGTCATGCTGCCCAAGGGGTAGGGCGAGGCAGTCGCCTGCAAAGCCGAGAGCATGAGTCCACAAAATAACGCTAAATTGATTTTTTTCATTTTCCTGCCCTTTTTAAATATGTTCTTATTTTGCAATACCTGAGAGCTCATCGCCAATCCAGCGGATTTTCAGGGTGAATCCAAGGTTTGTGCGTATGATTTAAAGAAAACACCGGCTGCGTCCGCGATGATGACAAACAAGGAGACAAAACATGACTCATACCCATGTGAAATTGATACTTGACCGTATTTATGCCAACGAACTGGCTTATGCCAATGAGATTTTCCTGACCCAGCCTGTCGGTGGCGGTCAGGTGACGGACTATACCTGGGCGCAAACCATGGACCAGGCACGGCGCATGGCTGCTCATTTGAAGTCCATGGGCTTGCCAAGAGCGGCCCGCATCGCCATCTTGTCAAAAAACTGCGCCCATTTTTTCATGGCAGAACTCGCCATCTGGATGGCCGGTTACACCACGGTAGCGATTTTTCCGACCGAACACGCCGATACGGTGAAGTTCGTGCTTGAGCATTCCGAAGCCAGCCTGCTGTTTGTCGGCAAACTGGATGAATGGCAGAAACAAGCGCCGGGCGTGCCGGACTCGCTGCCGCGCATCGCACTTCCGCTCGCGCCGCCCACCAGCTACGACAAATGGAACGACATCACGGCGCGCACTGAGCCCTTGGACGGGGAGTTAGCTCGCGAACCGACGGATATCGCCATGATCATTTACACCTCGGGCTCAACCGGACAACCCAAGGGCGCCATGCATTCGTTTGAACGCATCAGCGCAGCGGTCGAAGGCATTGTGCAAAACTTTGTGGTCAATCTGGGCGCCGAGAAAAAGCATCGCATGATCTCCTACCTGCCATTGGCGCACGTGTTTGAACGGGCCTTTGTCGAATGCACAGCCTTTATGCACGGGCGCCTGCACATATTTTTTGCCGAATCGCTGGACTCGTTTGTGCAGGATTTGCAACGCGCCCGTCCTACCGTTTTTATTTCTGTACCGCGCTTATGGCTGAAATTCCAGCAAGGCGTGTTTGCCAAAATGCCGGCCGGCAAACTGAATCTCTTGCTCAGTATTCCTGTGATCGGCGGCGTGGTGAAAAAGAAAGTGCTGGCCGGTCTGGGGCTGGATCAGGTGGAGATGGCCGGCAGCGGCTCGGCCCCGTTGCCGCCTGAATTGATACGCTGGTACCGACGACTCGGCTTGAACCTGGTTGAGGGCTACGCCATGACCGAAGACTTTGCGTATTCACATTGCCAAACCAAGGAAAAAAATGAGCCAGGCACCGTTGGCCCGCCCTACCCCGGCGTGCAAGTGCGCATCAGCCCTGAAGGTGAGGTGTTGATCAAATCGCCGGGGCAGTTGATCGGTTATTACAAACGCCCCGATCTGGACGCCCAGAGCTTTACACCGGACGGTTTTTTCAAAACCGGCGACCTGGGCGCACAACTGCCTGACGGCCAATTGAAAATCACTGGTCGCTTGAAAGAACAATTCAAAACCAGCAAGGGCAAATACGTGGCACCGGCGCCGATTGAAAACCGCTTGAACGCACACCCCATGATTGAGTTGTCCATGGTGTCGGGCAGTGGTTTTGAAAAAGCCTATGCGCTGGTGGTACTGTCCGAGCAACTGCGCCCCCGTATGCATCTTGACAATGTGCGCGCTGAAGTTGAAGCCGAATTGACCGGACTGCTTGACCAGGTCAACAAACAAATTGCCGACTACGAACAACTCAAGATGCTGGTGGTGGCCAAAGAAGCCTGGTCCATAGAAAACGGTTGTTTAACGCCCACCATGAAAATCAAGCGCAGCCGTATTGAATTCAGCGTTCAGCACGATGTTGAAAACTGGTATGGCAAACAAAAAACCAGCGTGATCTGGGCTTGACAGTGGGGGATTAAGCACTGTGCTTGCACGTGCCCGCATTTCCTTGTCCCTGCAAGCGCTTGACTGTCGCCTGCGAGTCATCTGCCTGAGGCGCTAACATCCCGCGTTAGACAAGGAGACAACGATGACAGTGATCACCCATATTGACGATTTGAAACAGCTGGCAAAAAAACGCGTGCCGAAAATGTTTTTTGAATATGCAGATTCAGGTAGCTACACCCAAAGCACTTACCAGGCTAATGAAGACGATTTCCAAAAAATCAAATTCCGCCAGCGCGTAGCCATCAATATGGATGGCCGCAGCACCGCCACCACCATGATCGGCCAAAACGTCAGCATGCCTGTCGCTATTGCACCCACCGGTATGACCGGCATGCAACACGCTGACGGCGAAATTCTGGCGGCGCGTGCAGCCAAAAAATTCGGCATTCCTTTTACCTTGTCCACTATGAGCATTTGCTCTATTGAAGAGGTGGCGCAACATGTTGGCCCGGGTTTCTGGTTTCAGTTGTATGTGATGCGTGACCGCTCTTTCATCGAACGGCTGATAGACCGCGCCAAGGCGGCGCAATGCTCGGCGCTTGTGCTGACATTGGATTTGCAAATCTTGGGGCAGCGTCACCGGGATATCAAAAACGGTTTATCGGCCCCACCCAAACCCACCTTGCTCAACCTGCTGGACCTGGCCACCAAACCGCGCTGGTGCTTGAACATGCTTGGCACACCGCGTCGTAATTTCGGCAATATCTTTGGCCATGTCAAAGGCATTGATGACATGAGTTCTCTGGGCGAGTGGACCAACGGCCAGTTCGACCCGACATTGAATTGGAACGACGTCGAGTGGGTGAAAAAACGCTGGGGCGGTAAGCTGATTTTGAAAGGCATACAAGACCCGGAAGATGCGCGCCTGGCGGTGCAAAGCGGCGCCGATGCACTCATTGTTTCCAACCACGGCGGTCGTCAGCTTGACGGCGCCGAGTCCAGCATCAACGCTTTGCCCGGTATTGTTCAAGCGGTAGGCAAAGACATTGAAGTGCACATGGACGGCGGCGTACGCAGTGGCCAGGATGTGCTTAAAGCCAGAGCCCTGGGCGCCAAAGGCACCTACATTGGACGCGCCATGTTGTACGGTCTGGGCGCCATGGGCGAAGCCGGTGTGAGCAAGGCCTTGCAAATCATCCATAAAGAACTGGACATCAGTATGGCTTTGTGCGGCCACACTGACATCAATAAGATAGACAGCAGCATTTTGTTGCCGCATACCGTACCGCAGGCTTAAACGCTACTCAAACGACTGCCTGAAAAACCGGACCTGAGGGTCTGGTTTTTTTTCATCGCACACGGACGCCGGTAGTTCGCGTCATCCAAAAAATCCGCCAGTCCCTAGCCGTGTCTTTCAGCGGCAACTAGATAAGCTAATGTTTTTAAATTAATTTTTTAGGAGTGTTTTTCTTATCTAATACTATTTATTTGTTATTCATTGTGCTTATGCGTTCTTCAACTTGTGTTCAACGGCTGTTCATAGTGTTGCTTCTTGCCGCCGGCATCAGCGCCTGCACAACCACCAGCACCCTGCCAACAGTGGTCGATGTGGATCGCAAACAAAATCTGGTGGTGCCGCAAGGCGCATCAGATATCTTCAGCAAGGTTTATTACAGCGTGAATCGTTCGATTTATCAGGCCCAAGGTCTGCTGAACAACAAAGACGTGCAGTACCAGGACCAACGGGTACAACACATGTTTAACCGGCTCTTACGGCATGTCGACGCCATCAGCCCTGAAGCGTCCAAGTGGCCTTGGGAAATTCATATGGTCGACCGAGGCATTGTCAATGCCAACACTATCGGCGTCGGCAAAGTCTTTATCTACCGGGGTTTGATAGAGCACTTGGCCCTGAGTGAAGACGAACTGGCTTTTATCATTGCTCATGAAATAGGGCATAACCTCAGGCTGCATATGCGCGAAACCCTGAGCAATATCGTTCCGCTCTATGCGGTCGGTGTGGGTTTAAGCCAGGCGCTGACACCTTGGAGCAGCGCCATGATCATGGACTATGGGGTGGAAAAACCCATGTCCCGCACCATGGAAGTAGAGGCTGATCGCATTGGACTCGAACTCATGGCACGCGCTGGTTTCAATCCATCTGCTGCACCAAATGCTTTTGTGAAATTTTATGAACAAGAAAAGATGAACCGGGAAGCCTTGGCTTATCAAAAAATTATTCCGCGCATTACTTATTTGCGTACACATCCCTTGTCAGAAGACAGGGAAACAGATGTGACACAGCAGACAGAGAAAATCAGCAGCATTTATGCACTAAGTGACAAATACATACCTGCTAACAAACCATTAAGCCCTAAAACTGCGGTCAATCTAGACTACATCGACGAATATGAAAAACTGTATCTGGTAGGACGCGTTGCGCCCGAAACCATGATCACGAGTTTGTTGTACGCCAACGAGAGCATCAGCTTCGGCATGGATTTGGGCTACGGTTGGATGCTTAAACGCACGGCACAAGGCGGCCTCAATCTGCACGCCGGTTTATCCTGGTTTCGCGGAGACCCGCAAATCAAAGGTAATTTTGGCGGCGCATTCACCGAGCTTGGCTGGGTGTTCAATCCGCAATGGCAGGTTTACGGCCGTTTGGTATCCGCCCAAGACATAGATAACAGGGGGCGTGCAAAACAAAAATTGGCAAGCGGTTTGCGCTGGGGCAACTTCAGTCAAGGCCACCTGTACCTGGAAGCCGGGCAAGGACGGGCCATATTCAACAGCGGTGGCCCATGGAAAAACAACGACTTGCTGGAGTTCGGCTACACCTATAACTTCGGTTTGTTTTAGCCTCACCAAGAACAGAAGTTTTATTCAGAACTGTGTCGCCATAGTCGGCTTTATGTGCTCGGCTATGCTTCATGCGTGAGCACTGCACCGCCTAACCTTTTCCGCCGAATCGCCCACCTCGACATGGATGCGTTTTACGCATCGGTCGAACTGCTGCGGTATCCGCAACTCAAGGGCTTGCCGGTGGTCATAGGCGGCGGCAGACGACGCGAAGATGATTTACTGGCACGCATGCGAATCGCACAGCCTGAGCGCGAGTGGACAAGCGAAGACTTGGCCTACATACCGGTGGACATGTTTCCGCGCATCAGTGGCTACACCGGACGCGGCGTCATCACCACCGCCACATATGCAGCGCGCGCCTTTGGTGTCGGCTCAGCCATGGGTGTGATGAAAGCCGCGCAACTATGTCCGCAAGCGATTTTGCTGCCTGTGGATTTCGAGCAGTACCGCCACTATTCGCGCCGCTTCAAAGACATAGTTCGCGAGATTGCCCCGGTGGTGGAAGACCGGGGAGTGGATGAAATTTACATGGATTTCACACAGGTGCCCGGCGGGCAACGCGAAGGCGGGCGTGTGCTGGCGCGTTTGATACAAAAATCTATCACCGATGCCACCGGACTGACCTGCTCCATAGGCGTAGCACCCAATAAACTGCTGGCGAAAATGGCCAGCGAATTGAACAAGCCCAACGGCATTTCTATTTTGAAGCACGAGGATTTACAAGAAAAAATCTGGCCACTGCCGTGCAGAAAAATCAACGGCATAGGCCCTAAAGCAGACGCTAAATTACAAACCCACGGCATACACACCATCGGCGAACTCGCCTTGCGCGAGCAAGTGTGGTTGATAGAACATTTCGGCAAGTCCTATGGCGCTTGGCTGCATGCAGCCTCGCATGGATGGGACGACAGACCAGTGGTGACCGAGTCCGAGCCGGTGTCCATGAGCCGCGAAACCACGTTTGAAAAAGATTTGCATGTCGTGCACGACAAGGTGGCTCTCGGCGATATTTTCACCCGCTTGTGCCAACAAGTAGCGGCCGACTTGCAACGCAAAGGCTATGTCGGTAAAACCATTGGTATCAAATTACGGTTCGACAATTTCCAAAGCGTGACTCGCGACAGCACACTGGCTATTTACACTGCAGATGCCCAAGCCATCAGGCAAGCTGCAGGTTTATGTCTTAAACGCATAGACTTCAAACGCCGTATCCGATTGCTGGGTGTGCGCGTCGGCTCGCTGGTGAAAGCCGGTTCCGAGCAGTCTTTGTACCCGTCTATTGCAAAATCACCAACCTCAGTACTTTGCGTGCAAGAAGCCGCCTCTTCGAAAGACCAACGCCATGAACAAGCTGACCTGTTTTGAACTGAACATAGACCAACACATTGCGCATCTGGTGTTGAACCGGCCGGATCGCTTGAATGCGTTAGACATGACCGTGTGGCGAGAACTCGACGAGGTGTTGCAACAACTTCACCAAGCCAATCAGGCGCGTGTACTCGTCATCAGCAGCACGGGCAAACATTTCAGCGCAGGTATGTCGCTGGAGGCTTTCGGCGAATCGGTCAGCATGGACGACCAAAGTGCCGAAGGACGCGCTGCCATCTTCGACATGCTGAGCGGCCTGCAAGCCACTTTCACACGCCTGGAAACTTTGCGTATTCCGGTCATCGTCGCCATCCAAGGCGGTTGCATAGGCGGCGCGGTAGATATGGTGACTGCTGCGTGCCTGCGTTACGCCAGCGCGGATGCCTTCTTTTGCATTCAGGAAATCAATATAGGCATGGTGGCTGATGTAGGCACTTTGCAGCGACTGCCCAAACTCATGCCCATGGCCATGGTCAAAGAACTGGCATACACAGGACGCAGGCTCTCAGCAGACAAAGCATTGCAATACGGTCTGGTGAATGAAGTACTGCCTGACGCTGCTGCTGCATTGGCTACTGCGATGAAAACCGCCGCAGAGATTGCTTCCAAACCACCGGTGGCCATCTGGGGCACCAAGCAAGCCCTGCATTACGCGCGCGACCACAGCGTGGACGACGCGCTTAAACAAATGGGCTGGCTGCAAAGCGGCATCTGGAGCAACCCGCATGTCAAAGAAGCCATCACTGCTTTTCAGAAAAAACAAGCCGCCAGTTTTCCCGATCTCGCGCCTTTGAAATCTTTCAAAGACCTGGCTTGAGTCTTATTGCCTGGCAGTACGAATTTGCACCGGCATGGCCTGTGGGTGGCTGCTGCGCCAGGGATTAATGTCCACCCCGCCGCGCCGCGTATAACGCGCTTGCACGCTTAGCTTGGCAGGTTTGCAGCGTGTCATGATATCCATGTACATACGCTCTACACAGTGCTCGTGAAATTCGTTGTGGTTGCGAAAACTCACGATGTATTGCAACAAACCAGCCTGGTCAATTTGCGGGCCGCTGTAGCTGATACTGACGCTGCCCCAGTCGGGCTGACCGGTCACCAGGCAATTGCTTTTAAGCAAATGGCTGGTTAACGTCTCCGTGACCGGTTTTTCTTCAAGGGCCGCATTTAAAAATTCAGGCGCAGGCAGGTAAACGCTGCAATCCAGATCAAGCCGGTCCAGATTCACGCCGTCCATCTCATGGATTTTTTCTGCGCTGAATTGCTCAGGTATTAACAACTGCACGCCAACCATCGCCAGCATAGCGCCACCATGCCAAACTGCTGCGCTCAGGTCTTGCTGCATGGTTTTTTTCACTTCGTCGATAGAAGCAAACCGCGAGTTGTTAAAGCTGTTCAAGTACAACTTCAAAGATTTACTTTCCACCAGGTGTGTGCTTTCACACGGGACAATCAAACGGCCCATGGCGACTTGCGGTTTGCCGCGCAAGTTCAACCAACTGAGCTCGTACGCAGTCCACACATCAGCACCCAAAAAAACAGGCTGGCCGGTGATACCGATTTCAGTACGCTGCATCGCGCGAGCCAAGGGATACAACAATGAGGCATCGTATTGGTCTGCATAGCCGACCACTTTGCCCAACAGCGACTGATCCGGTGAATTCATAAAGGCGTGTGTGCTTGTAAAAAAGGCAGTAAACGGCCGGTCAATTGCTCTAAGGCAGCAGGCGGAAAATCGTGGCCCATGCCTTCAATGCCGAACAATTTAGCGCCGGGAATACGCGCAACGGTATCTTGCGCGCAGGCATAAGGAATCAAAGGATCGGCTGTGCCATGTATCACCAGCGTCGGTGCAGTGATGCTTGACAGCAAACGCCAGCGGTCTTTGTCCGCCATGGCCGCCAGCATTTGGCGGTAACTGCCGGCAGGTCGGTTGCTGCGCTTGAGTGAATCGTCAACCAGTTGTTCCTGCGAGTCCTCGGGGTGGACAAAACCCGGCCCTGCCAAGGCTTTGACAAAACGCAAACCATGGGCACGCGCTGCCGCGCTGCCTGGCCGAGCAGGTGGCGTCATCAATACACGGCGCATGGCGGGTGTGGGTCCCGGTAAGCCCCGGGCGCTGCTGGTGCTCATGATGCTGGTGAGGCTGAGTACTCGCTCAGGTGCGCTCACGCATAAGCGCTGGGCGATCATGCCGCCCATGCTGACACCGACCAGATGCGCTTGCTCCAATTGCAAATGGTCCATCACACCCAATGCATCGCGCGTCATGTCTTGGATGGTATAGGGCAGTTTGACTTTCAAACCGAGTTTTTGTTGCAGCATGAACCACAGAATATTCGGCGTAACCAAGTGGTCCATGGATTCAGACAAGCCGTTGTCCCGGTTATCAAAACGCACCACCCGAAAACCTGCCTGGCGCAGCTGATCCAACAAAGCATCCGGCCAGACAATCAATTGCATAGACATACCGGCGATCAGCAAAACGGCAGGCCTGTCTCTTTCGCCTGTGTCTTCCACTTCCAGGCGCAAATTATTCACATAGATTTGCATATGTCTGCTTAATCGACCAAATGGCGGCGAAACACCAGCGTGTCCGGCCTGGACACCTCGGGTGCAAATGCATAGCCTTCCAGATTGAAAGCTTGTAATGCCGCAGGTGTTTTGACCTGGCGCTGAATGGCAAACCGCGCCATCAATCCGCGGGCGCGTTTGGCGAAAAAACTGATGATCTTGTATTGCCCGTTTTTATGGTCCTGGAACACGCATTCAATGACGCGTGCCTGCAAGACCTTGCGATCCACGGACTTGAAATATTCTTGCGACGCCAGATTCACGATGACCGGGTCTTTGTGTTTGGAGAGTTGCTGATTCAAATAGTCAGCGATTTGCGTGCCCCAGAATTGGTAGAGATTGGAAGCTTTACCGTGCTTGAGCGAGGTACCCATTTCTAAGCGGTAGGGCTGTATCAAATCCAGGGGCCGCAATACACCGTAGAGGCCGCTCAGAATGGCAAGATGTTCCTGCGCCCATTGGAATTCTTTGGGCTTGAGCGTTTTGGCGTCCAGACCTTCGTATACATCGCCGTTGAAGGCCAGCACCGCAGGTCTTGCATTTTTTTCGCTGAACTGCGGCGACCAGGCCTTGTAACGGTCTGCATTGAGTGTGGACAAAGCCTGGCTCAAATCCATCAACTCGGCAATTTGCTGAGGCGTTTTTTTCTTCAGCGTAGAAATCAGCTCGGTAGATTGCGCGACAAACTGCGGTTGGCTGGCCGTCACCGCAGGCAGCGGCGACTCATAGTCAAGAGATTTGGCAGGTGATAAAAGAAAGAGCATTCGCTGATTATTTCAAATCCCCGGCCAGGGATGCCAAAGCCTGGTCTGCGATCTGCGTGTGGGCCGGGTAGTTGGTGTGGTCGCATCCCAGCTTAACAGCAGCACCGGCCATGATGGCGGCTTTGGTGGCCGGATCAAATTCAAACCTCACAAAGTGAACCGCCGAGGTTTTTTCATCGTTCTCACGTTCCAAGTCTTCGTCTGCAATCGCATACACACGCGCATGACCTTCGACTTCGATGAACATGCGGTCTTCCACGCCTATCAGTCGTGCGAGCTCGCGTTTGCGCTCGTTCACATCCGGATACTCGATGAGCATGGTGGCTTTCCAGTTTCTGCCCTCAGGCACCAGCGGCGCATAAGCATCGATTTCCTGCTGTATGCCTTCTTCTTCAAAGATTTTTTCAATACGCAGCATCTCTTGAATTTGGTAGCGTATGGTCATCTCGCTTTCAAATTGCAAAGTGATGTGCTCGCCCAAATGCACCGAGCGCAGTTTGCGGTGCGCCAGTACCTCGGCCTTGTGCGTCTTGCGGAATTTACTGTATGCCTCTAAACCCATGAGGTTATCGGCAGTGATGTGTCCAGTGATTTGCATATGTGTTTCTCTCTTTACAAGCCGTAAGCTTTGGCCACCAGACTGAGTGGGTGTTGCAACTCGGGCACGGCCTGCCCGTTGGCTTCAAAACCCTGGGCGATATGGTGGCCGCCCAGCGGGCAGTCTGAGCTGATGTAGTCGGGTTTGCTGCCGTCTTTCATGGTCGCCATGGCCTTGACCACGGGTTTGCCGATTTTCATCGCATAAGCATGCGTGGCTTTTTTCACACCATAGGTGCCAGCGTGTCCCGAGCAACGCTCCACCGTGTTGATGGTGGTGTCCGGTATCATTTTCAGCATCTCTTCGGTTTTCTTGCCGATGTTTTGCACCCGACCGTGGCAAGGAATTTGGTAACTGACATTGCCCAGGCTCTCAGAAAACTCCGTTTTCAGCAAACCGTCACGCTTGCGCGCCATCAGGTACTCGAACGGATCCCACATGTGCTCTTTGACCAGTTGGGTCTCGGCGTCATCCGGGTACATCAAGGGCAACTCTTGTTTGAACATCAAGGTGCAGGACGGCACCGCACTCAAAATCGCATAACCTTCGCGCGCGTATTTGGCCAGCACAGGCATATTGATTTTTTTATTCTCATCCACAGACTGCAAATCGCCCAACTCCAGTTTGGGCATGCCGCAGCATTTTTCCTTAGAGACGAGCTCGTAAGGAATATCGTTGTGGTCGAGAATTTTCAACAAGTCCATGCCTATGCCGGGTTCGTTGTAGTTCACATAGCAAGTGGCATAGATGACGACCTTGCCGGGTGTTTTCTCGCCGTTCACTACTTTTTTGGCTTTGGCTTTGGGCGCACTCGCACGGAATTTTTTTGTCGCCAGTTCAGGCAGCCAAGCATTTTTGTCCACGCCTAAAGTGGACTCCATCACCGAACGCGCCAAGCCGGTTTTGTTGATCGCGTTCACCGCTTGCACCACGATGGGAATACCAGCAAACTGACCGTGTACATCGGTGGATGCCAGAAATTTTTCGCCTGTAGAAACTTCACCTTTTTGGAATTTGATGGCCTTGGCGCGCAACATAGTGTGCGGGAAATCCAGATTCCATTCGTGTGGAGGCACATACGGGCACTTGGTCAGGTAGCACAGGTCACACAAATAACACTGGTCCACCACTTTCCAATAATCTTTTTTAGCCACACCGTCGAGTTCCAATGTGGGGCTTTCGTCAACCAGATCGAACAAAGTGGGGAAAGAGCCGCACAAACTGACACATCGACGGCAGCCATGGCAAATGTCAAAAATGCGCTCCATCTCGGTGAAGCAGGCTTCTTCGTTGTAAAAATCCGGGTTCAGCCAATCAAGCGGGTGGCGTGTCGGTGCTTCAAGACTGCCTTCGCGAGCCATGTGAGTGTCCTTGTCTGTGCAGGTGTGAAACGTAACGGGCTGCTGTGGCGCACAGCATGTCACCCGGCATTCAGAGAAAGGCGCTGCCTTGAAACAGGCAACGCCCTGCGCTTAAAACCGGATCAATCTCAATCGACCAGTTCGGCCAAAGCCTTGGCGTAACGGTTGGCGTGTGAACGCTCAGCCTTGGCCAGGGTTTCAAACCAGTCGGCGATTTCGTCGTGGCCTTCGTCGCGTGCGGTTTTGGCCATGCCAGGGTACATGTCGGTGTACTCGTGGGTTTCGCCGGCAACTGCCGCTTTCAGATTGTCACGGGTGGCGCCAATCGGCAAGCCGGTGGCCGGGTCGCCGCACTGCTCAAGCCACTCGAGGTGGCCGTGGGCATGACCGGTTTCGCCTTCGGCGGTGGAACGAAACAGCGCTGCCACGTCGTTTTGACCTTCGATATCGGCCTTGTTTGCGAAATAGAGGTAACGACGGTTGGCCTGTGACTCGCCTGCGAAGGCGGCTTTCAGGTTTTCTTCCGTCTTAGAGCCTTTGAGAGCTGACATGAGGAATCTCCTATGGTTGATGAAAATGCTTCGGCGTAATCAGCCAAAGTCAAGTCATAGGTTAGCCTGTAAACCGCGCAAGTCCAATGGCTTGTTTCAATCCCCTGAATTGACTCAGGCTATCGAAACTGAAGTGTGTACTCAATACACTAATCATGTTTATGAGTTATTTGATACTCACTTATGAGTCACAGATAGCCGACAGACGCAGAGTTTGCTTGTGTTGACAGGAATCAAATACAGCCGTCAGTTTGCTGACTATCCTCCAGTAAACTGAATTCAATCCTTAGGAAACCCTTTCATGGCTGATCTGAACCCCTTACCTGCGCCCGCCAAAGTTTTGCAACTGCACCACTACGCTTACCGCGCGCGGGATGCCGAGGAAACCCGGCACTTCTATGAAGATATTCTGGGCTTACCGCTTTATCACATGATCCAAAGTGACCATGTGCCCAGCACCGGCGAATACTGCCCCTACACGCATTTCTTTTTCCGCTTGCAAGATGGTTCATTCATCGCTTTTTTTGACCTCGGCGACGACATCGCTGCGCTGCCCTCGCCGAATACCCCGGCCTGGGTCAACCACATAGCCTTTCGCGTGGAAAACATTCAGGCGCTGCAAGACAGCAAAATGCGTTTGCAGGCGCACGGTGTTGAGGTACTGGGCATCACGGATCACCGCGTATTTAAAAGTATTTATTTTTTCGACCCCAACGGCATCCGCTTGGAACTCAGCGCTCAAGTCGCGCCGCCTGAACAAATGCACAGCGAAAGCCTGGATGTGCGCGCTCAGTTAAATGCATGGACTCAGCAAAAACGCGAACGCAAGTTACAACGTGGCTAGATCCAAATCATCCAAGGCATACGTATTGCCTGAATACGCATTTGTTCCACCGCCTGAGATCAAAAACGGTGAAGTCAAAAAATATCCTGTCGTCATCGTCGGCGCTGGTTTAAGCGGACTGACACTGGCCTGCAAGCTCGCACATCTGGGTGTTCCTGCGGTGTTGCTGGACGAGGACAACACGGTTGGTGTCAAAGGCGCATCATCTCGCGGCATTTGTTATACACAGCAGTCATTAGAGATATTCGCTCGGCTGGGTATTTATGAACGCATCGCTGCTAAAGGGGTCGCCTGGCAGATCGGGCGCACATTTGCCGGTGACGACGAGGTGTTCTCTTTTGATTTAAGAGAACGCAGCCATTTCTCCAGCAGCTGCCAACCGCCTTTCATCAATATCCAGCAGTTTTACATAGAGATGTATCTGATAGAGCGCATTGTTGAACTCAACCAGCAGACTCCGTTGATTGATTTACGTTGGTGCAACAAAGTAAGCGGGTTTTTGCAAAACGAAGAAGAAGCCACGCTGCAAGTACAAACACCGGCCGGCAATTATTCACTGCAAGCCAGCCATGTGATTGATGCCAGCGGCTCGCACACCCCGTTTCACGACTGGGTAGGAGCGAGCATGGACAGCAAGCGCGGCGACGACCGCTGGTGTATTGCCGATGTGCGTTTCAAACACACGCCACCGACTGAACGTCATACATGGATAGAAGCGCCGTTCAACGACAACCGTGCGGTCTGGCAGCATTTAATGGGCGACGATGTCTGGCGCATTGATTACCAAATGGCGCCTGACGCAGATCCTGCCTATGTCAGCCGCGAAGACGTGGTGCGCGAACGTCTGGCCAAACAATTCGGCGCAGAGGTCGAATGCGACATTGTCTGGGTAGGACCCTATGCTTATAAATCACAATGTCTGCACCGTTTGCACCAAGGGCGCGTTTTTTTCATGGGCGACACGGCCAAAGTGGTGAGTCCGTTTGGCGCACGTGGCGGCAACACCGGTATTGCGGACGCAGACAATCTGGCCTGGAAACTGGCAAGCGTTTTGCGCGGACAGGCGGCGCCGGTTTTGTTAAACAGTTACAACCAGGAACGCTTACAGGCGGCGCAAAGAAACGTACAAGTCACCAACCGCACCGCGCGTTTTTTGCGCGCACCGGACGGCATGGAACGCGTTTTTCGCACGGCCAGCATCGGTCTGGCCAAAGAACATGAATTTGCTAAGAGCTTGATCAACACCGGGCGCATGGCTGAAGCCAATCGCTATGACATGTCTGATGTGTGTGACACTGATGGCGGATTCATGGTGCAAAACGCTGTCATCCATTACAACGCTGAACAATCCGGCTCGCTCTGCGACCTGCTGCAATGGGCCAATGGGCGTCTGTTGTTGCTGGTCTTTGGAGAACTCAGCCGAAAAGACATGGCCAAGCTTCAGTCCCTGAGCGCGCTTGCTGCGGTGAATGTGGTTCAGGTGGTTCATAAAAAACGCGCGCAAGCGACTGAACATGTGATTGACCCGCATAAAACCTTAAGACGCGCTTGCCACGCAGAAAAAGCACAATGGGCTCTGTTGCGACCGGACGCTTACCTTGCAGCCAAGGGCAAGTCGCTGAATGGACAACTGGTTAAAGTTTTGGCAACTGCGCTGGGCTTGCATTGACAATTGATCATTGACACACTGGAAATCACCATGAGCACCCATTTGAAAATAGATTTTGTGTCTGATGTGGCCTGCCCGTGGTGCGCGGTCGGCTTGGGTGCGCTTGAACAAGCGCTGGCTGAGTTGCAAAACGAAATAACCGCAGATCTGCATTTTCAACCGTTTGAGCTCAACCCGGACATGCCGCCCGGCGGCGAAGATCTGGTCGAGCATCTGGGCAAAAAGTACGGCTCCACTGCCGAGCAGCAATCACAGATGTACCAGAACATCAAGGCGCGCGGCGCGGAAGTCGGGTTTGCGTTTCACCCGGTCGGGCGCGGACGCATATTCAACACCTTTGATTCGCACCGTTTGCTGCACTGGGCCGAGGTGACTGGCGGCAGTGATACACAGCGCCGCTTGAAAATGGCTTTGCTCAATGCGTACCAAGGTCGCGGTGAGGTGATCGATTCCCACGACGTGCTGCTTGATATCGTTCAAGCTGAAGGTATGGACGTGGAGTCTGCGATGGAAATTTTGAGAAGCGATACCTATGCTGAAGATGTGCGAGCCAAAGAACATTTCTATACCAGCGCGGGTATTCATTCGGTACCTGCTGTCATCATCAACGACAAGCATTTGATATCCGGAGGCCAACCGGCCGAGGTATTTACCAACGCTTTAAGACAGATTGCCGCCGGGGCCTGAAAACGTTTGTATTTTCAAGCCGGCACTTGAATCTGCTTAGGATCGAGCCACTCGCTAAAATGGCTTTCCATTTGATATACACAAACCGGTGCTTACCCGGTTTGTTCATGCGAAACACCTATGACCAGCCCAAGCGCACAACCCGGCTTAGACAGCCTGTCCAAATCTTTTGAACCCGCAGCTCTTGAAGCCCATTGGGGCTCTGAGTGGGAAAAACGCGGCTACGGTATCGCCGGATACCGCGGCACAGGCGCACCTGTATCCGACCAGGCTTCGTTTGCCATTCAACTGCCGCCACCGAATGTGACCGGCACCTTGCACATGGGGCATGCGTTCAACCAGACCATCATGGACAGCTTGACGCGCTACCACCGCATGTCTGGTTTCAACACCGCTTGGATACCCGGCACAGACCACGCAGGTATTGCCACGCAAATCGTGGTGGAGCGGCAGTTGCAAAGCCAAGGCATCAACCGGCATGACATGGGGCCGACCCCCGCCGAGGCGCGTAAAAATTTCATCGCCAAAGTCTGGAAATGGAAAGAGCAATCAGGTAACACCATTACACAGCAAATGCGCCGCATGGGGGACAGCGTGGACTGGACCCGCGAATACTTCACCATGGACGACAAACTGTCGCCGGTGGTGACGGATACGTTTGTGCGTTTGTACGAGCAAGGTTTGATTTACCGGGGCAAGCGCCTGGTGAGTTGGGATCCGGTGCTGATGAGTGCCGTGTCTGATCTGGAAGTTGAAAGCGAAGAAGAAGAAGGTCACTTGTGGCATATTTGTTATCCGTTTGTGAACGGACCGCAGTTGGTTGACGGTCAGACTGCCAAGGGATTGGTGGTCGCCACGACGCGTCCTGAAACCATGCTGGGTGACGTGGCCGTCATGGTCAACCCTGAAGATGAACGCTACAAACATCTGATCGGCCAGCAAGTGCATTTACCTTTGTGTGACCGCACTGTCCCGGTAATTGCTGATGATTATGTAGACAAGGCTTTTGGCACTGGCGTGGTCAAGGTAACTCCCGCGCATGACGCCAACGACTATGCAGTGGGTCAGCGTCACCAATTGCCCATGATCGGCATCTTGAATCTGGATGTGACGGTGAATGATCTCGCACCTGAAAAGTACCGTGGCTTGGATCGCTTTGTGGCGCGCAAAGCCATCGTCGCTGACCTGGATGTATTGGGTCTGCTGGCTGAAATCAAAAAACACAAACTCATGGTGCCGCGTTGCGCACGCACCAGCCAAATCGTGGAACCCATGTTGACTGACCAATGGTTTGTCGCCATGAACAAAGTCAGCGACAAGGACCCGACCGGCAAAAGCATTGCCCAAAAAGCCATAGACGTGGTGCAGTCCGGCGAAGTGACATTTGTCCCTGAAAACTGGATCAACACCTATAACCAGTGGATGAACAACATCACCGATTGGTGCATCTCGCGCCAGCTGTGGTGGGGCCATCAAATACCGGCTTGGTACGACGAAGACGGCAAGGTGTATGTGGCTCGCAGTGAAGCCGAGGCACAAGCTCATGCTCCGGGCAAAAAACTGCGTCGTGATGAAGACGTGCTTGATACTTGGTATTCATCTGCGCTGGTGCCGTTCAGCACCATGGGTTGGGACACAGATGGCGGGCGTGATGGGCTTGGTCGCAGCGACTTCGGGCGCGAAGCGGACGGGAGCCAGACCAAACACAACACGACCAGTCAAGACGGACAACTCAAAGACATAGACCTGTATTTACCGAGCAGCGTGCTGGTCACCGGTTACGACATCATCTTCTTCTGGGTAGCGCGCATGATCATGATGACCACGCATTTCACTGGTCGCGTGCCATTCAAACATGTCTACATACACGGCCTGGTACGTGACGCCCAAGGCAAAAAAATGAGCAAGTCCGAGGGCAATGTGCTGGATCCGGTAGATTTGATCGATGGCATTGCACTTGAGCCTTTGCTGGATAAACGCAGCCAGGGTTTGCGTAAACCAGAGACCGCACCCCAAGTACGCAAGAACACGCAAAAGGAATTTCCTGACGGCATTCCCGCTTATGGTGCTGACGCGCTGCGCTTTACCTTTGCCGCGCTTGCTTCTTTGGGAAGAAGCATCAACTTTGATAGCAAACGCTGCGAAGGCTATCGGAATTTTTGCAACAAGCTGTGGAATGCCACGCGCTTTGTGCTGATGAACTGCGAGAGCAAGGACTGCGGTTTGAAGGAACACACCAAGGCAGAGTGTTCTCCACCGCGCACCGGTGACAACGGCGAGCAAATTCCTGCCGGTCCTTTTTACCAGTACATGAAGTTCAGCCAAGCCGATCGCTGGATCAGTTCTTTGCTTCAACAAACCGAAGACCAGGTGTCCAAAGGTTTTGCCGACTACCGTTTGGACAATGTAGCCACAGCTGTTTACGAATTTGTCTGGAACGAATACTGCGACTGGTATTTGGAAATTGCCAAGGTTCAAATTCAAAACGGCGACGAATCACAACAACGCGCCACGCGCCGCACCTTGATTCGCACACTCGAAGCCATTTTGCGAATGGCGCACCCCATCATTCCATTCATCACCGAAGAGTTGTGGCAAAAAGTCGCGCCGGTAGCTGGTATTTCAGGCGAATCGGTCAGCATCGCCCCCTACCCGGTGGCGCAATTGAACAAGGTCGACACAGATGCGATCAACAGCATCAACCAACTCAAAGCACTGATTGATGCCTGTCGCAATTTGCGCGGTGAAATGAATGTGTCTCCTGCCACCAAAATGCCCGTGTTCGCACTGGGTGATCCGGACTTTGTTCGCGCCAACGCCGCTGTGCTCAAAGCCATGGCCAAGCTCAGCGATGTGAAAGTGTATGAGGACGAATCGACTTGGCAAGCTGCTGCCCAGTCTGCGCCTGTGGCGGTGGTAGGTAATATCCGCATGTGCCTGTTTATCGAAGTGGATGTGGCTGCTGAGAAAATCCGTCTCGCTAAAGAAGTGACGCGCTTGGAAACCGAGATCGTC
Source organism: Bordetella parapertussis (assembly GCA_945870575.1). Taxonomy (GTDB): domain Bacteria; phylum Pseudomonadota; class Gammaproteobacteria; order Burkholderiales; family Burkholderiaceae_C; genus Limnohabitans. Next base: position 21,309 of record CAMBSK010000005.1, on the reverse strand, counting down.
AAAGCGAACGGAAAACTCGGTAATGAGGCTTTCGTGGCGAAAGCGCCGCCTGCGGTCATCACCCAAGAGCGTCAGCGATTGGCTGACTTTGAGGCCTTGTTGTCCAAAGTGAAAGAGCAGTTGCAGCGCTTGAACTGACTGTCACCACCACTTGAAGTTTTAAAAACCTGCTGACTCAGTTTCAGTTCTATTCAAGTCTGAACGGCTTAGGCACGCAACGCGTAAAAAGCCAAAGCCGGGCTGCGTATCTCGAGTCGCTCGAAATGCTGGAAACCGGCTTGTGCAGCCAATGAGCGCGCGCGTTTTTCACCCCAACACGCTCCCAGTCCGAGGCCACCGGATGCCAGCGACTGAGGTACGCAATGCAAACAACTGATGCCGTACAACATGCGGGCAAACGGATTGGCCAGGTTGTCTTTCAAATCATCAGCGACTTTAGGCTCGACCATCAAATAAGTACCGCCTTGGTTCAGCGCGCGCCGCATATGACCAAGTGCGGCCACCGGGTCAGGCAAATCATGGATGACATCAAACGTGCTGATGAAGTCCCAGCCTGTGCCAGTGGGTAATTCTTCAACGCCGAGTTGTTGATACTGCAATCGTTGCGGGTCATCAATCTCTGCAGAGCGTGCTTTAGCCAAAGCAATCGAATGTGCATCCACATCAATCCCGGTGATGTGTGCCGCAGGAAACCCGCGTGCCAGCGCCAAGGGCACCACGCCCATGCCGCAACCGACGTCCAATGCGCGTCCACCCCCCTGTAGTCGCTGCACCACCTCCGGCATGAACGGCATCCAGGTTTTGACCAAACGGGATTCATACACAGTGCGGTTCATGTCGGCCAACGTACGCGGCAATTCACTGCCGTAATCTTTGAAGCTGACGCCACCACCGTGCTTGAAAGCATCAACCAATTGAGGGATGGCTGCAGCCATGGTGGGCAGACTTTGGAACAGACTGGCCAGGTAGTACTCTGACTCACTGTCGGCCAAAAACAGTGCGTGTTCATCGGGTAACGTGAAGCTGTGCTGTTCAGCGTCGTATTCCACATAGCCCGCACCGGCCATCACGGCCAGCCACTCCTGCACATAGCGCTCACCTATACCTGAGCGCTCAGACAAAGCGGCTGGCGTCAAAGCACCGGCATTTGCCATGGCTTTGAATAAACCTGCGCGGTCACCGACCACCAGCAATGCGCCTGCAAGCGCGGTACTGACATCACTTACAAGTTTCAACATGAATGCGTTTGATTTTTGCTTGTCCACGGCTTAGCCTTTGTCGTATGTTGGAGGAAATTGCAATTTCAGGCTTGCAATTAAGAAGAATGATTTTGCAACAAACGGCTCAAGCCATCAGCCGTTCAACCAGCCAGACGCTGGCCAATACAAACGTGGCAATAGAACCATATTTCAATAGTTTTCTTTTGGCCTCTGTTGTTTTGAAGAATAACAAAACCGGCACAGACACCACGCTGACTACCGTTAATTGTCCGAGCTCCACACCAATATTGAAAGCAAACAGGGTTTCCAGAAAATAAAACGAAGACAAGCCCAAGTCTTTCAAACCGTTGGCGAAACCCATGCCGTGAATCAATCCGAACAAAAAAGCTATCTTCCAATGGCTGAAGCGAAAGCGGTCTTGTAAATTTAATACTGCTGAAACCATGATGGACAAGGCGATCATGGATTCGATCAATTTTTCAGGCAGACTGAACCAACCGAACACAGAAAAGACCAGCGTGATCGAGTGTGCAATCGTAAAGGCAGTGATGACTTTAAAGGCAAATCGAAGCGCCGGTGAGTCTATAAATCGTTTACTGCCGTCTGTTGACTGTGAGAGTTGAGTTGTCAGCATCAGACCCGGGAGCAGCAAGGTCAGCAGAAACAATAAGTGGTCCGTACCTTCCCAGATATGTCTGGCACCTTCGTGCGTGAACAAACCTATGGTTGACCAGCGCTTGGCATCTCCCAGCGCAAATCGCTGTATGGGCTGGTTTTGATCTATCACGGATGAAATTTCTTCGTTGCGTAATTCAATCTTCACAAACGCTCGACCAGATTGTTCTTTTTGCGTAAAGAACCCGTACTTGATGACCAGGAACCTGGCATCTTTCGCTAATGCAGGACCGCTGAACTGCTGGCGCACATACAAGCCGTCGCTGTGCATGACCACAGTCTGATTGATAAAATTTAAAGGTATGTCTTGTTCATCAATTTCCAGATGCAAAGACTGCTGTAGCGCCTGCGTGATACAGACCTGCATGTCTTGCAACTTATCAGGCAATAAAGATATGTCAGCAGGCTTGCATGTGGCAGGCAGCAAGTTAGCAAGATCGCGGGCAATGAAGTCGAATTCCAGTTGCAACTGCCCTGCCGATTCGCTGACGGTCAGATAGCTGTTACCGGTTTGGTGCGCATGAACTGTGGTCAGCAAGCCCGTCAAGCCAAGCAAGGATAGGCAAACCTGAGCAGATACCGCAGATAGTCGCTTGAAGACACGCATGGTTAGCATAAGCCAAGTGTTAGCTTGAATTATTTTTTCTTGTTGACTGACGCTATCAAATCAGTCAAATTGGTATATTGGTAATTAGGTACGGTGTAGAGAGTATTTGATCCGAATGGCAAGACATAGCGGCTATAGCTGTCTGGTGTGGCTTTGCCAAAGGCCAGATTAAAGGCGGGCTGTAACTCATTGGCTTTGTAGCCTATGACCAGCACACCCGGCATGCCAACACCGTATTCATCCGCTGATGGATTGATACAAATCGGCTTGGCAGCCTCTGGGCCGTTATGACGTGGATGAGAAGAGATACCACCCAATGAGTTGCACTTGTCTTCATACGGTATTTTTTGTTCGCGCTGAGCACGCGTGAGCATATTGAAAGCAAGTGTGATGACCTCAACCTGCTTGGCATCTGCATTGTGAATATTCAATTGCGCATTATCAGGATGCTGCTGATGGAAGAACCAGACGCCTTGCTTGTCACGTTCAAAACGGTGAGAGTTGCCTTCAAGAATGATTTCAATCGCACCAATTTCTTCTACCGCAACCGGCACCAGCCACTTGCTGTCACGCGCTTCTACAACGGCTTGAGGCGGCGGTACATTTTTTTTGGTTATAAAAATAAATGCCACAAATGAACCGAGCAAAACCCAGATCAATACCAATTTCAGAGAGCCGACTTTCACCGTTGTTTCCACCACACGACCATGCCAAGTCCCGCCATCAGCAAAGGTATGGCAATCAATGAAAGTATAAAAGTGATTTTCATCTGAATATTGGTCATTTCTACCCTTGGTATATCAAAGGTCCTGGGTTCTAAGCCGATCAGGTTATCGCTGGCCGATAAAAAGTTGACCGAGTTAAGAAACAGCTGGCCATTGCCCATCACGTGGAAAAATGAATTGGTGGCAAAGTCTGCATCTCCGATGACAATGATTTTTGAAGGCTTACGGTTGGTTTTGACGACTGGCGCAGCTGAGGGTTTTTCCGGCTCATTCGATCGCAGTTGCTTCATGATGTCAGCAGCAGAGTTTTCTACAGACGGACTGAAAATAGACGAGACCATGAGTGTCAAAGGACCTTTGGCGCTGCTGCCTTCGACATAGTCTGTGCTGGTCTTGAACAAAGAGGTATAACTTTTTTGTGAGGTATTGACCACCGGTCTGACCGAAACACCTGCCAGCGGTTCAGGGGTTGGCTGCAAAGGCCGAGCTCCCGGGAAAAAAGTCAGCGGCAGTTTCAAGCTGACTTCATGCGGGTTGTAATTGCTCACAGCCGGGGCTGACACATCTGCCCAGAAATGGGAAGAAGGATCAATAGCCAGACCTTTAGCAAGCACCACGCCGTACTGCGCAATCAACACATCCAGACCGGTTTCAACAAAAGGGTCGAGCAAAAACAAGGCATTACCGCCATTGTGTAAATAGGTTTCTATTTGCTTGATTTCTACTGACATCAAAGGCATTTGTGGAGCGGCAACCACCAGCAATGAGCATTTGGAAAAATCAGTCTGACTTCCAGTCACATTGATTTTTTCAACTTTGTAATTCAAAGTTTCCAGTCCGTTACGCGCCTTGGCCATGCCGTGACGCTCGTGGTTGACGATTTTTGTTTCAACCCCGTGCGAATGGCCAGCGCTGCCTTCCATATGATCATGGGACTCAAGACTGAAAGGATCAGGCTCGCCATGGCCATCTAGGAAACACGCTGTTTGTTGTTTGCCTTGCGTGACGCGCAATATGCCGTTGGCGATATCTGTCTCACTCGGACTGTTGACCGTGACTTTGCGCTCTTCACTTTCTATCAATGCAGTACCTGCATATTCCACTCCACGAAGACGGGCTTGTGAAGGATTGAGCACCGGATCAAAAAACTCTATGGTGATTCTTTTATTCAAATCAGCCATCTGAGCGTACAGTTCCATCGTGTCGCGCATACCGCGGTCATGGAAAAACACAATGTGCACCGGTTTGTCGATGGCGCGAATCAGTTTGATGGTTTGCGGTGCCAGCGAATGCTCGCGGTTTTTGGTCAAATCGAAGCGTATCGGGTACAAGGCAGCCAGCCATGCAAGCGCCACAAAAATACCGATCAGCCCGACAGTTGACAACACCAGTTCGCCACGGTCATGACGCAAATACTCTCTGATTTCCAAACGCAAATTAAAAACAGCGTAGCCGGTTATCAATACGCCAATGGCCAGCAAGCCTGTGCTGACCCAACCTGCATCCACCAGCAATGAATTGGCAATAAAAGAAAAAATGATAGCGGCCAAGCCAATAATAAACAGCAGTCCTGCTTGAAATGATTTATTCATGGTTATCTACGCATCTTCAGAAAACTGATATTCAAAGTCAAGGCAGTGGCAATCACAGCCAGAAAAAACACCAAAGCTTCGCTGCGAAACAGGCCGCTGATGAAGTCACCGAAATGCAAGGCAAATGATAAATTGACGTATAACTCACGCATCACGACACTGGACTGCAAACCCTTCAAATGGCCGACAAACCAAAATGCCAGAAGTACCGGAATAGTGATCAGTGCGGCAACAATTTGATTTTCAGTCAGTGAGGAGAAAAACTGACCGATGGCGATACATGACATGCCAAGCAACACAAAACCCAGGTAGCCTGAAAAAATATTCAGGGTTTGAGGATTGCCGTAGATGTACAAAGGAATCAAGTTGATACAACTTGCCAGCGTCATCAACAAAAAGATGCTGACAGCACCAAAGTATTTACCTAAAACCACCTGCCACTTGGTAAGCGGTAACGTCATCAATAATTCAATGGTGCGTCCGCCGTATTCAGCAGAAAACAAGCGCATAGTCAGCACTGGAATCAGGGTCAGCAACAAAATACCCATGTTTTGCAGGGTCTGATCCATGGTACCGACACCTGTTAAAAAGATGTTGTAAGTGAAGAAATAACCTGTTCCCAACAGAAAAACCGCGATCACAAAATAGGCAATAGGCGAATAAAAGTACGCCAGCATTTCTTTTTGATAGACAGCCTTCAAGCCGTTCAATGCTCTCATTTCACTTACTCCGGATTCTTGGATGACTGAGCTACATAGCGCAGGAAAACGTTTTCAAGCGTCGGTTTGCGACGCTCAAGCCTTTGCAGCTCCCCTGCTGAAGTCACTGCGCGTGCAATACGTTGCTGTATGCCTTCATCTTCAGAAACCATGCAGTCAAAGCTCAACAATTTTGCTTTCGGTAGGGTTGAAGAACTCACACTGACGACACCGTCTACTGCTTGTAAAGCCTGTTTGATCGCGGCTTCGTCGCCGGCAGCTTCAACCCAAACCACATTGCTTTCTTCGGCGGCCTGTTGCAATCTGTCAGGCGTGTCAACAGCCAGCATGCGGCCCTGGTTGATGATGGCTACACGGCTGCAAAGCAATGTCACTTCAGACAATATATGAGTAGATAACAACACGGCGCGTTCACTGCCGAACAAACGGATGACTTCACGTGTTTCATGTATTTGGCCTGGATCCAGGCTGGCGGTCGGCTCGTCGAGCAACAGCACCTCCGGGTCGCCCAACAGCGCCTGTGCCAAACCGACACGCTGGCGATAGCCTTTGGAGAGTTTGTAAATTTCTTTGTCGACCACGGATGCCAGTTTGCAGGCATCCACCACCTTTTCAAGGTGGGTGGGGAATTGAGTTTTGCTAATGCCTTTGGCGGTTGCCACAAAGCGTAAATACGATCTGACATCCAGCACGTCGTACAGCGGGGGATGCTCGGGCAAATAGCCCAGTCTTTGCGAAGCCATGTGGTTTTGAGTCGCCATGTCGTAGCCTGCGACTTTGACGGTACCGGAAGTTGTCGATGTAAAACCGGAAATCATGCGCATGGTGGTGGTTTTTCCAGCCCCATTAGGTCCTAAAAAGCCAACAATTTCACCTTTTTTGACATGGAATGAAATATCGTGAATGATGGTCTTGCTACCGTAGCGCTTGGATACTCTATCTAGTTCAATCATGTTCATCTAAGGATTTCGTGAAAGCATTAAGGCATTCACATTTTCAGGAACTGAAAAAAAGCCCCCACAAAGTGGGGGCTTTGCTTCAACCAGTATTTGGCTGATTATTTATGCCATTTGTTACCACCGGTAGCAAACTGTGCTGCATCGTGGGAGAACAGAAGTTTAGCGCCTTCGAGGTCACGCATGAACTTGAGTTTGTTGGCAGAGTCAGACCAGTCTTTGACACTGTAGTTCAAACCAGCAACATAGCCGTCGGCATTTTCCTGCATCCACAACGCATCTTGCGTGATGATGACGGTGTTGCCTGAACCCAGTTTGATTTTCATTGACTGGTGACCGATGGTGTGGCCGGGTGTGGAGACGATTTTGACAGTGCCGTCGCCGAACAAGTCGTAGTCGCCGTCGATTTCGTAGTAGGTATAGTTACGTGCAGCCATCAAGTCAGCCATCACGAATGTTCCAGGTGTTTCACGACCTTGGAACTTCTCAGGCCACCAGCCTTGATAAAGTTCTTTCTTCTGGAACACGTGAACTGCTTTGGGGAACATGCCGATATTGCCGGCGTGGTCCAAGTGGCTGTGTGAAGACACGACAACTTTGACATCATCCACTTTCAAACCGACTTTTTCCAGTTGCTTGTCAATCACGTCTGAACGCTTTTGGCTGGGCTTGAGGAAGTCGCAGTTACCGGCAGACCAGTATTCTTTGCACTTGCCGTCAGAAATAGCAACGTTGTTACCTGTGTCAAACACAACGACGCCTTTTGTCGGGTGCTTGATGATCCACATGGACACGGGAATGGTGATGTCCTTGGCATTGGGGTAGGTGGGGATCAGGCCTTGGATGTTGAAAGGACCAAACATACCGCTGGTGGTCCAATAAACTTCCTGTGCGTTAGCAGCAGGTGATACACCGGCCATCAGGCCAGCCAATAATGAGGCAACGAGAGCGATTTTTTTCATGTTTGAGTCCTATACAAGTGTTGAGAGCAGTGAAAGTGATTAACTAACCGGTTAGATGCTATTTGTCTTTTGTGTAAAGTCAATGATGGTTTTCCGTTTCGCACGCTGATTTTGCAATACATGAACATGTCATCATTGATTCACATAGGTTGCATTTGAGGGTAGGTCTATTTCCAAGGGATTACCCTAGGAAAATCTGAGTCAGCGGCAATTGTTGCGTTTTTGATGAAAAATTTAACGTCGCTTGAGTACATGCACAAATTCGTCCCCGACGGTTTCCTGCGACAACAGTTCATTGCCGGTTTGTTTGGCAAACGCGGCAAAGTCGCGCAATGAGCCTTTGTCGGTAGACACCACTTTGAGCAACTGACCGGTTTGCATGGGTGTCAAAGCCTTTTTGGCTTTCAAAATTGGCAAGGGACAGTTCAGGCCACGGGTATCGAGTTCCAGATCTATATGCATATGAGAATAAATTCAAAAAATTAAAAAGGTTTTATTCCAGGCTTTGCGCTGCACGCTCTTCCCAACTCATGAAGCGCGGCTCTATGCCTTGCGTTCGCAGCCAGTCTCCCATGGCGTAGCCGGTTCCTGCCGGCCAGCAAATGATGTCCTCATAGTTGTACAGCTTGTACTCAGCGAGTTCAGGCGATAAACGCACTTCGCCGTCAGCCACCGCATGGTAGGCAATGATGACCTGGTTCATGCGCTGAAAGTCATACACACCGATCAGCTTCAACGCCGAAACTTGCAGGTTTGTTTCTTCGGCAATTTCCCGCGTGATGCCTTCTTCAGGCGTTTCGCCTGCTTCCATGAAGCCCGTGATCAACGCAAAACGTCTGCCCGGCCAAGCGGCATTGCGCGCCAGCAATATTTGTTCGCGGTACTGCACGATGCCAGCGAGCACCGGCGTCGGGTTGTTCCAATGCGTCCATTGGCAGACCACGCAACGCATGCGTGCTTTGGGCCCCCCGTCCTCCTCCATGCTGATGAGTTGCAACTCGGTCGCGCACATCGGGCAGTATTGAAATTGGCTCATGCGGGAAACACTCCGGTGGATAAATAACGGTCACCGCGGTCACACACGATGAAAACAATGGTGGCGTCGCGCACCTGTTGCGCGATTTGCAAAGCCACCCAACACGCCCCGGCAGCTGAGATGCCTGCAAATATGCCTTCTTCGCGCGCGAGCCGGCGGCACATGTCTTCGGCGTCGGTTTGACTGACGTAAACCAGTTCATCCACGTGCGTGGCGTCGTAAATTTTTGGCATGTATTCGGGGGACCATTTGCGAATGCCCGGAATGCGCGAGCCTTCGCTGGGTTGCGCGCCGATGATTGTCACCTTCGGGTTTTGCTCTTTCAAATAGCGCGACACGCCGGTGATGGTGCCGGTGGTGCCCATGGCGCTGACGAAATGCGTGATGCGTCCGCCGGTTTGCTGCCAGATTTCCGGGCCGGTAGTTTCGTAGTGAATGCGCGGATTGTCCACATTGGCAAATTGGTCCAACACCCTTCCCTTGCCCTCGGCTTGCATGCGATCCGCCAGATCGCGCGCGCCTTCCATGCCGATGGTTTTGGAGGTCAGTATGAGTTCAGCGCCAAAAGCTTTCATGGTTTGCGCGCGCTCAATCGACAAATCCTCGGGCATGATCAACACCATGCGATAGCCTTTGATGGCCGCAGCCATGGCCAGCGCAATACCGGTGTTGCCCGATGTGGCTTCGATCAAAGTGTCGCCTGGCTTGATGTCGCCGCGCTCTTCAGCGCGTTGAATCATGGACAAGGCCGGTCTGTCTTTGACCGAGCCGGCCGGGTTGTTGCCCTCGAGCTTGCCGAGCAGCACATTGCCGCGCGATTGGTTGTCAGCAACACCTATGCGTTGCAAGCGCGCGATGGGCGTGTGGCCGATCGCGGCTTCGATACTTGGATAGTTCATACCTACACTGTGCCATAATTCTGATCCCTCTCCTGCCGGAGTGGCGAAATTGGTAGACGCAGCAGATTCAAAATCTGCCGGTGCAAAACACCGTGCCGGTTCGATTCCGGCCTCCGGCACCAGCTGATGGCAATAAAAACACGACCCCACAAGGGTCGTTTTTTTTGCTTGCTCACAACAAACGAAAAAAATGCCCCGAACTTCGGGGCATCTTCTTTGGCTTTGAATTGCTTTAAGAAATCAAAGGCAGACCGCTGATGTAACCTACGGCTGATTTTTTGTTGATGCCGCCCCAATTTTTGATGATTTCATCCATCAAAGTCTTAGGAACTGTTTTGGTGTTGAGCTTACCGGTTCCATTAACCGAGTCATAAGATAAATCACCCGCATGCTGAAAAGCGGTCATGACGTAAGCGAAGCCATTCAGATTGTCTACGGCCTGTAGGCCAACATTTTCAGCACCGGCCGGAACCGACAACACTTTGCTGAGCAACTTGGTGTCTACGTTGTAAGCCCACAGGTAATTGTTCAAGTGCCCTGTCCCGTCTTCACCGATAAACAAGGTGCGCATTTTTTCTGAGAACTTCAGATTGTCCGGCTGTGCAATTTTGTCAATGTTGGCGAGGTTTCCATCTGAGTCAGCAGAAGTCAAAGCTTGACCATACAAGCCATCCGGCACATAAAAATCGGTAGGCACCCAATCACTGTTGATGGCAACGCTATCGGTATCAGTTTTGGAGCTACTCAATTTAGACGCATAGACTGCGCCCGGCCTGGAGGCTGTCAATTGGACAGAGCCCAAACTGTCGCCCATCGGCGCGTCAATTCTGGAAATAGCGAAATAAGCCAATTTGTCAGCGATATTGAGCGTCACGCCTTCGAGCTTGGTCAACTCCATGGTGGCACCTTTGATGTTGGCATAACGGTGGGTTTCCAGAAATGCCGCCTCTTTATCTTTGCCAGTAATGACTTTCACCCACTGTGCACCGAGGTTATCCAAAGTCATTTTGGTATAGCCGACGGTATCCACAAATTTCACGTCAATGATGTCGTCTGGCGAGATGTTGGTTGCACTATTCACTAAAGCCTTGATTTCATCGCTGGTGGCTGAACCCAGTTTGATCCAGCTGATTGCAAATTTCCCGCCATTGGTGGTCACATTGGCATCTTGGGTCAGTTTGGCCGCATACAAAGTGCCAGCAGACAAATCTTTTTCAGTATTTGCAATGAACATGAACAAGCCGCCGCCGGTGTAATCGTCGCCCATCAACACGGTTTTATTGTCAGGCATGACATGCACCAACTCGCGGGATATGCGTCCCAGGCAATAGTGTTTTTTGATGCTGGCGGTGCCATCTGCGTTGACAGTCACTTCGGGCACATGGCCGTAGTTGTAAGGCTTGGCAGTTGTATTTGCCTCTGTGGTTGTGCTTGGGTCAAACGCATAGCGACTGAATTCAAAAAAATTATTCAGTGAGTCATTCACGCTGGTGCTGGTAGTGGAATTGAGTTGAGCATCTGTCCATGGCACTTCCGATGTCGTCAATACGCCCCCCTTAGTTCTGCGCAGTTTCCACATCCAAGCATCCGGCTCATATTCTTCGCTGGACAAATGCGTGTTCCAAGGTGACAGGCTGGCACCACAGGGGATCCACAAACCATAAATGTCTGTAGTGGGTATGTTGTAGTAGTACTTCACTGTCAATGCACCTGTGGTGGTGTTTTGATCCAGCGTGGTCACCGAAATGGGGCTGGGCAACTTACCGTACATGCTGGTGCCGGCTGCATTTTGTGATTTGTATTCAAACTGTGTCACCAAAAACAAAGTGTTGCCACTGATGCCGCTCACCGTGGGCTTGCTGAGTTTGATCAGCGACTGTCCGTCAAAGCAGTCTGAAAACATTTGTTTGTTGTCTGTATCCACAATGGCTGTCACACCATCCGGTTTGGTATAGCCTCCTGCCAAAATGTCGCCGCCGCCTTTGACAGGCGGTTGCTTCAAGGTGTCGCCCGATTTGTACAACTCCACAAATGAGAGTTTGCTGTTTTTTACCACGCCGTCGCTGTAGGTGACATCTACACTGGCATCTGTGAACACTGAGGCGCGTTGCGCCACAGTCGCTGGGTTGCTGGACGCATTGAACTTGAGTTTGACGGCATACGCCGCTGCGCCGCCTGAGCCGCCACCGCCACCGCCGCATGCCGTCAAACTGAGCAATGAAGTACCGCTTAGTGCAAAAGGTGTGATGGCAGCCATGCCCATGAAGTTGCGGCGATTGACTTGATTTTTCTCTTGATTCATGTTCATTCCTTGGTTAAAAGAAATGTATTCTTTGAATTATTTGTTAATCTTTAGTGACAATTAAAAATTTTTAATGAATATTTATTTATTCATTAAATGACATCAATTCCAAACACAAATCTGTTGTCAAAGCAAATCGCTCAAACGCGGAATCAAATTTAGAACAACCGGCGACTTACAAAATCAATGTCCAGACTTTCGACATGTCAGATTAAGATAAACCGATGAAAATTTATCTAGAAACCCCATGAGCCTGCTCTTCACCCCCATCACACTGAACTCTCCGCGCGGCCCGTTGACGCTGCCCAACCGCATAGTTGTCGCTCCCATGTGCCAATACGCCTGTCATTTGGACGGCAAGGCCAACGACTGGCATTTGATGCATTGGGCCAATCTGCTCAACAGCGGTGCCAGCGTATTTATGATTGAAGCCACTGCCGTCACAGCGCAAGGCCGTATCACACCCAATTGCCTGGGATTGTGGGACGACGCCACCGCGAATGCATTGGCCGACACCTTGGCGCGCGCTCGCAAACTCGCGCCTCCTACTGCGGTGTGTTTGCAAATCGCCCACGCCGGGCGCAAAGCTTCCAGCGCGCAACCGTGGAACGGCGGCATGCTGATTCGCAAAGCCGATGGCGGTTGGGGACCGGTGGCGCCCTCGCCCATCAACCTGTTGCCCGGCGAAGACCCGCCGCATGAAATTGATGCTGCCGGTTTGATCGATATTGAAAAAGCATTCGTGAAAACCGCAGAACGTGCGCAGGCCATGGGCCTGGAAATGCTGGAGTTGCACGGCGCACATGGTTATTTGTTGCACGAGTTTTTGTCGCCTATCGCCAACCAGCGCAATGACAACTATGGCGGCAATTTCGCCAACCGCGCACGGTTTCCTTTGCAGGTGTTCAGCGCGGTACGCAAGGCGTTCAACGGAGTGCTGGGCTTGCGTTTGTCAGCCAGCGACTGGATAGAGGGTGGATGGGACCTGGAACAAACCACTGACTTCACCAAATTGTTGAAGCAAGCCGGTGCCGACTTTGTGCACGTGTCGTCCGGCGGTATTTCACCGCAGCAAAAAATCAGCATAGGCCCGGGCTACCAGGTGCACTTCGCCAAGCACATCAAGCAGCAAACCGGTTTGCCGACCATCGCGGTCGGTTTGATCACCGAACCGCAACAAGCCGAAGACGTGTTGCAGGCGGGGGACGCCGACATGATTGCGCTGGGTCGCAGCTTTTTGTACAAACCGCGCTGGGGCTGGGAAGCCGCTGCTGCACTCGGCGGTCAGGTGCAGGCCACACAGCAATACTGGCGTAGTCTGCCGCGCGAAGTCACCGGCATATTCGGCGACGCAAAAATCGGCATGCGTTAAAAAACCGGCTTGCCCTGCAAGCCTTCGCGCACGCTGGGGTAGCGCAGCTTCATGCGCAACTCGGTTTTCAAACGCTGGTTGTGCATGCGTCTGGATTCATTCATGAAGCTCAATGCCATGGCAGGCAATGCGGTTTGCGCCTGTTCTCTGCTGATGCGTGGCGGGCGCGGCAACTGCCACAAGTCCGCTGCCAAGTCCATGTAGTCCCCCATCAACAGTTCGCTGTCATCACTGACATGCAAAGGCCGCAAGCTTTTGCCGCGCCAGAGTGCAAGCACAGCAGCACGCGCCAAATCGTCGGCGTGAATATGGTTGGTGAACACATCGTCTGCGGCTTGCAGCACTGGTGTATTGCGCTGCAAACGTTCGCGCGGTGTGCCGCCCTCACGGTCCAGCGCATAAATGCCGGGAATACGCAATACGTTGATGCGCGGGAATCCGCGCGAGCCCCAGGCGTTCAACCAAGCTTCAGCATCCACACGCCTAGCAGCACGGTCTGTCTGCGGGTTCAATAACTGTGTTTCATCTATCCACGCGCCACCGCAGTCGCCGTACACGCCGCTGGTGGAACCGTACACCACAGCTTGCGGCGAAGAACGCAACAACAACGCCTGCACCAACGCACGGGTCCGCGGATCGCTGCGGCCTTGCAAAGGAGGCGGCGCCATATGGATGAGATGTGTAGCAACACCTGCGAGTCTTCGCAACGAGGCCGGTTCGTCCAAATTACCTGTTAACGCAGTGATACCTTGTTGATGTAATTCGCTGACTCGCGGCGCGCTGCTGGTCAAGGCATACACACGGCCGGCGTTTTTCAACAAGCCGGCGGCTCGCATTCCCACGTCGCCGCAACCGACGATCAATACACGAGGACGCCTGAAGCGCGCAGGCAGTGCGCCGAGTGGGCTTTGGTTTGAGGGCAAAATCCAGTCTTTCGTTGTTTTAAAAAAAATTCCAAGGATAGCAAGCATGACGTTTCAAGTTTCAGTGCAACCCAGTGGCCGTTCGTTCAGCGTGGACAAGGACGAAACGATTCTGACGGCGGGCATACGCCAGGGAGTCGGCTTGCCATACGGCTGCAAAGACGGTGCCTGCGGTTCCTGCAAATGTCTGAAAGTCTCGGGCGACATCCAAATGAGCGCGTACCAAAGTAAGGCATTGAGTGACGACGAATTGGCCAAAGGCATGGTGTTGACCTGCCGCGCCACAGCCTTGAGCGATGTGGTGCTCGAGTCCCGCCAAGTCACCAGCGCCGATGCTTTTCCGATTCGCAAAATGCCGGTGCGCATTGCTTCGTTGGAAAAAATGTCGCATGACGTGATGCGCATCTCACTGCAACTGCCTTCTACTGAAAACGTGCAATACCACGCCGGACAGTATGTAGAGTTTTTATTGCGCGACGGGTCGCGCCGCGCTTATTCCATTGCGAACGCGCCGCACACGCTTATTGCAGGTGCGCCTGTCATAGATTTGCATATCCGGCATATGCCGGGCGGCAAATTCACCGATCATGTGTTCGACGCCATGAAAGAAAAAGAGATTCAACGCATAGAAGCGCCGTTCGGCGGTTTTTACCTGCGCGAAGACAGCGACAAACCCATGGTGCTGCTGGCCTCGGGCACCGGTTTTGCGCCTATCAAAGCGCTGCTGGAACACATGCAACACAAAAACATACAACGCCCCGCGCGCTTGTACTGGGGTGGGCGCCGCCCGTCCGATTTGTACATGAACGACTGGGTCATGGCGCAATTGGCTCACATGCCAAATCTGCAATACATCCCCGTGGTGTCTGACGCTTTGCCCGAAGACAACTGGAACGGCAGAACCGGTTTTGTGCATGCCAGCGTGCTGCAAGATCTGCCCGACTTGTCAGCGCATCAGGTGTATGCCTGCGGCGCGCCGGTGGTGATTGAATCCGCTCAGCGCGACTATGCGGCGCACGGTTTGCCTGCCGAAGAATTTTTTGCTGATTCGTTCACCAGCGAAGCCGACAAGCTTTAAGTTTTTTTGGCTTGCGTGTTTTTGTCGCGCAGCAAACGCATTTTTTCTGCGATCTTTATTTCCAAACCGCGCTCGACCGGTTCATACAACACCGGCGGCTTCATGCCATCTGGCCAATAGTTTTCACCGGCGGCAAACGCATCGGCTTCGTCATGCGCATACCGGTAGGCCCGGCCGTAGTCCAAGTCTTTCATCAATTGTGTCGGTGCATTTCGCAAGTGCATGGGCACCGGGCGTGTGCCGTCGCTCTTGATGAGTTTGCGTACATTGTTGTAGGCCTTGTAGACCGCATTCGATTTAGGCGCGATAGCCAGATACACCACGCATTCGGCCAACGCCAATTCGCCTTCGGGTGAACCTAGGCGCTCATACACCTCGGCAGCGTCCAACGCCAATCGCAATGCGCGCGGATCGGCCAAGCCTATGTCTTCGGCAGCCATGCGAATCATGCGTCGCGCCATGTATTTGGGTTCGGCGCCGCCATCCAACATGCGCACCAGCCAGTACAAAGCCGCGTCGGGGTCCGAGCCGCGCACGGATTTGTGCAGCGCACTGATGGTGTCGTAAAACTGCTCGCCGCCTTTGTCGTAACGGCGCATGCGTTCGCCCAGCACTTTCATCAGCCAAGCATCAGTCAGCAACAACAGTTGTTCACGCTGAGCCGCCACCGCCAAAGTTTCCAAGGTGTTAAGCATTCGTCTGGCGTCTCCATCGGCATAAGCGATCAAGCGCGCTTGTGCTTCATCGTCAAGTGCAGGCACCGCATCAATGGCGCGCGCTTTGTGGATGATTTGCGTCAAGTCATCTTCAGACAAAGGCTGCAACACATACACCGCAGCACGCGACAACAAGGCCGAGTTCACTTCAAACGACGGGTTCTCCGTGGTCGCACCGATGAAGGTAAACAAACCAGATTCCACATGCGGCAAAAACGCGTCCTGCTGGCTTTTGTTGAAACGGTGCACTTCATCGACAAACACAATCGTGCGTTTTTGTTCCAACGAATCCCTTGCCGTTTGCGCCATCTCCACAGCTTCGCGGATTTCCTTGACGCCACCGAGTACCGCGCTGATAGATAAAAACTGCGCGTCAAACGCATCCGCCATCAAGCGCGCAATCGTGGTCTTACCGACACCCGGCGGGCCCCACAACAAACAACTGTGCGGTTGCCCGGATTCGAACGCCACACGCAGCGCCATGCCCTCACCCAATATATGTTGCTGTCCCACGACCTCGGCCAGGCTGCGCGGACGCAAGCGTTCAGCCAGCGGTGAATGGGGGTTGGGAGATGCGGTGCTCATGGTGCTAAAGGCTATTGTGACCCGATCACAGCCAAACCTGCTTGCACGAACACATCACGCCAAGCGTGCAGCTTGCGCTCGAACGACCAACCGGTATTCGCCGGACTGCTGGACGGCAGTCGGTACACCGGTACGCCCAGCGCTAGCGTGTGTTTGGCATGTTTGAAACTTTCGACGCCGTTGTGCGCAATCGCCTGCAATTGCGGACACGCGTTTTTCAAAGAGGCCACGCCTGGAAAACTGCCCAGCACCAGCAAACGGGTAGAGGCAGAATAAAGCGGAGCCAGTCCTTGCAACACCTCAGGGCTTGATCAAATCCACGCCTTTAGGCGGCACAAAACTGAATTGCGAAGGGGTCAAGTATTTAGGATTGATGTCTGTGCGTTCAAACTTAATCAGCGAACGCGTGCCGAACGCATCCAGAATTTCGATTTGCGACAACATCACCTGCGCAGCTTGCACACGCATCCCAATACGGATTTTTTGTAAGCTGCCGTCCTGGGATTTCGGCACGGCGCTGATCCATTGCAAACCATCGGCGTTAGCCTCGGCCTGCAAATCAAATTCTTTTCCCAAGGTTGCCAGGTCGCTGGCCGAGGCGATCAAAGCAGCAGGTGTACTGCCCAAGGCCTGCGCTTGATTGCGTTGCGTGACTTGGTTCATATCTGCGTCATACAGCCACAGGTGTTTGCCATCGGCGACGATGTTTTGCAAAAACGGTTTGGCGTAATCAAACCGGAACACCATCGGCCTGATGAAAGAAAAACTGCCATTGGAAATCTTGATCTTGGCGGGACGGCTGTCTTTGGACGGTGTGGTCACTGTTTGCGTGAATTCAGCGCGCATGCTGCGTGTAGAAGATAAAAATTTCGCCAGACTGTCCAGACTGTCGGCGCGTGCCGCCGTACACAAGCTCAAGGCCGCTGCGGTTAAACACACAACACGGATACAGACACTGATTGCGGAGAATAACTTCATATCAACTTTCAATAACAAATACACAGAGGAGCTTGAATTTTTGAACAAACATGCATTTATTCCTGGCGCGTAGGCACCAGAATTTCACGCTGACCGTTGCTGCTCATGGCGCTGACCATGCCGGCTTTTTCCATGTCTTCCACCAAGCGGGCGGCGCGGTTGTAGCCGATTTTCAAATGCCGTTGCACCAGCGAAATACTGGCCTTGCGGTTTTTTAACACCACTTCAACGGCCTGGTCGTACATCGGGTCTTTTTCACTGGTGGTCTCGCCGAACAGATCAGGCCCGTTGGCTTCACCGTCGACCGTGCCGCCTTCCAGCAAGCCTTCGATGTAATTCGGCTCGCCCTGGGTTTTCAAATAATTGACGACGCGGTGTACTTCTTCATCGCTGACAAATGCACCGTGCACGCGGATAGGAAAACCGGTGCCACTGGGCAAATACAACATGTCGCCCATGCCCAGCAAAGCCTCGGCTCCCATTTGGTCAAGAATAGTTCGACTATCGATTTTGCTGCTGACCTGGAACGCGATGCGCGTCGGGATATTGGCCTTGATCAAGCCGGTGATCACGTCCACACTCGGGCGTTGTGTGGCCAGAATCAAATGTATGCCGGCAGCGCGTGCCTTTTGCGCCAGCCGTGCAATCAGTTCCTCTATCTTTTTGCCAACCACCATCATCAAGTCAGCCAACTCATCAATCACCACCACAATATGCGGCAAGCGTTCCAGTGGCTCCGGATCATCAGGCGTCAGACTGAACGGATTCGGAATAGAGTGACCTGCTTCCAGCGCTTCTTCTATCTTGTGGTTGTAGCCGGCCAAGTTTCGAACGCCTAACTTGCTCATCAATTTGTAGCGACGCTCCATCTCGCCCACACACCAGTTCAGACCGTGTGCGGCTTGGCGCATATCGGTGACCACAGGCGCTAGCAAATGCGGTATGCCTTCGTAGACCGACATCTCCAGCATCTTGGGGTCGATCATTAAGAGGCGCACATCGCGGGCTTCAGCTTTGTAGAGCAGGCTCAAAATCATGGCGTTGATACCCACCGATTTGCCCGAGCCTGTGGTGCCTGCGACGAGCACATGCGGCATCTTGGCCAGATCAGCAACCACGGGATGACCGCCTATGTCCTTGCCCAGGCCCATGGTCAGCAAAGACTTGGCTTCGTTGTAAACCTCAGAGCCCAGAATTTCACTCAAGCGAATGGACTGGCGTTTGGCGTTGGGCAACTCCAGCGCCATGAAATTTTTGCCCGGAATGGTTTCCACCACACGTATAGACACCATGCTGAGCGAGCGCGCCAAATCTTTGGCCAAGTTGACGATTTGCGAGCCTTTGACGCCGGTGGCCGGTTCGATTTCGTAGCGCGTCACCACAGGTCCGGGGGCGGCGGCCAGCACTTTGACTTCCACACCGAAATCGCGCAGTTTTTTCTCTATCAAGCGACTGGTGAATTCGATGGTCTCTGCATCCACCGGGTCTTGTCTGGTTTGCGAATCGTCCAGCAAATCGACCTGCGGCAAGCGCGAGTCCGGCATGTCGTTAAACAAAGGCTTTTGCCGTTCGCGCGCCATGCGCTCGCTTTTTGGTGGTGCCAAGGGTTCAGGGTCGACCAGAATACGCACCGGTCTGGGCGGCAACTCTTCGCTGTCCACTCTGTCGGTATGCACGTCTTCTTCGCGTTCACGCGCTGCCGCCAGCCCCAGTGCCAGGTCTTCTGCCATCTCACGTCGCTCGCGCCAGCCGACAATGGCCTGGTCAATACCGGCGCCGATTTTTTCAGCCAGCTGCACCCAGGAAAAACCAAAGGTCCAAGACAGTCCCACCAGCATGAATACGATGAACACCAACGCAGAACCGTTAAAGCCCAACCACTTGGCCGCCGCACCGCCGACCAGGTAACCCAGAATGCCGCCCGCATGTTGTCCGGCTATGTGCGCATCAAAACGGTACAAACGGGTGTATTCCAGCCCGGTGCTCGAGAGCATCAACAACACCAGTCCACTCCAGAAGGCCCAGCGGCTTAATCGCCAGATCTGTGCTTCAACCACTGAACTGTCTTCACTGCGCATGCGCGCGGCCAATGCGTTTAACCAGCTGACAAGACAAGCCAGATAACACCAGACGATGGAATACCCGGCGATGAAAAATCCCAGGTCACTGATGGCAGCCCCTATGCGCCCGCCCCAGTTGTGCGGCACCGCGCTGGAACCCGAGGTGGTCCATGCCGGATCCTGGGCGGTATGGCTGAGCATGGCCACCAGCCAGAAAAGCAGAAAAACAAATCCTAAAGACAGCGCGATTTCCTGCACAAAGCGTTGCCAACCGCTGACAGGAGGCGGGTTTTCCTTGGAGTTATTGAGGGTATTTAAAGAGTAAGTCATTGCCGGACGTAAGCTTAACAGGCGCGCCGGCAATGGGCACTTTGCCAAAGCCTAAAATCACAAGCTTCGAAGCGCAGCGTTTGCCTTCTCACCCGTACCTCTGGACACCATGACATCCCCCCAACACAGCAAAGTTCTTATCCTCGGCTCCGGCCCTGCCGGTTACAGCGCCGCCGTTTATGCCGCACGCGCCAATTTGCAACCTACCTTGATCACCGGCATGGCTCAAGGCGGCCAACTGATGACCACCACCGATGTGGACAACTGGCCGGCCGATGTACACGGCGTGCAAGGCCCGGATTTGATGCAACGTTTTCTGGAACACGCCGAGCGCTTTAACACCCAGATGGTGTTTGACCACATCAACAAAGTCGATTTCAGCCGCCGGCCTTTCACGCTGACCGGCGACAGCGGCACTTACACCTGCGACGCACTCATCATCGCCACCGGCGCATCGGCCAAATACCTCGGCCTGCCTTCAGAACAAAGTTTCATGGGGCGCGGTGTATCCGGTTGCGCCACTTGCGACGGTTTCTTTTACCGGGACCAGGTTTGCTGCGTGGTCGGCGGCGGCAACACGGCTGTCGAGGAAGCTTTGTACTTGTCCAATATCGCCACCAAAGTGCATTTGATTCACCGGCGCGACAAATTCAAAGCCGAGGCCATCATGATCGACAAGCTGATGGACAAGGTCAAAGCAGGAAAAATTGTGCTGGAGCTGCACAGCGTGCTTGACGAAGTTTTGGGTGACGCCTCGGGCGTGACCGGCGTGAGATTGAAAAACGTACAAGATAACCAGACGCGTGACTTAGCCGTTCACGGCTGCTTCATCGCCATCGGCCACCAACCCAACACCGGTATTTTTGAAGGCCACCTGAGCATGAAAGACGGCTACATCGTCACGCAAAGCGGTTTGCAGGGCATGGCCACCCAGACCAGCGTGCCCGGCGTGTTTGCCGCCGGTGACGTACAAGACCATGTGTACCGCCAGGCCATCACCAGCGCGGGCACAGGTTGCATGGCAGCCTTGGATGCACAGCGCTTTCTGGAGCAATAAGCATTCACTGACCTGAGCGGTTCAGCCCGATTGCTGCACGCTATAATGTTTGGCTCAGTGTGATCCGGGCAGACTTCAAAGTCTACCGGTGACAGGGATACCGCCCCCTTCTAAGGCGAGGTCAAGCCGGGTTTCTTCCCGGCTGTTAACAAGGAGTGTCTGATGGCACGTGTATGCGAAGTAACGGGCAAAGGCCCGATGGTGGGCAACAATGTTTCCCACGCCAACAACAGAACCAAGCGCCGCTTTTTGCCCAATCTGCAATACCGCCGATTCTGGGTAGAGACCGAAAACCGTTGGGTGCGTTTGCGCGTGTCCAGCGCTGCATTGCGCCTGATCGACAAAAAAGGCATTGACGTCGTGCTCGCAGACATGCGCGCCCGCGGCCAAGCTTAATTTTTCACCGACTTTTAAAGGACTTTCACCATGGCTTCCAAAGGCGGACGCGAAAAAATCAAGCTGGAATCAACTGCCGGCACCGGTCATTTCTACACGACCAGCAAAAACAAAAAAACCA
>CAMBSK010000004.1 GCA_945870575.1 Bordetella parapertussis | reverse complement strand
GCTGCGTGGGGTACTAGGTAAAAATCACCACCCTGATTTGGCAAGTACTCCACCATAATTTTTCGCAGCCCAATTTTTTACGGACGAAGGACCCAATCGGGCAACGCATGCGGACGTCAAAAAAGCCCTACAGCGCACTTTCACGCATGAGGGCTGGGCTAAGTAGCTGGGCAGCGGATTTTGGGCTTGTAGGGCTTAAAAATTTATACTTTTTTTCAAGCGAGTTGCTGGCGCTTGAGACGAAAAAAAAGCACTGATTTTTTTCAGTGCTTTGATTCAAATCTGGTGGGTCGTAGTGGGATCGAACCACTGGCTTCCACCGTGTGAAGGTGGCACTCTACCGCTGAGTTAACGACCCAGATTTCTTAAAACAGTCTGCTATTTTGACACAGAGTGCATTTTGTTTTTCTATTTTGAAAACACAAAATTTGACATCACATCTTCCGCAAATTTTCACATTGAAAATCTACGAAAAGATACCAAAAAATCTATGATGAGTAGTATAGTCACACTATACTACTTTGCCCCTCATTTTCATTCTTGTAGTAGCTTGTAACAGCTTGATTTTGAACAAGAATTTTTTGATTTTTTAGCAAAGCAAACGCGGCATTTACGCAGTGTGAAGGTGGCACTCTACCGCTGAGTTAACGACCCAGATTTCTTAGAACAGTTTGCTATTTTGACATAGAGTGCAATGTGTTTTTCTATTCTAAAAACACAATATATGACATCATATCTTTAGCAAATATTCACATTGAAAATCTACGAAAAGACACTGAAAAATCTAAGGAAAGTAGTATAGTGCGACTATACTACTTTGCTCCTCATTTTCATTCTTGTTGTAGCTTGTAACAGCTTGATTTTGAACAAGAATTTTTTGATTTTTTTAGCAAAACAAATGCAGCATATACGCAGTGTGAAGGCGATGCTCTACCACTGAGCTAACCACGCTATAAAACCGTTAACCATGTATTTTGACACAAATCCCGCTGCAATTTGGAGGCAGGCCAGCCACACTGCGGATGAAATTCAAGCCGCTTGCCGCCAGACGGTTTTGCCGTTGCTGGCTTTGTCTATCTCATCCAACAATTTTTCATGTCTCATCATTTCTTCTGCCGTGGCATTGATCACCGGCAAATTAAAACGGCTGTAATCCACTTTGGCCGCGCCCTGCCCCGCTTGCTTGGGGTCGTCGCCCTCCATCAGCAAAGCGTCTTGGCCGCGGGTGAGGTTGATGTACACATCGGCCAGCAATTCCGCATCCAGCAGGCCGCCGTGCAGCGTGCGCGCCGCGTTGCTCACGCCCAGTCGCTCGCACAATGCATCCAATGAATTGCGCTTGCCGGGGTACAACTCCTTGGCCATGGCCAACGTGTCCAGCACGCCGTTGACGTGTTCTTTAAATACTGGCTTGCCTGTGCGTTGCAGTTCGGCATTCAGAAAACCGACATCGAACGGCGCGTTATGAATAACGATTTCCGCACCTTGCACATACGCCAGAAATTCTTCCACGATGTTTTCAAATCGCGGCTTGTCGCTCAAAAAATCAGTGCTAATACCGTGCACTTTCATCGCGTCTTCGTGTATGTCGCGGTCCGGGTTCAGGTAGTGGTGAAAGTTATGGCCGGTCAACTTGCGGTTGAGCAATTCCACACAACCGATTTCAATGATGCGGTCGCCCGCCTCCGGTGACAAACCAGTGGTTTCTGTGTCTAAAACAATTTGACGCATATTGCTTAATGGTTTTCTTTGGCGTGGTTGATGGTGTAGCGCGGAATTTCAATCACCAGGTCTTGATGCGCGACCAGCGCCTGGCAACCCAGACGCGAATTCGGCTCCAAGCCCCACGCCTTGTCCAGCAAATCTTCTTCCTCTTCCAATGCTTCGTTCAAACTGGCCATGCCTTGGCGCACGATGACGTGGCAGGTGGTGCAAGCGCAACTCATGTCGCAGGCGTGCTCTATGTTGATGCCGTTGTCCAGCAAGGCCTCGCAAATGCTGTTGCCCGGCAAGGTTTGAATCTCTTTGCCTTCAGGGCAGAGTTCGACGTGCGGAAGTATTTTGATGGTTGTCATCACATGGCCCCAATGTGTTTACCGGCCAGCGCTTTGCGTATGCCGTCGTTCATGCGAGCAGCGGCAAAGGCTTCTGTGCCTTTGGCCAAGGCGTCTGTCGCAGCTTCAATGGCAGCGGGTGTTTCAAGTGATTTGGCAGCCAGCACATCTTTCATCAAAGCACGGATCACGGCTGCCTCGTCGGCGGTGAGCAAATGTTCGTCTGCGTTCAAAGCGCTTTGCGCGGCCAACCACATGCGATCGGCCTCCAGCCTGGCTTCGGCCAACGCGCGTGCGTTCTTGTCGTATTCAGCGGTGTGAAAACTGTCTTGCAACATGGCGGCAATTTGATCATCTGACAAACCGTAGCTGGGCTTGACATCGATACGCGCTTGCACACCGCTGTTGGTTTCAATCGCGTCGACACTGAGCAAGCCATCTGCATCGACAGTGAAGGTCACACGTATGCGCGCCGCGCCTGCGGCCATGGGCGGTATACCGCGCAACTCGAAGCGAGCGAGGCTGCGGCAATCGACCACCAAATCGCGCTCGCCTTGCACCACGTGCAAAGCCAATGCGGTTTGTCCATCTTGGTAAGTCGTGAAGTCCTGCGCCATGGCGGTGGGAATAGTTTGGTTGCGCGGCACGATGCGCTCGACCAAACCGCCCATGGTCTCAATGCCTAAGGACAAGGGAATCACGTCGAGCAACAACAATTCACCGTCGGGGTTGTTGCCGCTGAGTTGATTGGCTTGTATGGCTGCACCCAAGGCCACCACTTCGTCGGGATTCACATTGTTCAAAGGCTGGCATTGCAACAATTCGCCGACCGCAGTTTGCACATGCGGCATGCGGGTAGAACCGCCAACCATGACCACGCCTTGTATGTCCGCTGCTTGCAGACCGGCGTCGCGCAATGCTTTTTTAACAGCTTGCAAAGTCTTGCGGGTCAAGTGCTGGGTGCATGCTTCAAACTCAGCCCGCGTCACTTTGTGGTTGATGGCACCGTCGCTGAGCTCGACTTGAAATACATATTCGGTGCTGTCAGACAAAGCCTGTTTGCAAGCGCGTGCTGAGGTGAGCATGCGCGATTTGTCGGCTGCATTGCTCAATGAGCGACCGGTGGCAGTGAGTACCACATCGGCCAATGCTCGGTCATAGTCATCGCCGCCCAAAGCCGAATCGCCGCCGGTCGCCATGACTTCGAACACGCCTTTGCTCAAGCGAAGAATCGACACGTCAAAGGTGCCGCCGCCTAAGTCGTACACCGCGTAAATGCCTTCGCTGGCGTTGTCCAAACCGTAAGCAATGGCAGCGGCGGTGGGTTCGTTGATCAATCGAAGCACATTCAAGCCAGCCATTTGCGCCGCGTCTTTGGTGGCTTGGCGTTGCGCGTCGTCAAAGTAGGCAGGTACGGTGATCACCGCGCCATAAATATCGTCGTTAAAAGTGTCTTCAGCACGCTGGCGCAACGTGGCCAATATTTCGGCGCTCACCTCGACAGGAGATTTTTCGCCTTCGATGGTTTGCAAACTCAGCATGCCGGGTTTGTCTATCAACTCATAAGGCAGTTGAGTAGCGTTGGCAATATCAGCCACACCGCGACCCATGAAGCGCTTGACTGAGACGATGGTGTTCTGCGGGTCTTCAGCCTGTGCCGCCAAAGCATCGTGGCCGATGGCGCGCTTGCCATTGCCCATGTAGCGCACAGCAGATGGCAAGATGACGCGGCCTTGGGCATCAGGCAAACACTCGGCGACACCGTTGCGCACACTGGCGACCAGCGAATGCGTGGTGCCTAGGTCTATGCCTATGGCGATGCGCCTGGCGTGCGGATCGGGCGCTTGCCCGGGTTCGGAAATTTGCAGCAAAGCCATGTGCGAGGAATCTTTTTAGTTGTTGTCTAAGCGCTCAAGGCGTTTGTCAAGGTCGTGCTCGAAACGTTCAATGAACATCAATGCCCGCACGGTTTGTGCGGCCTGCGCCCAATCCTGTTGCTGGTCTAGGGTGTCGGCACATTGTTGTAAAAGTTGCTGCTTCTCCTGGGCCATTTGCTGCTGCAGCGCTTCTATGGCTAACGCGTCTGTGGCTTCTTCAAGGTCTTCGCGCCACTGTATTTGCTGTATCAAAAACGCGTGGGGCATGGCGGTATTGTCTTCGGCGCGAATGGGCGCGCCGTTCAATTCGCATAAATAAGCAGCGCGGCGCAACGGATTTTTCAGGCGCTGGTAGGCCTCATTGACCCGCACTGACCATTGCATGGCCAAGCGTTTATCGGCTGCGCCTTGCGAGGAGAAATGGTCGGGATGCACTTGGCGTTGCAGCTGTTTCCACAACTGATCGAGTGCAACCGGGTCTATTTGAAAACGAGGCGGGATGTCAAACAGTTCAAAGTCGCTGCACGCCAGCGTGAGCGCGCCTGTCACTATCCCGTCGCTCACCATCAAACCCGGAAAGATTCACCACAGCCGCAACGGTCGCGCTCGTTGGGATTATTGAATTTAAAGCCTTCGTTTAAGCCTTCGCGCACAAAGTCGAGTTCTGTGCCTTCAAGGTAAGGCAGGCTTTTAGGGTCGATCAAAATTTTTAAACCATGGGCTTCAAACACCATGTCTTCGGGCGCCAGCTCATCCACGTATTCGAGCTTATACGCCAGTCCGGAACAACCGGTGGTCTTCACACCCAAACGCACGCCCACACCCTTGCCGCGCTTGCTGAGGTAGCGGTTCACGTGCCGTGCAGCGGCTTCGGTCATGGAGACTGACATATCAGTGGGTGTGTTTCTTTTTGTAATCGTCGACCGCTGCCTTGATGGCGTCTTCGGCCAGGATGGAGCAATGGATTTTGACCGGTGGCAGGGCCAGCTCTTGGGCGATTTCGCTGTTCTTGAGGGAGGCTGCTTCGTCCAGGGTTTTGCCCTTGACCCATTCGGTGACCAATGAAGACGAAGCGATGGCCGAACCACAACCATAGGTTTTGAAACGCGCGTCTTCTATGATGCCGGTGACAGGATTCACTTTGATTTGCAGTTTCATCACGTCGCCGCAAGCCGGTGCGCCGACCATGCCGGTGCCGATCGAATCGTCGCCCTTTTCAAACGAGCCCACGTTGCGCGGGTTTTCGTAATGATCGATTACTTTTTCTGAGTAAGCCATATTTTTCCTTTAGTGAGCAGCCCATTGGATGGTGCTGATGTCAATGCCTTCTTTGTACATATCCCACAGCGGGCTGAGGTCACGCAATTTACTGACGTTCAGGCGAATGGTGGAAATGGCGAAGTCGATTTCTTCTTCGGTGGAATAACGTCCCACGGTCATGCGCAAACTGCTGTGCGCCAACTCGTCACTGCGGCCCAAGGCGCGCAACACGTAGCTGGGCTCCAGGCTGGCCGAGGTACACGCAGAGCCGGAGGAGACCGCCAGGCCTTTGATACCCATGATGAGGGACTCGCCTTCGACATAGTTGAAGCTGATGTTCAGGTTGTGCGGCACGCGCTGAGTGAGGTGGCCGTTAATGAACACTTGCTCTATGTTTTTCAAACCGTTGAGCAAACGCTGCGACAAATGCTTGGCCTTGGCAATGTCTTGCGCCATTTCCAGCTTAGCGATGCGAAAAGCTTCACCCATGCCGACGCACTGGTGCGTGGGCAAAGTGCCACTGCGCATGCCGCGCTCGTGACCGCCGCCGTGCATTTGCGCTTCCAGGCGCACGCGCGGTTTGCGGCGCACGTACAAAGCGCCAATGCCTTTGGGGCCATAGGTTTTGTGCGAGGCCAGGCTCATCAAATCGACAGGAAGTTCAGCCAAATTGATGTCTACCTTGCCGGTGGATTGCGCGGCATCCACGTGAAAGATGATGCCTTTTTCACGACACATATTGCCGATGGCGACGATGTCTTGAATAACGCCGATTTCGTTGTTCACGTGCATGACGCTGATGAGTGATGTGTCCGGGCGGATGGCGTCTTTCAGTTTATTCAAGTCGAGCAAACCATCTTCCTGCACGTCCAAATAAGTGACTTCAAAACCCTGGCGCTCCAGTTCACGCATGGTGTCGAGCACGGCTTTGTGCTCGGTTTTCACGGTGATCAGGTGTTTGCCTTTGGTTTTGTAAAACTGCGCTGCACCTTTGATGGCCAGGTTATTGGACTCGGTAGCGCCCGAGGTCCAGACGATTTCGCGCGGGTCGGCACCGATCAGATCAGCCACTTGCACACGCGCTTTTTCAACCGCTTCTTCGGCTTCCCAACCCCAGGCGTGGCTGCGCGAAGCCGGATTGCCGAAGTGCTCGCGCAACCAAGGAATCATGGCGTCGACCACGCGGTCGTCACACGGGTTGGTGGAAGAGTAGTCCAGGTAAATCGGGAAATGCGGCGTCATGTCCATGGTGTCACTCAACCTTTGACGAATGCATTGCCCAAGGCAAACACAGAATTCGGTGCGTTGACGCGTATAGGTTTGACCACCGGCCCGGTTGTGATAGATCGTTTCATCATGGGCTTGTCTTCGATTTGCAGGCCTTTGGCCAGCTGGTCATCGACCAGTTTTTGCAGATTGACCGAGTTCAGGAAATCAATCATGCGCTGGTTCAATGAGGTCCAAAGTTCGTGCGTCATGCAACGACCGGTCTCGCCCAGGCAGTTTTCCTTGCCGGCGCAATGGGTGGCGTCGATGGGTTCGTCCACCGACAAAATGATGTCGGCAACGGAAATTTCGTTGGCTTTGCGGCCTAGTGTGTAGCCGCCGCCGGGTCCACGGGTGGACTCGACCAAGTTGTGGCGGCGCAATTTGCCGAACAATTGCTCGAGGTAAGACAGGGAAATCTGCTGGCGCTGGCTGATGGCAGCCAGGGTGACCGGCCCGTTGTTCTGGCGCAAAGCCAGGTCAATCATGGCTGTGACAGCGAAACGGCCTTTGGTGGTGAGACGCATAAAAACTCCTGTAAAGCTGCTTTGTCGACTGGATTAGTCAACTATAACACAAGACCAAACGATTTAGTCAGGTAATAGCCCCAAACCATCCGGTACTACACCCTATCTTGGGGTGTCGCACCAAAGGTCAAGCCACGCAATCTGCCCAATTGATCCCGGGTGGACGCGGCCTGCTCGAATTCCAGGTTGCGGGCGTGTTCCATCATCTGCTTTTCCAGTCGCTTGATTTCTTTGGCAACGTCTTTTTCGCTCATGTCCTGCAAACGGGCTTGCTCTAGCTCCATGCGCATTGATTCCTTGTCGGATTTATCGCTGTAAACACCGTCGATCAAATCGCGAATGCCCTTGACCACGCCGCGCGGTGTGATGCCGTTTTCCAGATTGAAAGCGATTTGCTTGTTGCGGCGGCGCTCGGTTTCGCCGATAGCGCGTGACATGGAGTCGGTGATGCGATCGGCGTACAAAATCGCCCGCCCTTCCAAGTTTCGTGCCGCACGACCTATGGTTTGAATCAAGCTGCGCTCTGAACGCAAAAAGCCTTCCTTGTCGGCGTCCAGAATGGCGACCAGCGACACCTCGGGCAAATCTAAACCCTCGCGCAGCAAGTTGATGCCGACCAGCACATCAAACACACCCAAACGCAAATCGCGAAGGATTTCCACGCGCTCGACGGTATCGATATCGCTGTGCAAGTAACGCACTTTGACGCCGTTGTCGCTCAGGTAATCGGTCAGTTGCTCGGCCATGCGCTTGGTCAAGGTGGTGATCAAAACGCGTTCGCTTTTGTTAGCGCGTATGCGGATTTCCTGCAACACATCATCGACCTGGTGCGTGGCCGGGCGCACCTCCACTTGCGGATCCACCAGCCCGGTGGGCCGCACCACTTGCTCGACGACCTGGCCGGCATGCGTTTTTTCATAGTCTGACGGGGTGGCAGACACAAACACCAGCTGGCGCATGCGCCGCTCGAACTCTTCGAGCTTCAAGGGTCGGTTGTCCAAGGCGCTGGGCAAACGAAAACCATATTCAACCAAAGTGGTTTTGCGTGCCCTGTCTCCGTTGTACATGCCCGAGAACTGGCCCATCAGCACATGGCTTTCGTCAAAAAACATGAGGGCATCTTTGGGCAGGTAGTCGGTGAGCGTGCTCGGCGGCTCGCCCGGCGCCGCGCCGGACAAATGCCGGGTGTAGTTTTCAATGCCTTTGCAGTGGCCGATTTCGCTCAGCATTTCCAGATCAAACCGTGTGCGCTGCTCGAGTCGTTGCGCTTCCACCAGTTTGCCCATGCCGACCAGTTCTTTGAGGCGGTCGCTCAACTCCAGCTTGATGGTTTCCACGGCGGCCAACACCTTGTCGCGCGGCGTGACATAGTGGCTGGATGGGTAAACCGTGAAGCGCGGGATTTTTTGAATCACGCGCCCGGTCAATGGGTCGAGCAGTTGCAGGCTTTCAATCTCGTCGTCAAACAGTTCAATGCGAATAGCCAATTCGCTGTGCTCGGCAGGAAACACATCGATGGTGTCGCCGCGCACACGAAAACGCCCGCGCGAAAAATCCATGTCGTTGCGCTCGTACTGCATGCGCACCAGTTGCGCAATGATGTCGCGCTGGCCGGGCTTATCACCCACGCGCAAGGTCATCACCATCTGGTGGTAGCTCTCAGGCTCGCCAATACCGTAGATGGCAGACACGGAGGCCACGATGATCACGTCGCGCCGCTCGAGCAAACTTTTGGTGCAGGACAAACGCATTTGCTCTATGTGCTCGTTGATGGCGCTGTCTTTTTCAATGAACAAATCGCGCTGCGGCACATAGGCCTCGGGCTGGTAATAGTCGTAATAGCTGACGAAATACTCGACCGCATTTTTCGGAAAAAACTCGCGGAACTCGCTATAGAGCTGCGCCGCCAGCGTTTTGTTCGGCGCATAAATGATGGCCGGGCGGCCCATTTGCGCGATCACATTCGCCATGGTGAAGGTTTTGCCCGAACCGGTGACACCCAGCAGCGTCTGGAAAATTTCGCCGTCGTGCATGCCTTCGACGAGTTTGGCTATCGCGGTCGGCTGGTCACCGGCCGGCTGGTAAGGCTGAAACAATTCAAACGGCGAGCCAGGATAGGTTTTCCATTCGCCCGCAAGTGCTGCGGCGGCTTCAACGGTTTCTTCAATGACTGCTAAGGGACTGCTCATGTACCGACTTTGAAAGGACGATCCGGCGCGCACATGCGAACCGCTAAAATCGTTGCCAAACCGCTAAGCCTAACGCAGTCTGCGCTGTTTGATCCCGCCCCTGCTTTTTCCCCTTTCTTCAAGGACTGACGATGTCTCTTTTTTCTGCCGTAGAAATGGCACCCCGCGACCCGATTTTGGGCTTGAATGAACAATTTGCGGCTGATACCGCACCGGTCAAAGTCAACCTTGGTGTCGGCGTGTATTTCAACGACCAGGGCAAGCTGCCTCTGCTGGAATGTGTGCAACAAGCAGAACACACCATGATGCTCAAACCCGCTGCGCGCGGTTACCTGCCCATAGACGGTATTGCCGCCTACGACACCGCGGTCAAAGGTCTGGTGTTCGGCGCTGACTCAGAAGCCGTCAAGTCCAACCGCGTTTCAACCGTGCAAGCCCTGGGCGGTACCGGTGGTTTGAAAATCGGCGCCGACTTTTTAAAGAAACTCAACCCCGCAGCCAAGGTGTTGATCAGCGACCCAAGCTGGGAAAACCACCGCGCTTTGTTTTCCTCGGCTGGCTTCACGGTCGAAACATATGCGTATTACGATGCCGCCGCTCGCGGCGTGAACTTCCAAGGCATGTTGGACAGCTTGAACGCCGCCGCTCCCGGCACCGTCATCGTGTTGCACGCTTGCTGCCACAACCCCACCGGTTATGACATCACCTCCGAACAATGGGACCAAGTGGTCGAGGCGGTCAAAGCGCGTGAACTCACAGCGTTTTTGGACATGGCTTACCAGGGCTTCGGGCACGGCATCGCTGAAGACGGCGCGGTCATCTCTAAGTTTGTCAAAGCGGGTTTGAATTTTCTGGTGGCCACTTCGTTCTCTAAAAGCTTTAGCTTGTACGGCGAACGCGTCGGCGCGCTATCGGTGCTGTGCCAATCGGCCGACGAAGCCGCGCGCGTCTTGTCGCAACTCAAAATTGTGATTCGCACCAACTATTCCAACCCGCCGACACACGGCGGCGCGGTGGTCGCAGCCGTGTTGCAAAACCCGGAATTGCGCCAACTGTGGGAGAAAGAACTCGGCGAGATGCGGGTGCGCATCAAAACCATGCGCCAAAGCCTGGTTGATGGTTTGAAAGCCGCCGGGATCAAAGAAGACATGAGTTTCATCACGCGCCAGATCGGCATGTTCAGCTATTCAGGCTTGAGCAAAGACCAAATGCTGCGTTTGCGTTCCGAGTTCGGCGTTTACGGCACAGACACAGGCCGCATGTGCGTGGCCGCCTTGAACAGCCAGAACATCGGCCACGTGTGTCAAGCCATTGCAACAGTTTTGAAATAGGCGGGAAACATGGCTACCAAAGCACTGATTTTTGACGTTTTCGGCACCCTGGTCGACTGGCGCAGCAGCATTGCGCACGAAGCCAAAACACTGTTGTCGCCGCTCGGCCTGACAACCGACTGGCACGCCTTCGCAGACGACTGGCGCAACGAGTACCAACCGGCGATGGAAAAAGTGCGCAGCGGTCAGCGCGGCTTTTGCAAACTGGACGAGTTGCACAGAGGCAATCTGGACATCGTGCTAGAACGCTTGGGCTGGCATCAGGTGAACGAAGCCACACGTCAACAGCTAAACCTGGGTTGGCACCGCTTGGAGCAATGGGCGGATGTGGAACAAGGGCTGACGCGGCTGCGGCAAAAATTTGTGTTGGCGCCCTGCTCCAACGGCCATATAGGTTTGATGGTCAACCTGGCCCGACACAATCGCTGGCATTGGGACGCGATCACCGGCGCGGAAATCGCGCGCGACTACAAACCGCAGGCCATCGTCTACCAGGCTTCGGCTGCGGCGCTGGGCTTCACACCGGAAGAAACCATGATGGTGGCCGCGCACTCAGACGATCTGACCGCCGCAGCGCGCGCCGGTCTGAAAACCGCGTTCATCTCCCGACCCGACGAACACGGCCCGGGTTTGGGCGAATCTGTCGCTAAATCGCCTATGGATTATTCAGCCACTGACCTGATGGATTTGGCAACCCAACTGGGTTGCGCTTAAGCCGATTTCGCGCTTCCAGGGTTCAACTGCTTTCAAAGGCAGTTGAACCATTCAAAACATCACACACTGTCCCACACCACCGAACGCATGGCGATCGCGCCTAGCTGAAAACCAGTGTTGAAATAAGACTGGGCCAGCGCTGTCCTGAACCGAACTGAGCGCCAATCTCAACCCAGCTGCGGCGGTATTCGTTGTCTTCGATGGCGTTCATCGGGCTGCCTTGGCCTAAAAACAGGACGGGCAACGGTTTTTCAGACAATTCGGCGCAACTCAGTGACAAAGTTTGTTGATTCAATCAGTAACTCCCCGGGTTGCCGACATTTTGCAGCTTTGGCCGTACAGCTGGCTTGCACAGGTGACAGCATGTCAGCACGAAATGCATTTCAGCTGTTATATTGCACTGCAACAAACACATAGTGAGGTGTCAGCCATGCTTTACCAATTCTATGAAGCCCAAAGGGCGTTGATGGAACCTTTCGCCGAATTTGCCCAAGCGTCTTCCAAGATGCTGGCCAACCCGGTATCCCCCTTTGCGCAAAACCCGATGGTGCAGCGCATCTCCGCTTCCTACGACTTGATGTACCGCTTGGGAAAAGACTATGTCAAACCGGCATTTGGCATTCACTCGGTACATGTCAAAGGCTCTGATGTAGCGGTGCAAGAACACATCGAAATCAGCAAGCCATTTTGTGATTTGTTGCGCTTTAAATGCTTCAGCGACAACGCAGACACCCTGCACAGTCTGCAAGACATGCCGGCCGTCTTGGTAGTGGCTCCCTTATCTGGCCATTACGCCACGCTGTTGCGCGACACCGTTCGCCAACTGTTAAAAGACCATAAAGTTTTTATCACTGACTGGAAAAACGCCCGCTTGGTGCCTTTGAGCGAAGGTGAATTTCACCTAGACGATTACATCAACTATGTGCAGGAGTTCATCCGCCATATTCAAAACACGCAAGGCCATTGCCACGTCATCAGCGTCTGCCAGCCAACTGTGCCGGTGCTGGCCGCTGTGTCGCTGATGGCGAGCCGCGACGAAACCTTGCCCCTTAGCATGACGATGATGGGCGGCCCGATTGACGCGACCAAATCACCGACCGCTGTCAACAACTTGGCCATGAACAAGAGCTACGAATGGTTTGAACACAACGTGATTTACCGCGTACCGCCCAGCTTCCCTGGCGCTGGACGCCGCGTCTACCCCGGCTTTTTGCAGCACACCGGTTTTGTGGCCATGAACCCCGACCGGCACATGAACAGCCATTACGACTATTTCAAAGACCTGATCAAAGGTGACGACGCCAGCGCAGAACAGCACCGCCAGTTCTACGACGAATACAACGCCGTACTGGACATGGACGCCGACTATTACTTGGAAACCATTGCCACGGTGTTTCAAGATTTCAAACTCGTGCGCGGCACCTGGGACGTGCGGTCGGAAACCGGCGAGATTGAGCGCGTGCGTCCGCAAGACATCACCGGTTGCGGTTTGTTGACTGTCGAAGGCGAACTCGATGACATCTCCGGCTCTGGCCAAACCAAGGCGGCCTTGAAGTTGTGTGCAGGAATTCCAGCCAGCGACAAGCACCACTTTGAGGTCAAAGGTGCCGGTCACTACGGTATCTTCAGCGGAAGACGTTGGCGCGATCTGGTCTACCCGGAAATTGTGGCTTTCATACAAGCGCATCAGCCAAAAACTAAAAAAGCAGCTGCAAAAAAACCAGCGTTCAAAGCCTTAGGTAAAACAGTCAGCAAAGCCAAAACTGTGGCGACCAGCAGCCGACGCCGCGCGACTGCCTGAATGCAGTGACGCTTTCATTGCGCATTCTGGAGGTTTTGCCGCAGACGCAATGTACGCGTTGCGGCTACCCCGATTGCGCGGCCTATGCAGATGCCATCGCCAGCGGTGAAGCGGCTATCAACCAATGCCCGCCCGGCGGCGATGAAGGCATACATCGTTTAGCTGTGGTGACCTCTCGGGCCTATCTTCCTCTTAACCCGAATAACGGTGTGCAAGCCCCGCGAAGCGTGGTGTGGATTGATGAGAACTGGTGCATAGGCTGCACCTTGTGCATTGAGGCCTGCCCGGTGGACGCCATCATTGGCACGCACAAACGCATGCACACCGTCATTGAGTCAGAGTGCACAGGCTGTGAACTCTGCCTGCCGGTTTGCCCTGTTGATTGCATGCTGCTGGAAAATGTCAGCGGTGAGGCCAGCGGCTGGGATGCCTGGTCTGCATCAGCTGCTGAACAAGCCCAGCAGCGGTATGCGGCCAGGCAAGCGCGTTTGTCTGCGCCTGTCGTCGCTGCGCCTAGTCTGCCTGAAATGCACAAACAAAGCCGGGTACAGGCCGCACTGGCGCGCGCCAAAGAAAAAAACAGCGCTTCAGAGGATTGAAGTCAGTTGCACAGCGTTTGGCGTGCGGCATGTGTGTAAACAAAAACAAGCCCAATTGAACAACATAGGTGTCATATTTATCTGTCTGACACTGTCTGCTCAGGGGATATCTCGCAGAAGTCAACTCAATGAGCGTTCGCTGACAACGCCGCAAACGCATTAACCACTTCAGGCGGCGCTTGCACCAGTTCAATCAACACGCCTTCGCCGCTGATGGGAAATTCCTCATTGCCTTTGGGGTGCACAAAGCAAATATCAAAGCCTGCCGCGCCTTTGCGGATACCACCGGGCGCGAAGCGCAAACCTTGTGCCGTCAGCCACTCCACCGCCTCGGGCAGTTTGTCTATCCATAAGCCGATGTGGTTCAAAGGCGTGGTGTGCACCGCCGGTTTTTTCTCTAGGTCCAAGGGCTGCATCAAATCCACTTCGACCTTGAAAGGGCCGCTGCCGATGGCGCAAATGTCTTCGTCCACGTTTTCGCGCTCTGAAGAAAATTGCCCGGTCACTTGTAAACCGAATAACTCCACCCAAAGTTTTTGCAAGGCTTTTTTGTCTGTTGCACCAATGGCGATTTGCTGGATGCCTAAAACTTTGAAGGGGCGCGTGGTTTGGTTGCTGTTGATCATGTGCGTGTCCTAGGTTTATTCATTGAAAACGGCAAGCGTGCAAGTTTCATTTGGCGATTCCCAAAAATACAGCCAAGCCACGCTCGACTTGAGTTAACTCATCTGAATTCACACACCCCAACACAGGTCCGATTTTTTCGCGCTTGAGCGTCATGGCCTTGTCGATCATGATTTGGGATGTTTTCTCCAAGCCATTGCTTGCAGAGGCTTGCACCGTTACCCGCATCAGCGGCGCATCAACCAAGGTGCTGGTCGTGAGCAAGACAGTGACGCTCGTGTGGTTCGCAAAAAGCGGCGACTGAATCACCAACGCTGGTCTGGGTTTGCCAAAGTCACCCTGTATGGCAACTGACACCAAATCCCCGCGCTGCATCAGGCCGTCCAGCCCTCTGTGTCGGCCAAGCTTTCATTCATCAGCGCGTCCAGCGCTTGGGCATCAACTTGATCGGCTCTAGCCACCAGCTTGACTTGGCGCTCGCACTCTTGTGCAAATTCTGTGGGACGTGTGTCAGGGACCCAAATTTGCACAGGACGAAGACCCGCTTGGCGTAAAGCGTCGCGGTGTTTTTGAACCCGAATGTTGACAGCAACCATGAAATCTCCTTGTTACATGCAACAGCTTATCAAAGCTCAATGTTACATGCAACAAGTTTTTAATCGCTTATTGGAACTCCACAATCACCTGATCAACCGTCAACGACTCGCCTTTGGCAGCCATCACGCTCTTAACCACGCCGTCTTGCGCCGCGAACAACACGTTTTCCATTTTCATGGCTTCGATGACAGCCACGCGCTCACCAGCCTGCACTTTTTGTCCGACAGTCACAGCCACATCCACCAAAAGACCAGGCATGGGGGAGAGGACAAAACGGCTCAAGTCCGGCGGCGCTTTGAAAGGCATCTGGCGATACAACTCGGCCATGCGTGGTGACACCACCAGGGCGTCGATGCGCCGGCCATGGTGCTGCACCTGCAACACCAACGGGTTTTTGGCGGAACCGCGTTCGACCTGCGCTGTGAAAGGTTGGCCGTTGACCGTACCTTCAATGGCAATATCGTTCAAACGAGACGTACTGTGTATGGCGTAGTTTTTACCGTTGACTTTGATGACTGCGGTTCCTCTTCCGCCAGCATCATCAACTTCAACTTCAGTGAACTCATGTTCGCCTTTAGCGTCTAAAGTGATGACGGCGTATTTTTGTCCCACTTTAACGTCATAGCCGGGCAACTGGCCGCTGAGCGAGGCTGCACGCTCGCGCGATTTGCGGCGCACAAAAGCCGCCAATGCAACCAAAAAATCCTTGTCGGCGTGCGGCACGTCTTCAGCATGAAAACCTTTGCCGAAATGCTCGGCAATAAAGCCGGTGTTGAAGTCGCCGCTGACAAAATCCGGATGCGCCAGCAGCGCGGCCTGAAACGGAATATTCGAGCTGATGCCACGAATCACAAAACCGTTCAAAGCTTCGCGCATTTTGGCAATCGCATCGTTGCGGTCGCGTCCGTGCACGATCAGCTTGGCGATCATGGAGTCGTAGTGCATGTAAATTTCACCGCCCTCTTGCACACCGGTGTCCACACGCACACCCATCAATTTGCTGGTGTCGGCTTGCACCATGGTTTGCTCAGGCGGCTTAAAGCGAGTCAAGCGCCCAGTGGACGGCAGGAAATTACGGAACGGGTCTTCGGCGTTGATGCGGCACTCGATGGCCCAGCCGTTGCGCTGAATATCAGCTTGCGCGAATGGCAGTTTTTCACCGGCAGCGACGCGGATCATCCACTCGACCAGATCAAGTCCGGTGATGCATTCGGTCACAGGGTGTTCCACCTGCAAACGCGTGTTCATCTCTAGGAAATAAAAACTCTGGTCTTTGCCGACCACAAACTCCACAGTACCCGCGCTTTGGTATTTCACCGCCTTGGCCAAGGCCACGGCTTGCGCTCCCATGGCGGCACGCGTTTCGTCGCTGATGAATGGCGACGGTGCTTCTTCAATCACTTTTTGGTGCCGGCGTTGAATGGAACATTCGCGTTCGTTCAAAAACACCACGTTGCCGTGCGCGTCTCCCAACAATTGAATTTCAATATGGCGCGGTTCTTCGACAAATTTTTCTATGAACACTCGGTCATCGCCGAAACTGTTGCGCGCCTCGTTGCGGCAAGAGGTAAAGCCCTCGTGCGCTTCCTTGTCGTTATAGGCCACACGCAAACCTTTGCCACCACCGCCGGCCGAGGCCTTGATCATCACCGGATAACCAATGCTCTTGGCGATCTCAACCGCTTTCTCCGGTGTTTCGATGGCTTCGTTCACACCAGGAATGGTGTTGACATTGGCGAGTGCAGCCAATTTCTTGGAGGCAATCTTGTCGCCCATGGCCGCGATGGCTTCGTGCTTGGGGCCGATGAAGATGATGCCTTGCTCTTCGCAGCGTTTGGCGAAATCTTCGTTTTCACTCAAAAAACCGTAGCCCGGGTGAATAGCCTGTGCGCCGGTTTGTTTGGCTGCTGCAATGATTTTGTCTGCCACCAAATAACTTTCACGGCTGGCCGCCGGGCCGATGTGCACGGCTTCGTCAGCCAGCGCCACAAAGCGCGCATTGCGGTCTGCTTCAGAGTAAACGGCGACGGTGGCAATGCCCATGCGGCGGGCGGTGGCGATGACGCGGCAGGCGATCTCTCCGCGATTAGCGATTAGTATTTTTGTAAACATCATTTTCTCCAACGCATTCTTCACAGCGGAATATTGCCGTGCTTGCGCCACGGGTTCTCAACTTTTTTATCTTTCAACATCACCAATGAACGGCAAATGCGTTTGCGGGTTTCGCTAGGCAATATGACGTCGTCGATAAAGCCGCGTGCACCGGCGACAAAAGGATTGGCAAAACGGGCTTTGTACTCGGCTTCTTTGGCCGCGAGTTTTTCCGGGTTCCCTTTGTCTTCGCGGAAGATGATTTCCACCGCGCCCTTGGCACCCATGACTGCAATTTCTGCGTGTGGCCAGGCGAAATTCACATCGCCACGCAAATGCTTGGAAGCCATCACGTCGTAGGCACCGCCGTAGGCCTTGCGCGTGATGACGGTGATTTTCGGCACGGTGCACTCTGCGTAGGCGTACAACAATTTGGCACCGTGTTTGATGATGCCGCCGAACTCTTGCGATGTGCCCGGCATGAAACCTGGCACGTCGACAAAGGTGATGACAGGAATATTGAACGCATCGCAAAAACGCACAAAACGCCCTGCTTTGATGGAGCTCTTGATATCCAAACAACCGGCCAGCACCAGCGGCTGGTTGGCGACGATGCCCACAGTTTGTCCGGCCATGCGGGCAAAACCGATGAGTATGTTTTTCGCGTACTCGGGTTGCAATTCGAAGAAGTCGCCGTCGTCCACGGTTTTGAGGATCAACTCTTTCATGTCGTAAGGCGTGTTGGGGTTGTCCGGCACCAGCGTGTCCAAACTCATGTCCATGCGCTCGGTCGGGTCGCCGCTGGGGCGCACCGGTGGTTTTTCGCGGTTGTTCAAAGGCAGGTAGTTGTACAAACGACGCAGCATCAACAAGGCTTCGACATCGTTGTTGAATGCCAGATCAGCGACACCGCTTTTGGTGGTGTGGGTGACGGCGCCGCCCAACTCTTCGGCACTCACCTCTTCGTGCGTGACGGTTTTCACCACATCCGGTCCGGTGACAAACATGTACGAGCTGTCTTTGACCATGAAGATGAAATCGGTCAACGCAGGTGAATACACCGCGCCGCCTGCTGACGGGCCCATGATCATGCTGATCTGCGGCACCACACCGCTGGCCATGACATTGCGCTGAAACACTTCGGCATAACCGCCCAGAGACGCCACACCTTCTTGAATACGTGCACCACCCGAGTCGTTCAAGCCGATCACAGGCGCGCCGACTTTCATGGCCTGGTCCATGATCTTGCAGATTTTTTCTGCGTGACTCTCTGAGAGTGCGCCACCATAGACAGTGAAATCTTGGCTGTACACAAACACCAGCCGTCCGTTGATCATGCCGTAACCGGTGACCACGCCATCGCCAGGAATTTTGCTGTCTTGCATGCCGAAGTCCGTGCAACGGTGCTCGACAAACATGTCCCATTCTTCAAACGTGCCTTCATCCAGCAACACCTCAAGGCGTTCACGCGCGGTCAGCTTGCCTTTGCTGTGCTGGGCGGCAATGCGTTTTTCGCCGCCCCCCATGCGAGCGGCTGCGCGCTTTTCTTCCAGTTGATGAATGATTTCCTGCATATCAAATCCTCTTTGGTTTTCTTTTCAGCTTTAAGCATCAGGGCGGGATGCTAACGCGAGCAATTGTCGTGCGGCCGTGGATGCGGCGATGCGACCTGCGAGTACTTCCTGTTGCATGTGCGACAGCGCAGCGGCAACGCCGGCGTGTTGTGTGAAAGCGTCTTTCAAGCCTGACTGTATACGCTCGTTCATCCAGGTCAAGGCCTGGGTTTGACGACGATGTAGCCATCGTCCGCCATCGGTTTGCAATTGTTGGAAACGCATGACCTTCTCCCACAATTCATTCAAACCCGAGCTGTTCAATGCACTCAGTCGCATGACCTCGGCCTGCCAGGCCGGTGTGCTGTCTGAAGGATGGTGACCCAGCAAGTGCAACGCACTTTGAATGAAAGACTGCGCACGTGTGGCAGCGTTCTCATCAATATCAGCTTTGTTTATCAGTATCAGATCAGCCAGTTCCATCACGCCTTTTTTGATCGCCTGCAAATCATCGCCTGCATTGGGCAATTGCATCAGCACAAACATATCTGTCATGCCGGCCACCGCGGTTTCGCTTTGACCCACACCAACGGTTTCCACAATCACGATGTCATAACCCGCCGCTTCACACACCAACATGCATTCGCGGGTTTTTTCGGCGACACCACCGAGCGTGCCGCTGCTGGGGCTGGGTCGTATAAATGCCGAAGGGTGCACCGACAAACGCTCCATGCGGGTTTTGTCACCCAATATGGAACCGCCGGAGACGCTGGACGACGGATCAATTGCCAGCACAGCGACTTTGTGGCCACGCTCTATCAGCCACAGTCCCAGCGTTTCAATGAGCGTGCTTTTGCCCACACCGGGCACGCCGCTCAAACCTATGCGCAAGCTTCGGCCTGTGTGCGGCAGCAATTGCGTCAATAAGGCATCAGCCTGTACACGGTGATCCGGCAGCGTCGACTCCAGCAGCGTGATGGCTTTGGCCATGGCGCGGCGCTGAGTGGCAGCAGTACCGTTCAACATGTCTTTTAACAATGAATCAGGGCTCATTTGACACTACCTGGATTGACCCAGTTCTCCAATTTCAAACCCTTAATCCGCTCAAACTCGCGGGTATTGTTGGTCACGCATACAGCGTCCAGGGCTAAGGCCTGGCAAGCAATGAGCAAGTCTAATTCACCAATCATTTGGCCTGATTGCCGCAGTACATGTTGATGCAGGGCAAAGTGCCACATGGCATCGTGCGTCCACGGCAGCACACGTACTTCACTCAAAAATAACGACAGTACCTTTCGGTTGCGTTCTTTGTTCGCACTTTTTTCAACACCATATGCCAACTCGGCCGCAACGATGGAAGACAGCGCCACGCGGTCAGCCCCCAATTCGTTCAAACGCGACAGCACACTGGGCACGCCACGTTGAATGTAGATCACCATATTGGTGTCGAGCAGGTAAAGAGAAGACATCAGTCAAGGCTTTCGATGTCATCCACCGGCAAGATGTGATCACGCTCGATTTCCTCAGGCATACCCTGCCAACCGCTCAAAATGGACTGCAGGCGCGTGCCCCAGGCAATGGATTCGTCTTGCTTGGGACGAAG
Source organism: Bordetella parapertussis (assembly GCA_945870575.1). Taxonomy (GTDB): domain Bacteria; phylum Pseudomonadota; class Gammaproteobacteria; order Burkholderiales; family Burkholderiaceae_C; genus Limnohabitans. The sequence continues at coordinate 90,314 of CAMBSK010000004.1, read as the reverse complement.
AATCACGGTGTTGCCCACCTTTTCAATGAACACCTCGGCGGTGTCAAACCGGTAGGCTTTGGGCAGGCGAACGGCTTGGCTGCGCCCGGTGGTGAAAATTTTGGCGGTATCGGTGGCTGAGCTCATGGCGGACCTCTCGATGATATATATCTAATGATACATACCAAATCAAAGACAGGCAAACTTTACGATAGCGCCTTTGTGATTTGGTCAAGCACATCCTTGGCGCTCACAGGAATCGGCGTACCGGGGCCGTAAATGCCCTTCACACCGGCCTGGTAGAGGAAATCGTAGTCTTGGCGCGGAATGACGCCGCCAACGAACACAATGATGTCGTCAGCGCCTTGTTTCTTCAACTCGGCAATGATGGCGGGTACCAGCGTTTTGTGGCCAGCCGCCAACGTAGACACGCCGACCGCGTGCACATCGTTTTCAATCGCCTGTCTGGCACACTCCTCGGGGGTTTGAAACAGCGGACCGATGTCCACGTCATAGCCCAGGTCAGCGAATGCAGTTGCCACCACTTTGGCGCCACGGTCATGTCCGTCTTGACCCAATTTTGAAATCATGACGCGCGGACGGCGGCCTTGCTTTTGTGCAAACGCGGCGATGTCGGCTTTCAGGGCGTTCCAGTATTCCATGGTGTCTCCTTCGTGCTCTCCCGCGTCGTAAGCGGCGGCATACACGCCGCTGATTTTTTGCGTGTCTGCGCGGTGTCTGCCGAAAATCTTCTCCAGCGCATCGCTGATCTCCCCCACGGTCGCGCGCAAACGCACGGCTTGGATAGACAAGTCGAGCAAGTTGCCGCTGCCGTCTTGCGCTGCCAGCGTCAATGCATCCAATGCTTTGGCAACGGCAGCGTTGTCGCGTGCCGCTTTGATACGGTGTAGTCGTTCGATCTGCGAGTCGCGTACTTTGACGTTGTCTATGTCACGCACATCGACCGCGTCCTGAGTTTGCAGTTTGTACTTATTCACGCCGACGATCACGTCCTGGCCGGAATCGATACGCGCCTGTTTATCAGCAGCAGCCGCTTCAATTTTCAGCTTGGCCCAGCCCGAACCCACCGCTTTGGTCATGCCGCCCATGGCGTTGACTTCTTCGATGATTTTCCAGGCCTCGTCAGCCATGTCCTGGGTGAGTTTTTCCATCATGTAGCTGCCGGCCCAGGGGTCAATCACATTCGTGATGTGCGTCTCTTCCTGAATGATGAGCTGTGTGTTGCGGGCAATCCGCGAGGAAAACTCGGTGGGAAGCGCAATGGCTTCGTCAAAACTGTTGGTATGCAAACTTTGTGTGCCGCCAAACACCGCGGCCATGGCTTCGATGGTGGTGCGCACAATATTGTTGTACGGGTCTTGTTCGGTCAATGACCAGCCGGATGTCTGGCAATGCGTGCGCAGCATCAGGCTCTTGGGATTTTTCGCTCCGACCTCTTGCATGATGCGGCACCATAGCAAACGCGCGGCACGCATCTTGGCGATTTCCAGATAGAAATTCATGCCTATGGCCCAGAAGAAAGACAGACGCGGGGCAAACGCGTCCACATCCAGTCCTTGCTTCATGGCGGTGCGCACGTACTCTTGACCGTCGGCCAGTGTCAATGCGAGTTCCAAAGCCTGGTTGGCACCGGCTTCTTGCATGTGGTAGCCGCTGATGCTGATCGAGTTGAATTTGGGCATGTGCCCGGCTGTGTAAGTAATGATGTCGCCGACGATACGCATGCTGGGCTCGGGCGGATAAATATAGGTGTTGCGCACCATGAATTCTTTGAGAATGTCATTTTGTATGGTGCCGCTTAACTGGTCTTGCGACACGCCTTGCTCTTCCGCCGCCACCACATAACCGGCGAGCACCGGCAGCACCGCACCGTTCATCGTCATGGACACAGACACTTTGTCTAGCGGAATCTGGTCGAACAGAATCTTCATGTCTTCGACTGAATCGATGGCCACGCCTGCCTTGCCCACGTCACCAGTCACACGCGGATGGTCGGAGTCATAACCCCGGTGGGTGGCCAGATCAAAAGCCACCGACACGCCTTGTCCACCGGCAGCCAGGGCTTTGCGATAAAACGCATTGGACTCTTCCGCGGTAGAAAAACCGGCGTACTGCCTGATGGTCCAGGGACGCACCGCATACATGCTGGCCTGCGGTCCCCGCAAAAACGGCGCAAAGCCGGGCAAGGTGTCGGTATAGGGCAAGCTTTCAGTGTCTTGCGCCGTGTACAAGGGTTTGACGGTGATACCGTCGGGTGTCACCCAGTTCAACTTGTTCAAGTCCCCGCCGGGGGCAGACTTGGCGGCCGCCTTTTCCCAATCTGTGATGTTATGTATGGCGAAATGTTGTTTGTCTTGACTCATGGCTGTTTAAATTTTCACGCAATCTGCAAAGTAATGGGTCACACCCTGCTCGTCCTTTTCCTCGACGAGACCGTGTATGTCGGTTTCAAAGCCGGGGCACTTCAGGTTGAACTCACGGGCGAATTTCAAATAGTCGATGATTTTTTTATTAAATACTTCACCGGGAATCAACAACGGAATACCCGGCGGGTAAGGCGTGACCAAGCTGGTGGTGATGCGACCGAGCAAATTATCGATAGGCACGCGCTCGGTGTTGCGGTGAGCGATTTGTGCATAGGCGTCACTCGGCTTCATGGCCGGTTTTAAGTCGCTGAGGTACATCTCAGTGGTCAGGCGCGCCACATCGTGCTTGGCGTACAGCGTATGTATGTGGTGGCAAAGGTCGCGCAATCCCATGCGCTCGTAATTACGGTGCTTTTGACAGAACTCGGGCAGGATGCGCCACATGGGTTGGTTGCGGTCGTAGTCGTCCTTGAACTGTTGAAGCGCCGTCAGCAATGAGTTCCAACGGCCTTTGGTGATGCCGATGGTGAACATGATGAAGAAACTGTAGAGGCCGGTTTTCTCCACGATCACGCCGTGTTCGGCGAGAAACTTGGTCACGATGCTGGCGGGAATACCACCGTCATCGAACTTGCCGTCCAGACGCAAACCCGGTGTGACGATGGTGGCTTTGATCGGGTCCAGCATATTGAAGCCGTCGGCCAGTTCGCCGAAACCATGCCAGTTGGGTGCATCGGTTTTTTTTGCGCGGCCCTTTTTCTCGGTCTTGATCACCCAGTCGTCAGCACGCCCGACGCCGTCTTCGACCAGGTTGTCCGGGCCCCAGACCTTGAACCACCAATCCTTGCCGTATTCGGCGTCGACTTTGCGCATGGCGCGGCGAAAATCCAGCGCTTCAGCAATGCTTTCTTCGACCAAAGCGGTGCCGCCGGGTGGCTCCATCATGGCCGCAGCCACGTCGCAACTGGCAATGATGCTGTACTGCGGGCTGGTGCTGGTGTGCATCAAATAGGCTTCGTTGAACAAATGCCGGTCCAACTTGTTTTCCTGCGAATCCTGCACCAGTACATGGCTGGCCTGGCTGATACCGGCCAGCAATTTGTGCACCGACTGCGTGGAATACACCATGGCTTCTTTGGGACGGATCCGTTTTTTGCCCATGGCGTGAAAGGTGCCATAGAACGGATGAAAAGCCGCATGCGGCAACCAGGCTTCGTCGAAATGAAGATTTGGTATGTAGCCGTCCAGCATATCTTTGATGGTTTCGGTGTTGTACAAAACGCCGTCATAGGTCGACTGGGTCAAGGTCATGACCTTGGGTTTGATCGACTTGACATCCAGCCCTTTAAGCAAGGGATTGGCCTTGATCTTGGCTTTGATGGTCTCGGGCTCAAACTCGCTTTTGGGGATAGGGCCGATGATGCCGAAATGGTTGCGCGTAGGTTTCAAAAACACCGGGATCGCACCGGTCATGATGATGGCGTGCAACACCGACTTGTGGCAATTGCGGTCAACCACCACCACATCGCCGGGAGCGACCGCGTGGTGCCAGACGATTTTGTTGGAGGTGCTGGTGCCGTTGGTGACAAAGAAACAATGGTCGGCGTTGAAAATGCGGGCAGCATTGCGCTCGCTCTCGCCGATGGCCCCGTCGTGATCCAGCAACTGGCCCAATTCTTCAACTGCGTTGCAAACGTCGGCGCGCAACATGTTTTCGCCAAAGAACTGATGAAACATCTGCCCGACCGGGCTTTTCAAAAACGCCACGCCGCCAGAGTGCCCGGGGCAGTGCCAGGAATACGAACCGTCTTCGGCGTAATCCAGCAAAGCTTTGAAGAAAGGCGGCTGCACACCTTCGAGGTAACTTTTGGCTTCGCGGATGATGTGACGCGCGACGAACTCGGGCGTGTCCTCAAACATGTGAATAAAACCGTGCAACTCGCGCAAGATGTCGTTGGGGAGATGGCGCGAAGTTTTGGTCTCGCCATACACATAAATAGGAACATCGGCGTTTTTACGGCGCACTTCGTCAATGAAGTTACGCAAATTCAACACAGCCGGATCCAGATCCGGGCCGGGGGTGAATTCCTCGTCATCGATGGAAAGAATAAAAGCACTGGCGCGTGACTGTTGTTGCGCGAACTGGCTCAAATCACCATAACTGGTGACCCCCATGACCTCATAACCCTCGCCCTCAATCGCCTGCGCCAAGGCGCGAATGCCCAGACCGGAGGTATTCTCGGAACGAAAATCTTCATCAATGATGACGATGGGAAAGCGAAATTTCATTAACTGCTCCGTTCGGGTTGCCGACTTCAATGGTGCTAAACCTTAAAGTGTACCCTCCGACCTGACTGCTACAATCAAAATCATAGGAGAGGTGGATGAGCGGTTTAAGTCGCACGCCTGGAAAGCGTGTGAGGGTTAATAGCCCTCCGCGGGTTCGAATCCCGCCCTCTCCGCCATAGCAACAGTTTTAAGCAGTCAACCACAGGTGAATCACCATGAAAAAACTTCTCAGCTGCTTGCTGGTTTTATTTGCTTCACACAGTTTTGCCGCTTCCGGTGATGTTGAACTGGTGCTAGCCATATCCGCTTATTCCCCGACCAAAATCGATGCAGATGCTGACAGTTACTTCACCGTCAACTTCAAGCCCATGATCATCATCGACAAGTCGAATTTCGAACTGATGAAAACCAACGATGTGCTGGCAGCCAACTGCGTCGGCTGGAGCACCACTGAAGACAAAGCCTCTCATTACGAATCGCATTGCATGGTCAAAGACGCTGACGGCGATACGTTCCTCATCAACTCACAGCGCGCTTCCGCTGGCGGCACACCGGGCACAGGCAAGCAGCAGGTCAAAGGCATCAAAGGCAAGTACGTCGGCATGACAGGCACTTGCAGTTTCAAAATTAAGACCGTGCAAAACGACGGTTTGTATGTGGCGGCCTTTAGCAACTGCCAGCTGCATAAATAATGATTCTGGGAATGAACCACTTTACCGCCATCGCTGCAGACCCGGTAGCGACACTGGCTTTTTATGAAAATCTGCTCGGTTTGAAAACCGGCTACAGACCGGATTTGGGATTTGACGGCGCCTGGTTATATGCAGGCGAGACAGCAGTGTTGCACCTCTACTTTGACAGACCGGTGCCTCAACCAGCTGCCGGGGTGATAGATCACATGGCATTCACCACTGTTGACTTGAAAGGCATGAAAGCGCGTTTTGATGAAAGCGGCTATCCCTACAAATTGCAGCACCGTGAAGGCGGGGCGTGGCAATTGTTTTGCCATGACCCCAGTGGTGCCAAAGTAGAGTTGAATTTTTCAGCCAAAGAAAGCTTGGACTGAAAGCAAAAAACCCGCAAAGCCTTTTCAGACTGCGCGGGTTTTAGGCATTGTGTTTGTGGAAGATTACTTTTTCTCTTCAGCAGGCTTGTCCGATTTGAAGAAATCGCCGATAGAAGATGTGGTGGAGTCCCAGGCAGAGCTTATGGAAGCGCAACCAGTCAAACACAAAGCTGTGAACATCACAGAGATCAAAGTTAGGGATTTGAGTGTACGCAGCATGACAGTCCTTTAATTAAAAATTAACTTAAAACATTCGGATCAATGGTTAGGTTGTTAATATAACTGTTAATCACCCGTTTTTTATGACAGTCATAAAAAATCAGGGTCTTGAATTGTCAGTAATTGTGATCTTACAACGCCATTTTCCGATCGGTTGTGAAGCCACCATAAGGAACCCTTGCGAAAAGGCAAAGTCAAGGTAAGAGAAAAATCAAACACTTGACGTACTGCTTGTGACAAAAAGGGTTGATGCGAAACGATCAGTACCGGGGCCGGAGCATGTGGCCATCGACTCACAGCAAGCAGTGCATCCGCACTGCTGTCGGGCCTGATTTCCTGACACAAAGTAAATGTTTGAGTCAGAGCCTGTGCCGTCTGAACAGTTCTGACCGCCGGGCTACACAAAATAAGCGTATTCGCAGGCATATGACGCTTCAACCAACCGGCCATTTTTTCTGCCTGACGAATACCCTTATCGGTAAGCGGCCTGTCCATATCTGATTCACCCGGTAAGGCATCGCGGGCATGCGCATGACGCCATAGCAATAAATCCATGTCAGGCCTTTGAGCTGTAACGTTTCATTAGTTCAGTTTGCGCTCGCAGCGAACGGCTATTTGCGGGTGGCCGGGCACGCTGATAAGTGCCATTCACCTGTAATACCCAGGCATCTGTGTTGTCGTGCAAATAGGCGACCAGGCATTCATCAACTATGCGTTGTCGCAAATCTGGGTCTAACACCGGCCAAGCGACTTCAATACGGCGCATCATGTTTCTGTTCATCCAGTCTGCACTAGAGAGGTACAAATCCTCCTTGTCCCCGGAACGGAAGTAAAAAAGTCGCGAATGCTCCAGAAACCTGCCGATGATGGAACGTACTTTGATTCGATCCGTAAAGCCCGGCACTTGCGCCGGCAAAATACATGCGCCACGCACAATCAAATCTATGTCCACGCCGCGCTGACCGGCTTGCACCAAATGCCTGGCGAGTTTTTCATCGGTCAAGGAATTCATTTTCAAAATGATTCGTCCGGGTTTGCCATGTGTACTAGCCTTGCTGATCCTGTCAACCATATCGATCAACTGATCTTGCAGCTTGAAAGGCGCCAGCCACAAGTGGTTGAGGTTGCTGATACGTGACTGGCTGGCCAACTGGGTAAACACTTGCTCCATGTCTGCGGTGATTTCCGGGTTCATGGTCAGAAAACTGATGTCTGTGTAAAGCCTGGCAGTGCGAACGTTGTAATTGCCGGTCGACAAATGCCCGTAACGCACCAACTTGCCTGCTTCACGCCTCGTCATCAGCATCATCTTGGCGTGGGTTTTCAGTCCCACCACGCCATAAACCACTTGTGCGCCTATGGATTCCAAACGCTCCGCCCAATTGATATTGGCTTCTTCATCGAACCTGGCTTTGATTTCCACCACCGCCGTAACTTCCTTGCCGCGCAACACTGCTTCGCGCAACAAATCCATCAAAGCCGAATCGCTGCCGGTGCGGTAAATGGTTTGTTTGATCGCCAGTACCTTGGGATCGTTGACAGCTTCTTTCAGAAAATCCAGCACGCCGTAAAAAGATTCAAAGGGTTGGTGAATTAGGATGTCTTTTTTGTGTATTTGCTTAAACAGCGATTCACCTTCCTGCAATTGTCTGGGGTAGCAGGCGTGATGCACAGGAAATACGAACTGCGGCATGTCGATCAAGTCGATCATCTGGTTCAGCCTGACCAGATTCACCGGACCGGCCACGCGGTAAAGGGCGGCTTGCGGCAACTTGAATTGCTGCAATAAAAAATGCGACAAATATTCAGAGCACTCAGAAGAAACTTCAAGCCGCACAGGCACACCGAACTGTCTGTGCTCAAGCCCGCGCCGCAAGGCGGTACGCAGGTTTTTGGCGTCTTCTTCATCGACCAGCAATTCAGAGTCGCGGGTGACACGGAATTGAGAAAACTGTCCGACAAGCCTGTCGGGGAATAAATCGACCAAGTGAGAACGTATCACGCTGGACAAACTCACCATGCAAATGGCTTTGCCAGACACAGATGCGGGCAATCGAATAACACGGGGCAGCGACCGTGGTACTTTCACAATCGCAATGTCATTCTCACGGCCAAAAGCATCTTTGCCTGTCAGACGCACAATGAAATTTAATGATTTATTGGCGACCATGGGAAACGGATGTGCCGGATCAAGGCTGACAGGTGTAAGCAATGGCCGGACTTCGCGATCAAAGTATTGTTTGACCCATTTGTGCTGAGCCGCATTTCTTTCATCATGGGTAATGAGTTGCAAGCCTTGCTTTTTCAACACCGGCATCAATTCTTCATTGAACAAGCGGTACTGCTGCTCCACCAGCGAATGCGCTGCGCGCGAAATTCTTTCAAAACTCAGCTGCAAATACGGCGCGACTTCACTGGTATTGCCTACCTGATGCAGATGCAAAGCCACACGCACTTCAAAAAACTCATCCAGATTGGAAGACACAATGCACAAGTAACGCAAACGCTCGAGCAAAGGTATGTCCTCACGGCGGGCCATGTCGAGTACCCTTGTATTGAAAGCCAACGTGCTTTCATCGCGGTCAATCATCAACAGTTGCGCTGCAGTTGCCATGTTCAATCTACCCTTTTCAATGACTGGCTTAAAAGCTCAGCGTGGTGCTGCGAGGTCTGCATGTCCAGCGACTCAACCATGATGCGCAGCACAGGCTCGGTGCCACTGGGGCGAATCAGTACCCTGCCACGTCCGTTCAAAGCGGCCTCAGTCTCTTGGCAGCTGCGTTGAAAAGCCGTGTGGGTTTTCCAGTCTGTGCCGGCTTGCAGTTTCACATTGACCAGGCACTGCGCCATCATGTCTACACCGGACAACATCTCTGTCATGGTTTTTCCATGACGCAAGCAGGCTTGCAAGACTTGCAGACAGCTGATGATGCCGTCACCCGTGCTGTGCTTATCGAGCATCAACAAATGACCTGAGCCTTCGCCGCCAATGATCCAGCCGTGTTCCACCAGTTGTTCCAGCACATACCTGTCGCCGACACCAGCGCGCACCAGCTCAATGCCCAGAGCATTTAAAGCGGTTTCCACACCGTGGTTGGTCATCAAGGTGCCGACCACTCCGGGCAAAACCAGGCCTTGCATCTGACGGTCGCGCGCCAGCAGATAAAGTAATTCGTCGCCGTTGAACAAACGTCCGCTGTGGTCTACCAGTTGCAGTCTGTCTGCGTCTCCATCCAAAGCGATGCCAAAATCCGCACCCTGAGCTAGCACGGTATCCACCAAGGCCTTAGGCGAAGTTGCGCCCACATCCCGGTTAATGTTCAAACCATCAGGCGCACAACCGATGGCAATCACCTCAGCACCCAATTCCTTGAAAATTTGCGGAGCTGCCAGATAAGCTGCGCCGTGGGCAGCATCGACCACGATTTTCTTACCCTTGAGGGTTAAGCGGTCTGAAAAAGTGCTTTTGCAAAACTCTATGTACCGGCCTACGGCGTCGTCCAAGCGTCGTGCCTTGCCCAGGAGAATAGATGGCACCCACTCCGGCGCTTGCAACAAACGCTGCTCGACCGACAACTCCCATTCATCGTCTAGCTTGGTACCTGTGGCGCTGAAAAATTTCACGCCGTTGTCGTCAAACGGGTTGTGGCTGGCACTGATGACGACGCCCAGACTGGCGCGCAAGGCCTTGGTCAGGTAAGCCACGCCGGGGGTTGGAATCGGGCCTAGCAGAACCACGTCCACACCCGCAGAATTAAAGCCGGCCTCGAGGGCTGATTCAAGCATATAGCCCGAGATGCGCGTGTCCTTGCCTATGACCACGCTGGGGCGCGTTTCGGATTGCTTGAGTTGGTGACCGACGGCGTTGGCCAGACGCAGCATAAAGTCTGGCGTGATCGGGGCGTGTCCCACGGTGCCGCGTATGCCATCAGTACCGAAATAAAGTCTTTTCATGGCCCTATTATCCAGACACAGGCTGAGTCGGCCGTGAGGCCTGCCACACGGCCAGCGCAGCCACGGTGTCAGCCACATCGTGCACACGCAGCACTGCGGCACCTTTGTCAGCAGCCAATACAGCGGCCACCACGCTGGGCACCAACCGGTCGCCGACCTCGAGACCGGTGATCGCGCCCAAAGAGGATTTGCGCGACCAGCCGAGCAACAACGGCAGGCCGGACTGCATCAGTTCCTGCTGTCGCTGCAACAGCATGAAATTTTGCGCAACCGTTTTGCCAAAACCTACGCCCGGATCGAGCACCAACCTTTGCGGCTCAATACCTTGTGCGATGGCCGCTTGCAGACGCTGCTTGAAAAATTCGCCTGCCTGTTCAAGCGGATCGCCACTCAAGGGGGATAACTGCATGCTTGCCGGTTCGCCGTGCATATGCATCAGGCAAATACCGCATTCATAAGACGCCACGGCCTGCAAAGCGCCGGGCTGACGCAAAGCCCAGATGTCATTGATGATGTCCACGCCCATGTCCAGCGCCTGGCGCATGGTTTCAGGATGGTAGGTGTCGACCGAAACTGGCATATGCCAGGTCAGCAGTTCCTCCAACACAGGTTGGATACGCTGCCATTCTTCTTCGTGGCTTAAGGCTGTGGCACCGGGGCGGGTTGACTCGCCGCCAACGTCGACTATGTCTGCGCCCTCTTGTCTTAATCGGCTGGCAAGTTCAATCGCATTGCGTGTGGTTGATAAGCCAGTATCCGAAGCAAAAGAATCCGGCGTGACATTGACTATGCCCATCACCAGCGGCTTGTGCAATGACAACTTGTAACGCGTGGTCTGCCAAAAACCAAAATGGGGCCTGAGCCCCATTGTGTTTGCGTTATTGCCGATCATCAAGCCGTGGTCGGTGACGGGTTAGGATGAACCGCCGGTGTGCCGCCGGAGCCGTCACCAGAAGACGGTGTACGCGGCGTCCAATCTTTGGGAGGACGTGGCGGGCGCCCTGCCATGATGTCGTCCAACTGATCGCTGTCTATGGTTTCCCATTCCAACAGTGCGTGCGCCATGGCATGCATTTTGTCGGCGTTGTCCTCGATCAAACGGCGCGCCAAGTTGTACTGACCATCGATGATGCTGCGCACTTCTTCATCCACTTTTTTCATAGTGGATTCGCTCATGTTCGTGGTTTTAGTGACTGAACGGCCTAAAAACACTTCGCCTTCGTTTTCCGCATACACCATGGGGCCCAGCGCCTCGGACATGCCGTAACGCATGACCATGTCGCGAGCGATTTGCGTGGCGCGTTCGAAATCGTTGGAAGCGCCGGTGGTCATCTGGTTCATGAACACTTCCTCGGCGATGCGGCCGCCAAACAACATGCTGATCTGGCTCAACATGTAGTTTCTGTCGTAGCTGTAACGGTCGGCCTCAGGCAGGCTCATGGTGACGCCCAGAGCACGCCCGCGCGGGATGATGGTGACTTTGTGCACCGGGTCGCATTTGGGCATTAATTTACCGATCAATGCATGGCCTGACTCGTGGTAGGCCGTGTTCTTGCGTTCTTCTTCAGGCATGACCATGCTGCGGCGCTCGGGGCCCATGAGGATTTTGTCTTTGGCCTTTTCGAAATCCTGCATTTCAACCACGCGTGCATTGCGGCGCGCAGCCATCAATGCGGCTTCGTTGGTCAGGTTGGCCAAATCAGCACCGCTCATGCCGGGGGTGCCGCGCGCAATGACGCCGGGTGACACGTCCTGGCCGACAGGAATCTTGCGCATATGCACATTCAGAATCTGTTCGCGGCCACGGATATCGGGCAGGGTCACATAAACCTGGCGGTCGAAGCGACCGGGGCGCAACAAGGCAGCGTCCAGAATGTCCGGGCGGTTGGTGGCAGCCACCACAATGACACCGAGGTTGGTCTCAAAACCGTCCATCTCGACCAGCATCTGATTCAGGGTCTGTTCGCGTTCATCGTTACCGCCGCCCAGGCCTGCACCGCGCTGGCGGCCGACCGCGTCGATCTCGTCAATAAAAATAATACAAGGCGCATTTTTCTTGGCGTTCTCAAACATGTCGCGCACACGGGCCGCGCCCACACCGACGAACATTTCAACAAAGTCTGAGCCGGAGATGCTGAAAAAAGGCACCTTGGCTTCGCCGGCAATGCCTTTGGCCAACAAAGTTTTACCGGTTCCAGGCGGGCCGACCAGCAGCAGACCGCGCGGAATGCGACCGCCCAGCTTTTGAAATTTTTGCGGATCCTTGAGGAAGTCAACCACTTCCTTGACTTCTTCTTTGGCCTCGTCACAACCGGCTACGTCAGCAAAGGTGACGGTGTTGTTGTTTTCGTCGAGCATGCGGGCTTTGCTTTTACCGAAACTGAAAGCGCCGCCTTTGCCGCCGCCTTGCATTTGGCGCATGAAATACACCCAGACGCCGATCAGCAACAGCATGGGGCCCCAACTGACCAGCAAGGTCATGAGCAACGAGCCTTCTTCCCGCGGCTTGACATCGAATTTGACGTTGTTGGAGATCAGGTCGCCGACCAGGCCGCGATCCAAGTAAGTGGCATTGGTGCGCACTTTACGGTCATCGGTGGTGGTGGCGATGATTTCGGTACCGCCCTGGCCTTCCTGAATAGTGGCCGACTTGATGCGCTTGCCGCGAACTTCATCGAGAAAGTCGGAGTAAGCCAAATAGCCATTACCGGCCTGTCCACGGGTATCGAATTGCTTGAAAACGGTAAACAAAACAAGCGCGATTACCAGCCAAACAGCCAATTTGGAAAACCAGGGGTTGTTCAAAGCGAACTCCAGTCAGAGGGATACCGGCGAGATGCCGATAAGAAGGTTGCGTTCATTTTAGGCTTTTCAAGGCTTGACCGGAGATTCTGTTCACACGAACCATGTACAAAGTGCGGAATTTGCATAAATGCACTCAGACCGCCGGAAATTGATCTCTTACAAAGTACATAAAACTTAATTTAACAAACAAAAGAATACTTAAATTGAGCAAGGCCTTTTACCCTGAGACTTTCAAGCCTATACCAACCAAAAAATTTTCGGCCGACTTGTCACGGCTGGCCTTGGGCTTGAAAGGCTTGACCACCTTAAACGTCTCTTTGAAGTGTTTGACCAGCTGGCTGTAGCCGCTGCCGTGAAAAACTTTCACCACCAACGCGCCTTCTTTTTTCATGTGAACCAGGCAGAACTCGACCGCCAGTTCCACCAGATGCGCCATGCGTGCAGCGTCTGCTGATTCGACGCCGGACAGATTGGGCGCCATGTCGGACACCACCACATCCACAATTCTGCCGTCCAGGTACTGGCTTAATTGATCCAAGACCTCGGGTTCTCTGAAGTCACCTTGCAGAAAATGCACGCCTTCAATCGGCTCCATGGGCAACAAATCCAATGCAATCAGCGTAGCGTCCAGCTTGCCTGCAGCAGCGCCGTCAGGCGCCATGCAACGCCTGAGGTACTGGCTCCAGGCGCCGGGCGCACTGCCCAGATCGACCACCACCATGCCGGGTTTGAACAGGCCCAGGGTTTCATCGATTTCTTTGAGTTTGTAGGCGGCCCGCGCTCTGTAGCCGTCTTTCTTCGCCATCTTCACGTAAGGGTCGTTGACATGGTCGTTTAACCACGACTTGTTCACTTTTTTGCTCTGCGTTTTGACTTTCAATTCAACACCCTCTGTGTAGGAAGATAATACCCGTATGCCTGCTATCCAACTGACCCCTGCTGAACGAAAAGTTCACCGCGCTGCTGCGCACCATCTCGACCCTGTTGTCATGATCGGTAACGACGGTCTCAGCGCCGCTGTGACCAAAGAAGCCGAATTCGCGCTGAATGCGCACGGCTTGATCAAAATCCGTGTTCTCGGCGACGACCGCAACCAACGCGAGCTCATGTTTCAAACTCTGGCCGATCAACTCAATGCCGCGCCGATTCAACACATAGGCAAGTTGCTGGTCTTATGGCGGCCGCAGCCTGAAAAAGAAAAAAAACAGGACCAGGACAAAATGCCCGGACCGCGTGAATTCAAAGTCCTGAAATACAGCAGCCGTGGCGGTCAACGGCCTGAAATGAAACGGGTGACGATTTTGGGTAACCAGCGTCTAGCTGCAGGCGGTCAAGTCAAACGCGCCAAACCCAAACAAAAATCAGTGAAGAAGAACAATCAGATATAGGAAACCTTGATGATTTCGTATTGTTTGACGCCGCCCGGCGCTTGAACGCTGGCGACATCGCCCTCTTCCTTGCCGATCAAGGCCCTGGCAATCGGGCTGCTGATATTGATCAGCCCGAGTTTCAAATCGGCCTCGTCTTCGCCGACTATCTGGTAATTCACCCGCTCGCCGGAGGCTTCGTCTTCGAGCTCTAAAGTCGCACCGAAGACCACGCGCCCGCCCGCGTCCAGCGAAGATGGATCGATGATTTGCGACATGGACAGCTTGCTTTCAATTTCCTGGATGCGGCCTTCAATAAAACCTTGACGGTCTTTGGCAGCGTCGTATTCGGCGTTTTCGCTTAAATCGCCTTGGGCACGCGCTTCGGCGATGGCATTGATTACCCAGGGACGGTCTACCGTTTTCAAGGTGTGCAGTTCTTGTTTGAGCTTTTCAGCGCCGACTTTGGTGATGGGAATGGTGGCCATGGCAGGTATGAGCAGGTTGAAAATCAGGCTTGCAATTGAAGATGCAAATCCTGCAATGAATAAACATCCAGATTGTCTAGGTATTTCATGCCTTCGACTGCGGCTTCTGCACCGGCAATCGTTGTGAAGGTGGTGACACGCGCCAGCAATGAAGAAATACGGATCTGACGCGAATCGGCAATGGCGTTACGCCGCTCTTCCACGGTGTTGATGACCAGCGCGATTTCGTTGTTCTTGATCATATCGACCACGTGCGGCCGGCCTTCGGTGACCTTGTTGACCGCCACCACCGGGATACCGGCGGCATGGATGGCGGCAGCGGTGCCTTTGGTAGCAACCAGTTCAAAGCCGTAATCTGACAAGCGCCGTGCCACTTCAACCGCGCGTGCCTTGTCTGTGTTTTTCACGGTTAGGAACACTTTGCGCACCGCATCTGTGGGACGCGGCAGCTTGGTACCTGCACCCAACTGGCTTTTGACAAAAGCTTCGCCAAAGCTCAGTCCTACACCCATGACCTCGCCGGTGGATTTCATCTCCGGCCCGAGTATGGTGTCGACACCGGGAAATTTCACAAATGGGAACACCGCTTCTTTGACGCTGTAATAAGGCGGGTGCACTTCGCGGGTAATGCCTTGCGAGGCCAGACTTTGCCCGACCATGCAGCGCGCCGCTACCTTGGCCAGTTGTATGCCGGTGGCTTTGCTGACAAAGGGCACGGTGCGGCTGGCGCGCGGATTGACTTCAAGCACGTAAATCACGTCCTGGCCATCCCGCTTTTGAATGGCGAACTGCACATTCATCAAACCGACCACTTTGAGGCCGTGGGCCATTTCGGTGGTCTGGCGTTTCAACTCGGCAATGGTTGCTTTAGACAAGGAATAAGGCGGCAGCGAACACGCGGAGTCGCCGCTGTGCACACCGGCTTGCTCGATATGCTCCATGACGCCGCCGATGAACACCTGCTGGCTGTCGCAAATAGCGTCGACATCGCACTCGATGGCATCGTTCAAAAAGCGGTCCAGCAGTACCGGAGATTCGTGGCTGACTTTGACCGCTTCTCGCATGTAACGCTCAAGGTCGCGCTGCTCGTGCACGATTTCCATGGCCCGCCCGCCCAGCACATAACTGGGACGCACCACCAATGGATAACCGAGTTCTTTGGCTTTTTCTAAAGCTTCTTCTTCGGTTCTGGCGGTTGCATTTGGCGGTTGACGCAGACCCAGCGTGTGAAGCAATTGCTGGAAACGCTCGCGGTCTTCGGCCGCATCAATCATGTCAGGGCTGGTGCCGATGATGGGGACGCCTTCGGCTTCCAAGCCCAGCGCCAGCTTCAAAGGGGTTTGACCGCCGTATTGCACGATCACGCCCATGGGCTTTTCTTTGGCGACGATTTCCAGCACGTCTTCCAATGTCAGAGGTTCAAAGTACAAGCGGTCGCTGGTGTCGTAATCGGTAGACACAGTTTCCGGATTGCAATTGACCATGATGGTTTCATAGCCGTCTTCGCGCATGGCCAGCGCCGCATGCACGCAGCAGTAATCAAACTCAATGCCCTGGCCTATGCGGTTGGGTCCACCGCCCAGCACCATGATTTTTTTTCGGTCAGTCGGTGCAGCTTCGCACTCCTGCTCGTAGGTGGAATACATGTACGCGGTGTTGGTCGCAAATTCGGCGGCACAGGTATCTACGCGCTTGAACACCGGGCGCACGCCTAACGCATGGCGGGCTTCGCGAACGGCTTTTTCTGTGGTTTTCAATTGCCTGGCCAGGCGTCGGTCGGAGAAACCTTTTTGCTTGAGCAAACGCAGTTCGCCCGCGCTGATATCTGCCAATTGGTGCGTTTCGAGCTCGAGCTCGATTTTGACGATGTCCTCGATTTGCACCAGAAACCAGGGGTCTATGCGGGTGAGCGCATGGACTTCATCCACGCTCATGCCCATGGCGAATGCGTCGCCCACATACCAGATCCGCTCGGGGCCGGGTGCGCCGAGTTCTTTTTCCAACACTTCGCGGTCCTGGGTTTTTTCATTCATGCCATCAACGCCAACCTCAAGCCCGCGCAAAGCCTTTTGGAAAGACTCCTGGAAGGTGCGGCCTATGGCCATGACCTCGCCCACGGATTTCATTTGTGTGGTGAGGCGGCTGTCGGCCGTCGGGAATTTTTCAAACGCAAAACGCGGTATTTTGGTGACCACGTAATCAATGCTGGGCTCAAAACTCGCGGGCGTGGCGCCACCCGTGATGTCGTTGCGCAATTCGTCCAGCGTGAAACCCACGGCCAGTTTGGCGGCCACTTTGGCAATCGGGAAACCAGTGGCTTTGGACGCCAGCGCAGACGAGCGCGACACGCGCGGATTCATTTCAATAACAACCATGCGCCCGTCAGCCGGGTTGATGGAGAACTGCACGTTGGAGCCGCCAGTGTCCACGCCGATTTCACGCAACACCGCCAGACTGGCGTTACGAAGAATCTGGTATTCCTTGTCGGTCAAGGTCTGGGCCGGCGCAACGGTGATGGAGTCGCCGGTATGCACGCCCATGGGGTCCAGGTTTTCGATGGAACACACGATGATGCAGTTGTCCGCCTTATCGCGCACCACTTCCATCTCGTACTCTTTCCAGCCGAGCAAAGATTCTTCAATCAGTAATTCGCTGGTGGGTGACGCTTCTAAACCACGTTTGCAAATCTCTTCAAATTCTTCCGGGTTGTAGGCAATGCCGCCGCCGGTGCCGCCCAAAGTGAAGCTCGGGCGAATAACAACGGGGAAGCCGACGGTTTTTTGCACTGTCCAAGCTTCATCCAGGTTGTGGGCAATGCCGGAACGCGCCGAACCCAGACCGATTTTGGTCATGGCATCTTTGAACTTCAATCGGTCTTCGGCTTTGTCAATGGCTTCAGGTGTCGCGCCTATCAACTCCACCGGCTTGCCGGTGTTGGCACCCAAATATTTGTCCAGCACGCCGTGACGCCATAAATCCAAAGCGCAATTGAGCGCAGTTTGTCCGCCCATGGTCGGCAAAATCGCATCCGGCTTTTCCTTGGCGATGATTTTTTCGACCGTCTTCCAAGTGATAGGTTCTATGTAAGTGACGTCAGCAGTGGCCGGGTCGGTCATGATGGTAGCCGGGTTGCTGTTGATCAATATGACCTTATAGCCTTCTTCGCGCAACGCCTTGCAAGCCTGCACGCCGGAATAATCAAACTCGCAGGCCTGACCGATGACGATAGGTCCTGCGCCTATCAACAAAATGCTTTTAATGTCTGTGCGTTTAGCCATGCTGAGAAACCGCCATTGAGTGAATAAAGCGGTCAAACAAATAACCGATGTCATGCGGGCCGGGTGAGGCCTCCGGATGCCCTTGAAAACTGAAGGCCGGTTGGTCTGTCAACTCCAAGCCTTGCAAACTGCCGTCAAACAAACTGACGTGGGTGGCGCGCACATGTGCGGGCAGCGATTTTTCATCGACCGCGAAACCGTGGTTTTGGCTGGTGATTGACACGCGGGAAGTCTGCAAATCTTTGACCGGGTGGTTGGCGCCGTGATGCCCGAACTTCATTTTGTAGGTAGTGGCACCACAGGCCAGTGCCAGGATCTGATGGCCCAGACAAATACCAAACAAAGGGATTTTGTGGGCAAGCAATGCTTGCGTTGCCTCGATGGCGTAGGTGCAAGGGCCGGGGTCGCCAGGACCGTTAGAGAGAAACACGCCGTCCGGTTTTAACTGCAACACTTGTTCGGCTGTTGTTGTGGCGGGGACCACGGTGACATCGCAACCTCGCTCAGCCAGCATGCGAAGAATATTTCTTTTGACGCCAAAGTCGTAGGCCACCAAACGGTAACTGGCTTTTTCCAGCTTACGATAACCCGCACCCAGCTGCCATTCTGTTTCACGCCAGGGATAGGCTTGGGTAACACTGACCTTGGACGCCAGGTCTAGGCCGTTCATGGCCGGAGCTTGCTGAGCCAGGGCAACGGCCTGAGCCATGTCCTCAGACGTGATGACATGCTTAGCAGGGTATGCCACGATAGCGCCGTTTTGAGCGCCCCTTTCGCGCAAATGCCGGGTCAACATGCGGGTGTCTATGTCTGCAATCGCCACGGTCCCCTGCGCTTTGAGGAAATGCGTCAAATCGCTGTCGGCACGGAAATTGGAGTGCATCAAAGGTAAATTCTTGATGATCAGTCCGGCGGCATGAATGCGGTCAGCTTCGTTGTCTTCGCTGTTGACACCGTAATTGCCAATGTGCGAATAAGTCAAGGTGACCAATTGCTGGCAGTAACTCGGGTCGGTCAGAATTTCCTGATACCCGGTCATGGATGTATTGAAAACAACTTCGCCGACAGTGTGACCATCATGACCGATGGATTGCCCCATGAAGACCGTGCCGTCTGATAGCGCCAAAATAGCGGGAGGACGATTTCCCTGAAGAGTCAAAAGCACTCAGATCTCCGAGATTCGGTGACGCCCCAAGTGCAAGAGAGGCCTTCTCTTTGGCTGCTATACAAGGGGATTGGCTTTTTTTTGAGCGAAGGGCGTACGGTTGATGTAAAAGTTGTGCATTATATCCCTGCGCCTCATCGCTACGACCGGTGCAATCGTCTGCTAACACTTCTCTACACGTTGACAGGCACTGGCATGCAAACAAATGGCCGCAGCAGCAGCCACATTCAAAGACTCCTGCCCTCCCGGCTGAGCAATTCTGACGCGCTGCACCTTGTCATCCGGCCAATTGAGACTGACGCCTTGGCCTTCGTGACCGAAGACCCAGATGCAAGGCCAGGGTAGTTTTTTTTCAGCCATCAGTTCGTGCAAGTAAGTACCCTGGTGAACATCGGTCAGCAAGACCGGCGTATTGAATTTCAAGATGTCGGCCACGTCCATAGACTCGTTCAACTGCAAACCGAAATGCGCGCCCATCGCAGACCGCACCACTTTGGCAGACCACAAAGCCACCGAGCCCGGGGTAGTGCTGACCTGCTTAAAACCGAAGGCTGCAGCACAACGCAAGATAGCGCCGGCATTGCCGGGATCCTGCACTTGATCAAGCACCACAACAGACGCCTGCGAATTCAAGGCATGTGTTTGCGGCAGTTCCACCACTGCGCCTATCCAGGACGGAGACGGCAAAGAACTCAGTGCTGACATCAAGCTCGCGGAGAGTTGCAAAACCGTGTCGCAACGCGCTGCCCAGAGGGCAAGACTGTCAGCCTGCACCGAATCTAGCAATACCAATTGGCTAAAGCGCAGCCCGCTGTCAAACGCGGCCTGGCACAAATGCTCACCTTCTAGCCAGACTTGCCTGCTGCGGCGGTAAGCGGTGTTGTCATTCGCCAGCGCTTTCAATTGCTTGAACAGCGGATTCTCTTTGGAACTGATGGATTTAAGCGCCATGTGTTTTGCTCTTGGCAGTATCACCCAGCATGGCCGCTACAGGCGCAAAACTGCGCCGGTGCCAAATGGTCGGCCCCAGGGTTTTCAAAGCCTTCAGGTGTTCGGCTGTGCCATAGCCTTTGTGCCTGGCAAAACCATACGCAGGAAAGTCTGCATCGATAGCGCAACACCAGCGGTCCCGCTCTACCTTGGCCAAAATAGAGGCCGCAGATATGGCCGCCACCTTGCTGTCGCCTTTGACAATGGCTTCTGCCAGCACATCCAGCACCGGCAAGCGGTTACCGTCGACCAGCACCTTGCGGGGTTTCAAACGCAAACCATGAACCGCCCGCTGCATGGCCAGCATGGTGGCCTGCAAAATATTGCGCTGATCAATTTCCTCTACCGATGCCTGAGCCACGCAAAAACACAAGGCATTCGCACGGATCTGGTCATAGAGTTTTTCGCGCTTGGCAGGGCTGAGCGTTTTGGAATCAGCCAATCCGCGCACCGGTACCAGGTCGTCGAGCATGACGGCGGCGGCAAACACCGGACCGGCCAATGGGCCGCGCCCGGCTTCATCCACGCCGGCAATCAAAACCTGGCCATGGTCCCAGTTGAGCTTGACCTGCTCAGGCTTGGAGGATTTGCGCGATCGCATCGGTGACTACCTTAGGCGTGTCAGCACGCAACGTTTGGTGCAAACGGGAAAAAGTGTGTCGCAGCGTCTGCACTTTGTCAGGTTGATCTAACCAATCCGTGACGCAGCGGGCCAGCGCCTTTGGTGTTGCTTGTGATTGCAACAACTCGGGCACGACAAAGTCTTGACACAAAATATTTGGCAACCCAACCCAGGGCTGTAAACGTTTGCGTTCAATGATTTGCCAACTCAACCACGGCATGGCATAGGCAATCACCATGGGGCATTTGAACAATGCAGCTTCCAAAGTAGCCGTTCCGCTGGCCACCATAGCGACATCAGCAGTAGCCATCACCGCATGGCTTTGGCCTTGGATGATTTGCAAATGCCGGACGCCGGGAAATTGCCGGGCGATGTCATTGACCACGCCGGACATGCCGGGAGCCACAGGCAACACAGCCAGCAAATCGGGCTGTTGTTGGCGCAGCAATTCAACGGCGGCTAAAAACCGGGGCAACAAATGTTTAATCTCGTCTTTGCGGCTGCCGGGAAGCACTGCCAGCACCCGCGCCTGCTGCGGCAGGCCCAGTTGTGTTCTGGCAGCAGCCTTATCCGCCTGCTCGGGAATCAGGTTGGCCAAAGGATGGCCGACAAATGTTGCAGCAATACCGTATTGCGACAACAGATCGGGTTCAAAAGGAAAAATGCACAGCACGTGATCCACACTGTCGCGGATTTTTTGCAGACGCTTTGCGCGCCAGGCCCATACCGAAGGACAGACAAATTGCACGGTTTTCAATCCTGCTTGCCGCAGGTCACGGGCCAGATCCAGGTTGAAATCCGGCGCGTCAATGCCGATAAAAATATCTGGCTTGGCGTCTAACAAACGGGTTTTGAGCTGCCGCCTGATGCCTACGATTTCACGGTAATGCTTAAGCACTTCCACATAACCGCGCACCGATAATTTTTCCATCGGCCACCAGGAGACAAAGCCGGATTGCTGCATGCGCGGTCCGCCGATACCGGCCATGCGCAAGGAAGGCCAGCGTTGTTGCAAGCCGGGAATGACCAGGGAAGCCAATAAGTCGCCTGAGGTTTCGCCGGCGACCATGGCTATGTCAAGCGCCGGTATGTCGGTCATGTTTGGCCCGGCACGGCTCAACGGATGATGCCGCGGTTGGGTGACACCTGCACCAGAAAGCTTGACATCAAGTCGACCACATCGGCAATGCTTGCGTCCGTTTCAGACATGGCCTGAATTTGCTCAAGCGCGGCTTGCAAGCTCAGGTCTTGCCGGTACAGCGCCTTGTGCATCTGCTTGACCGCTTGGATCTGAGCAGCAGAAAAACCCCGGCGTTTCATGCCTTCATAGTTCATGGAACGCACCTGCGCCGGTTGTCCCTGGCACATGGCAAACGGCGGAAGGTCTGCGAATAACAAGGAATTCATGGCGGTAAAACTGTGAGCGCCGAGTCGGCAAAACTGATGCACCACGGTGAAGCCGCCCAGAATCGCCCAGTCCCCGACGTGGACGTGTCCGGCCAACTGGGTGCTGTTGGCGAAGATGGTGTGGTTACCTACCTGACAATCATGGGCCAGGTGAACATATGCCATCAACCAGTTGTCATGGCCGACCCGCGTCACGCCCTGGTCGTGGGCAGTGCCGATGTTGAAAGTGCAAAATTCCCGGATGGTATTGCGGTCGCCGATCACCAGTTCACAAGGCTCACCAGCATATTTTTTGTCTTGCGGCACCGCACCGAGAGAGTTGAATTGAAAAATACGGTTGTCTTCGCCAATGGTGGTTTTGCCCTCAATGACACAGTGCGAAGCCACTGTGGTGCCTGCACCGATGCGGACATAAGGACCGATGATGCTGTAAGCACCGATCGATACAGATTCATGGATCTGCGCTGCCGGATCTACCAGAGCCGTCGGGTGTATCTGAGCCATGGGCAAGTCAGTCAATACGTCGCATGGTGCACATCAACTCGGCCTCAACCGCCAGTTCCGCACCCACCATGGCTTTGGCTTTGAATTTAAAGATACCGGCTTTCATGCGATCGAGTTCAACCATCAAGGTCAACGCGTCACCAGGTTCGACCGGGCGCTTGAAACGCGCGCCATCAATGCCGGCAAAGTAATAAATGGTGTTTTCATCCGGCACCACATCCATGGTGTGAAAAGACAGCAAAGCAGCCGCCTGCGCCAGCGCCTCCAGCATCAACACGCCTGGCATGACAGGACGATGCGGGAAATGGCCGTTGAAAAAAGGCTCATTGATGGTGACATTTTTCAAGGCGACTATGGATTTACCCTTATCCAGTTGCAACACACGATCCACCAACAAAAACGGGTAGCGGTGCGGCAGCATTTTTAATATTTGATGGATATCCATGATCATGACCCTGACGTATTGAAATTATTTTCTAACCGGCGTATGCGTTCGCGCAAAGCATTGAGTTGCCGCAAACTGGCAGCGTTCTTTTGCCAAGCTGCATTTTCGTCTATCGGAAAGACGCCGCTGTAAGTACCGGGTTTGAGCAAGGAATGGCTGACCACAGAGGCGGCCGAAACATGCACATGGTCGACCAGCTCCAAATGGCCGAGTATGACGGCGCCACCGCCCACGGTGCAATGCGCGCCGATTGTGGCGCTACCGGCCACCCCGACACAACCAGCCATTGCTGTGTGCTTGCCTATATGAACATTGTGTCCAATCTGTATCAGGTTATCCAGCTTGACGCCGTCCTCAATCACCGTATCTTCAATGGCGCCCCGGTCAACACATGTGTTCGCCCCGATTTCCACATTGTTACCAATCAGTACGCCACCAAATTGTTCAATCTTTATCCATTGCTCCTGGTCAAGCGCAAAGCCGAAACCATCGGCACCGATCACCACGCCTGCATGAAGAATGCAGTTTTCACCAACAACACACCCGGTGGAAACGGTAACCCTGGATTTAAGCCAACTGCCGGCGCCTATGGATGCGCCGCCTTCCACCACGCACAGCGGGCCGATGCGGGCCGTCGGATGTATGACGGCAGTCTCTGAAACAACTGCGGACGGGTGAATCAATAGGGACGCCTTGTCGGGAACGACATGTTGACGCCATAACTGCGTCAATACTGCCCAGTACAGATAAGGGTTGTCGACCACCAGACAACAGCCGCGTTCAATAGCGGATGTCGCATGCGCCTGCCCGACGATGATGCAAGCTGCTTGGCTGTTGCTAAGTTGTGAGATGTATCTCGGGTGGCTGAGAAAGGATAAGTCGCTACTACCTGCCGTAGCCAAAGGTGCCAACCCGCTAACAACTGTGTCAGGCGATCCATGCAAGCTGCCGCCAAGTTGCTCTACGATGAACCCTAGTGCAAGGGACACCACACCATCACTTGCCGCTGTTGATGACTTTGATCACCTTGTCGGTGATGTCATGCTTGGGGCTGATATACACAGCTTCTTGAAGTATGACGTCGTATTTTTCCGCTTCAGCAATTTGCTTGACCACTTTGTTGGCTTTTTCCAGAACCTGTTGCAACTCTTCATTTTTTCTGGCGTTCAAGTCTTCCTGGAATTCACGGCGCTTGCGCTGGAACTCACGATCCTGGTCAGACAATTGTCTTTGTCGAGTGGTGCGCTGAGAATCTGACAAGGTCGGCGAATCGCGTTCAAGCTTTTCAGAATTTGATTTCAAACCGTTGCCCAACTCCATCAACTCTTTTTCACGCTTGGAAAACTCTTGTTCCAGCTTGGTTTGAGCGACTTTGGCAGTGCTAGATTCCTTGAAAATCCGGTCGGTGTTTATGAAACCAATGCGGAATTCTTCGGCATGGATAGACAAGCCGGCCAAGCCCAGGCAGACCAGCAACAATGAACGTGTCAGTTTAGTTTTCATCAGAATGAAGTCCCGATCTGGAATTGAAAGCTCTGTATTCTATCGTTATCGAATTTCTTGAGGGGTTTTGCTACTGCAAGCCGCAGGGGACCGACCGGAGAAATCCAACTCAAACCCACGCCAGTAGAGCTTCGCAACTGGCCCAGATCAATAGATTCGTCTGCAGTATAGATATTACCTACATCAAGAAATGTATAAAGCCTGAGTGTTTTATCGGTACCAACGCCGGGAAAAGGCATCAGGAATTCGGTATTGAGCAGGATTTTCTTGGATCCGCCGGTGGAATAATCGCCATCGTATCGGGTGTAGGTAGTGTCTGTCTGCAAAGAGTTCTGCTGAAACCCCCGCACCGATCCCAAACCGCCTGAATAAAAGTTCTTGAAAACGGGGTAATCACGTCCAGCAAAACCGCCGCCTAGACCGAGTTCTGCGTTGAGTGCAAAGGTGTACTTGCGGCCAAGCGGCCAATATTGTTGGTATTGCCCTGAGTTTTTGTAATACCGGGTGTCACCCATCAAACCAAGCTCTGAATTCACACGCATCAATTTACCTTTGTTGGGAGCCAGCATACTGTCACGACTGTCGCGCGCCCAGCCCACAGTCAAAGGGACAGAAGTGATGGGATCGTCAGCGTAACTGGTGTAAGCGTTTGGAAGATTTGAGCCGCTTGAAATGGTTGTGCTGTCATAAGCTGCACCGATAAAAATAGTATCTGTCTCAGCAATAGGAACGCCGAAACTCAGACCTATACCTGAAGAGTTGATGTTGTAGTAATTGGTGGAAGTCGAGTAGGGTCTGGAGTTTTTACTGAAAAAATTAAAGGTTCGCGACACCCCGTCATCGGTGAAATAAGGATCAGTCGTCTGGACAGAGTAAATTTTGTTGTATTGGCTGGTATTGATTTGGACACCGACTGAATTGCCGGTGCCGAAAAAATTATCCTGATTCAAACCAAAGGATAAGAAGGCATTTTCAGATGAAGAAAATCCAACGCCAAGGGACAAAGAGTTAGTGGGTTTTTCGGTTACTTTTAAATTGATGTCGACCTGATCCGGATTATCAGGAACTTCCTGGGTATCGATGCTGACTTCGGTGAAAAAGCCTAAGCGGTCCACCCTGTCACGGGATGCGCGTATACGCTGACCGTCATACCAAGAAGATTCCATTTGCCTGAATTCTCGGCGGATGATTTCATCCCTGGTGCGCTCATTACCTGCAATATTGATCCGCCGGACATAAGCGCGCCTCGAGGGATCAGCCTGCAGAATAATCTTGACTTGGCTGGTTTGACGGTCAATTTCAGTGCGCTGCTCAACTCTGGCAAAGGCAAAACCGAAGTTGCCGAAATAATCAGAGAAAGCTTTACTTGTTTCCACCACGTCAGTGACGTTATAGGCCAAGCCCGGTTTGATGGTAACTAGCGACTTAAACTCATTGTCACGGCCCAGATAAAAACCTTCCAGAGCAACTTCGCTGACCACGAAGCGCGCGCCTTCAAAGATGTTGATGGTAATAGTAATATCTTGTTTGTTCGGGGAAATAGCAACCTGGGTAGATTCAACTCTGAACTCAAGATAACCTCGAGACAAATAAAAGGATCTGAGATTCTCCAGATCGGCGTTCAACTTGGCCTGTGAATACCGGTCTGATTTGGTGTACCAGGACATGTAATTGGGCTCGGACAAATCAAGTTGATCCTTAATGGCAGCAAGATCAAATGCTTTATTACCGACGATTTTGTATTCCTTGATTTTTGACACATCGCCTTCAATAACGGTGAAGTTCAAATTAACCTTATTACGCTCGGCTGGTGCGACTGTGGTGACAATCTCGGCACCATACAAGCTGCGATTGATGTACTGGCGTTTTAACTCCTGCTCAGCCCGGTCGGAAAGCGCTTTATCGAATGGACGGCCTTCAGACAAACCGATGTCCTTGAGCGCTTTTTTCAAAGTATCTTTATCGAATTCCTTGATACCGGTGAAGTTAATGGCAGAAATCAACGGCCGCTCTTCCACCACCACAGTCACCACGTCATCCTTGACTTCGATACGCACATCTTTGAACAAACCCAAAGCAAATAAATTCCGGATAGCCAAGGTTGCTTTGTCATCCGAGTAGTTTTCGCCCACTTTAAAAGGCAGGGTTGCCAGCACATTTCCAGGCTCCACCCTTTGCAAACCTTCCATGCGGATATCTTTGACCACAAATGGTTCGACCGCCAGAGCTGCCTGAGACAAAAAGACGGTGACCACCAGAGCTTGACAGCACGAGAAAAGCTTTAAAAAGAATTTGGATTTCATGAAGTGGTTGCGATTAATCTATGAGTGGAATTTCGAGAGAATCAGATATCCGGTCAGCCTGAGATGCCATGCGCACAACTGTTTCAATGCATGCAGACTTGCATTTTCACTTGGAACATGCACCTGATAAAAAGTTGACTTCATAATACATCAGCTAACACGGTGTCAAGGCATAAGGACCGTCAACGTATTGTGATCGAACATTCATTTTTTTCAATTCTTTCTCAGCATTTTATTCACAGCCTCGTTTGCTTTAAGTCTAGCTTTTGTATCAATTTCAAGTAAATCCTCCAGTGAACGCGGCTTTTCAGGCAAGCAGGCAGACAAGGTGGCCAGATTCACCGCATGAATCTGATCAAACTGAATCTCACCTGCCAGAAAAAGTGCAACAGCGACTTCATTGGCCGCATTCAAAACTGCCGTAGTTCCACTTGGTGCTTTCAGCGCTTCCCAGGCCAGAGCCAGGCCGGGAAATCTTTTCTGATGGTCAATGTCCTGCATCGACTCGAATGTCATCAAGGAGCTTTTGCGAAAATCGATATTGCCCGCGCCCGAGGCAATTCGGTCCGGCCACGCCAGACCGTAAGAAATAGGCATGCGCATATCCGGTGTACCCAGTTGAGCCACGATGGAGCCGTCAACGAACTCGACCATGGAATGAACAATGCTCTGTGGATGGATTATCACTTCTATCTGCTCAGGCGTCATGCCGAACAAATACCTGGCTTCAATGACCTCAAGCGCCTTGTTCATCATGGTGGCTGAATCCACAGAGATTTTTCTTCCCATCACCCAGTTGGGATGAGCACAGGCTTCTTCAGGCCTTACCGCATGCAAAGTAGAGGGAGAGCGGGTTCTGAAAGGTCCGCCAGAAGCCGTCAAAATGATTTTGCTGACCACGCCAGGCCAGGTGCCTGCATCTTCAGGAAGGGCTTGAAAAACCGCAGAATGTTCACTGTCAATCGGCAACAACTTGGCGCCGCCTTGTTGAACCGCGTCCAGAAACAATTCACCGCCCACCACCAGGGCTTCCTTGTTGGCCAACAGCAGCCGCTTACCGGCTCTTGCAGCGCTCAGGCAGGATGCAAGTCCGGCAGCGCCCACAATGGCCGCCATGACCATGTCGACTTCGGGAGCAGATGCGACATCGTTCAAGGCTTGCGGTCCGGACAAAACACGGGTTTGTAGTCCCTCTGCCTGCAGCCTGTCTTTCAATTGTTGCGCCGCTGCTTCGTGAACCATGACAGCGTATATCGGCTTGAACGCAGCACACTGAGCCAGCATTTTGTCGACCTGGGTGGCACCGGTCAGCGCGTAAACGGTGTAGCGGTCAGAATGCCTGGCCACAATGTCCAAGGTATTCACACCTATAGAACCGGTAGAGCCCAGCACGGTCAGATTTTTTTTCATGGCGTTTGGCTCACATCAAATAAAGCATCATGGCTAAAGGTAAGGTGGGCAGTAACGCGTCCAGGCGGTCAAGCACCCCGCCGTGACCCGGCAATAAACGGCTGCTGTCCTTCACACCGGCGCTGCGTTTTAAAAGAGATTCAAACAAGTCACCGGCGGCGCTGATCAGGGTAAGAAAAATAACACCTGCAAGCATGAAAAAGACACCGTGAGCATAGAGTCTGGCAAACAAACTGTCACTCAAGGCAGGAAACGGGATTTGCAAGGCCAGCCAAGTAAATGACAACACAACCACACCCAACAAACCGCCGAGCAAGCCTTCACGGCTCTTACCCGGGCTGATAGCAGGTGCGAGCTTGTGACGCCCCCATTGTTTGCCGACGAAATACGCAGAGATATCCGCCACCCACACCAGCAACAGCACCGATGTCAAAAAGGAAGTCCCGGTGCTTTTGGCCTGGTACAGAGCCAGCCAGGTCATGGTCAGCACACCTATGCCGATCAGGTTTCTGATGATTGCAGGCAATATTCGCCAACTGTCGATACCGTGTTTTAAAAAATAAAACAGCAGGCTGATCCAGAAAACACCGGTCAGCAACCACCAAGCATTTGGCATCAAAGCAGCAACACCGCTGAACCAGGCCGCAGCACAAAGCATCAAACAACACGCCGACATAAGCAGGGCGGAGACGACGCCCATGTTGTTCAAACGGCCCCACTCCCAAGCACCGGCGGCAACAAGAAAAAGACCGGCTAAACCAAGCCAGCGCGCGTCCGGGTGAAACAACGCCGGTAAAAATACCGCCAATAAAAGCAAGGCGGTGATGATGCGTTGTTTAAGCATGTGAAAAGCCGCTCAGACAGCCATGATTTCCTGTTCTTTGGAAGCCATTAATTTATCTATGTCAGCAATATGCCTGTCGGTCACTTTTTGTATGTCTGCCTCAGCGCGTTTTTGCTCATCCTCTGAGGCCAGTTTGTCTTTGACGAGTTTTTTCACCGCCTCATTGGCGTCCCGGCGTAAATTGCGCACGGCAACCTTGGCGTTCTCGCCTTCGTTGCGGACAATTTTGGTCATTTCTTTTCTACGCTCTTCGGTCATGGGCGGCATGGGCACGCGGATCAGATCGCCCATAGAGGAAGGGTTCAAACCGAGGTCGCTTTCGCGTATGGCTTTTTCTATCTTAGGGCCCAATCCTTTTTCCCAGGGTTGAACACTGATGGTGCGCGCGTCCAGCAGCGACACATTGGCTACCTGTGACAAAGGCGTGGGGTTGCCGTAATACTCGACCATGATGTTGTCAAGCAATCCGGGATTGGCCCTGCCTGTGCGGATTTTGCTCAGGCTGTTATTGAAAGCCGCTATGGATTGATCCATTTTGCTTTCATTGTTTTTCTTGATCTCGTTGATATCCATGGTTCCAAGTCCTCCTGCCAAAACGTCACTGCTTTATGAAGCAAAAACCAGTGTTCCTTCATCTTCACCCATCACCACTCGCTTGAGCGCACCGTGCTTGAATATGGAAAACACGGTGATGGGCAACTTCTGGTCACGGCACAAGGCGAAAGCCGTCGCGTCCATGATGCCCAGGTTGCCGTTGATGGCTTCGTCAAAACTAATTTGACTATAGCGGGTTGCCGTCGGGTCTTTTTTCGGGTCGGCGGTATACACACCATCGACCTTGGTGGCTTTCAACACCATGGCGGCGCCGATTTCAGCTCCGCGCAAGGCAGCAGCTGTGTCGGTGGTGAAAAACGGGTTTCCTGTGCCGGCGGCGAACACCACCACTTTGCCCTCTTCCAGATACTGCAAGGCCTTGGGGCGTACATAAGGCTCGACCACCTGCTCAATACCAATGGCCGACATGACGCGCGCGATCAAACCGGCCTTATTCATGGTGTCAGCCAGCGCCAGTGCATTCATCACCGTCGCCAACATGCCCATGTAATCCGCTGTGGCTCTGTCCATACCGACAGAACCGCCGGCCACGCCGCGAAAAATATTGCCGCCGCCTATGACCACGGCCACCTCGACGCCAAGCCGTGTAATTTCTGCAATTTCTTCGACCATGCGCACGATGGTGTCGCGGTTGATACCGAATGCATCGTCACCCATTAAAGCCTCGCCGGAAAGCTTGAGCAAAATCCTTTTATAGGCGGGTTTTTTGGATGTCATTGCATTCTTCTCCGGATACATCAGTTTGAGCAGGGTTAAAAAAAGGGGACTAACTTGTGTCCCCTTTTCATGTCATGCTGATTGTTTGGCAGCGGCCACCTGGGCAGCCACCTCGGCGGCAAAGTCATCGACTCTGCGCTCAATGCCTTCCCCGACCACATACATGGTGAAAGCCTTGACCGTGGTTTTGGCTGATTGAAGCATTTGCTCGACCGTCTGCTTGTCGTTTTTCACGAAAGTCTGATTGAACAAAGACACTTCTTTCAAGTACTTTTGCACTGCGCCTTCGATCATTTTGGTGGCGATCTCAGCCGGTTTGCCGGATTCAGCAGCTTTGGCGGTTGCGACAGAACGCTCAGTCTCTATCAATGCAGCAGGCACATCGGCGCTGGTCAGAGACACCGGCTTCATGGCGGCCACATGCATGGCGACGTCGCGGGCGGCGGCTTCGTCCCCGTTGAACTCAACCACTACGCCAATGCGTGTACCGTGCAAATAAGACGTCAGATGATTGCTTTGATCAAAGTATTTGAAACGGCGAAAGCTCATGTTTTCACCGATCTTACCGATCAAGCCTTTGCGCACATCTTCTACCGTCGGACCGAAACCATCTTGCTGATAAGCCAAGGCAGATAAGGCCGCGACATCGGCAGGATGGTGGGCTGCGATCAAATCGACAGCTGCATTGGCCAGCGCCAGGAAGCTGTCGTTCTTGGTGACAAAGTCAGTTTCGCAATTGACTTCGAGCATGGCGCCAGCACCACCGTGCATGGCAATGGTGACCACGCCTTCAGCCGTTACCCGCGCAGACGCCTTGCTGGCTTTGCTGCCCAATTTGACGCGCAGCAATTCTTCCGCCTTGACCATATCGCCTTCAGCTTCGGTCAAAGCTCTTTTGCACTCCATCATGGGTGCGTCCGTTTTTGCACGCAGTTCAGCGACCATGCCTGCGGTTATTGTTGCCATGTCAAACTCCTCTGTCTCGTTGCGTTTATTCAATCAGGTGCAAAAAAGGGGC
This sequence comes from Bordetella parapertussis, assembly GCA_945870575.1. Taxonomy (GTDB): domain Bacteria; phylum Pseudomonadota; class Gammaproteobacteria; order Burkholderiales; family Burkholderiaceae_C; genus Limnohabitans. The sequence goes on along the minus strand of CAMBSK010000004.1, from coordinate 58,939 downwards.
CAATCAAGCCCCTTGATCTCAAACTCCAGGCGGATCAAGCCGGGTTGTCGCTTTCAACTTCGACGAATTCATCATCGCCCTCAGCCACTGCCTTGACGACATCGTTGACAGCGTTGGCGCGACCTTCGAGGATGGCGTCGGCGATGCCACGCGCATACAAGGTTACTGCTTTGGAAGAGTCATCGTTGCCGGGAATGACATAGTCAATGCCTTCGGGAGAGTGGTTGGAATCCACCACGCCGATGAGGGGAATGCCGAGTTTTTTGGCTTCTGCAATGGTGATTTTGTGGAAACCCACGTCGATCACAAAAATCGCATCAGGCAATGTCACCATGTCTTGAATGCCACCAATGTCTTTTTCCAGCTTCTCAAGTTCACGCATGAACATGAGTTGTTCTTTTTTGGACATGGCATCCAAACCGATTTCCTGCTGAGCCTTCATGTCTTTGAGGCGCTTGATGGAAGTTTTAACGGTTTTGAAATTGGTCAGCATGCCACCGAGCCAGCGTTGATCGACAAAAGGCACACCGGCTCTTTTGGCTTCACTGGCGATGATTTCTCTGGCCTGGCGCTTGGTGCCGACCATCAGAATATTGCCGCGGTTGGCAGACAACTGCTTGGCGAATTTCATTGCATCCTGGAACAGAGGCAGTGACTTTTCCAGGTTAATGATGTGAATTTTGTTGCGATGGCCGAAAATATAAGGTGCCATCTTCGGGTTCCAGAAACGTGTTTGGTGACCAAAGTGGACACCGGCTTCCAGCATTTCGCGCATGCTTACTGACATAAATTACTCCAAAGGTTGAGTCTAAAAGCCGGTTCGCCATCGCTAGAATGACAGGATGAACTGTCGACTGGCAACACCTTTATTGAACCGGTTTGGGATTTGCTTGAGAAGATCAAACCATTTGATCACCGCAAAGCCAAAGTATTTTAACATATCTTCACCCCCTCTCCTGCGGCGAATTGGTAACTTTGGTCTAAATCTATGAAAATTGCCGTCATCGGAGCAGGCGTTATCGGCGTGACCACCGCGCTCGAACTGGTTTCCCACGGACATGAAGTCGTGGTTTACGAAAAAGGTTCGGGCATTGCCCAGCAAGCCAGCTTTGCCGCCTCGGGCTTCATGGGCCCAGGTCTGGTGAACTCGTGGACGACGCCCGGCATGTTTTCCCGCCAATTCAAAAAATGGCTCACGGGTGAAAGCGGCATTCACGTCAACGGCTTGTTGCAGTTTCCAGGCGGCTGGGTCTGGCAATGGTTACTTGCCTGCCGACATCCTGAAGCAGATTTGAAGCTAGCCTCTTTGCAACGCCTTGCTTTTTACAGCCAAGAGGTGTTCAAAGGCGTCACCGAACAATACGGTTTGACTTATGAAAACAGCCCGGGTTCTTTGCTGTTGTGCCGCAGTGAATCGGATTTTGAAGAAGTCGAATTACAACTGTCGCTGCTTAAAGACGCAGGCATTCTTTACAAAACACTGAGCGCCGCAGACACACAGGCATTGGAGCCGGCGCTGTCTACAGAAACACAGTTATGGGGCTCTGTTTGCTTTCCACACGATGCCGTGGCCAATTGCCGTCAGTTCACCATTCTGGCCAAGCAGGAAGCCGAACAACTCGGCGTGTTGTTCAAGACAGGCCATGAAGTGTTGCCTCTTTCAGTCTCCAAACCAACTCTGCTTAACTTCGCCGACAAAGAGTCAACCTTGTTTAACCATGTGGTTGTCTGCGCTGGTATTCACAGCAAAGCACTTGTTCAAAAACTCGGCATACAACTGCCGGTTCTGGCTGTACACGGCTATTCACTGAGCGCAGCTTTGCGCGAGGAAATGGATGCGCCGTCTTGCGGCGTAATCGACGCTAAACACCAGGTCGCTATTGCACGCTCGGGACAACGCATACGTGTCAGCGGTATGTGTGAAATCGGCGCGTCCAGGCAACACTCAGAAAAAAACACCGACTTGCTTTACAAAGTCTTGAACGATTGGTTTGCCGGTGCCGCCAAAACGCAGGACAACGTTCAAGTCTGGCGTGGTACGCGGGATGTGATGAGCGATGGCGTTCCTGTACTAGGACTCAGCGGCGTACCCGGTGTTTGGCTCAACACCGGACACGGTAACCACGGCTGGGCTTGCAGCAGCGGCAGCGCCCGCGCCATCGCCGACATGGTGTCAGGCAGAGACTGCGAAATCGACCTCAAAGGTCTTGGTATAGAGCGCTTTTAACCTCTGCCGACGAATGGCATGTTGGTGGCCATCACGGTGTGAAACAACACATTGGCACTTGCGGGCAAGCTGGCCATGTACAACACAGATTCACCGACATGTGAAACGTCCATCAAAGGTTCTGCCTTGATTTCGCCATTCGCCTGAGGCACACCCAGCGCCATCTTGGCTGCCATTTCAGTACCGGCATTGCCGATGTCAATTTGACCCACGGCGATATTGAACTTGCGTCCGTCCAAGGCAGCCGTTTTTGTCAAACCGGTCACAGCATGCTTGGTCGCTGTGTAGGCAATCGAATTAGGGCGCGGCGCATAAGCTGAAATAGAACCGTTGTTGATGATGCGCCCGCCCATAGGATCCTGCGATTTCATGGCCTTGAAAGCCTGCTGCAAGCAATAAAACATACCGTTCAAGTTGATGTCGACCACATTGCGCCATTGCTCAATGCTGAGTTCGTCCAAAGGCACGCCTGGCGCGCTGACACCGGCGTTATTGAACAACAAATCTACGCGGCCGCAGGTTTTCACCGTCGTGGCAAACATAGCGGCCACAGAATCCGGGTTGGCCACATCGGTAGGCACCACCAGGCTGCTACCGGCTTGACCGAGGCTGTGAGCAAGCTCATCCAAGGGCTGCTGACGACGACCGGCAAGTACCACCTTCCAGCCAGCACCCGCCAATGCAATGGCTGCCGCTTTGCCTACACCGGTACCTGCGCCTGTGACAATCGCGATTTTTTGCTGACTCATGTTGTTTCTCCTGAAAAATCAAGCTCGTTTTTTCGCGCTTTTTTTGGTTGGTTGTGAAGCAGTAGGCGATTTTTTCGCCGCTTTGCCGAAGGGTTTTTTGGAACCGCGCTTGGAATCGGTGGTTTTCTTTGCGCCGCTTGCCCCGGTTTTACCTGATATTTTTCCGGCCACAGCTTGCGGCTGTGTTTTGGCTTTGCGCGCAACCGACGCTGCACCATCCATCAGATCATCTTGTACCCAGCGGAAATCAATTTTGCGCCCGTCCAGATCGACACGACTGACCTGTACCCGAACGCGCGCGCCGATGGCGTAGCGAATCCCAGTGCGCTCGCCGCGCAACTCCTGCCTGGCTTCATCGAAACGGAAATAATCGCCGCCCAACTCAGTGATGTGCACCAGACCTTCGACATACATGGCGTCAAGCGTGACAAACACGCCGAAGGTGGTGACAGCAGACACAGTGCCGCTGAAATCTTCACCCAGGTGCTCGCGCATGTACTGGCATTTCAACCATGCCTCGACATCTCGGCTGGCTTCATCGGCGCGACGCTCGTTGGCGCTGCAATGCAGGCCGGCCGCCTGCCAGGACTGCAACTCGGGCGAATGTTTCATATTCGCTTGCGCTGAAGGCTTGGATGATTTGGCCGCCTGGGTGGCCAGTCTTCTGGCGAGTTTGGCGTGCGCCTCACCGGGCGTTGGCAAGGCCGGCAATTGATAGCGTTTGCCATGCAGGATGGACTTGATGACACGGTGCACCAGCAAATCCGGGTAGCGCCGGATAGGACTGGTGAAGTGGGTATAGGCCTCAAAAGCCAGACCGAAATGACCGCTGTTGATAGGCGTGTAAATCGCCTGTTGCATGGAACGCAGCAACATGCTGTGGATTTGCTGCGCATCCACGCGATCTTTGGTGGCGTTGGCAATCGTCTGAAAATGTTCGGGCTTAGGCGATTCGCCGATTTGCATGCCAACGCCTATGGCTTTCAGGTAATTGCGCAATATTTCAATTTTTTCCGGCGTCGGTCCCTCGTGCACCCGAAACAGCGAAGCGTGTTTGCTGTTCATGATGTAGTCGGCGCTGCAAACGTTGGCGGCCAGCATGGCCTCTTCAATCAAACGGTGCGCTTCGTTGCGTATGCGCGGAACAATTTTTTCAATTCTTCCGCTTTCATCGCAAACAATTTGTGTTTCAGTGGTTTCAAAATCCACGGCGCCTCGCTTTTGACGCGACTTGAGCAAGGCCCGGTAGACATCGTGCAAATTGAGCAAGTCATTCACACGCGCCTTGTGCTTGAGTGCTTGCGGACCGCGTGTGTTGGACAAAACAGCGGCGACATCGGTGTAGGTGAAACGCGCATGGCTGTGCATAACAGCTTCGTAAAACTGGTAGGCAAATACTTCGCCATCCATACCAATCATCATGTCGCAGACCATGCACAAACGATCCACATGGGGATTGAGTGAGCACAAGCCGTTAGATAATTTTTCCGGCAGCATAGGAATGACGCGGCGCGGGAAATACACGCTGGTGGCGCGGTCGTAGGCGTCGATATCGATGGGGCTGCCGGTATCCACGTAATGCCCGACATCAGCGATGGCCACCAGCAAGCGCCAGCCGGGTTGCGACTTGTCGGTGAGCGGTTCGCAATACACCGCGTCGTCAAAATCACGTGCGTCTTCGCCGTCTATGGTGACAAAGGCGACATCGGTCAAATCGACACGGTGCTGCGCGTCTTTGACGGTGACCTTGTCCGGCAATCCTTCGGCTTGTTTCAAACAGGACTCGGAAAAACGGTGAGGCACGCCGTATTTGCGCACCGCAATTTCAATCTCCATGCCGGGGTCGTCCATCTCGCCCAACACTTCTTGCACACGTCCCACAGGTTGACCGTACAAACTTGGTGGTTCTGTCAACTCGACCACCACCACTTGACCGACCAGCGCTTTACCGGTGGCTGTTTTGGGAACCAAAATGTCCTGACCGTAACGCCTATCTTCAGGCGCGACCAGCCAAACACCGCTTTCCTGCAACAAGCGTCCGATGATGGGATGCGCCGGTCTTTCAGTGATTTCGAGAATGCGACCTTCGGGTCTGCCCTTTTTGTCGGTTCGAGTGACGCGTGCAATCACGCAGTCGCGATGCAACACGGCGCGCATCTCGTTAGGAGGCAAATACACATTGGATTGACCGTCATCGCGGATGACAAAACCATGGCCGTCGCGATGACCTTCTACGACGCCTTTGAATTCTTCAAGGGGTCCGACGGTATTTGGGGTGCTTTTTTTGATATGATCCTCTGCTTTCCTGAAGGCCCAGGTGGCGGAATTGGTAGACGCACTAGTTTCAGGTACTAGCGAGTAACATCGTGGGGGTTCGAGTCCCTTCCTGGGCACCAATCTTACCGACCAACGAACCACCACACCGGTTTACACATGTCAAACCGGCAATCCAATCAAATCATGTCCTTGTGTTCCGAGGATTTTGACTTTAGTGAATTCACCGGCACGGTAACTTTTACTTACTTTCTCAGGTGCCACCATGTGCACCAATCCGTCAATTTCGGGCGCATCCCTGAAGCTGCGTCCCACACCGCCTTGACGACCCATGGCTTTCGCGCTGTCGACCAGCACTTGCATGGTCGAGCCGACGTAACCTTTTAATTTTTCTGTGGATACTTCTTCAGCCACCGCCATGAACCTGGAGCGCCTGTCTTCGCGCACTTCCTTAGTCAACATGCCTGGCAATTGATTGGCGGTCGCGCCGTCGACAGGGCTGTAAGCAAAACAGCCCGCATGGTCAATCTCGGCTTCACGCATGAATTGCAGCAAATGCTCAAACTCCTGCTCGGTTTCGCCGGGAAAGCCTGCAATGAAAGTGCTGCGAATCACCAGTTGCGGACAAATCTTGCGCCAGGCCTCTATGCGCTCCAAGTTTTTCTCACCGCTGGCCGGACGCTTCATGCGCTTGAGCACATCGGGGTGGCTGTGCTGAAAAGGCACATCCAAGTACGGCAGGATGCGGCCAGAAGCCATCAAAGGAAGAATCTCATCCACACTCGGATAAGGATAGACGTAATGCAAGCGCACCCAGGCGCCGAAAGGCTCGGCAAGTTCGGCCAGGGCTTGCACCAATTCAAACAAACGAGATTTGACTGGTCTGCCATTGAAAAAACCGGTCTGGTATTTGATGTCTACACCATAGGCCGAAGTGTCCTGGCTGATGACCAGCAATTCACGCACGCCTGACTCAAACAAAGCCTTGGCTTCATTCAACACATCACCGACCGGGCGAGACACCAGGTCACCACGCATAGATGGAATGATGCAAAACGAGCAGCGGTGGTTACAGCCTTCGCTGATTTTCAAATACGCGTAATGCTTGGGCGTCAGCTTGATGCCGGCAGCCGGCACCAGGTCTGAAAAAGGATCATGTGGCTTGGGCAAATGCAAATGCACTGCCTCCATGACCTCGTGGGTGGCATGCGGGCCGGTGACGGCGAGCACGCTGGGGTGCAGGGTCTTGACCAGGTTACCGCCCTCTGCATTGTTTTTGGCGCCCAGACAACCGGTGACGATGACTTTGCCGTTTTCCGCCAAAGCCTCGCTGATAGTGTCAAGACTTTCTTTGACCGCATCGTCAATGAAACCGCAGGTGTTGACGATCACCAGATCAGCACCAGCAAAGGTTTTCGAAGTGGCGTAGCCTTCGGCGCTCAAGCGGGTCAGAATCAATTCAGAGTCGGTCAATGCCTTGGGGCAACCGAGGCTGACGAAGCCGACTTTAGGTGGTGTAGACATCAGCGTTTTAATCCCATGGCCTTGAGCATCTGCTCCTGTAATTGCAACATCATCTGGTTGGACTGCTGTGTGTAGTTGTCGACCAACGTCGGCAGACCACCGGCCGGATTGGCCAGAAACTGGGCCCAGACCTCGGGCGTCATCTGCTGTGACTGTTGCGCCAGTTGCGCTTGCATATCGAGAAATTGTTGGATATTCTTTTCCAGGTAATTGCCCATGAATGGCTGCATGGCGTGGCCGTAAAAACGGATCATATTGGCCAGTGCGGCTTCAGAAAACAGAGGCAGCCCGCCGGCCTCTTCTTCCAAAATGATTTGCAGAAAAATGCTGCGCGTCAAATCTTCTTCGGATTTGGCGTCGATCACTTTGATGGTTTCAGCGTCAATCACCATGGCCTTGACTTCCTGCAAGGTGATGTAACTTGAAGTTCTGGTGTCGTAAAGACGGCGATTCGGGTATTTTTTGATCAACCTGCAGGCATCCTGAGGCTGAGATTGGCTTCCGGCTTGCTTAGTGTTGGGGTCTTTGGAACGTGACAAGAGTTGTCCTAAAGAATATGACGCCTATAGTGGTTCAAGACAAGAAGAAAACATTGACCTACCACTAAGGCATTGGTAGGCGCGATTGGACTCGAACCAACGACCCCCACCATGTCAAGGTGGTGCTCTAACCAGCTGAGCTACGCGCCTTCGTTGCCGAAAACACTATTCTATCAGCATCGCAAATGCGCCTTGGAAAACATGCGCGCCGGTTGTGGTCCATTGCGGTCAATGCCGTCTGGCGGATCTGACCCCGTTGACCGCATTCAATGCTGACAGCATCTTGTTCAAGCCCGATGCGTTATTGACTTCCACTGTGAATGTCATCCAGGCAGTATTTTTGATGGTTTGGGTTTTCACGCCCACCACGTTCATTTTTTCTCTGGCGAAAACTTCGGATATGTCACGCAGCAAACCCTGCCGGTCATCGGCAAGCACTTGTATATCGACCAGGTAAAGCTCTGCGCTCGGATCATTCAGCTTGCCGTGCCAGGCAACCTCAATCACCCTGTCAGGGTTGTTTTGCAGCAACTGTAGAAAATTGCCGCACTTGGCACGGTGCACGCTCACACCTTTTCCTTTGGTGACATAGCCCTGGACATCGTCAGGCGGCGCAGGACGGCAGCATTTAGCCAATTGCGTGAGCAGCGAATCCATACCGACCACCAGCACGCCCCCGTGCTGCTGCGAAGGTTTAGGTTGCTGAGCTTTGCGAAACAGTTTGTCATCCTCGGCAGGTGGAGCCGCCACCGGACGCAAAAACATTTCTATGTTGCGCAAAGAATATTCATCCTTGCCGACTACCTCAAACAAATGCGCCGCAGATTCAAAGCCCAATTTTTTGGCAAGATCCTCTAATTTGTAAGCTGTCCGCCCTTCTCTTTGCAACAGCTTTTCAATCAATTCGCGTCCGCGCGAAATCGTTTGATTGGCTTGCTGCGCATTGAACCAGGCTCTGACCTTGGCCTTGGCCCTGGGGCTGGCAATGAATTGCAAGTCCGTATTTAACCAGTCGCGCGAAGGCCCGCCTTCTTTCGCCGTGGTGATTTCTACCGTCTGTCCGTTTTGCAAGCGGGTCGACAAGGGCACCAACACGCCATCGAGTTTGGCGCCACGGCACCGGTGACCGAGTTCGGTATGCAAGGTGTAAGCAAAGTCAACCGGCGTGGCTCCTTGCGGCAATTCCACAATGGCGGCTTCAGGCGTTAACACGTAAATTTTTTCCTGACCGCTTTGTTGCGGCAACTGATTGTCCTGGTCTTGAACCGCACTCAGTTCCCGCTCCCAAGCCAGCAGTTGACGCAACACCGCCATTTTTTGGGCCTGCTCTGCCGGTACCGCAACACCGGCATAACCTTTGGTACCGGCTTCCTTGTAAGCCCAGTGCGCCGCCACGCCAAACTCTGCATGCTCGTGCATGGCGCGGGTACGGATTTGTATTTCAAACACTTGGCCATAGTCTGTGCTGACAACGGTATGTAAAGACTGGTAGCCATTGGCTTTGGGTTTGACGATGTAATCGTCAAATTCATTGTCTATGGCTTGCATCTGCTGATGCACCAAGGCCAGCGACCGGTAACAGTCTTCCACGTTGTTCACAATGATGCGCATAGCGCGCAAATCCAGCACTTGCTCAAACTGCAAAGACTTGCCGCGCATTTTTTTGACAATGCTGTAAATGTTTTTCGGCCTGCCTTGAATTTCTGCGCGTATGCCTTGAGCCAACAGAATCTTTTGCAATTCCTGCCTGAGTTGTTCAATTTCCTGCTCGCGTTCAGCGCGTTTTTTCTCCAGTAGACCCGCGACCTGCTTGTAAACCTGCGGCTCTAACAATCGAAACGCCAGGTCTTCCATTTCCCATTTGATTTGCCAGATACCGAGCCGGTTGGCCAGCGGCGAAAAGATATGCAGCACGTCTTGCGACAACTGCTCAAAGCCGCTTATTTTTTGCGCCGTGGCAAAGCGCAAGCTGACCAGGTGCGAGGCCAGCAACAACATGACGACCCGTAAATCCTTTGAAAACGCCAGCAACATGCGCCGCACATTTTCAATTTGCACCACCGAGGAACGGGTCTGGGATTTGGTTTCTCTGGCGGCTTGTTGCAGTTGAAACAATTTGTTGGCGGAGATGGCCAGACCCGTCAAGCTGTCGCCGAAAGTGGCGGTCAACGTATCGGCGGGTTGGTTCAGCACTGCTGCGCAATAAGCCAGGTACGCAGCGGCCTGCATGTCGCCGGTCGCACCTATACCCGCTAGCAATGACACCACGCCATCGGCATGCGCCAGCGTAGGCTCGCCGCCGGTTTGCTTCATGCCGCTTAACAAGGGCTCGGCAAACTGCCTGGCCTTGGCGCATGCGTTGTGCAAATCTGAATCAGCAATACCGTTTAATTCAAACTGACTGCTGATGGTCGTTACAGGGGAAGAAGATTTCATTGAAAACAATCGGTACAACGGACTCGGGCAAAATCTCTCTCGATGCATCATCCTAAAGGATAGGGAAATTTCATGGCAGATCGTTTTTTGAACGGCAAAACAGCCTTGGTCACAGGTTCCACCAGCGGCATTGGTCTGGGTATTGCCAAGAAGTTGGCGCAAGCCGGAGCGCGTATTGTTGTCAACGGTTTTGGCGACGTTGATCAAGCGCGTGCCGACATTGAGGCACTGAGCGTTGACACGCTTTACCACGCTGCCGATATGCGCCGTCCCGCTGAAATTGAAGACATGGTGCACATGGCATCCAGCCATTGGGGCCAGATAGATATTTTGGTGAACAACGCCGGTATTCAACACGTGGCGCCTATTGATCATTTTCCGGTCGACAAATGGGATGACGTGATCGCCATCAATTTGTCCAGCGCTTTTCACACCACCCGTCACGTACTGCCAGCCATGCGCCGGCACAATTGGGGGCGTATTTTGAACATTGCCTCGGTGCACGGCCTGGTGGCGTCTGCCGATAAATCCGCCTACGTCGCCGCCAAGCACGGCCTTGTCGGTCTGACCAAAGTGACGGCGCTTGAGACAGCCACCACTGGCATCACCTGTAATGCGATTTGCCCGGGCTGGGTACTTACGCCTTTGGTGCAAAAACAAGTAGACGCCAAAGCGCAGTCTGCCAGCGTGTCGGTTGAACAGGCGACCCGCATGCTGCTCAGCGAAAAAGAACCGTCCATGCAATTCACCACGCCCGAAGAACTCGGACAACTGGCGGTGTTCCTGTGTTCAACCGCAGGCAATAACGTGCGCGGTGTTGCCTGGAACATGGATGGCGGTTGGACGGCGCAATGAATGCCGTGAGCCCCATCAACAAAACGATGGATACCTGTTTGGTTGTTATTCAGTTCATCAAAAAGTAAGCGCTAATCTATTGCTAAACGTGCAGTGCTGTTTTATCTTTCAGCACATGAAAAAACATATTCATAACCCCGAATCACAGGCCTTCGCCGCCCGGCTTCGCCACGCCATGAAGGAAGCCGGCCTGAAGTCCTCTGCCACCCAGCTCGCCGATGCGTTCAATATGCGCTATTGGGGAGATGGCATCACGCCGCATGCGGCGCGTAACTGGATGATAGGTGCATCCATTCCCAAGCAGGACAAACTCAAAACCTTGAGCGACCTGTTGCAAATCAGTCCGCATGACCTGTTGTTCGGGCCGCAAACCTCGTCTATGCCTTTGAACGAGCCCTCGCAAACCCAGAGCATGGGCATGTGTGATACCGAAATGATGCGTCAGTTCATGAGGCTGAATGCCGAACACAAACGCATGGTGAGGCACTGGGTGAAACTCGCTTTTTTGTCCGAGAAGAACGGCGGTGTTGACAACACTTTTCCCCTCAGCGACAACCCGGGTTCAGTCAGCTGAGCACAGCAGCACAATGGCCTGAGCTTCTATAGATTGGCCTTGCCCCACCGGCCCCAGCTTTTCTGCGGTCTTGGCTTTGATATTGATTTGAGTGACAGTCAAAGCCAATGCAGCGGCCATTTGCTCGCGCATGGCAGGGATGTACGGTGCCAGCTTAGGCGCCTGGGCAATCACCGTGGTGTCCAGGTTTTGTATGCGCCAGCCTTTTTCTTTAAGTAAAGCGGCGCATGCGGCCAGCAGCACCAGCGAATCTGCGTTTTTCCAACGCACATCGGTGTCCGGAAAATGCGTGCCAATGTCGCCCAGCCCGGCCGCGCCGAGCATGGAGTCAATTACTGCGTGCAATAAAACATCTGCATCCGAATGGCCGAGCAAACCCAAGTGGTAAGGGATATGCACACCGCCGATCACCAAGCGGCGACCGGGTGCCAGTGCATGCACATCCCAGCCCTGACCGATACGCATTTGCAGTTGCGTCATGGTGTTGTCTCCTGCGGCTTTGCGGCAACGGTTGAACGGCTGGCCAGCACTGCCTCGGCCAGTTGCATGTCTTCAGGGTAAGTGACTTTGAAATTGAAAGCGGCGGCAGTCACCAGCCTGGGCTGCCGCCCCATGGCCTCGATGGCCGAGGCTTCGTCAGTCACCTGGTCACCCGCATGCAGCAATGCTTGTGTGAGTGATGCGTGCCGGAACATTTGCGGGGTTTGCGCCAGCCATTTGTCGCTGCGCGACAGCGTGGACGCCACGCGATCCTTGTTAGCGATTTTCAAAGTGTCCGGCACAGGCAATGCCAGCAATCCACCCACCTCGTCGTCTTGACAAGCTAGCCACAGCTTGTCGATCAAAGCAGGCGTCAGCAGACAACGCGCGGCGTCATGCACCATCACCCACGCGTCGTCTTTGACGCCGTGTTGCTGCAAAGCGCGCAAACCGGCCAGCACGCTTTGCGCGCGTGTTGCGCCACCGGTAGGACTGATGACAAACCGGTCTTGCGGGTATTGCTGTATCACTTCGGCCATTTCTCGATCTTGCGGAGCCACGACGATGACGCCCAGACCCAAGCCGGGCATAGCCGCAAACGCACGCAGCGTGTGCACCACCAAGGGAAAGCCCGCAAGAGGCAGGTATTGTTTGGGCGTGGCCGCACCCGCCCGGCTGCCGCTACCGGCGCAAGGAATCACCACATGAAATCGGGAATCAGATAAGAGGGTCACAAGGGGTTAAGGCCAAGCTTCAAAACAACCAGTCAACGCCCCATTCTAGAATCAGCGCTGTCCACCCCCGTTTGCCTGCATCCGGGGGTGTTTGCCATGCCGGTTCCATTCAAATTCATGCAGTTACCCGATCTAGCCGTCTCCAAACGTTTTAACCTGAGCAAACCACCCGGTTCTTCGGACGCAGCCTTGTTGTCGGCGCTGATAGACCGTGAACTCGCACACGGTCGCAGGCTGGCCATCTTCACCGCCGACGCTTTCGATGCACAGCGTCTGCTGGATGAATTACCGTTCTTCTCGCCGGACGCGCGCTGCGTGCTGTTTCCCGACTGGGAAACTCTGCCTTATGACGGTTTCTCACCGCACCAGGACTTAATCAGCGAAAGACTGGCCACGCTGTGGCGCATTTCCCAGGGGGACGCCGACGTGATTCTGGTGCCGGCCACCACCGCGCTTTACCGCTTGGCGCCACCGGCTTTTCTGGCGGCCTACACCTTTCATTTCAAGGTCAAGCAAAAGCTGGATGAAGCGCGGTTGAAATCGCAATTGACGCTGGCCGGTTACAGCCACGTGAACCAGGTCATCAGCCCGGGCGAATACACCGTGCGCGGCGGTCTCATCGATTTGTTTCCCATGGGCTCGCTGGTGCCTTACCGGGTCGATTTGTTTGACGACGAAATCGACTCTATACGCACCTTCGACCCGGATACGCAGCGCAGCCTCTACCCGGTGCCCGAAGTGCGTTTACTACCGGGCCGTGAATTTCCCATGGACGATGCCGCGCGTGTGTTGTTTCGCAGCCGCTGGCGCGAAATGCTGGACGGCGACCCTACCCGCAGCCGTTTGTACAAAGACATAGGCAACGGCGTTGCCACGGCCGGCATCGAATACTATCTGCCGCTGTTTTTTGAAGACACCGCCAGCGTGTTTGATTACCTGGGCGAGCAAGCCGTGGTGGTAATGCACGGCGATATTGAACCGGTGCTCACCCGTTTCGGCCAGGACGCGCAAGAGCGTTTCCGGCTGGCACAAGGAGACCCCGAGCGCCCGGTGTTGCCGCCAGCTCAATTGTTTTTGAACGCCGAGCAGTTTTTCACTGCAGCCAATGAACATGCCGTGTTGAGCATTCGCCCGTCCGTGCAAATTCAAACACTGCCTTGGGTTGAGAGCCTGCCGCTGATGACGGTGGAACGCGGTGCCGCAGAACCGCTGTTGAAATTAACGCAACGCCAGCAAAACAGCAGACAGCGCTTGCTGGTACTGGCTGAATCTGAAGGCAGGCGTACCAGTCTGTTGGATTTTTTGACTGCATCAGGCATACAGCCCAAAGTATTTGACAGCTTGCAGGAATTTATAGACAGCAGCGCCACATTCGGCATGGCCATTAGTCAATTGCATACCGGTTTTGCATGGTTGGAAAACGGAATTGATCTGGTCACTGAAACCGAATTGTTCTCAGCAGGCCCCACGCTCAGACGCAGGCGCAAGCAGGAAGAAGTCAGTGATGTCGAATCGCTGATTCGCGATTTGTCTGAACTTCAAGTCGGCGACCCGGTGGTTCACAGTTCGCATGGCATAGGCAGGTACCGGGGCTTGATCAACATGGACATGGGCCAGGGTGTGGATGACAAAGGCCAGCCTATGTTGCAGGAGTTTTTGCATCTGGAATACGCCGATGAGGCCACGTTGTATGTGCCCGTCAGTCAATTGCATTTGATCAGCCGCTACAGCGGCATGAACCCGGACCAGGCACCTTTGCACCGACTGGGTTCGGGTCAATGGGACAAAGCCAAGCGCCGTGCCGCCGAACAAGTTCGCGATGCTGCCGCCGAATTGCTCAATATTTACGCCAGACGCGCAGCCAGACAGGGCCATGCATTTCGCTACAGCGCCAACGATTACGAAACATTCGCCAACGATTTCGGTTTTGAAGAAACCGCTGATCAACGCGCCGCCATACATGCCGTGGTGCAGGACATGATCAGTCCCCGCCCCATGGACAGATTGGTCTGCGGCGATGTCGGTTTTGGCAAAACCGAAGTCGCTCTGCGTGCAGCCTTTGTGGCGGTCATGGGCGGTAAACAAGTGGCCATACTCGCGCCGACCACTTTGCTGGCCGAGCAGCATTTCCAGACCTTGACCGACCGCTTTTCCAAATGGCCGGTGAAGATCGCAGAGCTCAGCCGCTTTCGCTTGGCCAAAGAAATCAAGCAAAGCATTGAAGGTTTATCGCTCGGTCAAATTGATATCGTTGTCGGCACGCACAAACTGCTGAGCGAATCAGTGAAATACAAAGACTTGGGTTTGCTGGTGATTGACGAAGAGCACCGCTTCGGGGTCAAGCACAAAGAAACCTTGAAAGCCTTGCGCGCCGAAGTCGATGTGTTGACGCTCACCGCCACACCAATTCCACGAACGCTTGGCATGGCGCTTGAAGGCATGCGCGACCTGAGTGTGATTGCAACTGCGCCCCAGCGACGCTTATCTATCAAGACTTTTGTGCGAACCGAAGACAACGGCGTCATCCGCGAAGCCGTGTTGCGTGAACTCAAACGCGGCGGTCAATGCTATTTTTTGCACAACGAAGTCGAGACCATACAAAACCGTTTGGAGCGTTTGCAAGAGTTGATACCGGAAGCCCGCATCGCCATTGCCCATGGCCAGATGCCAGAGCGTGAACTGGAAAAAGTCATGCGTGATTTTGTAGCGCAACGCTTCAATATTTTGCTGTGCTCAACCATCATTGAAACCGGTATTGATGTGCCTACGGCCAACACCATTTTGATGAGCCGCGCCGATAAGTTCGGACTGGCTCAGTTGCACCAACTGCGCGGCCGGGTCGGTCGCAGTCATCACCAGGCGTATGCTTATTTGTTAGTGCCGGATATTCAGGGCTTGACCAAACAAGCCAGTCAAAGGCTGGACGCGATTCAGCAAATGGAAGAACTCGGATCGGGCTTTTACCTTTCCATGCACGATCTAGAGATACGCGGTGCGGGTGAAGTGCTGGGCGACAACCAAAGCGGCAACATGCAAGAAGTAGGGTTTCAGCTCTATAACGAAATGCTTGCTGAAGCGGTACGCGCTTTGAAAAACGGCGAAGAGCCGGATTTACTCAGCCCCTTGCAAGTCACCACCGAAATCAATTTGCACGCACCTGCTTTGCTGCCGGATGATTACTGCGGCGATGTGCATTTGCGCTTGTCGTTTTACAAAAAACTGGCGACCGCCAAAACCCAGGATCAGGTTGATGCATTGATGGAAGAACTGATAGACCGCTTCGGCAAACTGCCCAGCCAAACGCAAACCTTGATTGATTCGCACCGCTTGCGGGTGCTGGCCAAGCCTTATGGTGTTGCCAAAGTGGACGCAGCGCCGGGTGTCATTCTGATCAACTTCAAACCGAATGCACCAGTTGATGGCATGCGCATCATTCAACTCGTGCAGAAAAACAAACATATCAAGCTTGCGGGTAACGATAAATTGCGGATTGAAAAAGACTTGGCCGATGTGAAAGACCGGGCGCAAATGGTCAGAGACATTCTGCGTTCGCTGGGTGACCCTCTGGCTCCTGCTCCCAAGAAAGCCGCGGCATGAACAGCTTGATCGAACACAGCCCAGGACTCTGGACGCAAAATCTTCCTGCGCTGCGCCAATTGTCGGACTACAAACTGATTGCGTTTGACATGGACTCGACGCTGATCAGCATCGAGTGCATAGATGAAATGGCCGGTATGGTCGGTCGCCAACAAGAGGTGTCCGCCATCACCGAGGCAGCCATGCGCGGCGAAATCACCGATTACAAAGACAGTTTGCGACAGCGCGTGGCTTTGCTGCAAGGTGCACCGGCTGACGTCATGCAGAAAGTGTTTGAGCAAAAACTGCAACTCAATCCGGGTGTCAAACCACTGATTGCGGCGTGTCAACAAGCAGGGCTCAGCACCTTGATTGTGAGTGGCGGCTTTGACTATTTCACCGACAAACTGCAAGCGTTACTGGGTATTGATGACACGCGCAGCAATAAGTTGGAAATCGTTGACGGTGTATTGACCGGGCATTTGCTGGACCAAGACTGGGGCGATATTTGCGACGGTGAAGAAAAAAAACGCATGCTGCAATCTACCAGTGCCAAACTGGGTATTAACGCCAGCCAATGCATTGCGGTAGGCGACGGCTCCAATGATTTACCCATGATGCAATGGTGCGGCTTGTCGGTGGCTTACCAGGCCAAGCCCAAGGTCAGGCAGCAAGCCAACATCGCGATTGACAGTGGCGGGCTAGACCGTATGCTGGAAGTGATTCAGCCTTGAATCAATGCAGCGCAGCGTAAATCGCTTGCGCCAATTCCAGCGAAATACCTTCCACCGTGCACAGGTCTTGAACGCTGGCGTCGCCCACGCCGCGCACGCCGCCAAAGCGTTGTAACAGTTTGGCGCGCTTGCGCGGACCGACGCCGGGTATTTCTTCTAAGCTGCTGGAACCGGTTCTGACCTTGGCGCGTTTCGCACGCATGCCCGTGATGGCAAAGCGGTGCGCTTCGTCTCTGATTTGCGCGACCAGCATCAACGCGGCGGAGTCCTGTGTCAGCGTGAGCTTAGGTCGCCCATCGGCAAACACGAGTTCCTCCAAACCTACTTTGCGCCCCTCACCTTTCTCCACACCGACTAGCCTGGCGATGTCTAAATCCAAAGCTTCAAACACTGACTTGGCCATGCTGATCTGTCCCTTGCCGCCGTCTATCAACACCAGATCAGGAAACTTGGCCTCACCGGCGCGCACTGCTTCAGCGAGTTTGGTGTAACGACGGGTCAGCACCTGTCGCATTGCGGCATAGTCGTCACCGCCGGTGATGTCTTCGATGTTGTAGCGCCGGTACTGCGCGGCCTGCATTTGATGATGGTGAAACACCACGCACGAAGCCTGGGTGGCCTCACCGGCCGTGTGCGAAATATCAAAGCATTCAATCAAAAAACTGTCCAGGTCTTCAGGCGCCAGATCAAGCGCATCAATCAAAGCGCGGGTGCGCGATTGTTGTGAACCCTCTTCAGCCAGCAAGCGGGTGAGTTTGATAGCTGCGTTTTGCTGCGCCATCTCCAGCCAGGCTTTGCGTTGTTCGCGGGGTTGGTGAATGACATGCAGTTTGATACCGATTTGCTCGCTCAAAGCACGCACCAGCCCTTTGTCTACTGCATGGCTGGTGATCAACGTAGGCGGCGCTGCAATATCGAGATAGTGTTGGCTGATGAAGGCCTCAAGCACCTCAACGGGTTCTGCGTTGTCCACGTGCGTCGGAAAATAAGGGCTGTCGCCCAAATGCCTGCCGCCTCTGACCATGGCCAGATTCACACAGGCTTTACCGCCTTGCACCAGCACGGCCAGAATGTCTACATCGCGATCATCGACCGAATCCACCGATTGCTGGTGCAGCACTTTAGACAAGGCATTGATCTGGTTACGCACATCGGCAGCAGCTTCAAACTCCAATACATCTGCGTGCGCCATCATGCGGGTTTCCAGCGACTTCATCACTTCGCGGGTACGACCGTCTAGCAACTCGCGCGCACTTTGCACATCCTGTTGGTAGGCTTGCTCAGTGACCAGGCCGACGCAAGGCGCGGAACAGCGCTTGATCTGGTGCAGCAAACAAGGACGGGTGCGGTTTCTAAATACCGTATCTTCGCAAGTGCGCAAGCGAAAGACTTTTTGCAACAGCTGTATGGCTTCGCGCACCGCCCATACGCTGGGATACGGGCCAAAGTAATCGTGTTGCTTGTCAACAGCACCGCGGTAATACACCACGCGTGAAATGGCTTTGGGCGCGGGATGTCCTAGGGCATCAGGTTCGGCGGATTTGGCCCGGGTGATTTTCAAATAAGGGTAGCTTTTATCGTCGCGAAACAAAATGTTGTAACGCGGTTTGAGGCTTTTGATTAAATTATTTTCCAGCAACAAGGCCTCAGCCTCGGACCTGACCACCGTGGTTTCCATGCGGACAATTTTGGATACCATGTGCCCTATCCGAGTGCCATCATGGTTTTTTTGAAAATAACTGCTGACGCGTTTTTTCAAATGGTTGGCTTTGCCAACGTAAAGAACTTGACCCTCAATGTCGTAGTATCTGTAAACGCCGGGCAGTGAAGGCAATGCCGCCACTTGCGACAATAATTCCTGAGAAAAAAGCGGTTGACTGTCGTCCGCAGGGTCGGTTTGACCTAAGCTCACAATGACATCACCATTGACCGGTGTTAGGCATGCTGACCCAGGGCTCTGCAGGGGGCAAAGGTTGACCGGCCTGCAACAGCTCTACAGAGATGTTGTCGGGTGATCTGACAAACGCCATATAGCCGTCGCGCGGCGGTCTGAGTATGGTCACACCGTGTTGTTGCAAGCGCTCGCAAGTGGCGTAAATATTCTCGACTGCATAGGCCAGGTGACCGAAATTGCGTCCGCCAAGCAGCTCTTCAGGATCCCAGTTGTAGGTCAATTCCACTTGCGCCGAACTGTCACCCGGCGCAGCCAGAAATACCAATGTGAATCTACCGGCGGGCACTTCTTTGGAACGCAAAACTTCCAACCCAAGGGCATCACGGTAAAACTTCAAAGAGGCTTCGAGGTCAGTGACCCTCACCATGGTGTGCAAATAGCGCATAGAAAATACCGTTGATCAAGTTATCTAAACTTTAACGCATAGCGCGTCTGCCCGAGCGGCTGACGGATTAAAGTTGGCTTTTGTTTTGTGCCGCTTTGAGCGCTTGCGTCGCCATGTCCTCCAGCCAAGCTAAATCTACCTGGCTGTGCGCTTCGCAAAAAAACCAGGGTTCGCGTGAATCGGGTTCGAGCATCACGCCGCGATCTATCAATTCCCAGGCAAACAGGTTGTACAAACGGCTGTCGGTCTTGCGCCAATCACGGTAAGTCTGCGGCACATCCGGCGTGAAATGTATGCCCAGCATGGCGGGTGGTCCGGCAAAGGCATGCTCGACACCGGCACGGGTGAACACCTTTGACAATACATTTTTAATTTGCGTGCCTGCCTCATCCACGGTTTTCAGTGCATCCGTGTTCGCCAAAATATCCAAGGTCGCGTGCGCAGCGCTCAAGCCCACCAGATTGGCGGTGTAGGTGCCGCCGTGCACAACCGCGCCTTTGTTCGAGCCTATGACGTCCATCACTGCAGCGCGTCCGCCGAAAGCGGCCACAGGATAACCGTTGCCCATGGCTTTGGCATAGGTCGTGAGATCAGCGTAAATACCGTACAAAGACTGAGCGCCGCCTTTAGCAACTCTGAATCCCGATTTGACTTCGTCAATCAGTAACAAAGTACCGTTTTGATCGCACAAGTCACGCAAACGCTGCAACCAGGCCTGGCTGGCTGAAATACTGCCGGCGTTGCCGATGATGGGTTCAAGCAGTACACATGCAAGTTGATCTGAACGCTGCTTGAATAAGTTTTCAAGCGCATCAAAATCATTTAGGCCGATGATGTCTACCAGGTCTCTGGCCTTGGCCGGAATACCCGCACCAAAAGGAATCACTGCAGGCGCATGTGTGTCAGAGGTCTGCCAGTTTTCAATATCTGATTTCCACATCAACTCGTCGTACAAGCCGTGAAAACTGCCCTCGACCAACACAATACGCTCACGTTTGGTGAAGCCTCTGGCAGTACGCACCGCACCCATTACCGCCTCGGTACCTGAATTGGCAAAACGCATTTTGTCTATCTGCGGGCACATGGCTTTGATCTGCTTGACCACTTCGGTGTCAAGCGCTGTAGCGAAACCAGTCAATGTGCCGGACTGCTTGATCTGTCGAATGACAGCGTCATCCACACGCGCATCTCGGTAACCCAAAATAATCGGACCGTAGCCGAGTCGGAAATCCACATAGGTTTTGCCGTCGCTATCCGTCAACCGGCAACCGCTGGCGTTTTGAATAAACACCGTGCGATCGTCGCCCCAATAACGGTAGTTCTCCGCCACACCTTGCGGCATGTGCAAATGCGCTTCAGTCATCAATTGTTGTTGCTTCATGGCTGACTCTTGTTGTCAGCAGTTGGTCTGAGGTAATGACCGACCTGGTCCTCCAGCAACTTGACCACGTGCAACTCTGCTGCGTCAGCGCCGTATACAGATTTGGCTTTTTCAAACAAGGCCAAAGCGTGCGCACCCATAGGCAGGCTGTAGCCCTGAGAATGCGCTATGTCATTGATCAAGCCCAAATCCTTGCAACACAGTGCCAGTGAAAAACTCGGATCGTAATGTCCGGCGAAGATGGAAGGTACATCGTGTTCCGCCACCCAGCTGTTACCGGCGCTGGACTTGATCGCTTCCCACACGGTATTCAATGGGATATCTGCTTTGGCGCCAAGCATCAAAGCTTCGCCTATGGTGGCTGCACTGACAAACCACAACAAGTTGGTCAACAGTTTCACCGTGGCGCCGTTGCCGGCTTTGCCGACATGAAATATTTTTTCGCCTATGACTTCGAAAATCGGTTTGTGTTTTTCAAACGCAGCCGATGAACCGCCGACAAAAATAGACAACTTACCAAGCGCCGCAAAATCCACCGCATTCGTTACCGGCGCTTCCAGATAATCAATCTGTTTTTGGCTTGATACATCGACCAATTGCTTGATCAGTTCTACCGAACTGGTGGTGGTGTCAATCACGGTGGTACCGGGCTTTAAATGCGCCAGCACACCGTCGTCGCCCAACATGACCTGAGCTACCTGCGGCGGCCCGGGCAATGAAACCATGACGACCTCTGCGTGTTGTACCGCTGACTGCAAGCTGTCCGCCACCTGCGCACCTGCGGCCTGCAAGTTAAGGGTTTTGCTTTGGTCCAGATCAAACACGGTCACGCCGTAGCCTGCCTTAATGAGGTTCAGCGCCATGGGATTGCCCATGTTGCCCACCCCGATGAAAGCCAATGCAGGTTTGTTGCTCATGCTTTCACAAAGCTCTGGAATTGCGGCAAGGCCTGCGTGTCCGGTTGGTGCTTGAAGCCGAATGAGGCGAGCAAATCCAAGGTCTCGGCAAACGAATAGGTTCTGTAATCTATGCGCTGCTCCATCAGTTGCTCGTCACCGTCGTGCAAAAAATAATGCTTGGTGAAGCCGTGCTCAATCGGCTGTATGGTTTGCGAATACACATAGCCGTTGGAGATAGGGCTTTGGTAATCTTGGTGCGGCCCTTGCACGCCGAGTAACAAACGGCCTTTGGATTGCACATGAGCGGCCACCTTGGATAAACCATCCAGATTCGACTGTGCATCGTAGATATGGCTGACCAGAAACGGTTCGTTGACACCATCCATCACAAAGTACCAGACCCCACCGTAGGAAAAAGCAAGGTCATATTGCTTGTGCAATGACAAGGCGGTGACGTTTTGGTGTTCGAGTTGAACATGGGCGAATTTGTCCAGACGCTGTCTGGCTATCGCCAGCATGGCTTCGGTCAAGTCGAAGCCGGTGATACCAATGTCTTTTTTTCTGCCGGCCAGTTCTTCAAGTATCAAACCGGTGCCGCAGCCGATTTCAAGTATCTGATGAAAATCTCCACTGGCAATCAATTCATTAACTATTTTTGGATAGTTATAATATCCGGATGTCATAATTAGGTCGTAATAACCCGACATATTTGTGTAATCGCCCATTGTTTTCCTCGAATTGAATACATATTCCGAGTAACCGGTCATTCAATAAACTAAACCGATACTTTTTATCAAGCATATCAGCATGTCCTAGAGCAAAGACTTGGCGCATAATTTCTCATGGACAAACCAATCACATGCACTTACTGCTCGCTGGCCCCGGCCCGCATCGTTGACGAAAGCGCTTTGTCAATCGCCTTCAATGATGTCTTTCCTGTTTCCCCGGGACACACTCTCATCATCCCGCGCAGGCACACCTCCTCGTTTTTCGATTTAACCAATCAGGAACGCGAAGACATGATGGCCTTGATGATGCGTGTGAAAAACAAGCTTCAAACTGAACTTAATCCGCAAGGATTCAACATTGGCGTGAACGAAGGTTTTGCCGCAGGCCAAACCGTCATGCACACCAATATCCATCTGATTCCCCGTTTCAAGGGCGATGTGCCAGACCCGCGCGGCGGAATACGCTGGCTGTTTCCGGACAAAGCGGTTTTCTGGGAAAAGAAAGCTGAAATTCCTGATGCTGGCGACGCCAAACCCTGAATCACTAACCGCCCCACCCTATGAAAAAAATTCAAATTTCCAGCCTATCGCTGCTGACCGTTCTTTTGTCAGGTTTGCTGCTTAGCGGTTGTACCCAAGAGCAGCAAAACAAAATCGGGCGCGATATTCAAAACTGGACCGGCACCGACGGCGTGCTCGAAATCTATGCAGGCGACAAGTTGGTGCGACGGTTTTTAAAAGTCGACAAGCTCAGCACGGCCTTGGGCACCGACGACGGCAAACCGCGTGACTACCGTTACGGCTATGGCAACCTGGATCAGAACCTGAACATGCAAGTCGACCCCGGCGAAAAAAAGGTCTACTTCGAATTCAGTAATTACTCTAACGCCGTGTTTTTTGAAAACCCGCAGTAATCAAGCTTCAGGACTCCAAGACGGTCGGCGCTTGTCCAGAAAAGCTTGAAAGCCTTCCTGCGCGGTGTCGTGCATCATGTTGCAGGCCATGGTCTGACCAGCCAACTGATAGGCCGCTGACATACCCATTTCAAGTTGCTTGTAAAAAAGTGCTTTGCCCATTCTCACGGCAGGCTCGGGTTTGGCGCTGATCTTGAGGCACAGCTTCAACACAGTGTCTTCAAGATGCGCCAAAGGCACGCTGTGGTTGATCAGACCGCGCTCAACCGCTAGCGGCGCATCGATAAAGTCACCGGTCAACAGCATTTCCATGGCTTGCTTGCGATGCATACTGCGGCTCAAACCCACGCCAGGCGTCGAGCAAAACAAACCGTAATTGATGCCGGAGACGGCAAACTTGGCGCTGTCGGCGGCGACAGCCAGGTCGCACATGCTGACCAGCTGGCAACCGGCGGCCGTGGCAATCCCTTGCACCTGGGCCACCACCGGCTGCGGCAGCTGTTGAATTTGCATCATCACTTTGGAACACAAGGCAAACAGCTCGGTGTAATAAGCCTGATCGGGATGGCTACGCATTTCACGCAAATCGTGACCGGCGGAAAACGCCTTGCCTTGGGCCGCCAGTATCACCACGCGGCAACCAGCCTCGGCGCTGATGCCGGTCAAGGCCGCTTGCAAAGATTGCAGCATATCTGTCGACAAGGCATTGAAGCTGTCGGGCTTGTTCAACACCAGGCGCACGATGCCCGGTGCCGGGTTTTCGGTGATCACCCTCGATTGGGCAGGTGCTTGCATGGTGTATCTTCTCCTTGAATGGATATCTGCTGATGAAATTAGCTCTATTGTGATGCAACAACCTTCGGTCATTCAGCTGTCCGTCTCCGACCCTTTGCCCGCCCCTGAACTGGCCTGGGGCCATGACACGGTAGCGCCCGGACTGCTGGCCATAGGCGGTGGTCTGGGCGTACCTCGCCTGTTGCAAGCCTACGGCCAAGGTTGTTTTCCCTGGTACAGCGACGGTCAGCCGGTGATGTGGTGGTGTACCGATCCGCGCATGGTGTTGCCTTGTGATGAATTCAAATTGCATAGATCCTTGCGCAAAATTCTTTTACGCATGCTGGCCGACGGTTCACTGCAAATCCGCATGAACCATGATTTTGAAGCGGTGATAAATCACTGCGCGCGCTCGCCGCGCCCAGGTCAGTCAGGCACTTGGATCGTCAAGGACATGGTGCAAGCCTATGTGCAACTGCACCGTGCGGGCTATGCACACAGCGTGGAAGCCTGGGTCAATGGCAGCCTGGCCGGCGGTCTGTATTGCATTTCATTGGGGCAGGCGGTATTCGGCGAATCCATGTTCAGCTTGCAGACCAACGGCTCCAAGCTGGCGTTAGCCGCGCTCATCAGCTTTTGCAAAGCGCACCGGGTGAAGTGGGTGGATTGCCAGCAGAAAACCTCGCATCTGGCCAGCCTGGGTGCCCGCGAAATCAGCCGCCGTGACTTTCTGGCCTCCGTGACTCAGGCAAAGACCCTGACACCCATGCAGTGGGAATACCAGCCTATATACTGGGACCAGATACTGAATCAAAGCAGCTGAACGTGACCCACCTCAAGGATTTACCGCTTCAATCTTTGCAGTTTTACGCCACTGCGCCCTACCCTTGTAGCTACTTGGATGACAGGCAGGCCAGGTCACAGGTCGCCACCCCCAGCCACCTGATTCACAACGACACTTATTCAGAGCTGGTAGCCAAAGGCTTTAGACGCAGTGGTTTGTTCACTTACCGGCCGTATTGCGACGGCTGCCGTGCCTGCGTTCCATTGCGCATACTTGCTGAACCGTTCCAGCCCAACCGAAGTCAGAGCCGCACCCAAAAACAGCATTCGGATCTGACCGCGCAAATCTGCGAATTGACCTATGTGCCCGAGCATTACGACTTGTACTTGCAATACCAGACCGGCAGACACGCAGGTGGCGGCATGGACCAGGACAGCGTCGAGCAATACACCCAGTTTTTGCTGCAAAGCCGTGTCAATTCGCGCTTGGTGGAATTTCGCGACCCGCCGTTGCAGGACCGCAGCCCCGGCAAATTGCGCATGGTGTCCATCCTGGATATGTTGAATGATGGTTTGTCTGCCGTGTATACGTTTTTTGATCCGCAAGCCAAATCGGGCCTGGGCACTTTTTGCGTGCTTTGGCAAATCGACCAAGCGCGCCGCCTCGGCCTGCCTTATGTTTACCTCGGCTATTGGATAGCGCAAAGCCCCAAAATGGATTACAAAGCCTTGTTTAAACCGCACCAATTGCTGATCGACGGCCAGTGGCGTGAGGCCTGAAGCTGCGGGGCTTAAAATCCCGCCATGCGAAATTCCGATGACGATATAACTCGCACCCCCTCCATACAAGTATTGGAGCGGATGTTCACTTTAATGAATGAGCTGGCCACCAGAGAAGGCACGACCACGCTCAAGGACATCAGCGAAAAGACCGGGCTTCACCCCTCTACCGCGCACCGTATTTTGAATGACCTGGTCGGCGGCCGGTTTGTTGACAGGCCGGAGCCGGGCCACTACCGGCTCGGCATGCGCTTGCTGGAGTTGGGCAATTTCGTCAAAGCCCGTTTGAATGTGCGCGATGCCGCGCTCAAACCCATGCGTGAATTGCATCAAATGATTCAGCAACCGGTCAACCTGAGCGTGCGCCAAGCCGACGAAATTGTGTATGTGGAGCGCGCCTACAGCGAGCGCTCCGGCATGCAAGTGGTGCGCGCCATAGGCGGACGGGCGCCGTTACACCTGACGTCGGTGGGCAAATTATTTCTGGCGGCTGATGAGACGGCGCGTGTGCGCGCCTATGCCACCAAAACCGGTTTGAGCGGACATACCCGCAACAGCATCACGCAATTAGCCGTGTTGGAAAAGGAACTGGCTAAAGTCCGCCAAAACGGTTTTGCCAGGGATAACGAAGAACTTGAACTTGGGGTGCGTTGCATGGCCGCCGGTATTTATGACGATCAGGCCAAGCTGATTGCAGGCTTGTCTATTTCAGCACCGGCTGACCGGTTGGACGAAGGCTGGCTGGCCAAACTTCAAGCCACCGCCAGTCATATATCGAACTTGCTGGGATTCAGGGCAGACTGACAAGCCGTCTGCCGCGCCAGCGGTTTCAGGTTTGCGGCTTCACAGCCGGGTGACGCAGTTCTACCCAGCGGCGCACGCGTTCTGCGTCCGCTGTGCGGCTGAATTTACCGGCTGAATCCAGAAACACCATGACCAGTTTGCGACCGGCGATTTTGGCTTGCATGACCAGGCATTGACCGGCTTCAGAGATGTAGCCGGTTTTTTGCAAATCTATGCTCCATTGCGGGTTAGTCACCAAACGGTTGGTCGACTTGTATTTCAAGGTGTGGTTTCCCACTTCAACTGCCGTGCCACCTGACGTGGTCAATTGGCGCAAGATGGGGTCGTTGGCGGCATAAGCGACCAGCGTGGCCAGGTCTTTGGCAGAGGACTGGTTTTTGCTTGACAAGCCGGTAGGTTCGGCGTAGTTGGTGTCGCTCATGCCCAGTTGTTTGGCCTTGCTGTTCATCTGACTGATGAATGCGCTCAAGCCTTGTGGGAAGGTACGGCCGAGCGCGTGAGCAGCCCGGTTTTC
Organism: Bordetella parapertussis; assembly: GCA_945870575.1. Classification (GTDB taxonomy): domain Bacteria; phylum Pseudomonadota; class Gammaproteobacteria; order Burkholderiales; family Burkholderiaceae_C; genus Limnohabitans. Next base: position 32,321 of record CAMBSK010000004.1, on the reverse strand, counting down.
GCTGGACATGAGTGCCAAGTGCAGCAATTCGCCGCGAGTCAAGGTGGTGCCCGGGCGCAGGCGTGAACTGCTGCCTTTTTCCATGTCCACATCTTCGCTGGTGATGGTGATGGGTTCATCCATGCTGAGATTGGATTCACGAATCACCAAACCTGTCATCAACTTGGTGATGGAGGCGATAGGAAGAATGGCGTTGTCATTTTTGCTGAGCAGAACTTCCTGGGTGTCTTGATCGATGACATAGGCGACGCTGGATTTGAGTGACAACTCGTCACTGCTGCCATGCAGACCGGCGATCTTGCCGAAGGAGGGACGAGCCGGCACCACAGCACGAGCGCGTAACTTCTTGACTTTTTTGCGGGCGACTTTCATTTTGACCGCCGATTTCTTGCTTGCCACTGTGTGCGGGCGGGCAAAAGAAGCGGTTGAAAACAACGCCAAGCTCAAAGCGGTGACAACAATAATCATGTAAGTGCGGAAAATTTTCAAAAGACTATCCTCATTCGGTGTAAAAACCGATATAGCGGAGTTTAAGCCTATTTGAAAAATCTGGCAATATCAAAGACTTGCATGTCATTTTTAAAGCACTCAGGGTTTTCAATGAATCAAAAGGGATTCATATTGACTCAACCCTGGGCTGCTACGCGTTCCGCCTTGCTTTGCAATTTGTTCAGGGCACTCAAATAAGCTTTGGCAGAAGCCACCACGATGTCAGGATCAGCGCCCACACCGTTGACGATGCGACCATTGTTTTGCAATCGCACCGTGACTTCGCCTTGGCTTTCAGTCGAGCCGCTGATGGCGTTGACCGAATACAAGACCATTTCAGCGCCGCTTTGCACGTGTTTTTCAATCGCTTTGAGCGAGGCATCAACCGGGCCGTTGCCTCCGGATTCACACGACACTTCTTTGCCCGCGTCTGTGAACACGATGGAAGCATGCGGTTGCTCACCGGTTTCGCTGCGCTGCGACAGCTTGACAAAGGTGAAAACATCGTCGTCGCGTGACACGCTTTCTTCGCTGACCAGGGCCAAAATGTCTTCGTCGAAAATTTCGCTTTTGCGGTCAGCTAATTCCTTAAAGCGTGTGAATGCTGCATTGGTTTCGGCTTCGCTTTCAAGCTCGACACCCAAATCCTGCAAACGCTGCTTGAACGCATTGCGACCGCTTAATTTGCCCAGCACGATTTTGTTCGCACTCCAACCCACGTCTTCAGCGCGCATGATTTCGTAGGTATCGCGGGCTTTCAACACGCCGTCCTGGTGTATGCCCGAGGCGTGCGCAAACGCGTTCGCGCCGACCACGGCCTTGTTGGGTTGAACAACAAAACCGGTGGTCTGGCTGACCATGCGACTGGCCGCCAGAATATGTTGCGTTTCAATCCCCAGCGTCAAACCAAAATAATCTTTGCGGGTTTTCACCGCCATCACAATTTCTTCAAGCGAACAGTTACCGGCGCGTTCGCCCAAACCGTTGATGGTGCATTCGACCTGGCGGGCACCGCCTATTTGTACACCGGCCAGAGAATTGGCCACCGCCATGCCTAGATCGTTGTGGCAATGCACCGACCAGACGGCCTTGTCTGAATTGGGAATACGCTCGCGCAGTGTTTTGATGAAATGACCGTACAACTCGGGCACGGCGTAACCCACGGTGTCAGGCACGTTGATGGTGGTCGCACCTTCGTCAATAACGGCTTCGATCACGCGGCATAAAAAATCCACATCGCTGCGATAGCCATCTTCAGGGCTGAATTCAACATCAGCCACCAAGTTACGCGCAAAACGCACAGATTGTTTGGCTTGCTCAAACACCTGATCTGGCGTCATTCGCAGTTTTTTCTCCATGTGCAAAGCAGAGGTCGCAATGAAAGTGTGTATGCGTGAACGCTTGGCGTCTTTGAGGGCCTCCGCGGCACGTGAAATATCCCGATCATTGGCGCGAGACAAGGAACAAACAATGGACTCGGTGATGGCATTGGCAATCGCCTTGACCGCCTGGAAATCGCCTTCCGAGCTGGCGGCAAAACCAGCTTCAATCACATCGACACGCAGTCTTTCCAGTTGTCTGGCAATCCGCAATTTCTCGTCCCGCGTCATGGACGCGCCGGGGGATTGCTCGCCATCGCGCAAGGTGGTGTCAAAAATAATCAAATGGTCGCTCATCAATCAACTCCTGTGTGTTTAGCCACCGCTCAATCCGCAAAGCACCAAAACAAAAGGCCCGTTGCGGGTGCATACGGGCCTAGGAAACAATCGCGCAAGCGTTACTGTCCGGGCCCTTGGGAGCCTAGTAGCAGTGTGTTGAGCAAATTGGTCATGACTGGAATGTAGCATAAAGAAAAACGGCTTCTTAATGCAAACCTTTCTCATCAGGCTCGTCCGTGGAGGTGCTGATCACGCTGGTGGGCAGGCCTTTGGCACGGCGCCAGCCATACACAGCGTAGCCGCTGAATCCGTAAGCCATGAACAGCGAGAACAACACGATGGGCGGGTGAATATTGATGACAGCAATGATCAGGGCGATAGAGACGATGACCGCAAACGGCACACTTTTGCGCATGCGGAAATCTTTGAAACTGTAAAACGGCACGTTACTGACCATGGTCAAACCAGCATATAGGCTGAGCGTAAAAATCAGCCAAGCCATGTCAGCTTTGTTAATTTCAAGCACGGTGACAAACCAGACAAATCCCATCACCAGCGCCGCTGCCGCAGGTGACGGTAGTCCTTGGAAAAAGCGCTTATCGACCACCGAGGTATTGACGTTAAAGCGGGCCAGACGCAAAGCAGCACAAGCGCAATACACAAAGGCGGCAAACCAGCCCCAGCGGCCCAGGTCCTTGAGCGCCCATTCATAGCTGATCAAAGCCGGGGCTGCCCCGAAAGACACCATGTCGGCCAGCGAATCCATTTGCGCGCCGAACGCAGATTGGGTGTTGGTCATGCGCGCCACGCGCCCGTCCAGGCTGTCGAGCACCATGGCGGCGAACACACCGATGGCAGAAGCTTCATAGTGGTTGTTCATGGCCATGACAATGGCATAAAAACCGCCAAACAAAGCCGCCAGCGTGAACAGATTGGGCAGCACGTAAATGCCCTTGCGCAAACGGCTGGGCACTTCTTCTACGTGGTCGTTCGGTTCTTGCGGATTCATGGCTTTACAGCGTGGCCAACACGGTGCTGGTGGCTGAGACCACATCGCCGGGCGCGACGCAAACAACCGCGGTCAATGGCAGGTACACATCGACGCGTGAACCGAAACGGATAAAGCCGTAACGCTGGCCTTTTTCGAGCGAGTCGCCGGGATGCACATAGCAAAGAATGCGGCGCGCAATCAGACCGGCGACCTGCACCAGCGTGACCACTTGATATTCACCGTTGACCTCGGCATCAATGATGACAGCGTTGCGTTCGTTTTCCGTTGAGGCTTTGTCCAGATCAGCATTCACAAACAGGCCCGGGAAGTAATGCACCGCCCGCACCCGCCCGTTGACGCTAGAGCGATTGCTGTGGACATTGAACACATTCATGAATACGCTGACCAGCAAGGCGTCACGATCGGCATACGGGTCGCGCACTTTTTCGATCTTAACGATGCGGCCATCGGCTGGTGACAGCACTGCGTTCGCCACGTCCGGCACAGCGCGTGGCGGGTCGCGGAAAAACTGAACCACAAACACCAGCACGATGTAGGCCGGCAATGCCGCTTGCCAGCCCCAGAGCAGTGTCAACAGCAAAGAGGCAACAGCGGCCAGCCCGATGAAAGGCCAGCCTTCGCGCGCCAATAAAGGGTGCGGGTAGTTCATCAATTGCGGGTCTGGTCGACCAGTTTGTTTTTGGCGATCCAAGGCATCATGGCGCGCAGTTGCGAGCCGACTTTCTCGATGGAGTGGTCAGCGGTCAAACGGCGGCGCGCAGTCATACTGGGGTAGCCGGTGCGGCCTTCCAAAATAAACATCTTGGCGTATTCGCCGGTTTGAATACGCTTCAACGCATTGCGCATGGCTGCGCGGGATTCCTCGTTGATCACCTCGGGGCCGGTCACGTATTCACCGTACTCGGCGTTATTAGAGATGGAGTAGTTCATGTTAGCGATGCCGCCTTCATAAATCAGGTCGACGATCAACTTCAATTCGTGCAGGCATTCAAAATACGCCATTTCAGGCGCGTAACCGGCTTCGACCAAAGTTTCATAACCCATTTTGATGAGTTCAACCGCACCGCCGCACAACACGGTTTGTTCGCCGAACAAATCGGTTTCGGTTTCTTCGCGGAAATTGGTTTCGATGATGCCGGCTTTGCCGCCGCCATTGGCCATGGCGTAGCTCAGGGCCAGGTCGCGCGCTTTGCCCGATTTGTCCTGGTGAATCGCCACCAGATGAGGCACGCCGCCGCCTTGGGCGTAAGTTGAACGCACTGTGTGGCCGGGTGCTTTAGGAGCCACCATCCACACATCCAAGTCTGCACGTGGCACGACTTGGTTGTAATGCACGTTAAAACCGTGGGCAAACGCCAATGAAGCGCCTTGCTTCATGTGCGGCGCGATGTTGTTGTTGTAGACCTCGGAGATTTGCTCATCGGGCAACAAAATCATGACGACATCGGCCATTTTCACGGCATCGTTGACTTCCATGACGGTCAAACCGGCTTTGCCGACTTTGTCCCAGGAAGCGCCGCCCTTGCGCAAACCGACCACGACTTTGACACCGCTATCGTTCAAGTTTTGTGCGTGTGCATGGCCTTGTGAGCCATAGCCGATGATGGCCACGGTTTTGCCTTTGATCAGGCTCAAATCACAATCTTTATCGTAATAAACTTTCATGGTTCTCTCCTTAAATGTTGTTTCAATTCAAACCCGCAACACGCGTTCACCGCGGCCTATGCCGCTGGCGCCGGTGCGCACTGTTTCCAGAATCGCGCTGCGCTCGATAGCTTCCAGGAAGGCATCGTTTTTCGAGACGTCGCCGGTTAACTCAATGGTGTAGCTTTTATCGGTCACATCAATGATGCGGCCCCTGAAAATATCCGCCATGCGCTTCATTTCTTCCCGCTCTTTGCCGACCGCGCGAACCTTGACCATCATCAATTCACGTTCGGTGTAAGCGCCTTCGGTCAGATCGACCACCTTGACGACTTCAATCAAGCGGTTCAAGTGTTTGGTGATTTGCTCAATCACGTCGTCCGAGCCCGATGTCTGCAAAGTCATGCGCGACAGACTGGGGTCTTCGGTGGGAGCAACGGTCAGCGATTCGATGTTGTAGCCGCGCGCTGAGAACAAACCAACGACCCGAGATAAAGCGCCGGGTTCGTTTTCTAACAATACTGCAATGATGTGTTTCATGTGTATGGATTCCTCTTTTCGCCGCCCTCCCCGCCAAGCGGTAACTTGGCGACTCGGCGGACAATAGATTCGTCAAAAAGTTAAGTTTGGATTAAAGGTCTTCGCTACCGAGAAGCATTTCTGTGATGCCCTTACCAGCTTGCACCATGGGGAACACGTTTTCAGTTTGATCGGTACGGAAATCCATGAACACGGTTCTGTCCTTGAGTGCGCGGGCTTCACGCAAGGCGGGCTCCACATCCTGCGGACGTTCAATCAACATACCGACGTGGCCATAAGCTTCGGCCAGCTTGACGAAGTCAGGCAAAGCGTCCATGTAACTGTGGCTGTAACGGCCTTCGTATTCGACTTCCTGCCACTGTCGAACCATGCCGAGATACCGGTTATTCAGCGAAAGAATTTTGATGGGCGTGTTGTATTGCAAACAGGTGGACAACTCTTGAATACACATTTGCACAGAGCCTTCACCGGTGACGCAATAAACCTCGCTGTCGGGCTTGGCCAGCTTGATGCCCATGGCGTAAGGAATACCCACGCCCATGGTGCCCAGACCCCCGGAGTTGATCCAGCGGCGCGGCTGGTCAAAACGGTAATACTGCGCGGCCCACATCTGGTGTTGACCCACGTCCGAGGTGACATAGGCTTCTACGTCCTTGGTCATGTTCCACAGGGTTTCTATGACGTGCTGAGGCTTGATGACTTCGGTGTTGTTGCGATCGTATTTCAAGCAATCGCGCGCGCGCCAGGCCTCTATGGTTTCCCACCAGGCGGCCAGCGATTTGGGATCGGGCTTGGCTGGTGTTTCATTCAACATACCAATCATTTCGGTCAATACGTCTTTGACATCGCCGACGATAGGAATGTCGACCTTGACGCGCTTAGAAATGCTGGAAGGATCGATGTCGATGTGAATAATCTTGCGTTCGTTTTGCGCGAAATGTTTGGGGTTACCGATAACGCGGTCGTCAAAACGTGCGCCGACGGCCAACAGCACATCGCAGTTTTGCATGGCGTTATTGGCTTCCACCGTGCCGTGCATGCCCAGCATGCCGAGGAATTTGCGGTCACTGGCTGGATAAGCACCCAAGCCCATCAAAGTGTTGGTACAAGGAAAGCCCAGCATATCGACCAGTTTGCGCAGTTCCGCAGAAGCCTCGCTCATCAGAACACCGCCGCCGGTGTAAATGAACGGGCGCTTGGCTGCCAGCAACAGTTGCAAGGCCTTGCGGATCTGGCCCGAATGGCCTTTGCGCACCGGGTTGTAGGAGCGCATTTCCACCGTGGCCGGGTAACCGGCATACATGGTTTTCTTGAATGACACGTCCTTAGGAATATCGACAACCACAGGGCCGGGACGACCGCTGCGGGCAATATGGAAAGCTTTTTTCAGGATGTCCACCATGTCGCGCACATCCTTGACCAGGAAATTGTGTTTGACGATAGGACGCGTGATGCCCACGGTGTCGCACTCCTGGAAAGCATCCAGACCGATGGCGTGCGTGGGTACTTGGCCGGTGATGATGACCATAGGGATACTGTCCATGTAGGCAGTAGCAATTCCTGTGACGGCATTGGTCACACCGGGACCGGAAGTGACAAGTGCAACACCTACATCACCGGTTGCACGGGCGTAGCCGTCGGCTGCGTGCACCGCCGCCTGCTCATGGCGCACCAGCACATGCTGAATGGTGTCTTGTTTGTAAAGCGCATCGTAAATATGAAGCACTGCGCCGCCTGGATAACCCCAGATGTATTTGACGTTTTCTGCCTGCAAGGCTTTGACGAGAATGTCAGAGCCGTTAATTTCTATGGGCGCATTATTTTGTTGACTGATAACGGCAGCGGACTGCAACTCTGCTTTGGAGATTTCCATGGCGTATAACCTTTGTGAATTTCGTGGACGAAAAACCCAGGGTGCCTTTTTGCCACCTCTTGTGAAGGCGCATTAAGACTTTAGATACCAGGCCATAAGCGTTTAACACCAAGCCCGGATCCTTTTCTTGGGGAGCCAACTATTATGACACCATTTACTTATGGTTTCTTCTCATACCGGCGCATTTAAATGTCGGTGACATAATCTCTACACAAATAACGACAACACTCAAGCGCATACGGCTTTGCCAGCGATTTAACTGCAACAGCATCCACTTGGCTACCGACAAAGAACTCTCAGATTTCCTGGCAGGCGTGGAAAAACGCGCCTTTAAGCGGTCTCTCTATCACGTCCGCGATGAGGACTCCGCCCTTGACATCGTGCAAGATAGCATGATGAAACTGGCGGAGCATTACGCTGATAAACCGGCAGAAGAACTGCCCATGTTGTTCCAGCGCATACTCTCCAACACCACGCTAGACTGGTTCAGGCGGCAGAAAACCCGAAATGCATTGTTCAGCAATTACAATGATCTAGGTATAGATAATGAGGATGAAAGTTTAAATTTTCTGAAAATTCTCGGACAATTTGATTCAGCACCTGCCGCTGAAAGCGCCCAGGAGCTGTTGTCAAGCACCGAAACAGTGCGCGCCATCGAATCAGAAATAGAAAAACTGCCGGGACGTCAACGAGAAGCCTTTCTGCTGCGTTATTGGGAAGAGCTCAATGTGTCTGAGACAGCTGCTGCCATGGGGTGTTCTGAAGGAAGTGTTAAAACACACTGCTCCAGAGCGATCCAAGCCTTACACAAAGCCCTGACTGCCAAAGGACTGAAACCATGAAACCTACTCAATTCACACAGCAAGACAAGATGGGCATGCGCATGGCAGCGCTTTTGGATAAGCACAGCCAGCAACTCCCCTACGACATCAGCGAGCGCTTACGCGCCGCGCGCACCCGTGCGCTGGCCGCCGGTCGCGCACGCCGCGCCGAGTTGAGCACTGTTGCAGACCCTCAAGCGCAGGCCAATGGCACGCTGCGCCTGCCTTTTCCGTCTCAAACGCATGAAATTTACAAATTGCTGGTGTCTTTCATTCCGCTTATTTGCCTGGCTGCCGGTCTGATGCTGCTTTATGATTTTCACAACGATCAGGCCGCGCTTGAGTTGGCTGAAGTTGACTCCGCCTTGCTTATAGATGATTTGCCGCCTGAGGCCTATGCCGACCCGGCGTTCATAGATTTCCTTAAAAACAAAACCCTGCAAAAAGATTGATGCGCCTGCGTTACAACTCTTTGGCGATCACAGGTCTTGCCTGTCTGCTGGCTGCTTTGTCTGGCCCCACCAGCAAGTGTGTGGCTCAAACCAAACCGCAAACCACCGCCGGCGGCGCAAAACCTGCGCCAGTCAGCGAGGAAGGGCCTCGCTGGTCTGAATTGAATGCACAACAACACAACATTCTTGAGCCTCTGAAACATTTATGGCCTTCGCTGGAAGAAAACCGCAAACGCAAATGGCTGGCCATCGCTAAAAACTTCCCCAACCTCAGTCCTGCCGCGCAAGCGGTGGCGCAGGAACGTATGCGTGAATGGGCGGCGCTAACTCCGGCCCAACGTTACCAGGCCAGGCTTCATTTTGCCCATTCGCAGCAGTTGAGTCCGGACGAAAAAATCGCCAAATGGGAAGCCTACCGATCGCTGAACGACGACGAAAAAAACAAGCTATCCCAAGGCAAACCCGCGTGGTCCAAAGGCGCTGCTATGGCTGTGCGCCCGGTGGCTCCCGAAAAACTCACAGTGACACCTAGCACCACCAAAGAAGGTCAGCAAAAACCGCCGCGCATAGAAACTGCTGAGGTCAATCCGCAAACTCTGCTGCCCATCCGAAAACGCAATTCTGCTGATAAACCATGATGTCTGCGCCTTTGCCGCAGGTCACCGGATTGACTCGATTTCCAACCCCCTCAGTCGCACGCAGGCTCAGTTGCTGGCTTTATGAAGGTATGCTTTTATTCGGTGTGATTTTCATCGCAGGCTATTTGTTCAGTACCCTAAGCCAAACCCGGCATGCGCTGGACAACCGCCACGGATTACAAGCCTTTGTCTGTCTGGTACTGGCCGTCTATTTCACCTGGTTCTGGCACAAGGGCCAGACGCTTGCCATGAAAACCTGGCATTTGCGGCTGGTCGATACCAACGGACAAGTATTGACACAACGCAGAGCCCTGTTGCGCTATGCCTTGAGCTGGGTATGGTTTATGCCTCCGCTGGTTTTTGCACAGCTCTCAAATGCGCCCACTTTAATCACTGTGCTGGCCTGCTTGATCTGGGTTTTTGTGTGGGCAATTCTCAGCCGTTTTCACCCTGACAGGCAATTCTGGCACGATCACTGGAGTGGCACACGTTTGATAGATGTGCGCCCTGCACCGGCAAGTGTTCATTCAAATGACTTGAACACCTGACAATATAGCGTCATGAAACCAACTTTTTCTTTGTGTGTGTATTGCGGCTCGCGCCCCGGCAACCTCAGCAGCTTTACTCAGGCCGCCACCGTCGTCGGTGAATGGATAGGCTCTCGCCAGGGCCAGCTGGTTTATGGCGGCGGCGGCAACGGCTTGATGGGCACGGTCGCCATGGCTACCAAGGCCGCAGGCGGGCGGGTGATCGGCATCATTCCGCATGCGCTGGCTGAAAAAGAAACCGCCAACACCCATTGCGACGAATTGCACATGGTCGACAACATGCACCAGCGCAAATTCATGATGGCCGAACGCGCCGACGCATTTCTTGCGCTGCCAGGCGGCATAGGCACGTTTGAAGAATTGTTTGAAGTCTGGACCTGGAAACAACTGGGTTTTCACAACAAACCCATTGGGCTGTTGAACGTCGATGGTTATTACGACGGCTTACAACACTTCATGCAAAACACTGTAGAAAAAGGTTTTGTCTCAGACTGGCAAATGGATTTTGTTTTGCAGTCCGGCTCTATTGAGACCTTGCTGCCGCGCCTGATAGAGGCCGCCGGACTGTCTGCCTCAGATGGCTTAAAGGGTATTTAAAACCCTTTACCATAGCCTTTGCAAAAGCCGGGAGGTTCTCACATGGCCGACCACTTAAACCGCTGCTTCGTCGGTTTCACCAGTGCGTATGCGCACCACTTTTTCCACCGCAGTGACAAAGATTTTGCCGTCACCGATTTTGCCGGTGCGAGCCGCCGTCACAATGGCGTCGACACAACGATCGACATCTTCCGTATTGACAACAACCTCAACCTTGACCTTGGGCAAAAAATCAACCACGTATTCAGCGCCCCGGTACAACTCGGTATGGCCTTTTTGACGGCCGAAACCTTTGACCTCAGTGACCGTCAGGCCAGTGACGCCGCATTCGGCAAGCGCTTCGCGCACTTCTTCGAGTTTGAAGGGTTTGATGATGGCAGTGATTTGTTTCATGGTGTTTCTTCCCTTTGAGACTGACAAACAAGCCTGTTCAGGCGCGAAAAAGACTGGTTATAGGATAACGCCAATCTTTGCCGAAGCCACGGTGGGTAATCCTTACTCCTATGGGCGCCTGACGGCGTTTGTATTCATTGATGCGAATCAAGCGTATGACTTGATCCACGTCGGCCTTATGGTATCCAGCCGCTTCAATTTGCTGCTGGCTATGGTCCTGCTCCATGTAGCGCTCAACGATGGCGTCGAGCACATCGTAGGCCGGCAAGCTGTCCTGGTCGGTCTGGTCTTCGCGCAATTCGGCGCTGGGCGGGCGAGTGATGATGCGCTCTGGAATCGGCGTCTGGCAGGTGTTGAAAGGGTCGTGCAAATTGCGCCAGTTGGCCAGTTGGTAAACCAGGGTTTTGGACACATCCTTGATGACCGCAAAACCACCTGCCATGTCTCCGTACAAGGTGCAGTAGCCCGTCGCCATTTCACTTTTATTACCTGTAGTCAGCACGATAGAACCGTGTTTGTTGGACATGGCCATGAGCAAGGTGCCGCGTATGCGGGCTTGTATGTTTTCTTCGGCGGTGTCCACCGGTTTGCCTTGGAAATCGGACGCCAGCGTTTGCAAGAATTCATTGAACATGGGAACGATGGACAACTCGTCGTAGCGCACCTGCATGCGCTGCCCCATCTCGCGGGCATCGGTCAAGCTGATACCGGCGGTATAGGGAGAAGGCATCATCACCGCGCGCACCCTGTCGGCGCCAAGCGCATCAACCGCAATCGCCATCACCAACGCTGAATCAATACCGCCTGACAAACCCAGCAACACCGACGGAAATCTGTTTTTGCCTATGTAATCGCGCACACCCAGCACCAGCGCCTGCCAGACGTCAGACAAATCATCGGCCATTGGGGCTTGCTCAGCGCTAAGTGTCAGTTTGGCGAATTGTTTAAAGCAGCTGATTTCAAAAGCGTCTTCCACAAAACCTGGCGCACGACCGGCCAGCTCGCCGTCCGACTGCAAGGCAAACGACCGGCCTTCAAACACCACTTCATCCTGCGCGCCGACCAGATGCGCATAAACCAAGGGCAAGCCGGTGGCAAGAGAGCGCACCCGCATGGCGTCTTCACGCTCCAGGCTTTTACCCCGGTGAAACGGTGATGCGTTCATCACCACCAGCAATTGCGCGCCCGCTTGGCGTGCATCGAAGGCGGGTTGCTCAAACCAGGCGTCTTCGCAAATCAGCAAGCCTATCTGCACGCCATCAACTTCAAACACGCAGGCATCTTGGCCGGGAATGAAATAGCGGCGTTCGTCGAACACCTGGTAATTGGGCAATTCGCGCTTGGCATAGCTGGCTATACATTGCCCCTCACAAAACACCGAAGCCATGTTGAAACGCTGTTGCACCGCCACCGAGCGCGTGCGTTTGTCGTCGCCGCTGGGATGTCCGACCACCACATGCATGCCTAGTAAAGGGGCTAGTTCGGTTTGCACCAGCGCCACCGCCTCTTGGCAGGCAGCAATGAATGAAGGACGCAAAAACAAGTCTTCGGCGGCATAACCGCAAATCGCGAGTTCAGGCGTGATCAGCAAGCGAACGCCGCGCTGGTAAGCCGTGCGCGCGGCGTCGATGATTTTGCGGGCATTACCCGGCATATCGCCGACGGTGAAATTGAGCTGGGCTACACTGAGTTGAAGCGTCATGGAAGAAATGCAAATTAAGCTGAACGATTATGGCATTCGGGTGCACGAACACCCCGGGGAAATACCAGCCGCCGACTGGGATGCACTGCTGGCGACGCAGGATTGCCCCACGCCTTTCATGCAACACGCTTATTTGCTGGCCATGCACGACAGCCGCAGCGCGGTAACTGCCAGTGGCTGGACGCCCCGGTTTTTTTCCCTCTGGCACGGCGAAACCCTGGTCGCGGCCTGCCCGCTTTACTTGAAAACCCATTCCTACGGCGAATACGTTTTCGACTGGGCTTGGGCCAATGCCTACAACCAGCATGGCTTGAACTATTACCCCAAAGCTTTGATAGCCGTGCCGTTCACGCCGGTGCCCGGTTCGCGCTTACTGGCCGACAGCGACGAGCACCGCGACATGTTGTTGAACGCGCTCATCTCCTGGTGCGCAGACGAAAAACTCTCTTCGCTGCATTTGCTGTTCGGCAGTGCCGCCGACATCGCAGCCACCACGCGGGCTGAATTGCTACATCGCCAGACCGTGCAATTCCATTGGCAAAACCTGGGCTGGACAGACTTTGAAGCGTTTTTAGGCAGCTTGAACCAGGAGAAGCGCAAAAAAATCCGCCAGGAAAGACGCAAAGTGGCCGAGGCTGGCGTCGTGTTCAGACACTCACATGGCGCGGCTATTAGCGAAACAGACTGGCGTTTTTTCTACCAGTGCTATGAGCGCACATACCTGGAACACGGCAACGCGCCTTATCTGACACCGGATTTTTTCCATCGTATGCGCACAGACATGGCGCAGAACTGGTTGTTGTTTATCGCCGAGCGTAACGGTGTTCCTATGGCCAGCAGTTTGATTGGCGTACACGGCTTGGGCAGCCTACAAGCAGTGGCCTACGGGCGTTATTGGGGCGCTTTAGAGCGGGTGGATTGCCTGCATTTCGAGGCCTGCTATTACCAGCCTTTGCAATGGTGTATCGCCAACGGCGTGCAACGTTTTGAAGGCGGTGCACAAGGGGAACACAAAATGGCGCGGGCCTTGATGCCGGTCAGCACGCACAGCGCGCATTGGTTGGCGGACAAGCGTTTTTCAAAAGCGGTTGAAGAATTTTTAAACCGCGAGGGACGAGGCGTGGACAACTACCTCGAGCACCTCGACGAACGCAATCCATTCAAGCGCAACGTTTAAATCAATCGTGTTGCTTGCGGTAATTCGCAATACCTTCTTCAATTTCCTGCATGGCCGATTGCGGTCCTTCCCAGCCGATGATCTTCACCCATTTGCCCTGCTCCAGGTCTTTGTAATGTTCAAAAAAATGGGCGATGGTTTTTAAGCGCATGGGGTTCATGTCTTCAGGCTTTTGCCACTGAGTATAGATAGACAAAATTTTGTCGGTGGGCACAGCCAGCACTTTGCCGTCCATGCCTGCTTCGTCTTCCATTTTCAAAATGCCGATAGGGCGGCAAGTCACGACCACACCGGGAATCAGCGGCACCGGTGTGATCACCAAGACATCCACCGGGTCGCCATCGCCGCTGATGGTTTTAGGCACGTAACCATAGTTGGTCGGATAGTGCATGGATGTGCTCATGAAGCGGTCCACAAAAATCGCGCCAGTTTCCTTGTCGACTTCGTATTTGATCGGGTCCGCATTCATGGGAATTTCAATGATGACATTGAATTCATGCGGTGTATTTTTGCCGGCAGTGACGTTGTCTAAGGCCATGTTTATTTTGAATTTGGTGAATGAATCAAAAATTATCTCATGTTTTGTAAGTACTAACCCTAGTTTTACTTCGTCAACAACCCGCATATTCACAGAACGGTAAAGCGAATGACGTACATTCTTGGGGTTGGCCAATCACGCTCTGTTGAGCGCGTGAGGAAGCAACGCAAAGGTGGGGCAAACAACCTTTGAACGTTGCCCCCCCTCTTCGCGAAACAACTCAAGGAGATTTTATGACTGGTTCTACAGCGCTGTTATTTGCGCTAGCGTGCGGCCTCATCGCCGTGATTTACGGGTTCTGGACTCGCAGCTGGATTCTTTCCCAAGACGCAGGCAATGCCCGCATGCAAGAAATTGCTGCTGCCATTCAAACCGGCGCGGCTGCTTATCTGGCAAGGCAATACAAAACCATCGCCATGGTCGGCGTGGTTCTGGCTGTGCTTATCGCGGTGGTCTTAGACCCGTTAAGTGCCGGCGGCTTTGTACTCGGTTCAGTGCTTTCAGGCGCATGCGGTTTCATTGGCATGAATATTTCTGTTCGTGCCAACGTGCGCACCGCTCAAGCGGCTACCAAGGGCATTGGCCCTGCGCTGGATGTTGCCTTCCGTGGCGGCGCCATCACCGGCATGCTGGTGGTTGGTTTGGGTTTGCTCGGCGTCACCGGTTTTTACTGGTACCTGACCGCTGGCGGCGTGCCCGCTGACGGCAAGGCGCTGGCCGGCTTGCTCAACCCGCTGATAGGTTTTGCCTTCGGTTCATCTTTGATTTCCATCTTCGCGCGTTTGGGCGGCGGCATTTTCACCAAAGGCGCTGACGTCGGCGCTGACTTGGTGGGCAAAGTCGAAGCTGGCATTCCTGAAGATGACCCGCGCAACCCTGCGGTGATCGCTGACAACGTCGGTGACAACGTCGGTGACTGCGCCGGTATGGCCGCTGACTTGTTCGAAACCTATGCAGTGACATTGATCGCCACCATGGTGTTGGGCGCGATGCTGGCCGGTACCGCTGGCCCGAACATGGTGCTCTACCCGCTGGTACTCGGCGGCGTGTCCATCGTGGCATCCATCATCGGTTGCTTCTTCGTCAAAGCCAGCCCCGGCATGGTCAATGTGATGCCTGCGCTTTACAAAGGCTTGGCTGTCTCCGGCATCTTGTCGCTGATTGCTTTTTACTTTGTGACCCAGTCGATGTTTCCCGCGGCGATCACATTGCCTGATGGCACTGCCTTGACCGCTGGCAAATTGTTCGGCACCTGCGCCATTGGTTTGATTTTGACCGGTGCGCTGGTCTGGATCACCGAGTACTACACCGGCACCCAGTACGCGCCAGTGCAGCACATCGCGCAAGCATCAACCACCGGCCACGGCACCAACATCATTGCTGGCTTGGGTGTGTCCATGCGCTCTACCGCATGGCCCGTGCTGTTTGTGTGTGCGGCTATTTACAGCGCGTTTGACTTGGGTGGTTTGTACGGCATCGCTATCGCAGCCACTTCCATGCTGAGCATGGCCGGTATCGTGGTCGCTTTGGACGCTTACGGCCCCATCACCGACAACGCAGGCGGCATTGCCGAAATGGCCGAGTTGCCAGCCAGTGTGCGTGATGTCACCGACCCGCTGGACGCGGTGGGTAACACCACCAAAGCCGTGACCAAAGGCTACGCCATCGGTTCTGCCGGTCTGGCTGCGTTGGTGCTGTTTGCTGATTACACCCACAAGCTCGAAGGCTTGGGCGCGCATATCAAGTTTGACTTGAGTGACCCCAACGTCATCATCGGTTTGTTCATCGGCGGTTTGATTCCTTACTTGTTCGGTGCGATGGCGATGGAGGCTGTAGGCCGCGCCGCCGGTGCGGTGGTGGTGGAAGTTCGCCGCCAGTTCAAGGAAATCAAAGGCATCATGGACGGTACCGGCAAGCCCGAGTACGACACCGCGGTGGACATGTTGACCACAGCGGCCATCAAAGAAATGATGATCCCCAGCTTGTTGCCAGTGGTCGCACCTATCGTGGTCGGCTTGGTCCTCGGCCCGGCGGCTTTGGGCGGTTTGTTGATGGGCACCATCGTCACCGGTTTGTTCGTGGCGATTTCCATGTGTACCGGCGGCGGTGCGTGGGACAACGCCAAGAAATACATTGAAGACGGACACCACGGCGGCAAAGGTTCTGACACCCACAAAGCTGCTGTGACCGGCGACACCGTGGGCGACCCCTACAAAGACACGGCCGGTCCTGCGGTCAACCCCTTGATCAAGATCATCAACATCGTGGCACTGCTGATCGTGCCCGTGATGATGTCGATCCATGGTGGCAGTGTGGCTAAAACGGCTGTTGCGGTGGAAACACCTGCGGCTATCAGCGCACCTGCTGACGCCTCAGCGGCTCCGGCTGCTGCGGCGCCTACAGCGCCTGCTGCTGAAGAAAAGAAATAAGCTGAATTGGCTTTTTTTAAGTAAACAGGAAGATCCGCTTCGGCGGGTCTTTTTTTATTCTTTAGAAATACTCAACAAGAGTTTTTACATAATATTTAAGTATTTGTTGATTAATTGAACGCTAGCTCTTAAAGAACAGATGTAAGAAGCAGATTGATGGCGTGTATAAAATTTGATACATTAGGGTCGCTATGAAAGACAAACCCATAGAGAAGCCAATTGGCTGGTGCGGATCCTCTTACAAAGATTTAACGGACGAAAAAACGTTTACCTTGGAAGCGCGCAAGCAGGCAGGTCATCAGTTGAACCAAATTCAAAAAGGACTTGATCCTGACGATTGGAAACCTTTTGACATTGTCGGTCCCGGCACAAAGGAGATTCGAATCAACTTGGATGATGGGTGGTTTCGAGTGATGTATGTGGCGAAGTTTGAAGAGGCTGTGTATGTGCTCCACTGCTTCAAGAAAAAGACACCGGTCACAAGTAAAAAGGACAAAGATTTATCTTCAGCTCGGTACAAGGAATTGATCAAAGAAAGGAGTAAGAAATGAAGCGCAATAGCAAATTGGGGCACATCACTCCGGTAGGTGCCAATATCTTCGCTGAGTTGGGCTTTGAGCCAAAAGAGGCTGCCAAGCTACTTGAAGAGAGCAACAAGATCATCTCTGAGAAACTGTTCATCAAGGAGTCCTTGATGACAGAACTTGCTGTTTGGATTGAAGAGAAGGATTTAAAACAATCTGACGCCGCTTTGATCCTAGGTGTGACACGTCCAAGGGTATCTGATGTGATCAACAAGAAGTCCGTAAAATTCACCATTGATGCGTTGGTAGATATGTTGGCGCGAACAGGTAAACAAGTGCAAATTACTGTGCAATAAATGCCTCAGAAACAAACCTTTGACCGACCCTTTCCCTGAACCTTAGATGGACCCGTTTTTGGGGAGTGTTTCAAATTGACAGCAGATTTAATTTGTCTTACCATCTGTCTTACTTAACTCACCCTACCCGCCATGGAAACCGTCACACTCTCCAGCAAAGGTCAATTCGTCATTCCCAAATCCATACGGCTTGATGCTCAGCTTTCTGCGGGTTCACAGTTGGAGGTCAGCTGGATAGACGGTGAAATCCGGCTGCGGCCTTTGGCAAAACACACGGTGACGCAACTCTCAGAAGTAGCCGGTTGTTTGTTCAAGCCTGAACGCCAAAGGCTCAGTGATGCAGACACCGAAGCAGCGATCAAGCGCAAGCTCCAAGCGCGTCACGCGCCATGAAAGCCTTGGACACTAATGTCTTGGCACGACTGCTGCTGAAAGACGATGTCTTGCAATTCAAAAAAGCCCGCGCCCTGCTTGCATCCAATGAGATATTTACCGCCCCAGTGACTGTCATGCTGGAATTGGTATGGGTTCTGGAGTCGAACGACTGCACGTCGACGGAGATTGTTGACAGCCTGAATCTATTGATGAGTTTGCCGAATTTCAAACCAGCGCATGAGCAAGTCATACGTAATGCGCTGACGGCGTATCTCAACGGCTTGGATTTTGCAGACGCGCTTCACTTGGGTTTGAGTCAAAAGGACGAGGCATTGCTGACCTTTGATAAATCGTTTGTGAAGCAAGCTTCTAAGCTCGGTCAATCAATGTCTGTACAACTTGTTTAGTTAATCGGCGTCATGCTTGCATTTTCTAAGCTGCCCATGCGGCAGTGAACGGCCACGGTTTTGGCGTGGGCTTTTTCTGCCAATTTCTATGCTGCCTACGCGGCAGTGAACTCCATCTTCTGGTCGTCGCTCAGGGTTTCTTTTTTCTAAGCTGCCTACGCGGCAGTGAACCCACCGCCGTGGTGGTTTGGGAGACCGCTGCGTTTCTAAGCTGCCTACGCGGCAGTGAACGCTGTGGGCTGCTGCTGGTTTCAAAGACACTTTGTTAAGGTGTTAAATGAAACTGGAGGTTGTTTATGGATACGAGAAGGAAATTCAACCGGGAATTCAAGCTCGAGGCAGTGGAGATGGTCAAGGGCCTGGGCGCTCTTGTTCACCAAGGTCATGCCCCTGTCCTAAACCTCGACTATTTGCGAAACCCAAGTGGGGTTACTAAAAAATATGACCAACTTAGACGAAAACCGTTCTGAGGGACAATCCCCCCATGTCAGAACGCGTCATCCCCGTCATCGATCAGCGCAATCTCCGCGCCACCATCCCCACCCAAGCTATTCCTGCCAACGGTTTGCTCGGCGACAAGCTTGGTCGCCCGCTGCGCGACTTGCGTATCAGCGTCACCGACCGATGCAACTTCCGCTGCAACTACTGCATGCCCAAGGAAGTCTTCGACACCAATTACAAATACCTGCCGCACTCCTCACTCTTGAGCTTTGAGGAAATCACCCGCACCGCGTCCATTTTTGTGGCGCACGGCGTGCAAAAAATCCGGCTCACCGGCGGCGAGCCATTGCTGCGCAAAAACCTCGAGCTCTTAATCGAACAACTCTCTGCGCTTCGCACACCTGAAGGCAAACCGCTGGACCTGACCTTGACCACCAACGGCTCATTGCTGAGAAGAAAAGCGCAAGCGCTGAAAGCCGCTGGTCTGCAACGCGTCACCGTCAGTCTCGACGGTTTGGACGACGCCATCTTCCGCGCCATGAATGATGTGGACTTCCCTGTGGCCGATGTGCTGGACGGCATCGAAGCCGCCAAAAAAGCCGGTCTGGGGCTCGACGCCAAAGGCAACTTCAGCGGTCTGAAAATCAATATGGTGGTCAAGAAAAGTACCAACCTCGGCGAAATCATTCCCATGGCGCGCCACTTTCGAGGCAGCGGCATCACGTTGCGCTTCATCGAATACATGGATGTAGGCGAAACCAACGGCTGGAAGATGGACGAGGTGCTGCCCTCCGCCGAACTGATCAAGCTATTGCAAACCGAATTTCCGCTGGTGCCTTTAGAAGCCAGCGCCCCGGGCGAAACCGCGCAACGCTGGGGCTATGCAGACGCCTCAGGCCAATTCGATCCAGCGCTGGGCGAAGTCGGTGTCATCAGCAGCGTGACGCAAGCCTTTTGCCGCGATTGCAACCGCGCGCGTTTGTCTACCGAAGGCCAGTTGTATTTGTGTTTGTTCGCGGTGCAAGGCCACGATTTGCGCAGCCTGTTGCGCGAAGGCGCCAGCGACGCAGACATCGCCTCGGCCGTCGGCCTGATCTGGCAACAACGCGAAGACCGCTACTCAGAGCTACGCGGCTTGAACCAGTTGCCCGCCACTGCGCCCGGCAAAAAACGCGTGGAAATGAGCTACATCGGCGGCTGACCATGCTGCCCGCTGCGTTTCAGCCTCCTGCTAAACACCACATCACCGGCTGCATACTGGCTGGCGGGCGGGCTTCGCGCATGGGCGGCGTGGACAAAGGTTTGCAACTGTTTCGCGGCCAGACGCTGGTGCAACACGCCATCATGCGTTTGCAGCCGCAGGTGACGCAAGTGCTGATCAACGCCAACCGCAACCCCGCTGACTACGCCTTGACCGGCTTGAAGGTAATTGCTGACACAGACTTTGCAGACATGGGGCCGCTCAGCGGTTTTCTCAGCGGGCTGCAACACTGCGACAGCGAATGGCTTGTCACCGTGCCTTGTGACAGTCCGTTTTTTCCGCTGGATTTGGTGGAGAAACTGGCAGCAGCGGCGACAGCAAAACAATCATTGATAGCCATGGTGCAAACGCCGCGCTCATCCGACAACACTTGGGAATTGCAACCTGTGTTTTGTTTGATGCACCGTAGTTTGACGGATTCATTGCGCCACTTTTTACAAAACGGCGGCCACAAAATCAGTGCGTGGGCGCAACAGGAATCACCCCTGGCATTGTGTGAATTTACGCAAACCGCAGAAGGCGTCCACCCATTCGCCAATGCGAATACGCTGCAAGAGCTTCAAGACCTATTGCCCTGAAATTCTTTACGCGTGCGCCGGCGGTGTGTCATCAACCACCGTCATGTTCGGCCCGGGTGTGCCCTTGCGCGCCAGCAGCGAGTACATGGTCGGCACCACGAAGATGGTCAGCAAGGTTCCCAGCGACATGCCGCCGACAATCACCCAGCCAATTTGACGACGGCTCTCCGAGCCCGCGCCGGTCGCCAACGCCAGCGGAATCGCGCCCAGCACCATGGCGCCGGTGGTCATCAAAATAGGCCGCAAACGCAACGTGGCCGAGCGATGCACCGCGTCCAGCGCCGACATGCCGCCGGCGCGCAACTGGTTGGCAAACTCGACAATCAAAATGCCGTGCTTGGTGATCAATCCGACCAAGGTGATGAGTCCGATCTGGCTGTACACATTCAAAGTGCTTTCGGTGAATTTCAAGGCCAGCAATGCACCGACCATGGACAAAGGCACGGACAGCATGATGACGAAGGGGTCGACAAAGCTTTCAAACTGCGCGGCCAGCACCAGGAAAATGAACAGCAGCGCCAGCACAAACACGCCGGTCAGTGAACCGGTGGACTGTAGGAATTCGCGCGAGTTGCCGTTCAAGTCGGTGGAATAACCGGACTTCAGCACTCTCTTGCTGACCTCGTTCATGAATTTCAGCGCCTCTCCCAGCGAATACGTGGGCGCCAGATTGGCCGTGAATGTGACGCTGCGGCGTTGCGCAAAATGGTTGAGCTCGCGCGGCACCACCACCTCTTTCAACTTCACCAGCGCCGACAAAGGAACCATGGCGTCGCCGTGGCCGCGCACAAAAATCTTTTCTATGCCCGAGGGCGTGTCGCGCCCTTGCGCGGTCGCCTGCACCACGACGTCGTACTGTTCGCCATTGCTTTTGAACTGCGTGACTGTGCGCCCACCCATGGCGGTTTCCACTGCACGCGCAATGGTTTCCACCGGAATACCCAGATCAGCGGCGCGATCCCGGTCTACTTCCATGCTGATTTCCGGTTTGTTCAAACGCAAGTCCACGTCCACGCCTTGGATGCCCGGGTTTTTAGCGATTTCATCTTGGAAAGTTTTGGTGACTTTGGCCAGGTTTTCATAACTGTCGCCAGTGATGACCACGAAGTTAAATGGTCGCTCGCGAAACGCCTGGCCCAGCGATGGCGGGGTGATGGGAAACGCCATGACACCTGGCACAGTTGACATCAAAGGCATCATCTCTCGCGCAATCTCCAGCGTGGATTTTGGTCGCTCGTCCCACGGCTTGGCCGCCATGAACACCGCGCCTTGCGCCACGGTGGGATTGCCGACCACCGCGAAGAATTTATCGAACTCGCTGTACCTGCGGCCTAACTTTTCCAGCATATTCACGTATTTGGAGGTGTATTCCAGCGTCGAGCCATCGGGCCCGTTGATGACAACCAAGATCACGCCACGGTCTTCCATGGGCGAGAGTTCGGTTTTGGCGGCGACGAACAACATATAAGAACCCCAGGCTGCCGCCACCATGATGGCTACCACCAGCCAGCGTCTGGACAACTGAATGCCGCCGACACGCGAGGCAGTCAAAGTCCAGCGCAGCACGCGGCTATAGCCTTGCGTCAAACCCTCGAGCATGCCGCCAATGAAACGGTCCAGCCAGCCGGGTTTGTCATTGTGCTTGAGCAGCAACGAACACATCATGGGCGACAGCGACAAGGCCACCACACCGGACACCAGCACCGCACCGGCCAGCGCCAGCGCAAACTCGGCAAACAAGCGACCGGTGCGCCCGGGCGTGAATGCAAGTGGCGCGAACACAGCCACCAAAGTCAGCGTCATGGCGACCACGGCAAAACCGATTTCCCTCACGCCTTTGATGGAGGCGGCAAACGGTTCCATGCCCTCTTCGATGTAGCGGTAAATGTTTTCCAGCACCACAATGGCGTCATCCACCACCAGCCCGATGGCCAGCACCAGCGCCAGCAAGGTCAACGAATTGATGGAAAAACCGAACATGGCCATCAAGGCGAAGCTGCCGGTAAGCGACACAGGGATGGTGATCAGCGGAATGATGGACGCACGCAGAGTGCGCAAAAAGAAAAAGATGACGAAGGCCACCAATGCAGCGGCTTCCAGAATGGTTTGGTAAACCGCTTCAATGGATTTTTCGATGAACACCGACGAGTCGTAAGAGGTTTCAATCTTGGCCGCAGGTGGCAGGTTTTCTTTGATGCGCGGCAGCATGGCTGTCAAAGCTTTGGTCAGCTCCAGCGGATTGGCGGTGGTGTTTCTCAGCACGCCCAAGGCCACTGCTTCGCCGCCGTTGTAGCGCACCAAAAAGCGCTCGGCCAACGGACCGATTTCAACCCGGGCCACATCCCGCATGCGCACCACCATGCCGTTGACGCTGCGCACCACGATGTCCTCGAACTCTTCGGGTTTGCTCAAATCGGTGGCGGTGGTCACGTTGAATTCGCGCGACTGGCTCTCCACCCTGCCGGCCGGCACTTCGATGTTGGAGCGGCGCAAAGCTTCTTCCACATCCTGCGTGGTCAGCTTGTAAGCGGCCAGGCGGTCGGTGTCCAGCCAGATACGCATGGCGTATTTGCGTTCGCCGAAGATGCGCACATCGGCCACACCGGGCGCGGTTTGCATCATGGGCTTGGCGATGCGGTTGGCGAGATCACTGAGTTGCAGCGTATTCAAGGTTTCGGAACTCAGCGAGAACCAGATCACCGGAAACGCATCGGCTTCAACCTTGGCAATCACCGGTTCATCAATCCCGGCGGGTAAGCGCTGGCGCACCCGCGAGACTTTGTCGCGCACATCCGAGGCCGCAGCGTCCGGGTCGCGGGTCAATAAAAATTTGACTGTGATCTGGCTTTGTTCCTGGCGGCTGATAGAGGTGATCACGTCCAAGCCTTCAACACCGGACAAAGAGTCCTCCAAAATTTTGGTGACCTGCGACTCGATCACCGCGCTGGACGCGCCGACGTAACGGGTCTCTACCGTGACCGTGGGGTTGTCGATCTTGGGGTACTCGCGCACCACCAAGCGGTTGAAGGAGACGGCGCCTATCAGCACAATCAGCATAGACAACACGGTCGCGAAAACCGGGCGACGTATCGACAGTTCAGGCAGTTGCATGTCAGTTCCTGGTTTCGATCACACGCAGCGCTGTGCCGTCTTTTTGCAGACGGAACTGACCTGCGACGACCACCGTGTCAGCGGCTGTCAAACCGGAGAGGATTTCTACACGCCCTGGTCTGCGCGCACCGAGTTTGACCTCGGTGCGTTGCGACACCAGCTTGGTGTCCGGCGGCAAAGGACCGAGTTCGGGCACGGCGTCGGGCGGCACGGCCTTGATGACAAATTGTTTGCCGCCCATGGGCACGATGGCTTCTTCAGGAATGGACAAAGCCGCTTGCTTGAGCGCAAACAAGGCATTCACGCGAGCAAACATACCCGGGCGCAAAGGGCCGTTGGAGGTAGCGCCTGAAGCCGCAGGCATCTGAGAAGCTGGACACACTTCTTCAGCTGATTGAAGCACGACATTACCAGCACTCGCGGCAGTGACAGCTTTGCCCGGGCGCACCACCGGCAGGGGATTTAAGGCGGCTTTGGCTTTGCCGGCACCGCCGTTGTTAGCCATCACGGCGCGTACGCTGATGGAACGGCCGTTGGCATCAATCAGAGGATCAATGGCTTCGATGCGCGCCTGAAAATTGTGGCCGGGGATGGCGTCAACTTGCACATCAACCGCCTGGCGCAATGCCACTTTGTCCTGGTAGCGCTCGGGCAGACGGAAATCCACATACAGCGCGCTCAGGTCCTCCAGATTCACCAGATCTGCGCCCTCTTTGACGTAGTCGCCGATATTGACGGTGCGAATGCCCAGCGTGCCCGCATACGGTGCCAGGATTTTCATACGCTGCCAGCGCGCGCAGCCCAGCGACAACTGCGCTTGGGCGACTTGCAAATTGGCTTGGCTTTCATCCAGCGAACGCTGGGCGATGAAGTTTTGCGCCACCAGTTCCTGATTGCGTTTGTGGTTGGCCTGGGCGATAGACACCTGCGCCAGCGCCTGCGCGATTTCTGCACGCTGCAAGCTGTCGTCGAGTTGCACCAGCATTTGCCCGGCGCGTACCTGCATGCCGTCGCTGAAGCCCAGCACCACCACCCGGCCGGCAATCTCAGGTCTGATCATGGTGTTTTGGCGCGACTTCAGCGTGCCCACAGCCTGGGCATCGTCGCGCAAATCAGCGCTTTGCACCAGCGCCACTTCCACACCCATGGCCATGGGCGGTCCGGCGGGCGCGCCGCCCGGTGCACCCGGTTTTGTAGCCCCGGCAGGTGCAGAATTTGACGCGCCTGCGGGTGCAGCGGCAGGGGCTGCACCTGTACCGGCGGAGGCAGCCTGTTTGTTTTGGTACCACCAGCCAGCTGCGGCCACAACAGCCAGTGCAATAAGGGTAAGAAATGTGTTGCGTTGTTTCGAGAACATGGTCGGGGTGCGCCGGAAGTCAGATCAGGCCATTATCAACCTGCTTGAAATAACCTCACGCCCTCGTTAGCCAGCGCGTCTGCACGGTCATTGCCCGGGTTGCCCGAGTGGCCTTTCACCCAGTGCCAGGTGATGCTGTGCTCGCTGTTGGCCAGGGCGTCGTCCAGCACGCGCCACAAGTCCTCGTTTTTGACCGCCTGCTTGGAGGCGGTGCGCCAGCCGCGTGCTTTCCAGCCGCTCATCCACTCGGTGATGCCCTTGCGCACATACTCGCTGTCCATGTAAAAGTCCACTTGGCAAGGGCGTTTCAATGCGCGCAAAGCCTCTATCACAGCCTGCAATTCCATGCGGTTGTTGGTGGTCAGGGCTTCGCCGCCGAACAGGTCTTTTTCGCTGTCGCCATAACTCAGGTACACACCCCAGCCGCCCGGCCCCGGATTGCCTTTGCAAGCCCCGTCGGAGTAAATCGTCACCCTGTTCATGCCACGTCCTCGCTCTTGGTATGTATGTCAAGTTTGGATGTGGATCGCCCGGAGTTAACCGATGGCACCGCCGCCACTGCACGGGATTTGGCGCGTTTCCAGACCGGCCCGAGTAAGCGCATGCCGCGCACCCTTTTGACAGCCACCAGAAAATACACCGATCCCAGAATCGGCCACCAGCGATCCCCGGCCTTGTCCATCCAGGCAAAACGCGACAACCAGGCTGGCGAATCTACCGCCGGGCGGTAACAACCAAAGCGCCCGCCTGAGATTTCAAAACTAAGCAAACGCAACCAGTCGCGCAAACGCCAGTAGCCTATGAAGTCGACTTGCGGCGGCAAAAAAAAACTTTGGATACCCAGCCTGGCGTACCACTGGGCGCGACGCTGACGCTGGCCCCACAGGCTGAGCGGGTTGATACCGCTGATGATGACTCGGCCTTCGGGCACCAGCACTCTTTCGACTTCACGCAAGGTGGCATGCGGGTCGCGGCTGACCTCCAGCGTGTGTGGCAACACAACCAGATCCAAACTTTGATCAGGAAAAGGCAAGGCTTCGCAATCCATCAACAGAGAGGGTTTATTCACTGCCTGTAAGCTTTCGCTGTCGTATTCAGCCATCCAGCAATGGCTGATGCGGCTGTTTCTCAAGCTGTTAATGGGCGATAAACCCAGTTGCAAACCGTGGTAACCAAAGATATCCGACACTGCGTGATCAAACTGCGCCGTCTCCCAATCGCGCAGGTAAATACCGGCCGGGGTTTGCAGCCACTGAGAGAGGCTGTCAGGGCTTCCTATAATTTGAGAATTCATAGATGGTTGTCGAATGCCTGAATGCAAGCGTTTGTACCTTTACGGCAGCCATTCTATTCATCCCATTGCTGTCTGCACGTCGATTCACTGACTGCATTAACCCCAGAGCCAACGCCAGACATGAGATTGCGACCGATCAGTTTTTGCCTTTCAACCCTGCTTTTGTGTGCGAGTCTGTTGTCACAGGCAATAGCCCAGACAAATACCCAGGCACCTGTCAACGCTGCACCTGCACCGGCGGTTCTTGAAGAATTACCCGATCTTGATGTACTTGATCAACCGCCGGACATCAGCATAGATTTGTGGGAACGCATACGCCGCGGCTTTGGCATGCAGGATTTGCAAATCGAACTGGTACAAGACCGCGAGCGTTGGTATGCACAACGGCCTGACTACATACAGCGCATGACAGCGCGTTCCAGCAAATACCTTTATCACATTGTTGAAGAACTCGAACGCAGAAACATGCCGACAGAGTTGGCGCTGTTGCCGTTCATTGAAAGCGCTTTCAACCCGCAAGCCGTGTCGTCGGCGCGCGCCAGCGGCATGTGGCAATTCATGCCGCGCACCGGCAAAGACTTTGATTTGAAACAAAACGCGTTTCGCGATGACCGTCGGGATGTGCTGGCCTCTACCCGCGCAGCACTGGACTATCTGCAAAAACTCTACGCGATGTTTGGCGACTGGCATCTTGCATTAGCCGCCTATAACTGGGGCGAAGGCAATGTCAGCAAATCCATATTGCGCAACCAGCGCATGGGCGCGCCTGTGGCCTATACCGATTTGCGCATGCCGGCCGAAACCCGCTTGTATGTGCCCAAATTGCAGGCCATGAAAAACGTGGTGACCGACCCGCAGGCCTTGGGTGTGAATCTGCCCAGCATCCCTAATCACCCCTACTTTCAGCCGGTGCGATTGCCGCGCGACATGGACGTGGCCTTGATCGCCAGACTGGCTGAAGTGCCGGTCGAGGATTTCAAAGCCTTGAACCCGTCAGCACACCGTCCGATGTTGCTGGCAGCAGGCACGCCGCGCATACTTCTGCCCTGGGACAACGCAGAAATATTCCAGCGCAACATCGATAATTATGAAGGACGCTTAGCCAGTTGGACCGCCTGGGTAGCGCCCAAGACCATGAAAGTGTCCGAGGCGGCGCAGCGCGTAGGCATGTCTGAAGATGAATTGCGTAGCATCAACAAAATTCCGCCGCGCATGATGATCAAAGCCGGGTCTGCGCTGCTGGTGCCGCGTTTGGCCAAACATCAGTCGGACGTGTCTAGCAAGTTGGCGGATAACGGTCAGTTGAATCTGACCCCCGAAAAGGTGTTACGCAAACAATTCATCAAAGCGCGTAAAAAAGACACTCTGGAATCGATTGCCAAACGCTACAAAGTCAGTGTTGAGCAACTGGCGCAATGGAATGGTTTGAGCAAAACCAGTTCGCTGAAAAACGGTCAAAAGCTGGTGATCATGGTGTCGGGCAAAGCACGCAAAACTGTGGCGGCAGGCGGCAGCAAACACAAGCGCAAAAAGCCAATCGCTGAGACACGAAAGCGCTAAACCTTGAAGCGTTTTTTGGCTTGCAGCACAAATTCGTTGGTGTAGAAACCGCCGCTCTTTTTGCGATCTACGGCCGAAGCGGGGTCTAAGGTATTGCAAACGCGCAATGCCAGAGCAAAAGCCTCGGTGCTCAGCATGCCGTCAATGGCATAACTCTCTCGCATATTGTCAACTGCATTCAAGTAAATGGCGCGGTCGGTTAAGTAAGTGCTTTCTAGCATGTTGCCCAGCAAGTCGGAGGGGCCGGCGGTTCTCAACCATTTAACGGCACGCAGAACGGCATTGACCAGTGACTGACAAAGTTCCGGATTTTTCGTGGCCAGCAAAGCCGGCACCAGCAAAGCGTTACCGGGCAGTAAGCCCCTGAAAGCACGCTGTGTATCCTTGAGCGAGCGGAAATTGCGCAAACTTTCAATCTCACCTTTTTTTTCCAGCATGGTGATTAACGGATCGCTAGCACATATGAATTCGATGCCGCCGCCGCGCAGCATGGTGATGGCTGTCAGCGGATTGCCGAGCACCACATAGTTGATGTTTTTGGGGTTGCCCCCGGCCAGCAGTACAGCGTAATCCACACACAATTGCGCCAGCGACCCGGCTTCCATGATGCCGATTTTTTTACCTTCCAGTTCTTTGAGGGATTTCATGCCGGTCAGCATTTTTCTGGGAGCGGCCAAAGCCAGTTGCGGGGTGCGGCCTGTTTGCACCACAGACAACAAAGGATCTGAAGGGCGTGCGGCTTGCAAGCTTTGCACAAGCGGCGCAGACCAGACCTGCAAAACTGACGTGGAATTCGAATGCTGCGCTGAAGGCGCAAAGCTTTGCTCAATCACATCGACCTGCAAGCCCTCGGCCTTGAAATACCCTAGGTGCTGGGCCAGCAGCACCGGCAAATGCTGCATGCTGGAAACATCGTCAAGCAAGAGATGAACTCTTATCTTTTCAGCTTGTTCAGCCAGTAAAGTTTGCGGACTCAAGACCATGGCGGCAGAGGTCGCCAGCAAGCATTGCGTCCACACTCGTCTGCTGACGAGTCGTTGATCGCAGATCTTGTGGTTATTGAAAAACATGTGAATAGCTTAAGCCGCTCACCGCCATCACGCATCGGTAGCTTCCCCCTCGGTGAAACCCCGAGATGTTTACTTAAGTGCTGCGGCGGTCCACCAAAGCATGCGCAATCGTGCCCAGATCGACGAATTCGAGCTCGCTGCCCACAGGCACGCCGCGCGCCAGGCGCGTCACCACCAGACCTTTGCGCTTGAAAATCTCGCTCAAAGCATGCGCCGTGGCTTCGCCTTGTGCGGTGAAATTGGTGGCCAGAATGATTTCCTGCACCACGCCGTCAGTGGCGCGCTCTATCAGTTTTTGCATGCCTATGTCGCCGGGCCCCACGCCTTCGATAGGGTTGAGTTTGCCCATCAACACAAAATACAAACCCGAGTAAGCCAGTGTTCTTTCAACCGCCGACTGGTCTGACGGCGTTTCCACCACGCACAAGCGGGTGGCGTCACGGCCTGAGTCCTGACAGGTGCCGCAAATGTCAAATTCGGTCAACGTATGGCACAGCTGGCAGTGCTTGACAGCAGCCACCGCAGCGTTCAAAGCTTGTGCCAACAACATGGCGCCTTCACGGTCGTGTTGAAGCAAATGAAATGCCATGCGGGACGCAGACCGCTGGCCCACGCCAGGTAAGCGCTTTAAGGTCTGAACCAGGCCGTCGAGGGCGCTGTGATCGCGCATCAGAAAGGCAGTTTCATACCGCCGGGCAGACCCGGCATGCCGCCGGTCAATTTGCCCATCTTGGCTTCGCTGGCCTCTTCAGCTTTGCGTGCTGCATCGTTAAAGGCTGCCGCGATCAGGTCTTCGAGCATGTCTTTGTCGTCGCTCAGCAGCGAGGGATTAATGGTGACCCGCTTGACCTGGTGCTTGCAGGTCATAAGTACGCTGACCATGCCCGAACCGGACTCGCCGGTGACTTCGATGAAAGCCAGTTCGTCCTGGGCTTTTTTCAAGTTTTCCTGCATCGCCTGGGCTTGTTTCATGAGACCGGCGAGTTGACCTTTGTTAAACATATGTTTCTTTCATGGGGCTAATGGTTTGATGGAACCGGGGACGATTTTCGCGTCAAATGTTTGCATGAGTTGTTGCACCAGCGGATGGCTTAACACCTCCTGCTCGGATTGCTGTAAACGCTGCTGCTGCTGTAGCGCCGTGCGCAATGCCGGGGTATCGCTGACGGCGCCGATTTGAACATTCAAAGTCACCTCATGGCCGACTGACAGCAAGGCTGCTTGTAAACGTTCAAGATTCGCCGCAGAGGTCAGCGATTCACGCTCGACTTGCAAAGTCCAGGCAGTGTCTTGCCGAGTCACCAATTGCGATTGCATGGCCAGCTCACGCGTCATGGCATGGATTTTCTGGGCTTGCAGTAGTTGCTCCACCAGGCTGTGCCACAGCTCAGCTTGTGCATGGGCCGCTGGCGCTTGCTCAGTGCTGTGCATGGGATTGGCAGGACTGACTTCAGTGTGCGGTTTGTCAATCTCAGGGGCCGCAAGCGGCGCTGGCGACACAGACTCAGCAGCTTTCGCATGAACAAGCGGGGTGGCGGGTGGAACGGCCGCTGCAAGCGGCTTGGGCGGCACCCGGGCCGCGGTTGTTTCGGGCAGAACAGGCAAAGAAGCAGCGACAAGCGGCGCTTCAGCTGTTTTCAGTGTTTTTTTTTCAGCCGGGGACTGCGGTTTGAACGCCAGCAAGCGCAGCAACACCATGGTCAGCGCGGCGAATTCGTCCGGCGCCAAGCCAAGTTCGGCACGTCCGTGCAAACACAGGCTGTAAAGCAACTGGGTTTCATCAGCAGGCATCAGGCCGGACAAAGAAGCAATGCGCAGCGCATCCGGATCGGGGTCGGAGGCTGCTTGCGCGGTGGAGCCGACCACCTGGTTGACCGCCATGCGCTGCAACACCATGCACATTTCCTCCAGCATGGAACTGGCAGACAAACCCAATACCCGCAATTGCTCGCAGGTTTGCACCACGGTCAGTCCGTCGCCTTCAGCCAGCGCCTGTATCAGCGTGAACACATGGCTGGTGTCTACGCTGCCCAGCATGTCGCGCACCGGGCCCTCGAGCAACTGGCCGTTGCCGAATGCAATCGCCTGATCGGTGAGCGACAAGGCGTCACGCATGGAGCCGCGCGCCGCACGCGCAATCAAGCGCAAGGCCTGGGTGTCAGCCGTGATGTTTTCGGCCGGTAGTACCTGTTCCAGGTGTTCGACGATGGTTTCAGCGGCCATGGGACGCAAATTGAATTGCAGACAGCGCGACAGCACGGTCACCGGTACTTTGTGCGGGTCGGTGGTGGCCAGCACGAATTTCAGGTAATCGGGCGGCTCCTCCAGCGTCTTGAGCATGGCGTTGAAGGCGTGACCGGAGAGCATGTGCACCTCGTCGATCATGAACACCTTGAAACGTCCCTGCACCGGCTTGTAGACCGCTTGCTCCAACAATTGCTGGATTTCATCCACGCTGCGGTTGGAAGCCGCGTCAAGCTCGGTGTAATCGACAAAATGACCGGCGTCGATGTCGGTGCAAGCTGCACAGACGCCGCAAGGTTGGTCGGTGATGCCGATCTCGCAGTTGAGGGATTTGGCCAGAATGCGCGACACCGTGGTCTTGCCGACACCGCGGGTGCCGGTGAACAAATAGGCGTGATGCAGGCGTTGCGAACGCAAGGCATTGGTCAGCGCCTGCACAACATGCGACTGACCGACCAGTTGTTCGAATGTTTTGGGACGGTATTTGCGGGCGAGCACCAGATAGGACATGAGGATGATTCTACGGGGCGTACAATTTCGCCTGACGGGCCTTCCCGCATGGTGAAGCGGCCAACCGGGTCAGGTGGGGAACCAAGCAGCCCTAACTGTGGAGCCAGTGCCGGGGTCAAGGCTCGTCAACTTTCACTGCCCGGGCTTTCAAAATCAAGCACTTACGTTGATTTGAAGTCTCAGCAGCCGCTTTTGTATCACCTGAGTGTGTCACGTAACCTCAACGTGGAGCATTCATGGCTGGACTCACAGGACTATTTCGCCGGGGATCGACGTACTACATGCGCGTCGTATTGCCACTTGATCACCCTCTGCGTGCTGAGCGCCCTACCGGGCGCATAGTTATCTCACTTGGCTCAAGCAACTACCGTGAGGCAATCTGCTTTGGAACAGCCAAACGCGCAGAGATCCTCATGGGGGCCGTGCAAACCTCTGCTACCAACACACCCCTTCCCGCTTGTCCACAAGGGGTCAGCAGCCCTGCTTTGAGCCTTCGGAATCTGCATATGCGCTGGCAAGCTGCAACCCAGACCTCCGAAGATTCTTCTCGGGCCTGCCTGCGAGCCATCAATTTGTTTGAGTCGTTTACTGGCGATGTCAAGATCCCCCAGATCAGTCGTGACATGGGAGACAAATTCCGCTCTTGGCTTCAACAGCAACCCACCTCTTCAAAGACTGCACGCGACCGCTTGGTTTGGGTCAAAAGTCTGCTGAACTATGCA
>CAMBSK010000003.1 GCA_945870575.1 Bordetella parapertussis | reverse complement strand
GGGTAAAGCAACATCAACACAGTGACACCGATGGCACCCGCACCCACCGATGTGAGCGTGACCAGTACACCGATGAGCGCACCGAACACCACAGGCATCCAAGGATGGCTTGTGGTGTCTGCGGGTGTTTGCTCTTCATCTTCAGCGCTGTCTTGGCGTCGCAAAGGACCGCGTATGGCTTTGTAAAGTGTGGCTGCCGCTGTCAATAACAAGGCAATGCCCAATGTGAATGTGATGGCGTTTTGCACCGTGGGATTGGATGTGCCGAAATGGTGCAACGCCGCCAACGTGATGAGCGCAGCTGGCACGCTGCCCAAACTGAGACTGAACACCACACGCCAAGGAATGATGCGTTGACGCGCGAAATTGAGCAAGCCGCCGAACTTGGTGGCTGCTGCAAAAAGCAAATCGGTGCCGACCGCGAACGCGGGCTTGATGCCGAATCCGAAG
Source organism: Bordetella parapertussis (assembly GCA_945870575.1). Taxonomy (GTDB): domain Bacteria; phylum Pseudomonadota; class Gammaproteobacteria; order Burkholderiales; family Burkholderiaceae_C; genus Limnohabitans. Next base: position 125,787 of record CAMBSK010000003.1, on the reverse strand, counting down.
ATCAGCAAAGGTGTCATCAAAGAGCCGCCGCCGACTCCTGTGAGGCCTACGATCACGCCGACAACAAAGCCGGCGAGCACAAAAGCGAATGAGAAGTTTTCCATAAGTGCAGGACTATAAGAGCCGACCCTAGCTTGACCAACTACTTTTTAGTTTGAGCTATATGTCAATTAGATATAAGCACATTTATTGAATGGCAGCAACAAAAACTGATGGCTGAATTGGCGGCACTGGGATAACACGGCCAATCCATTTGTGTATAGTTTTTTAGGTGACGTGAATTTGTTCGAAGCTCGCAACTCAGAAGGCGAGACGTATACAACCCACTCGCGAGCAGGTTCTGTCAGTCAGAAGTCAAGTTAATTTCTAAAGAAATGCGCACTTCAAAGGTATCGCCTCACAACGCAGTCCGAAAGGGCTGCGTTTTTTTATGTCTGAGGCAATTCACACTGCATGGCTTTGAGCAAGCCTTGTGACAGCGCAGGCGGTTTACTTTCCATGCGATCAGCCACAACCTGCGCACACAACAAGGCCAGCGTCAGCCCGCGAGAACCCAAGCCAGACAACATGTGTAAGCCTTGCAATCGTTGCTCATCCAGCGGTCCGAGTTTGGGTAGGCGGTTAACAGATGCGCATCGCACACCTGTCCATGCCTGTATGTGTGCGGCCTCGCTCCATTGCTTAGCCAAAGTCTCAGCGACTACAGGGAGAAGTTCACTCAGTCTTTGCTGATTGCGTGCATGCGCTTCATCAGTTGCAACCAGGTGCGACTGGTGTCTGTCAAATGTCGATCCTGTGTACCAAGCCAGTCCGTCTTTCGTCGGCACGTGCGCGACAAAGCTGCCATGACCGTTCACCGCAAACTTCGGCAAATCAGCGCTGGGGTCTTGCAAGCCCCAGGAGACTTGTCCAGCGATAGGGTGCAAGCCCATGTCAGGCTCATACAAAACTTGGTTCAAAAAATCAGGTGTTTGCGCGCCGGTGGCAATGACCACATGCGGTGCAGTTTCTGTGGCGAACGTGTGAGAGCTACCCATGTTGGTTATAGGAATATGGTTTTTCAAACGCAATTGCCATTCTCCGGTGGCCGGGTTTTTTTGCATGCTCTCGACTTCATGCAAGCCCATAAAAAGAATGTCGTCGTTGCTTAACAAAGCCCGCACCAGAGCAAGCGGTTTGATCCACGCGCCTTGCGGCTGCCACAGATCATGTGAGAGTTCATCACTCAGACCGGCTTGATGCAATTGCTCTGGCCGCGCGAGTTGCACATGGGAAAACCAGACGCTGTCTTGGTCGGGTTCTTGCCAAGGCTTCTTAGCATGGGATGAATCACCAAGCCGTCTTTCTAAAACACCGCATGCCGACCAGTCTTGTCCCTCGATCAAGTGTTGCTTGGCAAACGCAACAGTGGCTTGTAATCCGGCACGTGTGAGTTGCGACAAAGGATTGTCATCCGGCGAAGCGTGGCAGGACACCACGCCCACAGGCACAGCGGATGCCGCCGCGCACGGTTCTTTGGCCATGTCCAGCAATTTGACCTGCCAGCCTCTGTCAGCCAATACGTGTGCGCATGCAGCACCGGCCACACCAGCGCCAATGACAATGCAGCGCTTGTCCAGATTCATTCAAATATCAAGCAGCAGGTGGCGGCACGTAGCCTTGCGCAGCATCGGCTCCATCGCCGAAAAAATGGTTTTCCATTTGGCGGGCCAAGTATTGGCGGGCGCGCAAGTCGGCCAAGTTCAAGCGGTTTTCATTCACCAACATGGTTTGGTGTTTTAACCAAGCGGCCCAAGCATCTTTGCTGACGTTTTCCCATATACGTTTACCGAGGTCGCCGGGGTAGGGCGGAAAGTCCAAGCCTTCGGCTTCTTTTTCCAGTTTGATGCAGTGAACGGTGCGTGCCATGAAATTCCTCGCTTGTGTCAGACAAAACCGAGACTGTAGCAAGCTTTGAAACCCTCGTCCCCGTAAAGCATCTCGGCTATGGGGATATGCGAGCGAGCGGATAATGGTTGTCATTGATTGATTGCCAAGAAAAAAATGTCCTCAAAACTTTGGAACCTGTTAAATCTGCGCCTGTCTTGGGCTTTGCTGGCTTTGGGCTGCGCGGCATTGCTTGGCTTTGGCTTATACCTGCAACATGTAGTCGGTTTAGAGCCTTGTCCCATGTGCATCGTTCAGCGCTATGCCATGACCGTCATCGGTTTGCTTGCGGTTGTCGCTTTGATGATTCGCCATGCGCGTGTGCAACAGTTATGGGTGTTGTTGGGCTTTTTGACGGCAGGCTTTGGGGCGTTTGTCGCTGCGCGTCAGTCTTGGCTGCAGTGGTACCCACCGAATATCCTCAGTTGCGGTCGCGACTTTTACGGCATGATCGAATCGTTTCCGCTACAGCGCGCCATACCGCTGATTTTCAGAGGCAGCGGCGACTGCACCAAGATCGATTGGACATTTTTAGGCGGCTCTATTGCCAACTGGTCTTTTGTGGCTTTTGTTGCCATGGGTTTATGGTTGGTATTGGTCGTGTGGCGCAAAATTCAAACCCGTTTTCAGGCTGCCAATGACGCGAACTTCGAGTCTCAACCCTGAGGCAGTTTTTTCACCAGCACCACACTTTTACGGTCCGGGCTGTATTTGCGCTGACGTGCTTGCGGCAACCAATCGATAGGCACTTGCACAAAGCCACGTTTTAAAAACCAGTGCATGGTGCGCGTGGTCAGCACAAACATACTTTCTACCCCGAGGTAACGCGCGCGCTGCTCGATGCGACGCAGAATCTTTTCGCCGTCTCCCTGGCCTTGCGAATGCGGCGAGACGCTCAATGCCGCCATTTCGGCGGTTTTGTTTTCGGGATAGGGATAGAGAGCCGCGCATCCGAAGATCACGCCGTCGTGTTCAATCACCGTGTAGTTACCGATGTCGCGTTCTATCTCGGTGCGTTCACGGCGCACCAATGTGCCGTCGTTCTCGAGCGGTTCGATCAATTGCAAGATGCCGCCCAAGTCGTCCGGCGTGGCCTCGCGCAAACTCTCGAGTCGCTCATCCACCACCATGGTGCCAATGCCGTCGTGCACATAAATTTCCAGCAGCAACACACCATCGACCGCGAACGGCAGTATGTGACTGCGCTCGACCCCGTGCTTACAAGCTTTCACGCAGTGTTGCAAGTAAAAAGCAATGTCAGTCGGTTGATTGGCGGGCGGTGCGTCTGCCAGCAATTGCTCTGCCACATCGAGCGGCATTTCTGTGTCTATGGGGTTGTCTTCACCGGCGGCTTCCAGCGGTTTGATACGTATGCCCGGTACCTCAGTCACGAAGATGAGTTTGTCGGCCTGCAAGGCAATGGCCACCGATGTGGCGACTTCTTCCATGGTCAGGTTGAACGCTTCACCGGTTGGTGAAAAACCAAACGGTGACAACAACACCATCGCGCCCAAGCTCAGCGTTTTGCTGATACCGGTGACATCCACTTTGCGCACCAGACCTGAGTGCTGAAAGTCCACGCCATCGACGATGCCCACAGGCCTGGCCGTGATGAAGTTGCCCGAGATAACGCGAACGGTGGCGCCCGCCATAGGCGTGTTCGGCAGACCTTGGCTGAACGCCGCTTCGATTTCATAACGCAGTTGTCCGGCGGCCTCTTGCGCGCAGTCCAGCGCCACGCTGTCGGTGATGCGAATGCCGTGTGAGTATTTAGGCGCATGGCCTTTGGCTTTGAGTTGCTCGTTGACTTGAGGGCGAAAGCCGTGCACCAGTACCACTTTCACGCCCATGCTTTGAATCATGGCCAGGTCTTGCACCAGGCTGGGTAATTTCCCGGCCTCTATCGCTTCACCTGCAATGGCAACCACAAAGGTTTTACCTCGGTGCATGTGTATGTAGGGCGCGACCGAGCGGAACCAGGGGACGAAGGTGAAATTGAAAACTGTGGACATGGGTTAGCGGCTCACGAGGTAAAGGTGTTCGGCGGGCAGAATTTTTTTGAAATCGCGGTCAAATGTATGCAGTATTTCACCCGACTGCAAAGCGGATGCTGCGATCCACATATCGGTGGCTGAGTCGGGACTGATTTCAGCGTTCAGGCACAAGTCTTTGAAGCCGGGCCACTGACTTCCTGCACTTTGAAATGCTACGCCGGGTGATAAAAGCAAGGTGTCTATAAATTCGATGGCTTGATTCAAACTGCTTGGCAATTGGAAGATTTTTCGGTTGGTCACGACGCGAATAAAGCCGGCCACTACGACCCCAAGCAACACGACGGATGTATTGTTTGGCCGTAGTGAGGCTTTCTTCAATTCCGATTGCAAGTGGTTGTAAGCAATGGCGTGGTGAGGATGATCCAGTCGCATGGCCGCAACGAGCACATTCACATCTGGAGTCATTTGAGCTTCAGCATGTCTATGTCGTCATCCATGGCATCATAAAAGGAGCGGTTGCTGCTAGGGTCTATACCCGGCATCAGGCCGCCACTTCCGCCAGTAGGTAGCTTTGGGATGACTGCAGCTTTTAAGAGCGCGTCTTGCCGCACATAGGCCGCCAGCATTTCGCGCACCTTGGCGCTGAGCGAGGTGCCTTCTTGAATGGCTTTGATGCGCGCTTGTTTAACGAGGTTTTCGTCCAGGGAAATGGTGAGATTGGCCATGCTGTTACTCCGCTCACAGATTCATGTGAACCAGTGTAGCACGTGAATATGTGTCGTGGGATAATATTCTCCGTGACATCACCCAACCCACGCCCAACGATTGAATTCCCCGAAGACCTGCCGGTCAGTGCCCGCCGCGACGACATCATGTCGGCGATTCAAGCGCATCAGGTGGTCATTGTTTGCGGCGAAACCGGTTCTGGCAAAACCACGCAATTACCCAAAATGGCCTTGGCTTTGGGGCGAGGTGGTTGGGCGGTAGAGAAATTGGGGTCAGATACCGATTTTTCGAATAAAAAATTGAGGGCAGATAAATTGGGGTCTGACCCCAATTTCTCCAAACCCAAACGCCGCCAAATCATCGGCCACACCCAGCCCCGCCGCATCGCAGCCACCTCTGTTGCCAAGCGCATTGCCGAGGAGTTGAAAACACCCTTAGGCGATGTGGTCGGCTACAAAGTGCGTTTCCAAGACAAGTTGTCGCGCGACGCCTCGGTCAAGCTAATGACCGACGGCATATTGCTCGCCGAGACGCAAACCGATCCCTTGCTGCTGGCCTATGACACGCTGATCATTGACGAGGCGCACGAGCGCAGCTTGAATATCGATTTTTTGTTGGGCTACCTCAGGCAAATCCTGCCGCGCCGCCCGGATTTAAAAATCATCATCACCTCGGCCACGATCGACGCCGATCGCTTCGCCCAGCATTTCGCCAGTGCCAAGGGACCGGCGCCGGTGCTGATGGTGTCAGGCCGCACCTTTCCGGTGGAAATGCGTTACCGCCCGTGGGAGGAAAGCCGCGAGTACGACACAGGCAACGCCATTTCAGACGCAGTAGATGAACTGTGGAGCGGCTCGCCGCGCGGCGACATTCTGGTGTTTTTGCCGGGAGAGCGCGAGATACGCGAAGCCACCGAGCACTTGCGCGGCCACCTGTCGCACAACGCGTACACGCGCCATGTGGATGTGCTGCCGCTGTTCGCGCGCCTCACGCAAGCCGAGCAAGAGCGCGTGTTCGAGACCGGCGGCGCACCGCGCATCGTGCTGGCCACCAACGTCGCTGAAACATCGCTGACTGTGCCGGGCATTCGTTTTGTCATTGACGCGGGTCTGGCGCGTGTCAAGCGCTACAGCTTTCGCAGCAAGGTAGAGCAGTTGCTGGTCGAGCCCATCAGCCAATCGGCGGCGAATCAGCGCGCCGGTCGTTGCGGCCGTGTCGCAGACGGCATTTGCATTCGCTTGTACGACGAAAAAGATTTCAATGGCAGGCCGCGTTTCACCGAGCCGGAAATACTGCGCAGTTCGCTGGCCGGTGTGATCTTGCGCATGATGTCGCTGCATTTAGGCGACGTGGCCGACTTTCCGTTTCTGGAAGCGCCGCGCCCCAAAGCCATTGCCGACGGTTTTCAATTGCTCAATGAGTTGGGCGCTGTGCATGAGGACAACAGCCTCACGCCTATTGGCAAAACATTGGCCAAATTGCCTTTGGATCCGCGCGTGGCGCGCATGATTTTGGCGGCGCGCGAGTTGCACTCTTTGCGAGAAGTGTTGATCATCGCCTCGGCGCTGAGTGTGCAAGATGTGCGCGACCGACCGCTGCAAGCGCAAACCCAGGCCGATCAAGCGCATGCGAAATTCAAAGACGATAAAAGCGAATTCAGCGGCTATTTGCGTTTGTGGGATTGGCTGGAAGCTTCGCGCGGCGGCAACGGGGAGGCTGCGCGTTTGTCAAACCGCCAGCATGAAAATCTGTTGCGGCAAAACTTCATCAACATACGGCGTTGGCGCGAATGGCGTGATGTGCATTCTCAGCTCTTGACCGTGGTGAACGAACAGCGATGGGCGATGAACGACAAGCCTGCTAGCTACGAACAATTGCACCAATCCATGTTGACCGGACTGTTGGGCAACATAGGCTGCAAGCAAGACGAGGAAGACATTTACTTGGGCGCGCGCGGCATCAGGTTTTACCGCCACCCGGGCGTGCATTTAAAGAAAAAACCCGGCAAGTGGTTGGTGTGCGCCGAGTTGGTGGAGACCACGCGTTTGTTCGGGCGCGGCATTGCCAATATCGATCCCGTGTGGCTGGAGCAGGCGGGCTCGCATTTGCTGAAAAAACAATTGCTCGACCCGCACTGGGAAGCCAAGCATGGCGATGTGGTGGCGTTCGAGCGAGCCACGCTTTACGGTTTGGTGATTTACAGCGGACGCAAAGTGCCGTTTGCCAAAGCTGATCCGGTGTTGGCCCGGCAAATATTCATACAACAAGCCTTGGTGGAAGCGCAGTGGCAAACCGAGTTGCCGTTCATGGCCGCGAACAAAAAACTCATCGCGCAAGTGATGGACTTGGAACACAAGTCGCGCCGCCAAGATGTGCTGGTGGATGACAGCATGATCCAAGCGTTTTACGAACAGTTGTTGCCTGAGGATGTGTGCAATTGCAAAGGCTTGGAGCGCTGGCACCGCGACGAGAGCCGCCGCCGTCGCGAAGCAGGCGACAACAGCGAACCTTTGCTGATGACGCGCGAATCGCTGATGCGGCACGAAGCCGTGGGCATTACCGCGCAGGCGTTTCCGAAGATGGTGCGCTTGGGCGGCGTGGATTGTGCCGCGCAATATTTGCACGCGCCGGGCGACGCCAAAGACGGCGTGACCGTGACCGTGCCTTTGTTTGTGTTGAACCAGGTGAGCGAAGAACGTGCCGAGTGGTTGGTACCCGGCATGTTGAAAGACAAGATACAAGCGTTGCTCAAAAGCCTGCCGCAGCGACCGCGCAGCCGGTTTGTGCCGCTGCCCGAGAGCGCCACGCGATTGGCCGCTGAGTTGTCGGCGCCCGAGGTGTTTGGCTCGGGCGGTTTGACCGACGTGTTGTTGAAAAAAACCAGAGATGAAACCAGCCTGGACATTAAGCGCACCGACTTCAAGCTTGATATGTTGAGCGCGCATTTCTTCATGAACTTTCGCATCGTGGACGAGCACGGACGACAGTTGGGGCAAGGCAGAAACCTGGGCGCGTTGAAAGCGGACTTGGGCTCGAAAGCCAGGGGTGCGTTTCAGGCGCTGGCGGGTTTGAAGTTGGCTTCTGCTGCTGAGAAATTGGGGTCAGATCCCGATTTTCCCAAGAGTTCGAGCAGGGACGCGAATTTGGGGTCAGATCCCGATTTTGCGAAGCAAAACTCGGGCTCTGACACCAATTCCGTGAAGAAAACAGGCTCTGCCACCCATTCCTCTGCGACGGAGAAAAAGGGCTCTGCCTTCAATTCCCAGATCGCAAACAAAAAATACACTAACTGGTCCTTCGGCGAGCTCCCCGAACTGATGGAAATCAGCAAAGGTGGACAAAGCCTGATCGGCTTTCCCGCCTTAGTCGACATGGGCGACGCGGTCAGCATCGAAGTCTTTGATGAGCCGGATGTGGCTGCCGCCAAAAACCGCGCCGGGCTGCGCCGCTTGTTTGCATTGCAAATCAAAGACGCGTTGAAGTACCTTGAGAAAAACATTCCCGATATGCAAAAAATGGCCGTGGCCTATATGCAGCTGGGCAGCGCCGACGAGTTGAAAGCGCAAATCATTGACGTGGCGCTGGACCGCGCGTTTTTGCTCGAACCCTTGCCGAATGACGAAGCCAGCTTTAAGCGGCGTATTGACGAGGGGCGCGGGCGGTTGACATTGATTGCCAACGAAGTAGCGCGCTTGGCATTGGGCGTGCTGAGCGAATTTGCGCAGGCGCAGCGAAAAATCAAAGACACAAAAAATGCAGCCGATGCCACCGCCGACTGCACCCAGCAACTGCAACGCCTGCTACCGAAAAACTTTTTGTCTGCCACCCCGTGGCCGCAGTTGCAACATGGCGCGCGTTACTTGAAAGCCATCAGCTTGCGGCTGGAGAAATACCGCGCTGACCCTGCACGGGATGCGCAACGATTGACCGAGCTGAAACCGCTGGAGCAAAAGTATTGGCGGCTGGTGGCTGAGCGCAAAGGCCAGACCGACGCGCGCATGCTGGAGTTCAGGTGGTTATTGGAAGAATTGCGGGTGAGTTTCTTTGCGCAAGAGCTGAAAACGCCTCAGCCGGTGAGTGTGAAGCGGTTGGAAAAAGCGTGGGCTCAGCTTTCGCACTGAGTTAACTTATTCCCGACCGTATTGAATAAATAGCTGTATTGCATGACATAAACAATTTGTTTATATTTCATTCGTAAACGATAGAGGCTGTGTTTTCGGTTTATGAACGGCCACGCTTGGGTCGTGCTTTGGGCCAAACACCGCAATATTGGCTTAACTTGCAAACTACTTACGACTTGAAGATGGCTCAAATTGAAATGAGAGACAGCTTGAAACAAGTGAAGGTTTTGGGTGCGACTTGAAATAGATGATGTCAATTTAGTGATGACACCAAGTCAGTTTTTAAGAATTGAAATTGGGAATTTTGATAATTTAATGTAGTTTGTTTATTTTGTTGCTGTACTTGATTGGCATTCAGCACATGACCCGTACAAGATTAGATCGTGATCTTGAACTGTGAAACCTGAAGGCGCAAGATGACTCAAGTCACCTGGGCATGCATGAACGTCATAAACCTTGTCACATTTATAGCATTGAAAGTGGTGATGGTGATCATGTCCTGACTCAGCGACTTCGTATCGCGGATTCTCACCAGGCAGAAGTACCTCTTGAATAGCGCCTTGCTCTAGCAATGATTTGATATTTCTATAAACAGTAGCAATCCCAATACCTAATACTTTAGAACTAGATAAATCAAAAACTTCTTGTGACAGCAATGGCCTACCAGCTACCTTGATGACTTCCAAGATAGCCGTGCCCTGCTTTGTGATTCGCTCCATGACATGCCTTGCTTATTTTATGATATTGATGTATCATTATCATTAAACCATAGGGATTCCAAATGATTTGTCTACTCTATCCTAAAAATTCAATCAGACCAAAAACGTTTCTTTTTTTAGCGTTGCTGACGCTGGCAAATCATTTGATTGCTCAGGTAGTCAACGATCAGTCCTCAGAACAATTAACAGAAGTCATAGTTACGGGGAATCCCTTGGGCAATGCAGAAGGAATTCAAGCAGTTCAAGCCATCCAAGGCGAGGATCTATTGCTGCAAATAAAAAGCACCATTGGAGAAACACTGAACACTATTCCCGGTGTGAGCAGCAGCTATTTTGGTCCCAATGCCAGTCGTCCGATCATTCGCGGCATGGATGGCGATCGAATCAAGATACTGAACAATAGCGCCGATTCGCATGATTTGTCCTCATTAAGTAACGACCATTCGGTGCCCAATGATGCATTAATTGTTGAACGGATCGAAGTTTTGAGAGGACCATCTGCCATCATGTATGGGGGCAGTGCAGTAGGCGGTGTCATCAATCTGATAGATAACCGGATACCAAATACACCTATGCAAGGTGTAAGCGGCCGAGCTGATTTAGCTTGGTCAAGCGGCAACAAGGAAACTGCCGGATCGGTATTGTTAGATGCAGGAACAGAAAAATACGCCATTCATATTGATTCTTTCAAAAGAAACAGCAGTGATGTGTACGTTCCTGATAATTTAGTATGCGCAAAAACATCGGGCTCCTCCACTTCAAAAAGAATATGCAATTCGGCTAACGAGGCAAATGGATACGCTTTGGGCGGATCGGTATTTTGGGATAAGGGATACCTTGGTCTATCAGCCAATACATACCAAAGTAATTACGGCACAGTTGCAGAAGCAGATGTCACCATCAAAATGAAAAGTGACCGCTATACGGTTGAAGGTGAGATTCGTCAGCCGTTTAGATTTATAGAAAATATCAAAACGCAGATCAGCACGACGGATTACCAACACACAGAGTATCTCGACAATGTGGGTGAAGCTGTCTTTGATAAAAGCGGTACAGAAATAAGAATCTATGCCAAACATGAAAAATGGACCAGTCCTATCGGCGCATTACAAGGTATTTGGGGGTTGCAAACTAATCAAACAGTATTTTCAGTAACAGGAGATGAAGCTTTTATGCCTTCGACTAAAACCAATGAAACAGCTTTCTATCTGATAGAAGAATTACCGCAAACATGGGGGAATTTAAGCTTTGGTATTCGCTCTGAAAATGTAAAAATAACCGGCAACTCATTTACGGGTACGACCACGACAGACGCGACATCAAACACATTCAATCCTGTCAGCATGTCTTTTGGAGCGTTATGGCAACTGAATAACGAGTTCAAAGCGACAGGTCATATTGCTAAAACGCAAAGAGCGCCTAAAGATTATGAGTTACGAGCAGATGGCCTACACGTTGCGACTAATGTTGTAGAAATAGGTTCAGCAAACCTACAAACTGAAAAAGCCACGCAAACTGATCTAGGGCTGTCGTGGGAAAAAGGACCTCATTCAGCAAGTATCAATTATTTTTATAATCGCTTTAGCAACTACATTGGTTTGATTTCAAATGGCGAGTCATACGGTGCCGACTTGAATACCTCATGCACCAGCGACTGTTATGACGGTTACTCTTTCACAGCTGCGGCAGCTGAATTCAAAGGATGGGAGTTATCAACCAATTTACGCCTTATAGGAAATGGTGCCCTGCTATCAGCTTCAGACGGGCCAACATGGGATCTGAAGTTACGAGCTGACACGGTTGCAGCTAAATACACAGACACTGGGACCGCTATTGCAAGAATTCCACCAACACGCTTGGGCGCCAATATAGTTCGAATGTCTGGGCCTTGGCGCTCATCCTTAGGTTTTGATGCAAATGCAGCTCCAACAATTGGGGATAATCAAGATTCGACTGGGGCCTATACATTGTGGAATGCATACCTTAGCTATAAAAATAAAATCGGCAGCTCAGAAGCGATTTGGTATGCAAAGCTTGACAACTTAACAGATAAATTAGCTTACTCAGCCGCATCCATACTGACAACAACAGTCAAAGATTCATCAACAGGGCGTCCCTCAGTACCTTTACCTGGTAGAAGTATAAAACTTGGCCTACAGGTATATTTTTAATGTTACTGTTAACGATACTCGTTGCCAGTACGCTGGTTCAGTTAACAAGCATCTTTGTTGCGTATTTTTTTGCAATGAAGATACCTGCAAAGAAAATCAGCCTGATGGTGGCTTTTTCAGCAGGAACACTGCTTTCAGTGGGCATTCTTGATGTCATACCAGAAGCACTGGAAGCTGAAAATATCGATGTTCATCGGTTGTTCATCATTTTGTTATTCGCATTGATTTTCTTCAACTACCTTGAAAGAGCTTCCTTGTGGCACCAACAGCATGATCAGCAAAAGCCTGATGTAGAAATTAAAAATCAATCAGAACTTAAGCCAGTTGTCTTGTCTTCACTTATTGGAGGTTCAATACATAATTTTGTAGATGGTTTAGTGATTTCAGCTGCCTTCATTGCCGATCCCTTACTTGGCATAACAACTGCTGCCGCAATAGTTATTCATGAAATTCCCCACCGATTGGGCCACTTCTCTATCTATCTTGCTGCAGGATTAACAAAAAGAAATGCATTGAACGTCAATCTTGTATCAGGAGTAGTAACTGTGCTCGGGGGTTTGATGGGTTGGTTAATTTTTCAAGATCTTGAAAGCGTGACACCCTATATTTTGATGATTGCAGCAGGTAGCTTTATCTATATAGCCTTATCAGATCTTTTTCCATATTTAACACGTCGTCAACAAGATGACGGTATTATTCAACAAACTTCTTTGCTAACAATGGGTGTTCTCTGGGTACCCATACTTGGTCAATTCATTCACTAATCTAAAAGGAATTTCTCATGAAACTCAGGTTCAATTCAGTTTTATTTTTTTCAATAAGCATGGCATCTTGCACCGCATTTGCAGAAGCTAAAAAAGAACAATCACACGAGCACCAAGCTCACTCTCATGGAAATGGAACCTTGGAGTTAGTGATTGATGGAAATACAGTCAAAGGTAAATTTGAGATACCCATGGAGAGCTTGCTGGGGTTCGAAAATCTTCCTAAAAATACAGCGCAGAAAAAAGCCGTGGCTGATCTTCAAACTGCAACTGCTTCAGCAGATAATTTTGTAAAACTACCCGCTGCGGCAGCTTGTACGCAGGTGGCAGTTACTGCTGAATCTGACATGTTCAAAGGTAAAAAATCCGAACATAGCGATCTTGACTACTCATTTGAATTTCTATGTAAAAACCCTTCTGAATTGAAATCAATAGAATTTGTAGTTATGTCGAAAAGCGTTAAATTCAAAAAATTAAAAGTGGATATGGTTACACCCAAAGGACAGAAATCAACCACTGTCCAGGCTAAAAATCCAGTGTTAAATTTTTGATTATTTAGTCGTTACCAGGCGTTCATATGCCCTAACCTCAAAATAGTGTCGGTTGAACTGATACTTATCAACTGATCCGTGTCTTGATGCTGCTTAACTGCGGTCTTTGTTCCTCAACAAATACATCAAGATTAAATAGATAGAAATATTTTTTTTAGGTAGGTAAATTTACTTTAATCATATATGGCGGCTAGTCAATATTAAAGTGCTTTCAATTGACCTGGATGCAATGATTAAATACTAAATTTTAGGTGTTTAAATTGTAAATTTCATTATATTGAATATGCCCACTAGACATTTAAATTTTTTGGACTCTAAATTTTTTCTGTCTAAAAACTGCAAATCAATGACCGTGCGAATCCAACCCCGATCACCAGCTTAATGCGGTTGTCGGGGCGCGCCGCGATCTCAAGGGCGGTGTTGTCTATCAACATGTCGTCAATGTCGTGCACCTAAATTTACCTGTACATGATCATCGGTATGTTGCTGAGTTCTTGCGGATAAGAAAACCAAAGTAATTCACTGCTGCTTTTGAAATGCAAGGCAAAAACCAGCCACTTGCCGTGGGGCCAGCTTTAGACAAAACAGCCTTCACCGCGCAAAGCGGCAAACGGCAAACGGCAAGTGTGGTTGATCTGTTTTCGTATGCAAATGGACAAAAGCGACCGGGAAATTTAATCACAGGGATTTGATACACCTCAATTCCTGAGTCCGTGATCCTGACTTATCATGGGCACCTTTAAAAGACCATATTGGTTTCCGGGAGAAAAGCCGTGAAAAAGTTGTTGTTAAGTCTGTTGTCTTTGACCATGGCGGTATTGCCTGTGTCAGCTGCTTCACCCGGTACGCCCAAAGTCAAGACAGTGATACCGCAAGAGGTTTACAAGCAACCGGTTCCGGGTATGTCTGCCAAAGACAAGCAAAGATTTATAAAGGGTGAAAGAGTTTTCACCAATTTCTGGATCGCCGTGAATAACCCGGTGATTCCCCTGATCTGGGATCTTTCTCAAAGCGGTCCCGGTGGCGGTGAATGGGGCCTCGGTCCTATGTTCATGGCAACCAATTGCGCAGGTTGTCACTTGAACGCCGGGCGCGGCAGGGCATTGGATGCCAGCGGTCTGCGCGTATTTCAGCAATTGGTTCGCTTGTCCATTCCCGGCGAAACACCGCATGGCGGCCCCAAGCCCGATCCGAATTACGGCCAGGACATTCAATCGTTTGACATGGTTACCCGCAGCGACCCGGACGCACGTGCAGGCGAGGGCGAAGTCTTTATTGACTGGGTCAACAGCAATTTCACTTTTCCTGACGGCAGCACCATTGAGTTGCGCAAGCCCAGTGTGCGGGTAGAAAACCTGAACTTCGGGCCGCTGGCAGATAACGTGATGATTTCGCTGCGCAATACCCAAGCAATACTGGGCATGGGTTATCTGGAAGCTATCAGCGAAAAAGATATCTTGAAGCAAGTCGAAAAGCAAAAAGCCATGGGCTTGAACGGGCGTCCCAACTATGTGCGCGACGACATCAACAAAAAAATATCCTTGGGCCGCTTCGGTTGGAAGGCCAACCAGCCCAGTATTAAACAGCAAGTTGCTTCAGCGTTTCTGGCCGACATAGGCATTAATTCAGCTATTTACCCGGAGCAAAGCTGTACGCCTGTGCAAAAAGAATGTCTGGCTGCGATTTCGGGCAAAGAGCCCGAGTTGCGGGATGAACTGTGGGAGCCGATCACTTTCTGGTCGCAGTCATTGGATGTGCCGGCTCAGCGCAACCGCGAGACAGCAGAGTTCAAAACCGGTGAGAAGTTGTTTGAGTCGGCCGGGTGTTCAGGTTGTCACGTCCCTGAAATGCGCACTGGCAAATACGCGGCTGTGCCTCAGTTGTCGAACAAGCTGATCCGTCCTTATACCGACTTGTTGTTGCACGACATGGGACCGGACTTGGCTGATGGACGGCCAGACTTCAAGGCCAGCGGTTCGGATTGGCGCACCCCGCCTTTGTGGGGCGTAGGTTTGTCTATGCAGGTGAACGCCAGCAATTCTTTTTTGCACGATGGACGGGCGCGCAATTTGCTCGAAGCAATTGTGTGGCATGGCGGCGAAGCCAAGACATCTCGCGATAAATTTATTGCGTTCACTAAGAAGCAGCGGGACGAGTTGATTTACTTTTTGTCGTCTATTTAACCCGGTAAGTATTTACTGGATAGCGTGACTCAAAAATCCAGCCGGAGTAAATCTCTGAACGGATGACGACATGGCGGCCGGGCCGAAGCGAACGTCATGGCTTTGCCATGGAGAGCGGCGACCGGACCTGCATGGCGTGAGCACTTCAGTTAAAACCATCCTGGCGTGAACACTTCAGTCCACCAGAAGACACGCCTTGGCCGAACCATCCGGTGCGATTTTTTTCTGCGCTTTCGCTCGAAAAAAACGCCCCCTCCGATTCGGCCTGAACTTATGCTCAGGCTTAAGTAATGATGTCACAGAAGTAAAGTACTTGAACGCGTCCAACAGCCTACATGACCGCGCCTAATTGCCAGGGCACAAATTCATTTTGTCCGTAACCGTGCAATTCACTTTTGCTGGCCTCACCCGACGCACATGACAACATGCGCTCGAAAATGACACGTCCCATGGCCTGCACCGTCGCGCCGCCATCAACGATTTCCCCGCAATTGATATCAATGTCGTCCGATTGCCGTTCCCACAACGCCGTGTTCGTCGCCAGCTTCAGCGAAGGCGATGGTGCACAACCGTAGGCAGAGCCGCGTCCCGTAGTGAAACAAATCATATTGGCCCCGCCCGCGACCTGTCCCGTGGCGCTGACCGGGTCGTAGCCCGGCGTGTCCATGTAGACAAAGCCGTGTTTGTCCACTTTTTCCGCGTACTCGTACACCGCCTGCAAATTGCTGGTGCCGCCTTTGGCCACCGCACCCAGCGATTTTTCAAGAATGGTGGTGAGGCCTCCCGCTTTGTTGCCGGGCGAGGGGTTGTTGTTCATTTCACCTGAATGCATGGCGGTGTAATGTTCCCACCAGTGAATGCGCTCGACCAGTTTTTCACCGACCGCGCGCGTGACCGCACGGCGTGTCAGCAAATGCTCGGCACCGTAAATTTCCGGCGTTTCACTCAAAATGGCTGTGCCGCCGTGCGCGACCAGCAGGTCTACCGCCGCACCCAATGCGGGGTTGGCGCTGATGCCCGAGTAACCGTCCGAGCCGCCGCATTGCAAACCTATGGTCAGATGCGCTGCGCTGCATGGCTTTCGGGTTGACTTGTTCACCTCGGGCAACATGGCTTGCACCAGTGCAATGCCTTTGGCCACGGTTTTGGTGGTGCCGCCGCTGTCCTGGATATTGAAGGTTTGCAAAGTACTGCCCTCAGCCAAACCGCTGTGTGACAACCATGACTTCAGTTGATTGGCCTCGCAACCCAGACCTACGGCCAGCACGCCGGCAAAGTTCGGGTGGGTGGCGTAACCCGCCATGGTGCGCTCCAGCACTTGCATGCCCAGGCCTTGAGTGTCCATGCCGCAACCCGTACCGTGTGTCAGTGCGATCACGCCGTCCACATTCGGAAATGCCGCCAGCGCAGAAGGATTTGTGGTGCGTGAAAAATGGTCAGCAATGGCACGCGCCACCGTGGCCGAGCAATTGACGCTGGACAAAATGCCTATGTAATTGCGTGTGGCCACGCGTCCGTCAGCCCGCACATAACCCATGAACTCGGCGTGTTGCAATGCCGGTTCTGGTTTGACGTCGGCGCAGTAGGCGTAGTCGCGCGCAAAGTCGCCTTTGTTGTCGCCCAGGTTCAGGTTGTGCGTGTGTATGTGTTCGCCGGGCGCAATAGCTTGGCTCGCAAAACCAATGATCTGGTTGTAGCGCCGAACAGCCTGGCCGGTTTCTAAAGCGCGCGTGGCGATTTTGTGGCCCGGCGGGATCAGGCCGCGCACAGCAATATTTTCGACAGAAGTGCCACTCATGAGTTGTTGGCGGGCGATAACGACATCGTCGTCAGGATGTAAGCGAATGAATGAAGACATGGTGAAAACTCAGGTGGTTGACATGTAATGAGGAAGCCAAAGTGAGATGGCAGGAACGTAGGTAATCAGCATCAGGCTGCCGATCAGCGGCACCAGCCACGGCAGGATGGCCATGGTGGTTCGCTCCACACTCAGCTTGGCCACGCGCGCCAGGACAAACAACACCATGCCCATGGGAGGGTGCAATAAACCGATCATGAGGTTAAGCACCATGACCAAGCCGAAATGCACCGGGTCAATCCCTAGCTCGCGACAAATGGGCAGCAGAATCGGCACCAAAATAGTGATGGCCGCAGTCGGTTCAAGAAAGCAACCGACAAATAGCATCAACAAATTGGCCAGCAATAAAAACTGCCAGGGCTGGTCAGTGACACCCAGCACCCACTGTCCGATGGCAGCCGTCACGCCGGTGGCGGTCAGCATCCAACCGAAGATGCTGGCAGCGGCGACGATGAACAACACGGTGGCCGTGGTCTCCACGGTCTCCAAGCAAATTTTGACAAAGAGTTTGAAGTTCAGGGTGCGGTACCAAGCAAACCCCAGTATCAATGCCCAGACGCAGGCGGCGATAGCGCCTTCGGTTGGCGTGAACACACCAGTGGTCATGCCGCCTATCAACAGCACTGGCGTCATGACGGGCAGCACTGCCTGGAAATCGAAAATCTTGTCAGCTGCAAACAAAAACAGCAAACCGATAAACACAGTCAACTGTGGTGGCGCGCCAAATTCAGTGACCAGCAACCAGATCGCCATCGGCCAACCGATGACCACCAGGGTTTCAATTAAGGCTTTGATGAGTTTGGCCCAGTCGAATTTGACATCGCCGCCCCAGCCGTTTTTATGCGCGAAATAGGCCACAGTCAGCATCATCAAAATCGCCATGATGCCGCCGGGCAGAATGCCGGCCAGAAACAAAGAGCCGACAGAAACATTGGCCATCATGCCGTAAATCACAAACGGCAGGCTGGGCGGAATGATGGGGCCCAGTGTGGCGGAAGCAGCGGTAACGCCCACGGCAAACTCAGGGTCATAACCGTGGTCCACCATGGCCTTGACTTCAATCGTGCCCAAGCCGGCAGCGTCAGCAACGGCCGTCCCGCTCATGCCGGCAAACACCACCGAGCCGACCACGTTCACGTGGCCCAGGCCGCCTTTGAGCCAACCCACCAGCGACAGCGCGTAACCATAAATACGGTGCGTGATGCCGGAGGTATTCATCAGGTTGCCTGCCAGGATAAAGAAGGGCACGGCGAGCAGCGGAAAACTGTCTATGCCCGAGACCATGCGGTGTATCACCACAAACGGCGGCGAGCCAGGCACCAGCCAGAGGTAAATCAACGAAGCCGCAGCCATGGCCATGGCGACAGGCAGACCGCCGCTGAGTAATACCAGAAAAATGATTTTTAACATGACAAGCTCAATTGTTCTCGGGACGTTCCAGCACACTGAAGCCCTGGCGTAAATGTTTGCGCATGATCCAAACCGCGCGCCATGTCATCAGCACAAAGGCCAGCAGCACCACGCTGTACACAATGTTCATCGGCAGGTTGACGATGGTCATTTGGTAGCTGCCCATTTTTTGCATCAGTTCCCAGGTCATCCAACTCGCGCAGCCCAGAAAGCCGATTCGCAATACGTCGACCAGCAAGGAAATGCCGCGCGCCACCGCAGGCGGCATGAAGCGAAAAAAGAAATCCACTTGTATGTGGTTGTTCTTGGCCACGCCAATGACCGCTCCGACAAACACAGTGGCGATCAACAAATAACGGGCGATTTCCTCGGTCCAGGCAGCCGAATCGTTAAACACATAACGGGTAATGAACTGATAGAACACCGTCAGGCCCAAAGCCCAGAAAAAGGCCAAAGCCAGCCAGGCTTCGGCAATCACACCGGATAAATCTACAGTCTCATCCACCTCGCCAAACGCAGAGGCGAGTTCATCAGCTGCTTTGCTCATTTGAGGGCCTGTATGCGGTCGTAATCGGCGCGCGACTGTCCCAGGCTTTCAACCGGTTTGACTTTCAGCACCGTGTCTTGAAAACTTTTGCGGTTGACCTCGACCACGTTCAAGCCTTTTTTCTTGAAGATGTCCATCAACTCGGCTTCGCGTTTTTTGATTTTGGCCGATGCGCGTGCCGCAGCTTCTTGCATCACCTCGGTGAACATTTTTTGCTCGGCAGGCGTCAAGGTTTTCCAGACATGCGGTGCCACCATGGTAATCACACCATCCACAATGTGGCTGGTCAGCATGATAGATTTTTGAACTTCAAAAAACTTTTTGGCTTCGATGGTGGTCAGCGGGTTTTCCTGTGCATCCACAGTGCCGTTTTGCAAAGCCAGATACACCTCGGCAAAAGCAATAGGTGTGGGGTTGGCGCCGCAGGCCTGCCAGGTCGCTGTGTAAGCCGGAGCATCAGGCACGCGTATTTTCAAGCCCTTGACATCTGCACATTCTTTGAAAGGCTTTTGTGCAGACGTCTGGCGCGCGCCATAGTAGGTGTAGGCCGTGACTTGAATGCCTGTCTTGGTGCGGAACTCGTTGACGATTTCTTGAAACAAGGTGCTCTTGGAATACGCTAGCAAATGGTTGCCGTCGCGGAAGATGAACGGGTAGTAGGCGATGCCAAAGCGCGGATGGGTGCGTGCGGCAAACGACGGGCCGCTGATGATGATGTCTACCGAGCCCAACGTCAGTCCTTGGTTGATATCGGTTTCCTTGCCCAGGCTGGAGGCAGGAAACACCTGGATATCGAATTTGCCATTGGAGCGTTTTTTGATTTCTTCGGCGGCCCAGACCGACTCGGTGTGAAACGGTTCGGAAGACTCATAGACGTGGGCCCATTTCAGCTTTTGTTGGGCAGTGGCGCTCAAAGGCAGCAGGGCAAACAGGATGGACAGCATCCAAACACTTGGATGGAGGAAAAAAGAATGGCGCATGGGGATACTTTCAGGCGAAATGACAATTGTCAGCAACCTTACAACTCTGAGTTACCTGTGGGCCTAAGCACAAACCCTAGGCTGTCAACTGTGATGGGTAGTGACTGGGCCAGTGCGGTCACTGATACGTCAACGATGTTCTTCAGCCCTGCGTATGATGGCTGAAAACAATCAACCGGAGACTGACATGAACTCTTTGACTTCTCGACTGCTGAAAGCATTGGCCCTGGTGTTGCTAAGCAGCGCTTCTGCATTTGCCGCTTCCTGCGACCCTGTCAATGCCGACGAAGCCGTTAAGGCCGAAGACGCGCGCTATGAGGCGCAAACGAGCAACGACTTTGCCGCCATGAATTCGCTGCTTTCAGATGACTTGGTGTATTTCCATTCCAGCGCGGTGATTGACAATAAACAGACTTATATCGATTCCTTGCGCAGTGGCGCCGTACGTTACAAGGTGATGCGCCGTTCCGACGTCAATGTGCGCACTTACGGCTGTGTGGCCATGCTGACCGGTAACGGTAATTTTGACGTTAACGTCAACGGTAAGGACTTGAGCGTTCAGATCCGCTTTCACAGCATCTGGCAGAAAAAAGACGGCGTGCTGCAATTTGTCTCCTGGCAAGCCACCCGCATTCCCTGAGATGCCGCTTACCGCATTGCCCGATTGGCCGGGCGCCGGGGCTGCTGCGCTGGAACTGCTCAGGCAACAGGACAACGGTATTCCTTTCACCGGTTTGGCGAATGAATTTGCTCCCGGCGATGTAATGCAAGCCTATGCCACGCAGGACGCTTTCATCGCCATGCAGTCGCAGCAACGCCGCACTCCCATCAGCGGCTACAAAATCGCCATCACCACGCCGGTGATGCGCGAGTTTGTCGGCTTTGACGACGCGGTGTCGGGTTGCGTGCTGGCAGATACCGTGTTTCAAAGTGGGCATACCGTGGTCATAGCAAAGCGCCAGCACCTGATCATCGAGTTTGAACTGGCGCTGCAATTTGCCCGTGATGTGCCCGAGCGTAAAGCGCCTTGGACCGCAGACAGCATTCTGGACTTCATCGCCTGCGCCTACCCGTCGCTGGAAATCGCCGACGACAGACACGCGGTGTATCCCGATTTAAAGCAGAATTTTTTCAGTCTGGTGGCTGAGAACGCATGGAACCACGGCGTGGTGCTGGGCTCGCAGATTGACAAATCCAGGTTTGCCGATTTGTGGCAGACCACTGGCACCGCATATGTGGACGGTCAGCCCATAGGCAGCGGCCACAGCCGTGATGTGATGGGCCATCCGCTGCAAGCCATGGCCTGGATCGCCAACCATTTTCAGCAAAGAGGTCACCGTTTCAAAGCCGGGCAATGGGTGACCACCGGCAGTTGGCTGGCTTCATTTTTCCCCGTGAGCGGCCAGGACCTGCGGTTTGATATCGCCGGTTACGCCGATGTCGCGGTCTTTATCCGTTAATTCTTTCAAAGGAGAACATTCATGAGCAAACAAGTCATCGGTTTCATCGGCGTCGGCCTGATGGGCGCAGGCATGGCCAAAAACATCGTCACCAAAGGCCACCCGCTGGTCGTCATGGGACACAAAAACCGCGAACCCATAGAGCGTTTGAAAGCGCTGGGCGCCACCGAAGCCCAAAGTGCGCGCGAGTTGGCGGCGCAATGCGACATCGTGCATTTGTGCGTCACCGGTTCGCCGCAAGTCGAAGCCTTGATGAACGGCCCGGACGGTTTGATCGCAGGTGGCAAAAAGGGTTTGATCATCATCGATTGCTCCACCTCCAACCCCGTGTCTACCAAGCAAATGGCCGCGCTGGCTGAAAGTCACGGCATGCATTTCATAGACGCGCCGCTGGGCCGCACCCCGGCTGAAGCCGAGGCAGGTACCTTGGACGCCATGGTCGGCGCTTCGCCTGAATTGTTTAACGCGGTCAAGCCGGTGATCGAGTGCTGGGCCGGCAATATCGTGCATTTGGGACCGGTCGGTCTGGGTCACACCATGAAACTGATAAACAACTTTGTCGCCATGGGCTACGCCGCTTTGTTTTCTGAAGCGCTGGCGATTGCGCGCAAAGCTGGTTTGAGCCAGGACCAGTTTCATTCGGTCATAGGCTCGGGGCGCATGCGCAGTCCTTTCTACGACACCTTCATGAAATGGACCATGAACGGCGACGAAAACGCGCACAAATTTACCATCACCAATGCGCACAAGGACATGCGTTACCTCAGCAGTCTGGCCACCGACATAGGCGCTTTGCATCCCATCCAATCCATGGTGAAGAATTCCTTTGCCGCCATGGAAGCGCAAGGCTTTGCACAGAAATACGTGCCCATGCTGGCCGACTTTGTCGCCACGCAAAACGGTTTGCCGCCGTCCTATGAACGCATTGTTTGATTTGACCGGCAAAGTCGCCATCATCACCGGTGGCAACGGCGGCATAGGCCTGGGCATGGCCACAGGCCTGGCCGCTGCCGGGGCTACTTTGGTGATCGCCGGGCGCAACAGCGAAAAAAACGCCGCAGCCCTGGCGCAGTTGCTGGACGCCGGTGGTCGCGCTATAGCCATTGAGGTCGATGTGCAGCAAGAGGCTTCGTGCCACAGCCTGGTGGAAAAAACCGTGGCCGCCCTCGGGCGGGTCGATATTTTGGTGAATAACGCCGGTATGAACATACGCAAGCCACCGCAGGATTACGCCTTGGCCGAATGGAACCAGGTGTTGCAAACCAACCTGACCAGCGCCTTTTGCTGCTCGCAGGCGGTTTACCCGGAGTTCAAAAAACTAGGCGCTGGAAAAATCATCAACATAGGTTCCATGATGTCCATCTTCGGCGCTTCGTTTGCGACTCCATACGCCGCCTCCAAAGGCGGCTTGGTGCAAATGACACGCGCCATGGCCTGCGCCTGGGCGGCAGACAATATACAAGTGAATGCGGTGCTACCCGGTTGGATAGATACCGCCTTGACCCGGCAGGCGCGCATCGATGTCAACGGACTGCATGAGCGCGTGCTTGACCGGACACCTGCTAAGCGCTGGGGCGAGCCGGGAGACTTCGGCGGCATAGCGGTTTTTCTGGCAAGCGCGGCTTCGGATTTTCTGACTGGTACCGCCATACCGGTGGACGGCGGTTATTCAGTGCAAGGTTGATGTTTTCCCGACAAAGGCAGTCAAGTTCAGATCATGACTGCCGATTGCTAACATCAGCTTTATATTTTGAACTAGCCCATGTTTTTTACCGATAACAACAGCCTTTTTTTAAAAAGCCGATCTTTGCTGGCCGCTTTGCTGCTGCTCAGCTTTGGCATGTTCCCGCTGGGCGCCCCGGGGCAAGCGAAGAATCCTGTGCCAGAGGAAAAATTTTCCCCGGTCTGCAAGGCGCTAGATTTCCGCAGCATGGCTTATTCCATCAACGATGTGCAGGTGCGTGAAAAACGTGCCCTCGAGTGGTTGGCCAGGTACGGCAAAGACTGTTCCTACAACGAAATTGAAGCTATTCGCTCTAATGTGGCGGTGTGGCTGGGAACAGCTGACACGGACAAAGTGCACCAGACCGTCAAGGAACTGTACCTGAACAAAAAACCCTTGCCTTCTACCCTGGAGGTGAGCAAGAGCACCAATACCGCCCCGGTGATTGCGCCCTCAGGCAGTGTTGACACCACGGCCACCAAGAAAGTCAAGCGTCTGCCGAACAAAGTGGATGAGAAAACGGCTGCCAGCAAGGAATATTCTTTGCGCGACAGCGAGATCGCACAATGCTTACCGAATGAAATCGCCAATTGGAACGACGGCGCCAAAGACACCAAAATGCTCAGCCCCAGCATGGTTTATGTGTATGAACACCAGGGCGCACCTGCCGGTGTCAGCGAGGACGCGGTGTTCTCTGTGTTGCAGCAGGCTGCGTCGGCTTGGGACCAGTGCGGCGGTCAAAACACGGTCATGCTCAAACGCGATTTGTTTGACGCCAAGAATATTTTCAAAATAGCGGTGCAATGGAACGACGATGACAAGCTGGGCACCATCGGCTTGGCCAACATCACCAAGAAAACTTTGACGCTCAGCCCCGAAGCATTTGCAAATCTGAAGAAAGCCAACGCCAGCCGCAATCTGATGGAAACCTTGCAAATGGTGGTGTCGCACGAAGTCGGTCATTTTCAAGGATTGACCTCACATTCACGCCGCTGCGTCGATGTTCTGTCCTATTACTCCAACGATGCCGGCGAAAAGTGTTTCATCCGGGACAACGGCGTCATGCCGAAAAACTTCGAGTACCGCTCTTTGTTGCCCACTGCGTGTGACATTCAGCGTTGCCGTATGTCCAACACCAATTAAACACCCGCTGCTTTGTCCGGTCAGCCAATGCACAGCTTCATGTGTTGTTGGTTCAGCATTGATAATGACAGCTTTTACTTCACTGCCTCACACCATGAAAACCACCACACTTATGTCTTCTGCCTTGCTGGCTTTGTCTGTCGGCATCGTTAGTGCCCAGAATAAAACCGAAACACTGTCATCCGGCGTGAAAATCGAGCACCTCAAAGAAGGCAGCGGCGCCAGCCCCACGGCTGCTGACACCGTGGTCGCGCATTACCGTGGCACTTTGCCTGACGGCAAGGAATTCGACAGCAGCTACAAACGCGGCGAGCCTATCGCCTTTCCTTTGTCCCGCGTGGTTCCTTGCTGGACCGAAGGCATGCAAAAAATCAAAGTGGGCGGTAAAGCGCGCCTGACCTGCCCCCCGGCCACAGCCTATGGCGACGAAGGCGTACGCGGCGTGATTCCGCCCAAGACAGTGTTGCAGTTTGAAGTTGAGCTGGTCAGTATCAAAAAATAAACCTTTGCTTAGGCCATACAACGCCTGAGCAAGGCGCTGGCCTGATCGACCAGCATGGACAACAGCAGCATGGCCATGATGAGCGTGCAGGCCAGCGGGTAGTCCATCAACGACAGCGCCACATACAGCAATTGCCCCAAACCGCCTGCGCCGACAAAGCCCAGTATGGCGGCCATGCGTATGTTCATTTCCCAGCGGTACAGCGTGTAAGCGACCAACTGCGGCGCAATTTGCGGCAGGGTGGCGTACACAAAAGCCAGACTTCGCGATGCCCCGGCATGCTGCAAGGCAAGCGTTGGAGCGCGCGTGGCGTTGTCTATTGCCTGCGCGAACAGTCGCCCGAGCACGCCGGTGGTGTGCAAAGCCAACGCTAACGCACCGGCGAACGGGCCGAGTCCGACCGCCAGCACGGTCAATGTCGCCCACACCAGTTCGGGCACGCTGCGGCACACATTCAAAACTGCATTTACCAGCGTTCGCGGCCTGCTGACGGCGAGCAACAAGCCCGCCACTGCGGCCAAGGCAGTGCCCAGCACCGACACAGCCAGTGTTTGCCACATACCGTTGAAAGTTTTTATAAGTACGTTTGTCGACATATCGGCAGGAAAAAATCCTGACACAAACCGGGCCATGGATTGACCCGCCTGAAGCGACAGCAGGTCTGAAAAGTCAATCGACAGCAAAGCAAAGCTGCTGACGATAGACAACGTCAGCAGCAGCACAAACCACGTGCTGCGCCAGCCGAACGCAGAACGCTGTCGCTTTGCAGGTGCATCCAATGCCTGGCGCAGCCAAGTTGACAAGCTGTCTGCCAACACCACCAGACACAAAAACACGATAAGCACCGAACATGCTTCGCCGCCGTTGAGCATCTTCATGGCCTGGTCCATCAACTGACCCAAACCCCCGGCGCCGACAAAGCCCATGACCACCGAGGCGCGCAATGCGCATTCCCAGCGGTATACCGTGTATGAAACGAATTCTTTGGCCGCCAGCGGCAGCAAGCCGTAAAGCATGGCCACAGGCCGACTCGCGCCTGCGGCTTGCAAGGCACGCGCGGGCGTCTGGTCCACCGATTCCAGGATTTCCGCGTAGACCTTGGCCAGCATGCCGCCGTAAGTCAGGCCCAGGGCCAACACACCGGCCGCCGGGCCTAGGCCCATGACGCGCACAAACAGCAACGCCCACACCAGTTCAGGTATGCCGCGCAACACCGTCAGCAAGCCGCGCGTGATCAATTGCAATCCCGGGTGAGACCGGCAGACCCGGCTTACCCGGTAAGCCAAGGGCACGGCGATCAGCAAGGCCAGCACCATGCCGGTCGTGGCAATCGCCAAGGTTTGCAAGCTGGCTTTGAACAGTTCGCTTAAAAATTCAGCGCCGGTTTGCGGCGGCAGAAAAGCCGCCAGAAAACGGCCTATCACTTTCAAGTTTTCGGCACCAAACAATGCGCCCGGGTTGAACTCGGCCCCCTTCAGCACAGGCCAGGCCAGCAGCACGATCAGCAGCGTCATAGACAAGCGGCTGACAGCAAGCGGGTCGCGGCGGTTGTCAATCTTTGTCATGCGTTTCACGCCGGTTGCTGAAGCAGCGTGTTATTTGCGGCGTATATATTCCCGTCCTTCGCCTGCGTGGCTTCGTTGGCAAACAAGTCATTCAGCATCGCTTGTGTGACTTCTTTCGCGGGCAGGTCAAAGGCAATGTCTCCATCGCGTAAACCGACGATGCGAGGAAAACAACTCAGTGCCAGATCGACGGCATGCAAGCTGGTGATAAGCGTTGCACCGCGTGCGCTGGCGTCCTGTTGCAGTACTTGCAACATGGCCAGGGCCAAGCCGGGATCCAGCGCGGATACCGGTTCGTCGGCCAGCACCAGATCAGCTTGCTGGTACAGCACGCGTGCCATGCCCACCCGCTGCAATTGACCGCCTGAGAGTTGGTCGCAGCGGTCAAACAATTTGTCGGACAGTTGCACTTGCGACAACACCTTTGATGCGCCGTTGATGTCCATGGGATAAAACAAAGAGGCCAGCGATTTCCAGGCCGGCCATACGCCCAGACGTCCGGCCAAGACCGCTGTGACCACGCGTTGGCGTCCGGGCAGCGGCGGGCTCTGGTAGATGGAGCCTATGCGCGGCCTGAGCAGCCGCAATGAACGCTCGTCCTGCACACCATCGGCCTGGTCCAGGACTGTCACGTGGCCGCGTGTTGGCGCCAGGCGTGCTCCCATCACTGACAGCAGGGTGGTTTTGCCAGCCCCTGAGGGGCCAATCAACGCCACATGTTCGCCGGTGCGCACTTGCAGTTGGATGCGCTTGAGCGCCACCCAACCGTTGGAATGCACAAAGTCGAGTTGATCAAGCGTGACGCTCATGACCCGCGGTGTTTCATGGTCCGCATCAGGTGCTTGTTGCACTTAAAAAAAGACATGGCGTTTTTACTTCAGCAATCCTGCCGATATCGCTGCTTTTTCTATGCCTTCGTAGTTTTCCTTGCGCGTGGGTATGAAACGCGTGGCGCGTTGCAAGGTCAATATTTCTTTGTGCTCAGGGTTGTTCGCATCGAGTTTTAAAAACGCATCGCTCAACACCTTGACCAGTTTCGGATCAAGGTCACCACGTACCGTCCAGTTGTAATCAAAAAATGGCGGCGTGGTGGCAAACACCCGCACTTGGTTCGTGTCGACTTTTTTCTGCTCAACCAGTTTGTCCCACACGGACGCGTTCAGCACACCGGCATCGGCTTTGCCGGCGGACACAAAAGCCGCTGTTGCATCGTGTGCGCCCGAGAAAGCAATGTTTTTGAAATCTTTGTCTATGTTCAATCCCGCTTGCTGCATGAAAAAACGCGGCATCAAACTGCCTGAGGTGGAAGAGGGCGCGCCGAATGCAAATGTCTTTCCCTTGAGGTCGCTCAAACTTTTGATCGACGGGTCAGCCGTGATGAATTTCGAGGTGAATCTGGCGTCTTCTTCGCGTTGCACTATAGGAATAGCGCTGCCGTGGGTGCGTATGCGCGCCTGCACAAAGGTAAAGCCGCCCAGCCAAGCCAGATCAATCTTGCCGGCGGCAAGCGCTTCGACCACCGCCGCGTAATCGGTGACTGGCGTGAACACCACCTTCAATCCGGTTTGCGCCGATAGGTAATTGCCAAGCGGAGTGAACTTGCGTTGCAACTCGGTCGGCGCCTCATCAGGAATGGCCGAGACGCGCAACACGCCATCGTTGGCATATGCGTGGTTTAAAAGCAGGGAAGAGGCGGGCAAGCACAACGCCCATTGCAACGCCAGACGGCGTCCATTGAAGTGATTCATGGTGAAGTCCGATTTAAAAAAGCCACCTGCGTGCGGAATCACGCAGGTTTAATGAGCGCCGAAGCGGGGGGAGCAGGGTTTGGTACACAGGACCAAGCCCTCATTTTAGCTGTAGCGTATTTTTGATCGGTACTTACCCTCGGGCTTGCGTTGAAAGCTAATGCATTTTTCTGTCAACGCAGTTGTCTGTGCTAAGGTCATTGGTTGATTGATACATAGCAAGGTGCTGAGCATGAACACTTCCACTTCCAACGTCACAGACAGTCCGGAATTCGTCAAGGCCACCTACGACAAAGTCGCAGGCCAATTGATTCCGTTTCTTTTTGTTTGTTACATCGTCGCTTTTCTTGACCGGGTCAATGTAGGCTTTGCCAAATTGCAAATGGCGGCAGATCTGAATTTTTCGGATGCAATTTACGGCTTCGGCGCAGGCATTTTCTTTATTGGCTATTTCATATTTGAAGTGCCCAGCAATATCATTCTGGAGAAAGTCGGCGCCCGCATGTGGATTGCCCGGATCATGATCACCTGGGGCATTATTTCCTCAGGTTTCATGTTCACTGATGACATTTATTGGGGTTCTATTGCCTCCTTGTTCAATTGCACCGACGCAGAATTCACTTTCTACGTTTTCCGCTTTTTGCTGGGCGCCTGTGAAGCCGGCTTTTTCCCCGGCATCATTTTGTATTTGACCTATTGGTTTCCGGGTTCACGCCGCACCAAAGTTATAGCCTTGTTCATGACGGCGATTGCCATTTCCAATGTGATAGGCGCGCCGGTCTCAGGAGCCATCATGCAGTACATGCAAGGCATGGGCGGATTGCGCGGCTGGGAATGGTTGTTCCTGCTCGAAGGTATTCCTTCTGTGATCGTCGGCTGTCTGGTGTTCGTGTTCCTACCCGACGGACCGCGCCATGCGCCCTGGCTTGACGAACGTGAAAAAGAGTTCATTATTCAAGAAGTTAAATTGGACGATGCCGCCAAGGATGAATTAGGCAAGGGCCACAGCCTGTGGGATGCCTTCACTGACTACCGCGTCTGGTGTCTGGCGCTGGTGTATTTTTCTGGCGTGATCTGTTTTTATGCCATCAATTTCTGGATGCCGACCATCATTCAGGAGCTTGGTGTGGACAAAAAAGATTTCTTCAGAGTCGGCTTGTTAAGCATGATTCCCTGGGGCATTTCAGCGGTGTTCATGGTGGTGTGGGGAGCGCATTCGGACAAAACCGGCGAGCGCCGCTGGCACGTGGCTGGTGCACTTCTCATCGGTGTCACCGGTTTGATTGGTCTGGCCTTGGTCGGTCATGCGCCTATTCCTTCATTGATCGCACTGACGCTGGTGGCATCCGGTATGCTGGCTTTTGTCTCTACCTTCTGGTCATTGCCTACCGCCTTCCTTTCAGGAACAGCGGCGGCGGCAGGTATTGCGTTAGTCAACTCGGTAGGTAACCTCGGCGGCCATTTCGGTCCGGATCTGATCGGTCGCATTCGCACTATGTCGGGCGGCGCCAGTGAAGCGGCATTCTGGGCTCTGGCCGTTATTGCTGTTGCGGGTGCGGTCATCACCTTGGCGTTGCCGAATACGCAGAAAAAGCTGGCTTAACCCTAGTTTATTGACAGACATAAACCACCAGGGGGAGTATGAAAGATCCCTCTGTTGGTATCGATTGCCAATTAAGTTTGCCTGACTGAACATTATTGAGTTCAGATACTATTTTCCCGCTGGCCTTAAGCCCTTCATGCCAGGCTGAATACAACACCCTGTAGTGTTGTTTTTTGCAATCGACTTCAACCTGCACCTTGGATGAACGGTACAACCTGTTGCTGTGCATGGGGGAGGGCGTCGGTTGCTTCATTTCCCGTAAAAACCAGACCGAGACCTGGTCCCCGTTTTTTTTCACGGTTTGAAGGTCAATAAAAGCGGAGCCGTCAGAGGCTTCCAGTAAAAATGTCCACTCTGCTCTGGCGTTGGCCAGCGTCAGGGACAGCAACATCAACAGGCAAAGCTTTACAGGTCTCAACAGTTGGCTCGATTCTTCAGTCAATACGCGTATCAGGCGCCGGTGCCAAGGCGTTGTTTCAAACCGGGCGGATTGGAAAACGTCTTCATGAAGGCATCTTGGCCGGAACCGGAGAATTTCAAGCCCGCTTGTTTGATGGCTTCATCGCTGACCTTGTCCAGCGGCGTGTAAAACGGATGGTGGTGCGCAATGAAGGGGTTGTTGCGCGCCGCGTTATAGCAAAACAGCACCGTCCAGCGCCGGTTCGGTGAGCGGTTCTGGTCCGAGCGGTGCATCACATTCGCATGAAAAAACAAGCCGTCGCCGGGTTCCATTTCCACGTACTCCAGCGGCATGCTGCGCATCATCTCTTCAACCCGTTTAGGGTCGGCACCGACTTGCTCGCCGGGGATGATGCCGTGCTCCACGCGCCCGGCTAAGTGCGAACCGCGCAAGACCTGCAAACAACCGTTTTCTTTGTTGGCCCTGTCAAGCGCCACCATGACACTGGCCATGTGCGGCAGCAAACAGCCGTTGTGGTACCAGTAACCGTAATCCTGGTGCCATTCCCAGGCGCCGCCGTCCAGCGGCTCTTTGGCCGTGAGTTTGGAGTGGTAGTGGTACACCTCTCCGCCGAGCATTTGCTCCATGGTGTCGACCACGCGGTGCGACCTGGCGGCCAGCCCGTAAGCGCTGTCGCCAGGGTGGTTCCAGGTGGCCATCATGGTGGCTTTACCCTGCGCGTCCTTGCGGTTGTACAAGCTGTTTTGCAGATCCGGGTCTTGTTCTATCGAGCCGCGCATCAGCGCAACCTCTTGCTGATCGAACAAACCGCGGATGATGACATAACCATCCGCCTCGAAGGCAGCTTGCTGAGCAGGAGTAAATACAGACGCCATGACAATTCCTTGGTGTATGAACAGGACTTGAGTCCAAGTTATGCCCTCAGAATACCTCAATAAGACGGAAGGATTTGAGGCTGCCTAAAAAATTTGGCACTCTTTATGCTGATAGTTTTTCGATTGGTCAATCTCTTGACATTCAATTTTTATAGAATTTGACAAACCAGGTCATTGAAGATGGCCAATCATCACTTTTGAATAATTTCACGGCTTTCAGTCCTGAGAACGGGTGAAGCTTGCAATAAAGCCGTACTTTTGCGTGCTACCGGCAGATTTCTACAATAGCCGTCATGACTCACACTGTTTCTGCCGGTTTGCGCGGCATTGCATCCATGGCGACCAAAGCCTTGCTGACCGATTTGTGCGCTCAGTACTTGGATAAAACCGGTGTGCAGGTGCTTATAGAGTCTGTCGGCGGCGTTGATGCAGCCAAACGCGTGCAGGCCGGTGAGGCTTTCGACCTGGTCTTGCTGGCCGCAGACGCAATTCAGCGCTTGCTGGACGCCGGGCATTTGCTGCCGGGTAGTCGTTGCGACTGGGTGGATTCACCGGTGGCGGTGGCGGTTTCTTCCCATGTCACGCCGCCTGACATATCTTCTGAAGCGCAGTTGCGCGCAGCGGTGCTGGCCGCGCCTTCCTTGAGTTATTCCACCGGACCCAGCGGCACCTACCTCGAACAACTCTTTACGCGCTGGGGCGTGATGGATGAATTAAAGCCCCGCATCGTGGTGCCACCGCCGGGTACGCCGGTCGGCTTGCTGCTGGCCCAAGGCAAGGCTGCCCTTGGTTTTCAGCAGCGCAGCGAACTTATGAATCAAGCTGACATCATCTTGGTAGGCGTCTTGCCGCCGGAAGTGGCCTGCATCACCAGGTTCAGTGCAGCCATAGGCGCAGCTGCTACGCAGGACGAGACAAGATCTCAGGCAGCGCGCAGTTTCATGGAATTTCTGGCCTCGCCTGAACAAAGGGATTGCAAACGCCGGCACGGCATGGATTGGACTGACAATATCTGAAGCATTCCATTTGCTAAGCTAAGCTCTTTTTTCTGGACTGCTCGAACCATAATGAAAAAACCTGTTTGTTTGATCCTGGGTGCCGGTGCCGGCATAGGTGGCCATGTGGCCATGCGCTTTGCCGCTGAGGGCTACCACGCTTATTTGGCCCGCCGTACCAACCAACAAGGGCTGGAGCGGTTGATTGCCGACATCCAAGCCAGCGGCGGTTCAGCCGACGGCAGTTTGATCAACGTGGCTGAAGAGGGCAGCATAGAAACCCTGGTCAGTCACATCGAAGACAACATCGGGCCCATAGAAGTGGCGGTATTCAACATAGGCGCGCAAATCGGCGACCGGTCTCTTGGCAACACCTCGCTCAAGGCCTTCGAGATGGGCTGGCGCTTGGCTACCTTCGGCTTGTTCCGGCTGGCGTCGGTGCTGTTTCCTTACATGGAAGACCGCGGCAAGGGCACTTTGCTGGTCACCGGTGCCACCGCAGCGGTGCGCGGCAACGCCGGTCAGCATTCACACGCTTCGGCCATGGCGGGCAGGCGCATGCTGTGTCAGTCATTGAATGCGCAGTTCTCCATCAAGGGCATTCATGTGGCGCACATTCTGATTGATGGTGCAGTGGATGCGCCGGACACTTTGGGCAAAATGCTGGGCCCGGAAAAATTCCAGCAATTGCGCCAGGACAAAGGTCTTGAAAACGACGGCTTGATACTGCCGGCCCAAGTCGCGGACACGTATTTCCATCTGGCGCAGCAACACCGTTCGGCCTGGACGCATGAACTGGATTTGCGCGCTTATTCGGATCTGCCCTGGTGGAACCACGCCTCCAGCATCTACAACAAATAGCCACTTTGCAAAGAAAGACACGCATGCAAAAAACCTTCGATTTTTATTTCGACTTCGGCAGCCTGGCCGCCTATCTGGCGCATACGCAGTTGCCGCATATTTGCGCTGACACCGGCGCGAGGGTGCAAATGCTGCCCATGCTGTTGGGCGGCGTGTTTCAGGCCACCGGTAATGCAGCGCCCATGACGGTGCCGGCCAAGGGCAAGTACCTCATCACCGATATGCAGCGTTATGCCAAAAGTTACGGCGTGCCTTTGAATTTCAATCCGTTTTTCCCCATCATCACCACCACTTTGATGCGCATGGTCACCGGTTTACAAATGCGCTCCGACCCGCAATTGCAGCATTTCATGGATACGGTGTACGCCGCCATCTGGGTCGACGGTATGAACATGAACGACCCGGCGGTGGTCGCCGAGGTCTTGACCGGTGCAGGTTTTGCTGCCGCCGAGATGCTGGCGATGGCCAATGAGCAGGCCACCAAGGACCAGCTCAAAGCCGTTACCATGCGTGCGGTGGAGCGCGGCGTCTTCGGTGCCCCGACGTTTTTTGTCGGCGAAGACATGTACTGGGGCCAGGACCGCATAGAGCAGGTCAAGTCCGCGCTCAAACACTGATTTTTTCACCCATCCAACTTCACTTTTCCCAATGAAAACTCTCATCACAGACATGTTCAGTATCCGCCACCCCATTATCCAGGGCGGCATGCACTATGTAGGCTTTGCCGAACTGGCTGCGGCTGTGTCTAACGCGGGCGGCCTAGGCATCATCACCGGGCTGACACAGCGCACGCCGCAAGACCTGGCCAATGAAATCCGTCGCTGCCGCGACATGACTGACAAGCCCTTTGGTGTGAATCTCACTTTTTTGCCGGCGCTCAAGGAACCCGACTACCCCGGCTACATACAAGCCATCATTGATGGCGGCGTCAAAGCGGTCGAGACCGCTGGCAACAACCCGCAAAAATATTTACCTGCGTTGCAAGCCGCCGGTGTCAAAGTGATTCACAAATGCACCTCGGTGCGCCACGCCCTCAAAGCGCAAACCATAGGCTGCGACGCGCTCAGCATTGACGGTTTCGAGTGCGGCGGTCACCCGGGTGAAGACGATATTCCGAATTTCATTTTGTTGCCGCGCGCCGCCGACGAATTGAAAATCCCGTTTGTCGCATCCGGCGGTATGGCCGACGGTCGCTCGCTGGTAGCAGCACTCGCCTTGGGCGCGCAAGGCATGAACATGGGCACACGTTTTATCGCCACCGTTGAAGCCCCGGTTCACGAAAAAGTCAAACAAGCCATCCTGGGCGCTACCGAGCTCGATACGCGTCTGGTTATGCGCCCGCTGCGCAACACCGAGCGCGTGCTGCGCAACCCGGCGGTCGACCGTTTGCTTGAAAAAGAGCGTGCTTTAGGCAGCAGCATCAAGTTTGAAGACATCATGGATGAAGTCGCCGGTGTGTATCCGCGCGTCATGGTGGATGGCGACATGGACTCAGGCGCCTGGTCTTGCGGCATGGTCGCCGGTTTGATCCACGATATACCGACTGTCAAGGAATTGATAGACCGCATCATGGCCGAGGCCGAAGGCATCATCCGCCAACGTCTCAGCGGCATGTTGAACGCGTAAGTATGTGTTGATGCCGGCTGCTGATTTGCAAACCAGGGCGCAGCGCTGGCTGTCGGCCAGGCCGGTGCTGCTGGCCATGGGCTTGTCTATGGGCACCATCATCGGCACCAGTCTGGTTCGTTTTTCCTACGCTTTGTTTGTGCCTGCCATGCGCGCCGATCTGGGCTGGTCTTACCTGTTGCTGGGGGCCATGAACACTGCACACGCCGTCGGTTATTTGCTTGGCGCACTTAGTTTGTCTATGGTGATAAGGCGTTTTTCCTCCTGGGGCTCATTTATTGCAGGCGGCATTCTCTCCAGCGTGTTTCTGGGCTTGTGCGCCCTGGTCACCGATGCTTCTTTGATAGGTTTGCTGCGTTTTTTGTCCGGCTTTACCAGTGCCTCGGTGTTCGCGGGCGGCACCGTGTTGATCGCGCAATTAGCGGCGCAGCATCCAAATCGCTCAGGTTTGCTGCTCGGTATTTATTACGCCGGCGGCGGTCTGGGCATGGTGATTTGCGCTGGCTTGGTGCCATGGACGCTGTACCTGGGCGAGCTGGCGCAATGGCCGCACCCTTGGCAACCTGGCTGGCTGGCGGTGGGCGCCACCGGCTTGTTGCTGACCTTGTTGATGTGGCAACCGGCCAGAGCCGTGCCGGCCGCCCCCGGGCGCAGCAGTGCGACTGACACCACCGCAAAAGCTCGCTACAGCTATATGCTGGCCGGTTACTTTTGTTTTGGCATGGGCTATATCGGTTACATGACATTTGTTATTTCGCTGCTGCGCGAATTGCATTGGACGCCTTGGCAAACCGGAGCGTTTTATGCCGTCATGGGTTTGTGCGGCATGTTCAGTGTGCAACTTTGGTCAGGCGCGCTCGACAGATTCAAAGCCGGTCAGTGCCTCGCTATCGTCAACAGTCTGCTGGCGCTGTCCTGCGTCATTCCGGCCTGCATAGCTCTGAGCGGCAGCAATTTGCTCGGCTTGGATGTCACTGCCATATTTGCTTCGGGCATGTTGTTTGGCGGGTGTTTTGCAACTGCAGTGGCCTCGACCACCGCCTTCATCAAACACAATCTGCCGCCCACCCAGTGGGTGTCTGTCATCACGGTGTTCACCAGCGTGTTTGCCGTGGGGCAGGTGTTCGGCCCGAGTTTGACTGGTTGGGTGTCAGACCACGCAGGCGGTTTACCTGGCGGTTTGTTGTTCTCGGCGGCGATTTTGTTGTCAGGCGCCATGCTGGCCTGGCGGCAAACCCATTTGATGCATTCAGATTGAAAACGGCTGGCAGACGCTGCAGCCGAGTGTAAAAAGCACAAGGCCGGTCGAGGCCAGAGCACCAGCCTGGCGTTTCAGGTGTTCAAGGAATCTGCTTCAAGGCTTTGAGCACATCAACCACCAGCCGGTCTTGTTTGTATTCGATGCCGTTGGGGTCGACGCCGGTTCTGACAATCACCAGGTCATGGCCTGGCACCACGGTCACATACTGTCCTTTGTTGCCGAAGGTGGTGTAAGTGCCTTTGGGCACGTCTGGCATGGTGTCTAGCAACCAGAACTGCGCGCCATAACCCCATTCACCGGCCACCACCGGCCTGGCGGGTGCCGGGGTGCTGACAAATGAGATCCAGCCCTCAGGCAACAAGCGCTTACCTTGGTGCACGCCGTCCTGGTCTAGAAAAATACCAAAGCGAGCCAGGTCGCGCGCCGTGGTGTAAATCTGGCTGGAGGCGATGAAATTGCCCGCATGGTCTACCTCCATGCGTGTGTGGTGCATGCCAAGCGGGTGCAGCAATTCGTCATAAGGAAAACGCAAATAACGCAAATCGTCGGCCAGCAGATGGCGCAGCGAGCGCATCAACAGCAGCGTGTCGTTGTTGGCGTATTTCCAGCGCGTGCCGGGTTTGACTTCCAATGGCGTGCCGGTGGCCGCGCTGACCACGTCCTGGCCGCCGAAATACACCGCTGCCGAATTCGCGCCGCCGCTGTACAAACCGCTGGACATGCGCATCAGTTGTTGGTAGGTGATGCTGCGCCTGGCGTCGCCTTGCGGCCATTCAGGAATGGCGACAGGTTTATCCAATTCCAAAATGCCTTGTTGACTGGCAATCGCCAACAGCGCTGCGGTGATGCTTTTGGCTGTCGACCAGGTGCGGTAGCCGCTGTGTATGCCAAAGCCGGGGCGGTAGCGCTCGGCGATCAGCCTGTAACGGTTTTGCTTATCGCGCTTGATTACCAGCACCGCTGTGGTGACGGTGCCAGGTACTTTGGCATGCGTCACGCCGTCGAAGGCTTGGGTCAGCACCGCGTCAAGTTGCGGGTAGGACGGGTCAACGCCATTTGCCGGTAAATCAACTTTGTCACCGGCCGGAAAAGCCAGAGCGCTGACGACGGGCGCGGGCGCATAAGCCACGTTAGGCAGTTGCGGCACATCACTCAGAGTCCAGTGCGGCGGCAACAGCGTACAGCCCATAGACGGGCGGTAGGCCGCAATCCGCCGGTACTTCAATGTCGGGTCGGAGGCAAACACCAGTTGGCGTTTTTCATCAATCACCGGGTCAGGAAAACCTTTGCCTTGCACGTCGACGAGTTCGACCTTGAGTATGTCGTTCAACGACCTACCGGCAAAGAAATGCGCCGAACAGGTGAAGATGGCACGGTAGCCCGCAACGATGTCGGGGGCTTCGTGGTTGGCGGCACCGGCCGGCATCTGGTAGGGCGGGACGGCTACAGCCAACAAAGGCAGCAACCAGAAACACAGACATTGAATCAGGAATCGCATGGTTTAGATCCGTTTCAAACATTGAACTCAGCTCAGATGAGCTCGGTCATCATAAGTCTGCCAGGCCAAGGCAAAATAGGCGAATGAATGCTATTGCCACTGAACACGTTTTTCTGACGGCGGCTTTTTACAAGTTTGTCGACCTGCCGGATTTCCAGGAGATGAAACCGCTTTTGCTGGCTTTTTGCGAAGCCCACCATGTCAAAGGCATGATTTTGCTGGCGCGTGAAGGCATTAACAGCACAATTGCCGGTAAGGCACAAGACGTGTACGCGGTGCTGGCTTACCTGCGCGCGGATAAGCGCCTGGCCGACCTGGAGCACAAAGAGTCTTTTGCAGACGCGCCGCCTTTTCACCGCATGAAAGTGCGTTTGAAAAAAGAAATCGTCACCATGGGCGTGGACGGCATCAGCCCGACTCACATGGCCGGTACTTATGTGAAACCGCAGGACTGGAACGCGTTAATCAGCGACCCTGACGTGGTGCTCATAGACACGCGCAATGACTACGAAGTGGAAATCGGCACATTTGCCGGGGCCATCAACCCTGACATACAAACTTTTTCTCAGTTACCGGCCTGGGTGGAAAAAGCGCGTGAGTTGCAAACTTCCACCGGGCACAAACCCAAAGTCGCCATGTTTTGCACCGGCGGTATACGCTGCGAAAAATCCACCGCGCTGATGCGCACCCACGGCTTTGACGAGGTGTTTCATTTGCAAGGCGGTATTTTGAAATACCTGGAGCAAGTCGCGCCCGCGCAAAGCCTGTGGCAGGGTGAGTGTTTTGTGTTTGATGAGCGCACCTCGGTCGGCCACGGCCTGGTGCCGGGCAAACTCGGCATATGCCGCAGTTGCCGTGATCCGCTGGCCGAAGGCATGACTGAGTCGCCTTTCTTTGAACTCGGCGTCAGTTGTCCGCGTTGTCACGCCAATACCAGCGAAGAACACAAGCAACGTGCCCGCGAAAGACAAAAGCAGTTTGTGCTGGCCAAAGCGCGCGGGCAAGTGCATTTGGGCGAGCCGCAAAAACAAAAAAGTATTGCGGCCTTGCTACCGCCGCACGCACCTGTTCTGTATTCATTCCGCCGTTGTCCTTACGCCATGCGCGCCCGCATGGCCTTGCTGGCGGCTGGCATACGCTGTGAAGTCCGTGAAGTCGCGCTGGCGCAAAAACCGCAAAGCATGTTGGATCTGTCGCCCAAAGGCACGGTGCCGGTCTTGGTCTTGCCTGATGCAGTCATAGAGCAAAGTCTGGACATCATGCTGTGGGCTTTGCGACAACACGATCCGCATTCATGGTTACCGCAAGACAGCCAAGTGTTGTCGGAGCAACTGGCCTTGATCGCCACATGCGACAACGGATTCAAACACCACCTGGACCGTTACAAATACCCCGGCAGGTACAACCTGTCCGACGGTATCTCAGGCCGTGATGCAGGCGCTGAGTTTTTGCAGCTATTGAACGAACGACTCACGCAAGCCTTGTTCCTGAGTGGACAGATCTGGGGCTTGGCAGATGCAGCGATAGCGCCGTTTGTCAGGCAGTTTGCTCATACCGACCCCGATTGGTTTGCGGCTCAAGACTGGGGCCGTGTGCAGCAATGGCTGTTGGCTTTTGAAAGCTCAGCTCCCTACCAGCAGTGCATGCATAAATACAAGGTCTGGTACCCGGGACACAAGCCGCTGACTTTTCCGCCGGCCTGAGCCACCCGTTTTTGATTCAAGCAACCGGACTTCACCATGGAACTCACACGCAACGCACTCATCACAGGCGCTAACACCGGCATAGGCCGGGTCACTGCCATCGAACTGTCCAAGCAGGGCTACCGCTTGTTTCTGGCCGGCCGCTCATTGCAACGCACACAAGCCGTGATGGAAGAGATTCGCGCCATCACCGGCCGTCAAGACGCGGTGCATTTCCTGCCCTTGCAACTCGATGATTTAGCTTCGGTCAAAGCCTGTGCGCAGCAGTTTCTAGAAACCGGACTCGACTTGCACTTGCTGGTCAACAACGCCGGTCTGGCAGGCAAACGCGGCAGAACGCAACAAGGCTTTGAACTGGCTTTCGGGGCGAATCATCTTGGACATTTTCTGTTGACTCTGTTGTTGCTGGAGAAACTCAAAAGCAGTGCACCGGCGCGCATAGTCACGGTGGCAAGCCGCGCCCACCGCATGGCATTCAAGGGCATGCCTTGGGACAAATTGCAGCAAAGCAGCCGCAGCCTCAGCGGTGTGCCGGAATACGCGGTCTCAAAACTCGCCAACATTCTTTTCAGCCGGCAACTGGCCGGTGTCTTGTCCGCTTCCGGTGTGTCTTGTTATGCCTTGCACCCCGGCGTGGTTGCTACTGAGGTGTGGCGCGAGTTGCCGCGCTTTTTGCGTCCGCTCTTAAGATGGCGCGGAATGTTGACGCCTGAGCAAGGAGCGCAAACCAGCGTGCACTGTTGCCTGACGGCTCCTTCATCTGAAAGCGGTTTGTACTACGACAAATGCCGCCCGGTTTCAACTTCTGCCGCTGCATCCAAC
Source organism: Bordetella parapertussis (assembly GCA_945870575.1). Taxonomy (GTDB): domain Bacteria; phylum Pseudomonadota; class Gammaproteobacteria; order Burkholderiales; family Burkholderiaceae_C; genus Limnohabitans. The sequence continues at coordinate 86,031 of CAMBSK010000003.1, read as the reverse complement.
GATGAGGCCGCACGCAGACTCTGGGACAGTTCCATGCAATGGGTAAAAGATTATTTGTGATCCATAGCCGTTCTTGTATGGAGTAGGAAAAAAGCAACTGCAAGCATCAATTGCAGCCTCATGGCCTGGTTTGCCACTATTCACTCAACAGATTGCTGCGGGCCTTAGGCACCCGTCAATGCTCAGTGACAGCCATGGGAAAATACCTACTCATATGAAATGTCACTCATTGCGACAACTGCCGCATTGAAATCGTAATTCATTTTTACGCCTTTAGGCTTTCTTCTGAGGACAGAAATACCCGCGCCGCCTGCCCATATTTGAATCTGCGGCGGAAGCAAGCGCCTGAAATGCAATAGTGTCGGCAGCACATCGCGCGCCGGGTACGCAAAACTAAAAGAGAGTGCAACCACATCAACCTTGCATGAAATAGCGGCTAGTTTTAGATTATTTAGCGGTATATTATTTCCAATATTGATAGTGACGGCGCCGCTCTCAGCCAGCACAGCCTCTGCCATTAACAGGCCAAGCAAATGATGCTCTCCAGGTGGAAGAGCGAACAAAATAACCGGTAAACCTTTTTTGGGTTGGAAATTGATGATTTCAGCCTGTAAATAGCGTTCGATGTAAGCGGTACAAAGGTGTTCATGGTGAATATCAATTTCATCTCGAGTCCAAGCGTCCCCAATACTGATCATAAGTGGAGCAACTGTATTTTGAACAAACTCTAGCATTGTTTGCGAGCGTCGTTTCTTTTTTAAAAGAGCTATAAATTCTTTCAAGTTAGCCAACTTGATGTACTCAATGAATTGATGAGTAGATTCATCAGGGATGGTAATCTGAATATTCAAGCCCAGCTCAAATTTGAGCTTTTCAAGTTCCACTACTGTCTTGCCTACAACTTGTGCAGGCCGAAAGCCGGCTTCTAGCAAGCGTTTGATCAATAGAAGCTGCTCGACAGTTTTGAGTGAGAAGCCCGTCTTGCCATCAAGGTTTGATTCCTTTGGAGGGAAATCAAATCGCTGACGCCATTTCCGTAACTGTTCATTACTGAACCCGGTTTCACGTTCAATTTCAGATGGCAAATAAAATGAGCTGTTACGCATGATTATTCACGGTAACAGTTAAATAAACATTTGTCCGATCTATTTTGTCACGGACAAAGCCACTATATTAGTTCTGTAAGCACGATAGAGCAACTTGAGCTTTAACTTTTTCATTGAAATTTAAGTCAAGCAGCTTGACCAGTGGATTAACAGGAAAGAACTAATGAGCTTAGAGAATCAAGGCGACACACTTGAAAAACGAATCTTGGATGCAGAAAAGTATTGGCGGGAGTTTTTGTCTGAATTACCGATGCGGCAAGTAAATTTATCTTTGGCAAGTAAGACGCTAAAAATTAATGTCGTCACATCCCTAGAATTCAATGAGACTGAAAAGTAAAATAGTAAATTCTTAGTCATTATATTTTTAAGTTATTGTTATTTATATTCTTCTTGAAAAACTTACTACTATGAATAATATTTTCTTGAGATTTCTTCAATTAGTTTCTTCAGATGAACTTCATCAGAGTAAACAAGACGAAATAAGTCATACAGCTATATTTTTGCTGAATGAAATTGCGTTGAAGGATTTTGAAAAAAATCCCATGACTGTTATGCAAGCAATGAACCTTAAAGCACTAGGGAGTCCATCTAATTTGCATCATAAATTGGATGAATTGCGGGAAGCAGGAATGATTGAAGTTACAAGCGTTGGCACATACCGAAGGACAAAATACATCTTCCTTACGAAAGCAGCTAAAGATTATTTTCAAATTAAATCAGAAGCCATGGCGAAAGCATTTAAATAAACATCTGTCCGGGCTATCTTGTCACAGACAAAGTCAATATATTTCGCTTGAAAGCGCGGTTAAATACTTCGTGCTTTAACCCTGTGTGTGAAAGTTGGAGCTTGCGGCTTGACACTGCGCAATCAAAGGAGAGAACTGGTGAGCTTAAACGATCGAAGCGCAACACTCCAAAAATGGACATCAGGCGCGCATAAAAATCGGCAGATAAACTTATCTGAATTACCCGTACAAGAAGCTAAGCGTTCTTAAAAATCATGCTTACAAAAAATTTATTGGTTTCAAAACATGATTTTTTCATAACGCATAAAAATTCACAATTCAATTATCAATCCTCAATATTGTCAATTCTTGAATCACAAATCATTCCCAGTTTGTTGAATGCTGAGCGGTTCACAGCAGGGTATCTGAATTTGATGTCTTCACCATCCGCTTGGCCTTCCCAAAAAGACATAGAGATATTTGCAGATCTTTGTGTTTCACAAGACCAAGAAGTTTCGCAAGCCTTTGCCGATCATTTTCTAGAGTCAGGCTTAAACAAAGAAGATATTTTCTTAGAGCTTATTGCGCCTGCTGCTCGTTATTTAGGATCCCAATGGGATGAAGACTGCATGGATTTTTCTCAAGTAAATCTGGGATTGATTCGACTCCACGCAATTGCCAATGAAATCAGATTTGCATACAACGACGGTCTATTTGCCAAAGCTAAAGTTAATCGAGTAATGATAGCTTCTGCTCCCGGGTCCTTGCATATGCTTGGCACTGCAATCGTGGCTGAAATTTTCCGCAATCAAGACTGGCAGGTTGTGGAAGAAATGTCGTCCTCCGCCAATGAACTTATTCAGGCTGTCAGTGGTGAATGGTTTGATGTGATCGGATTGTCCATCAGCATAGAGCAACAACTGACAAACTTAGCTGATTTGATTGCTCAGCTTAAACGAGTCTCTCTTAATCCGCGAGTGGGTTTTTTGCTAGGCGGACCCATTTTTGCTGTCAAAGAATTAAGCGCTGATGACTTTGGTGCAGATGTTATTTGTGTCGATGCTAAACACGCAGTAGGCATAGCTGAATCACTTTTACAAACAATGACTCAATGAATTCAGAGTGCAAATAGTCATACAGAAGCCCTAACCCCTGCTGAGCAAGCAGATCAGGCCATTTGCGCTTCTGCAATAGGCGGCTTTAATTTCTCTATGGCCTTTGACAATGCTGAAAAATATTCAAAACCGGTGGTGGTGATGGTCAGCAACTTGGTTCTTTTGTCCAAACTTGAGGAAATCAATGAAATCAGACCGGCATCTATCAATATGCTGAGTTTGCGGTGCAGTGTGGATCTAGAGGCTATGCTTTTCAAATCAATGGCGTCAGACACTTTGAGCAAATGGTTGCGCGCCACACCTAGTGCTATTTCTTCCAGCATCAGCTTACACACCGGGTCTATGTGCTTCATGGGAAATTGATCAGCGACTTGCCGGGTGGTTTCCAGGAAATTGAGGTATAAATTTTTATTCATAAGATGTTTGACTCCTGTTTCAGTATAAGACGTGCCATTCGATAAAATTACACGCTCAAATTGATAACTAACTAATTTTTTAGCAGCATGAAGTTATAGCACCAGCAGGGTTGACAGTGACAAGGTGTCGATATGGTGCAGTACTTCCTCCTCTGCATGCATGGACGTTTTCAGCAGCAACATGCCCGCAATCGCAATGATCAAAAACAGGCTGGAATACCGGTGCGTAAAAAGCTGAGACGTGGAAACAAGTTTGCTCAACTCATCTCGGATGAACTTGCCTCTTTCAATGCGTTCTTCTACCGACATATTAGCCATGAAGCGGGAGTCCGGCGGCTGAGGCAGTTGTTCTATTTTGACGTAGCAAGATGGGCAAACTTACGATGCTTGGCGGAAACAGATTCAATGGCTGCCATCATGCCTGACAATCTGTGGCTGTTGAGGCAGACATAGGACTAGGCACCATGAGCACAGAACAGAAGCGGGTTTTCATCATCACCGGCGGCAGCAGCGGCGTAGGTGCGGCCTGTGCCTTGCAACTGGCAGCCGCTGGCCACAGCCTGGTTATCAATTACAACAAGAGCGAAGCCTTGGCCCGCCAGGTCATTGAGGACTGCGAAAAATTCGGCGCCCAAACCCTGCTGGTGCAAGCAGACATGGCGCTGGAAGCTGATTGTGTGCGGCTGGTCGACAAAACCGTCGAGCGCTTCGGCCATATCGACGGGCTGGTAAATTCAGCCGCTATCACCCAGTTTGTCCCGCTCAACCGATTGGACGACCTCAAGGCCGAGGATTTTTTGCGTATATATAACGTCAATGCCGTCGGCCCTTTTCAAATGATGCGTGCCTGTGAAAAACACATGCCCGAGGGCAGCGCTATCGTCAATGTTTCGTCCATTGCTGGGCAGATCGGCAGCGGCAGCTCCATTCCTTATGTGATGTCTAAATCGGCATTGAATATGCTGACCGTCACCATGGCGCGCGTGTTGGCTCCGCGCATACGTGTGAACGCGGTCTTACCGGGTTTTATTGAAGGGCGCTGGATGCGCGAGGGTTTAGGCGACGAGGCCTACGACCGCGTCAAGCAACAGTATTCAGACAAATCGGCGCTGGGCAAAGTCACACAGCCTGAACATATTGCAGACGCGGTCGTCTGGCTGCTCAAGCCCGATTCAGTGATGACCGGTCAACATATTGTGGTTGACGGTGGTTTTGTACTGGGCAAGTTGCCCATGATGGCCCGCATACAAGACCAATAAGCAGGCAGAGCTTAAGCCTTGAAGTCGACCCGTTGAGGGGCGGGCGCTTTGACGGGTTCTGCTTTTCGCTGTTGGGGCTCGGCAACCTGTTCAGGCCTGGCCTTAGGTTTGGGCGGCGGGGCGGTTTCTCTGGGACTGGATCCGTTTACTCTCATGGCATTGATCTCCGGGTTGACAACTTGTTATGAATCATTCGGGCAGCCGGTTTTTTTTACCGGTCACCTCGCGAACTTCCGCATCTATCACCTCACCCCCATCATAGCTCTGTTGCCCGGGCCGCTTTGCCAGGTTCTTGTAGCGCTGAACCGCATTGATCATCACTACAAAATCCGGTTTTCTGCCGGTCACCAGCCAGCGCAGGCAGGAGAACAACAGCATAAGCGCAGCCAAGGCAAGAAACAGCAGCAGCACCACGCCTGCCAGCAGTAAAAACAGTAAACGCAACAGCCAATTCATGTCCGTAATATAGGTCATGGGTGGGAGTCAGATAAGACAGCAGGGTAAGAATTGATTGAAAGTATGATGATTTGAGTTTTTGTTGATCAAACCTGACCAACCGACCTCTACCTTTGGAGCCCAACATGTTTGAATTTTTCCCTGTGTCTGCCAATGAATTTGACGGACCTGTGCTGGTCACCGGCGCCGGTGGCTGCATAGGCAGTTGGACGCTGGCCTTTCTTGAGCGGGCCGGTGTCACCGTTCACGCGTTTGATTTGCACATCGATCAGCGTCGCCCATCGCTGCTGATGAATGAAGCCGCGCTCAAGCGCATCACCTGGCACGCCGGAGACATCGCAGATACAAAAGCGGTCAAAGACGTGGTGGTCAAAACCGGCGCGCGCGCCATCATTCACCTGGCGGCTTTGCAAGTGCCGTTTTGTCGGGCCGATCCTGTTGCCGGCGCGCTGGTCAATGTGGTCGGTACTGTCAATGTGTTTGAAGCCGCCAAAGCCTGCAAGGTCGAAAGAATCACATACGCCAGCTCGGTGGCCGCTTATGGTGCGCTCGACAACGGCGGAGCCATGTCCACGCTTTATGGTGCTTACAAATACTGCAACGAACAAACCGCCAAGGTGTACTCCGAGGAGGACGGCTTGCACAGCGTCGGCATACGCCCCGGCGTGGTCTACGGTGTGGCGCGCGACCAGGGCATGACCTCCAAAACCACGGTGGCTATTTTGGCCGCCGCTGCCGGTCAGCCGTACACCATTCCATTCAGCGGCGATGTGTCCTGGTTGTTTGCTGGTGAAGTGGCCAGTGCCTTCATCCGCAGTGTCGCCAAGGTGCGCACCGGCGCACCGGTGTTTGACCTTAACGGCAAGCTCGCCACCGTGGAAGAGGGCATGAAGATGCTCAAAGCGCTGGCACCTGATGCGCATATATCGATCAGCGGAAAACCGCTGGCTTTTCCCATGGGCCACTCTGACGAACCCCTGAAAGCCTATATCGGCGACTACGGTCAGATTCCTTTGCAAGCAGGTATTCAAGCGACGTTTGAAAGCTTTTGCCAATTGCTCAAGGACAAGCGAATTGACGCCAAACAGATTCAGTGAACAAGGCGTGCGCGGCGTTCTGATGGGATAGGATCAGGCGCATGACAGACACACAGCCAAACGCGCGTCATCTGGACGCCATCATCGTCGGCGCCGGCTTGTCCGGCATGTACCAATTGCACAGCTTGCGCGATAAGCTGGGCATGCATGTCAAAGTGATAGAAGCCGCAGGCAGTGTCGGCGGTACCTGGCACCATAACCGCTATCCCGGTGCGCGCTGCGACTCCGAGAGTCACTCGTACATGTTTTATTTTTCCCCGGAACTCGTTCAATCCTGGGAATGGTCTGAGCGCTACCCGCAGCAGCCGGAAATTCAACGCTACATGGACCATGTGGCTGATTTTTTAAAGCTGCGCCAAGACATGGTGTTCAACACCCGGGTCAATTCAGCCGACTACGAAGAAGCAGCTAATTTGTGGCGAGTGCATACCTCGGACGGGCAGAGTTGGAGCGCGACCTACTTGATCACCGCTGTCGGATGTTTATCAAGCGCCAATGTGCCGACCATCGCTGGCTTGGACAGTTTCAAAGGCCAATGGGTGCACACCAGCGCCTGGCCCTTGGAAGGCATTGACTTCAAAGGCAAGCGCGTCGGCGTGGTCGGAACCGGTTCCACCGGCATTCAAGCCATACCTGTGATTGCAGAACAAGCAGGTCATTTGACTGTGTTTCAGCGCACCGCCAACTACAGCATTCCAGCCAGAAACGCGCCGCTTACCGATGACTTCAAGCACTACGTCAAAACGAACGCCGAAGACATACGTCAGTTGATGAATGAAACAACCAACGGACATTGCTTTCGCATAGACCCGCGCTCGGCGCTGGAGGTCAGCGCCCAAGAACGCACAGCGGTGTACGAAGCTGCCTGGTCCAAGGGGGGGTTGCAATTTCGGGCCACCTTCGGCGATTTGCTGAAAGATAAAAAAGCCAACGACACAGCCGCTGAATTCATCAAGACCAAAATCAGGCAAGTGGTGCAAGACCCGGAAAAAGCCGCTTTGTTGTCAGACATAGACCATCCGTTCGCCGCCAAGCGTCCGCCCATAGACAGCCATTATTTCGAGACCTTTAACCGCGACAACGTCAGCCTGGTCGATATACGCAGCCATCCCATAGAACGCATCACGCCCGCAGGCATCATGACCTCGAATGCTGACTACGAGCTGGACGTGATTGTGTTTGCCACCGGTTTTGACGCCATGACCGGCAGTTTGTTGCGCATGAATATTTCGGGTCGCCAAGGCTTGCCATTGAAAGACGCCTGGGCGGCGGGGCCGCGCACTTACCTGGGTTTGCAAATCCCTAAGTTCCCCAATTTATTCACCATCACCGGTCCGGGCAGTCCGTCGGTACTGTGTAATTTGCCGCCGCAAATCGAGCAACATGTCAACTGGATCACCGCCTGTATCGCCTATATGCGCGACAACGGCATGTCACAGATTGAGGCAGATGAACAAGCCAGCGACGATTGGGTACAGCAGGTGAATGATGCGGCCAATGCCACCTTATTGCCGCAGGCGCACCATAGTTGGTATTTGGGGGCTAACGTGCCGGGCAAGCCGCGTGTGTTCATGCCGTATGCCGGCGGGTTTGCGCGTTACAGAGGTATTTGCGACGAAGTCGCAGCCAGCAAGTACCGGGGCTTTCATTTGCACAGTTGATTCGCTGTGCAAGGTTTTAGACCGACAAATAACGCTGCTTGATGTGAGCGTCTGCATTCAGCTCGGCGATGCTGCCGGTGAACACATCGCGGCCTTTGTCTATGACCACGGCGCGGTCGGCCAGGCCCAGGCAAAAATGCAGGTTTTGCTCGGCCAGCACAATGCTGGTGCCGGTTTGCTTCAAGGCCTGAATCAGTTCGCCTATTTTTTGCACCATGATGGGGGCCAGGCCTTCGCTGGGTTCATCCAGCAGCAACAGCCGCGGGTTGCCCATCAGCGCGCGCCCGACGGTCAGCATTTGCTGCTCCCCGCCCGAGAGCAGACCACCTGCGCGGTGTCGCAGTGGTTTGAGCAAAGGCAGCATATCGTAAACGCGCTCCATGGACCAATCGTTTTCGCCGCCGGGGCCGCGTTTGGAGGCAATGTCCAGGTTGTCCTCGACACTGAGCTCAGAAAAAATCTGTCTGTCCTCGGGCACGTAGGCCAGACCGGCGCGCGCGATCAAATGGGCTTGCCTGCCAAGAATGGGTAAGCCTTGAAACACCACCGAACCGCTGCGCGCAGGAATGGCACCGGCAATGGCTTTCATGGTTGTGCTTTTGCCGGCTCCGTTGCGCCCCAGTAAGGCCAGCGTTTCACCCTGGCGCAGTGTGAGGTTCAGGCCGAACAACACCTGGCTGGTGTCGTACAGCACTTCCAGTTGTTGCACTTGCAGCAGATCACTCACCGGCGTTCTCCTGTGCATGGCCCAAATAGGCTTCGATCACGCGCGGATTGGCGCGGATTTCCTCAGCGTTGCCCTGGGCCAGCAGCTTGCCGTAGGACAGCACATGTATCTGTTGCGCCACCCGAAAAACAATGTCCATGTCGTGTTCAATCAGCACAATGGTCAACCCGCCTTTGCGCCAGAGTTGCTGTACCGTGTCCATCATCTGGCTGCGTTCGTCCGGCCCCATGCCGGCCACCGGTTCGTCCAGCAGCAGCACTTTGGGTTGCATCACCAAAGCCAGTGCCATATCCAGCAGCTTTTGGTCGCCGTGGGACAATTTGCCGCTGACGGTGTCCGCTTTGTTCTGCAAGCCCAGTTGCTCCATGACTTCGTGCGCCCGGTCGCGTGTGGCCGGCAAGGGAAAGCTGCCGTGCATTTGAGCGGAGTGGCCGAACGCGGATTGCAGCGCAGCGCGCAGCGATTCCTCTACGGTCAGGCTTTTGAACAGCTTGGCGACTTGAAACGCGCGGCCTATGCCTTTGTGAACAATGGCATTGCGCGACAGTCCGACCATGTTTTCACCGTCCAGCAGAATCTCTCCGCTGTCGGGTTGCAAGCCGCCGGAAATCAGGTTGAAGAACGTGGTTTTGCCAGCACCGTTGGGGCCGATGACGGCGCTCAGCGAGCCCTCAGGAAATTCCATGGACACGTCGGAGATAGCGCTGACGCCGCCGAAGGATTTGTAAAGTTTGTCTATGGACAACATCAGTGGCCGCCTTTATTGGCTGCTGGCAGCCACTTGCGCCAACCTTTGAATACATCGGTGATACCGCGCTGAAAACCCAGCGTGAACAACAGAATCACCAGACCGAGCGCAAGCCCGTGGTATTGGGTGTTTCGAGTGATGGTGTCATTGAATATTTGCAGAAGCGCCGCGCCTAGCACCGGCCCAGTGAAAACATGGATGCCGCCCATCATGATCATGAACACCGCTTCGCCGGACATGGTCCAGTAGCTGAAATCAGGGAAGGCACCGGATACAAACAAGGCCATGATGACGCCACCGACTCCGGCAAACATGCCGGCCAGGATGAAGGCATACAAGCGCACACGCCACGCGTTGATACCAAGAAAAGCAGCGCGGTCTTCGTTGTCACGCAACATGCGCAAGGTGTAGCCGAAAGGCGACTGCATCAGCAAGCGCATGACCAGCAAACAGACCACCGCCAACACACAAGAGAACATATACACATGCTGGGTTTTGCTCAAATCAATGCCTATGAACACGGGGCGCGGGATGCCGCCGGTCAGACCCTGGTCGCCGCCGGTCAAACCCGTCCAGGTGATGATGATGCTGTGCAGCAGCATTTGAAAAGCCAACGTGAGAAAAGAAAAGTAAATGCCTTTGAGACGCACGCAAATCGCGCCTATGACCGCGGCCAGCAGCCCGCAAAACACCACCGCCGTCAATAAAGCCACCGGCACAGATACCGCGGCTTTTTGCAGCATCAGAGAAAAGGCGTAGGCGCCACTGCCGAAAAACATGGCGTGACCGAAGGACACCATGCCGCCGTAGCCGACCAGCATATTGAGCGAGGTGGCCAGCAGTCCGACGGCACACAAGCGGATGATGAAATCGACAACCACCCGCGAAGGGTCTAGCAAAGGCAAGGCCAGCAGCAGCAACAGCGCCAGCGCCGCCCAGGCACTGTCTTTTTGCCAGCGTTTAAGCCCGCTCATGACTGGCCCTTGCCCATGAGTCCGCTGGGTTTGTAGACCAGAATCAAGCCCATGGCCAGAAACATGATGCCTTCGACAAACAGCGGAAAGCCTATGGAGCCGAAAGAGCGGATCAAGCCGATCAGCAAGGCGCCCAGCAAGGCACCGCTGACCGAACCCATGCCGCCTATGACGGTGACGATGAAAGATTCAATGAGTATGGAGAAACCCATGCCGGGTGACATGGAGCGCACCGGTGCGGCCAGGCCGCCTGCCAGCCCGGCCAACAGACCACCGAAGGCAAACACTGAGGCGTAAATCAATCGGGTATTCAAACCAAGCGCAGAGGTCATGCCAGGGTTTTGTGCAGCGGCGCGAATGATTTTGCCAGCGCGTGTGCGGGTCAGGATGAACCACAGCAAACCGGCGATCAGCCCGGCAGCTGCCATCAAATACACATAGAAAACCGGCACCACGCCGCCGCCTATGAACAAGGGTGCTTGCTGGAATGCTTTGGGCATACCCATGGACTGGAACTCGGCGCCCCAGACGATTTTCACCACATCGTCCAATATCAGAATGAAGGCGTAACACACCAGCAATTGCAGCAGCACGTCTGATTTGTAAACCCGGCGCATGAAGAAACGTTCAAACACCAGTGCAAACAGGCCGACGCCTAAACCCGCCGCTACCGCCGCCAGCGCATAGTTGTCAGTGATACGGTAGGCAGATAACGCCACATAAGCGCCGAGCATATAAAACGAGCCGTGGGCGAAATTGATGACGCCGAGCACGCCGAAGATCAGTGTCAAACCGGCGGCCACCAAGAACAGCAGTGCACCGACAATCAAACCGGTGCTGGTCTGGGTCACGATGCATGACATCGAGCCCAGGCATTCAAACAAGGCATTGAGATCCATCAGATGCAGTCAGAGGTTTCAGGTGTAGGACTTGCGCTTTTTCCACTGCACTTCCAACTCTGTAATCTGTTTCCAGTTACCTGGGCTGGGTTTGGACATGAAAGGTTCTTTGGGCTCGAGAGATCCCCAGCCCACTGCGTAGTCGACCAAGGTGTTGTCCTCGGCGCGCATGGTAAGTTTGCCGTTAGAGCCAAATGGTGAATCTATGCTCATGCCGCGCAAGGCTGCGGCCATTTTTTTGCCGTCTGCACTGTTGGTTTTTTTCATGGCGCTGGTCAGAAACTGAACCGCTGCGGCGTTTTGCCAAGCCCAATTCAGCGGCAGGTCTTTGAAGCGGGCCTGGTAGGCGTTAGACCAGTTGGTGTTGGCCGGTGTGTTGGGAAAGCTTTTCAAATAGCGGTTACCTGAGTGCAGGCCGCGCGGAACGTTTTTCACCGCAGTCAGCACCGCGTAGTCGGCCATGTTGACGGCGAAGAACTCGCGCTCGTTGAACAAACCGTAAATACCGGCCTGGTCAATGAATGAGGTCAGATCGCCGCCCCACAGCGCCGAATAAATGGCTTGCGGTTTGCCTTGCAGCAAACGCGTGATGGCTTCGGTGTAATCGGCTTGGAACAGCTTGGGCCAGACGTCGCCAACGATTTCAATCGATGGATTGAACAGCTTTAGATACTCCATGAATTCGGCGGTGGTGTCGCGCCCGTAGGCGTAGTCGGGCGACACGGTCATCCAGCGTTTCAGGTTTTTTTCCTTGGCCACTTGCGCGGCGTAAGCGCCGCCGACGATGGCGTCATGCACGCCTTGGCGGGCGCAGCGAAAACCCAGAGGAGTACGGATTTTGGGGTCGGCCGACAGCGATGAGGTTTCCGAGCAGGTGTGCATGACCAGCACGCCCAGGTCGCGCGCCACTTCGTGCACAGCAAAACCGCCAGAGGAGGCCTCGGCATCAAGAATGATTTCGCAGTCTTCAGACGTCACGAGTTCGCGGGCAACGCGTGCGGCTTCTTGCGGTTGACCCTTGGAATCGCGAATCACCAGTTCTATCTTGCGGCCGTTGAGGCCACCGGCTGCGTTGAATTTCTCGACCTCCAGCGTGGCTGCGTTAGAAGAGGAAAGGCCCAGCATGGCAACCCGGCCCGACAAAATGGTGGGCATGCCGATACGAATGGTTTTATTCTGGGCGCGCGAGATGAAAGGCGCGCTCAAGGCTACAGTGGTGACGGCGGAGGCACCTAATTTGAGCAGTTGGCGACGCTGGGCCTGAGTGTTGTCTTGCATGTATGTCTCCTGTGATGCGGGCGGTTCGCTTGCGTTCATTTAAGTCTATGTCAAATCAGCAAACGTTTGCTTAGGGGTTTAGGCGCAGCTTTGATCCATGGTTGTCTAATTGAAAAGTCGAAAACGGGCATTTAAGCACTGAATTCGGTCAACAATTCCCCGGCCAGCACTGACTGTTCTTTCAAGCCGCCAGCGTCAGCCACCAGTTTGCCGTTGACCCAGACGCCGTGTACGCCGACCGCATGCGTATTCAAACGCGCGGCCCCGCCGGGCAGATCGAACACCCGATGCTTAGGGCCGCGACCCACGGTTTTCGGATCAAACAACAATAAGTCTGCGGCATAGCCCGTACGTATCAGCCCGCGTTCCTTTAATCCCAAAATGCGCGCGGGTTGCGCCGTCAGTTTGTGCACCGCTTGTGTCATGGACATGGCACCGACGTCACGCGCCCAGTGGCCCAGTAAATGAAGACCGAATCCGGCATCGTTGAAAAATGTCAGATGCGCGCCAGCGTCGCTGAGCGTCACCAGACTGTGCGGATCGTTCAGCAATTGCGCCACCGCTTGTGTGTCGCTATTGAGCAATTGCGCGGTAAAAACGGTTTGCAAGTCTTCGGCCAGTGCCAGATCCAGCACAAAGTCCAAAGGGTCAACGCTGAGTTGTTGCGCCAGTTCGGCCACACTGTGTTGTTCGTACTTCTGGTGCTCCTGCGCTGCGGTTTGAACCACATGCACTTTGTCCCATTCGTTGTTGAACAAACGAAACGTGGTGGCCAGGGCCAGTTCGTTTTTCACGCCTTGTCTGAATGACTTATCCGTCAGACAGGTTTTCAAGGCATCGTGCGACAAGCCCATGGCGGGTTTCCAGCTGACCATTCCCTCGACCGGGTAGGCCGATGCAAACGTGAAGTCCATGGTCAAAGGACAGCACGACACCTGGCCTATCAGCGGCACGCCTTGTTCGTTGGCCTCGGCGATGGCTTTGAAATCATTGAACACGGCTTGCGGATTGGTGCCGTTGTGCAGCAAAGCGGCGACCATCACCGGCCTGCCGCTGGCCTCTGACAGCGAGCGCAAAAACGTCATAGTCATCTGGCCGCCCTTGGTCACCATGTAAACGCCTTTGCCCTGGTGGCTCATGGCCAGGGTGAGTTGCATCATTTCCTCGTCGCTGGCCAGGCGTGACGGCATGGGCAGGCCGCCTTCGCCGTTGTGCGCCGGACTCGTGCTGCTGGCAAACCCGACCGCACCGGCGCTCATGGCTTCGCGCACCAACGCTGACATGGCTTCAATTTCCTGTGGCGTGGCCGCGCGTTTATTGGATTGCTCGCCCATCACCCAGGTGCGCACGGACGAGTGGCCGATGTAAGCGGCGATGTTGATGGCGCAACGCTTGCGCTTCAACATGGCCAGGTACTCGGGAAAGGTTTCGAAATCCCAGTCTATGCCTTGCTCCAGCACATCCAGCGACATGCCTTCGACTTGCGTGAGGTTGCGCATGGTCAGTTCGCGGTCTTGCGGCCGGCAAGGCGCGATGGTGAAACCGCAGTTGCCGATGATGGCAGTGGTCACACCTTGAGCAGGCGAGGGGCGCACATAAGCGTCCCAGGTGATTTGTGCGTCAAAGTGAGTGTGGGCATCAATGATTCCCGGCATCAAGGCCAGACCTTGCGCCTCAATCACCTGGTCTGCGCGGTGGCTCAAGCCTAGGCCTATGGCCAGAATGCGGCCATCGCTGATGGCGACGTCTTGCACCAGCGGTGCTGTGCCGTTGCCGTCAAATACCAAGGCCTGGCGAATGAGAAGGTCTGCTTGTGAGTCGGGGTTCATGGGTAAGGTTTGCTCAGGAAAAGTAAAAAATTTGCGACTGAAATGCGTGTGTGAATCCGGCATTCAAAGAGAAGAGTGAAGAGTGCCAAGTTCAGCGGCGCAAGGAATCCATTGACCGTTCGATGTGACGGAGACCGCCGCGCGCACTGCGCACAACACGGCTTGCGACACTACTTCGGTGACCAGCGAGTGCATCAACATAGTATCAAGCGCTAGATCCGTTTTGCCTGTGCTCAGCGCAAACAGAGTGTCGCCGTCAAACGGTGTGTGTACCGGGCGAATGGTTCTGGCGAGGCCGTCGTGACCGATTTGCGCCAGCCGGGTGGTTTGCAGCGGGCTCAGCCTGGCATCTGTGGCGATCACGCCTATGGTGGTGTGTTGACCAGCGGTCAGCACTGCACTTGACATGCCTTGCAAATGCGCTTGGTGGATGTTGACCAGTTCACGGCTGTCGGCATTTTTTCTGGCACCTGCGATCACGCGACCGCTGTCCGGTGCTATCACGTCGCCAAGCGCATTGCAGACTATCAGTGCGCCCACGGTCACGCCATGAACCCGCAATGCTGCGCTGCCTATGCCGCCGCGCATGCAGTGTGGGAATCCGAATACCTTGCCCACTGTGGCACCGGTGCCCGCGCCTAGGTTGCCGTGCTGCACGGGATTTGCCGAGGCTACCTCGCAAGCCTGGTAGCCGTTGCCTGAGGACGGCCTGATATGGGGGTTACCGGTGGCCAGATCAAAAATGACCGCAGACGTCACGATGGGCACATGCACGCCGCCAACTGAAAAACCGTGCTTGCGTTCTTCCAGCCAGCGCATCACGCCGCCAGAGGCGTCCAGTCCGAAAGCCGAACCGCCGCTTAACACCACCGCGTGCGCCTGCTGCACCAGGTTGCCCGGGCGCAGGCAGTCGGTCTCACGCGTACCCGGTGCGCAGCCGCGTACATCGACCCCGGCGACTGCGCCATCAGGCGTCAACACTACGGTGCAACCGGTCAATGCCGCGGCGTCGGTGTAATGACCGACTGAAATCCCGGTTACATCTGTGAAACTCAATGGCTTGTCATGCATACCGAGATTTTAGATGCAGCACCGGCGACCACCTCATCCAGCACTTGCAATTCTTCTGCCGTGCCGCCTGCGCTAATGAAGTCAGCCGCATAGTGTTGGTATTTAAAGCGCGGAATGCGGTTGGGCTTGCGGCCTCGAGTCGGGTATCCGCATGTTTTGTATAAGTTGGCGTGATTGATTTCAAGCTTAGCAGCGCTTGAGTGGCTGTGCAGAAGACTGACTTAAGATCATCATGTGCATAGATAAAGGTGCTTCATGCGGTTGAGCGAATTCAATATATTTTGTTGCTTGCTTGCTGTGTCAAGCGGGCCTGTTTCGGCAGCCACCCGGCAGCCGGACATGCTGTATGTCACGCCGGCCAATTGCAAATTGATCAGCGGTTACGGCAAATATGATCTTGAAGGCGTCGCCAAAGAATTCAAAGTAAAGCCTGAAAAAGTGCGTTACCTCAAGGCCGAATGGGGACGCGCTCAGGACGGCAGCGCGCAATGCAATATGGTGTTTGATACGCCTAGGGGAAAAAAGTCCTGCAAAGTATTCACCATCATGCACGATGACTTCATATTCGGACTGGCGGTTCCAATTCCCGGTAACAATGCGATTTGCAACGATTAATTCTTTCGTATAAGCTTGTATCGCTGTGTGCGGTTTGCCGGTAAGTTTTTTATCAGCAGATGATTAAATCACTCAGCCGTCAGCAATTCGGCGACTTGTTTTTTACCCAGTTTTCTGACCGCAGCAATAGCGTTCATCTGGCTGGCACGTGGCTTGGCTTTGCCTTGTTCCCATTTGTAAACGGACTGGCCGCTGACGCCTAACAGTGCGCCCATTTCGTTGGCGGAGACGCCGAGTTTTTTACGCAAACTGGCAAAACCTGCAACTCGAAAGCGCAGGGATTTTTCATCGTCTTCAGCGGTCACAACTTCAGCACCGGCTTTGGCCGCTTGCTTGCCAATTCTGCCGACCATGGATTCCAAAGCAACCAAACGGCGTTTCAAAGCGGCAATCTCTGAACGGTACTGGGTAGAAGCTTTTTTCAATGCAGCGTTTTCTGCCTTGTTTTCTTTTTTTGCGATACGTGCAATTTCAGACTTCAATTGATTTGCAAATGTGCTCATGGTTACTTTCTAAATAATTAAAATTACATTACGTATTTTGACAGATTTTCTATCTCTTCTAAAAACATTTACCCTTTTTCAATTTACAGCAGTTTCTCTTGAGGGTTAAAAATCAGTGTGGTCGGTAGGCTGCGTGCTTTGTAAATAACTGTTTTAAGCTCAGGGTTAAGCCAGACACGGTCAAAGTTGTAGCCGTGTTTTTGAAAATGTGTTTTGGTGTTTTGTAATTGCTTATCAATAGAAATACCCAGCACCAGCCATTGCCCTTTCAGATCCTGAGGATTCAGAACTTCACCGTTGAGCAACGGCAGCGCTTCAAGTGGCAAACGGCTGCCAATGTTATTGATGTAAAACATGCTTTGTCTTGAAAGAAAAAACAGTTTGTCACTTTCCTTTTTCAAGCTGTTTTTTTGTGTAGACTTAAGTGCTCTCGATTCGTATTGATTTTTCTTTTGACTTCCAAGGTAACACATATGCGCGCCATTAAAAAAGCCAAAAAAATCATAGAAAAAACGCCTGACCAGGCGTTTGCCAAAGTGCTCTCGCATCTGGTCTTGTCGTTGGAGTCAGACACCGATTTCCAAATACGTCAGCTTTACGATCTGCCCCAGGCCGAATTTGATTTCGCTATGCAAATCTTGAAAGAATGGCGAATTGACAGGCATTACATGGGCAAGGCTAAGACTTTTGATGCCGCCTATCACGCGCACTCGGCAGCCATTCCCTCGGCTTAAATACGCTACACCTCAACGGCCTGAATCGTCACGCGGATGTAATTCAAGCGTCACCAATTTGTCACGCTGACTGACGAGACTCTGGTTTTCACTTCTGAGTCGATTGTCTTGAAAAAACACCACGCAGAAAAACTTGCCTTGGCATTGGTTTTTATTTTTAAATGTTTGTTGCCCGTGTTACCCGCTGTGGCCGGCTTGTTGTTTTGGAAAAAGCAATACCTGCTGAATTACAGGCGCACCCTGGACAAAATGAAAATCCATTTAAATGCCATCAGCAACGGGCCGGTGCAGCATTATTTCGAAGATATTTTGCGTTTCAATCCCGAGGTGTGCGAACCCGTACAAGGCCATTGTTCGCAATGCGGCAACTGCTGTTTGAATCGCCAATGCGTGTTTTTGGAACAGTCAGGCACCGACACCTATATTTGTGGCATTTACAGTTCGCCGCTGCGCCGGTTTTCCAATTGCAGCTCGTTCCCGATCAACGGTCATGACATCGAGCGCTACCAGTGCCCGACTTACCGTGTCGTCAGTCCTTACCCGGTGATGCATTTGCAGCAGATTTAAGCTGCTTTGTGTATCCAGCCCAAGCCGTCTGAGGTGCCGCCGCTAACTGCGCCCAATGCAGGCCGGTATTCACAGCCCAGCCAGCCATCCCAGCCACATTCTTTGGAGACTTGATCAATCGCCTTAAACAACACGGCATAGTTCAATTCGCCGGTGTCGGGTTCATGGCGTTGTGGAACCCCCGCAATCTGCAAATGCGCGACCCGCCCGCCCGGCAGGTAATGGCGGATTTTGTTTTCCACATCGCCCTCCACAATCTGGCAGTGGTAGAGGTCAAACTGCACTTTTAAATTAGGCATGTTCACTTCTTGCACGATGGCGTGAGCATCATCCTGACGGTTCAAAAAGAAATGCGGAATGTCACGGGTGTTGATGGGTTCAATCAGCACATCTCGACCAACTGAGGCTGCTTGCTCGGCGGCCCAGCGCAAATTGCGTAAGTAGGTGTCACGCATAGGGCCGGGGGTAGACGCATGCGCTGCGCTGGTGGCTAAATGCACAGGCAAATGGCTGGCGACGCGAAACCCTTCAGGCACCAAACCGGCCATCACGTGTATGCGGGGGCAGTTCAAGGTCTCGGCGTATTCGAGGGCCAGCATGAAGCCGCGTTTGAACTCGTCCTCCCGTCCCGGCAAACAGGTGGTGCCGCGCACTCCTTGGTCCCAGGCGGCTTGTGCGCTGCCTCGGTCATGGCCCGCAGGCGGGGCGTTGAACAGCACTTGTTGCAAACCCGTATCTTTCAATGCTGCAGCGATTTCCTGCTTGCTGAAAGCGTAGGGGAACAGGTACTCCACGCCTTTGAAGCCGTCTTTGGCGGCAGCCGCAAAACGCTCCATGAAAGGCAGTTCGTTGTACAAAAAAGAGAGATTGGCGGCAAATTTCAACATATTGTTTCTTTCGTTCTCAAGGCTTACCAATGGGCGCCAAAGGTCTGGCGCAATTCTTCGATGCTTTTTTCTTCCAGCGGTGTGGTCTGCGTCAACAGACTCAGCCTAGCTGTTTCTTCGAGTTCTTCCAGCGTCGCCATGGCTTGTGCCGGGCTGTCGTGCCAGACGTTGGGGCCCAGGCGCGAGAGCATGACCGCGTGCAAAGGCAAGCCTTGGTCAGCGTAGCGTGCAATTGCGTGTTCGACGGCATCTGCAGACGCCACATCGCCCGGCTTGTAATATGGGATCAGCGGCACATGACCGACTTTCATCACAAAGTAGGGCGTGACGGGTGCCAGCAACTCAGGTCCCAGCGGGGTTTGGAAATGCGTGTTTTTCAGGCTTAAGGCCACCAGATGCGTGCTGTGGCTGTGAATCACGCAAGCGGTTTGCGGTGAGAGTCGTTGCGTGGCGCTGTAAATCCGTCTGTGCAAGGCCAGTGTTTTGCTGGCGCGCGCGCCGCTGAGTTGTACGCCATTCGTGTCCAAAAGTGCCAAATCACTCGGGTCCAGAAAACCCAGGCAGGCGTCGGTGGGTGTGATTAAAAAACCATTGTCAATGCGCATGCTGATATTGCCAGCGGTGGCGTGCACATAGCTGCGCTCGAACAGGCTGCGACCGACCCGGCATATATCTTCGCGGGCCCGGTTCATGCCACTGTTTACCAACACCTGGCTCATGCAGCGCTGCCTGGTTGCAAAGAAATGAAAGCCTTGCTGAAAAAATCCGTGCTACCGAAATTGCCTGACTTCAAAGTCAAATGCAAGCCGCCGTGAGAGGAAAAGCTGCACGGCGAGTGGCACCATGGCACGCCAGGGTCAATCTGCGCGCCAATGGACATCAGCGTCACACCCAGCGCCTGCACGCAAGCCCCCGATGTTTCACCGCCGGCTACCACCAGTTGGCCCACGCCCAGCTTGACCAGGCCGCGCGCCACCATGGCCAGCACTTGCTCGGTGTGTTCACCAGCTTGTTGTGTACCGCGTTTTTGTTGCACCGATTTGACCTGCTCTGCGTCCGCCGTCGAATACACCAGTACTGGACCTTTGCCCAGCAACGGCGTGGCCCAGGCCAGCACATGCGTGGCGATTTCTGCGGCCGGGGCATGCTCCGACCAGGCCAGCGGATCGAGTTGGTAGGCGTGTCCGCCGTGCTGCACAAAATGCGCAACCTGCCCCTGAGTAGCGACTGAACAACTGCCGCTGATGATGGCTTGCAGTCCTTGCGCAGCTGGCAGTCGCGCGCTGTCTGCGGCGGGTTGTATGCCCCAGTTACCGGGCAAGCCTATGGCGACGCCCGAACCGGCAGTCACCAGCGGCATGGGCTTGAGCGCAGGGCCCAGACGCAGCAAATCCTCGTTGGAGAGCGCGTCCACCACAGCAATCGAAAAGCCTTGCGTTTTCAATTCGATGATGCGCTGCGCGATGGCCTCGCTGCCTTTGGCGACACAGCGGTAATCGATCAGACCGACGCGCTTGTTGCACTGAGCCTGCATGACGTTCACCAAATTGGCGTCCTGCATGGGCGTGAGCGGGTGGTTTTTCATGCCGCTGTCGCTCAGCAACACATCGCCGACAAACAAATGCCCTTTGAACACTGTGCGCTGGTTGTCGGGAAACGCCGGTGTGGCAATGGTGAAGTCGCAGTCCATGGCCTGCATCAGCGCTTCGGTGACCGGGCCGATATTGCCGCGTACCTCCCCCCGGTACAGGCTGTCAAACGTGGAGCAGTATTTGAAATACACCTGTTTGACTTGTTGCGATTGCAACCAGCGCAATGCTTCAAGTGATTGGGCCACGGCCTCTTGCGGCGAGATGGTGCGCGACTTCAGCGCAATGACAACCGCGTTGCAATCTGCGGGCAAGGGTGCATCCGGCACACCTATGGTTTGCACCACGCGCATACCGGCGCGAACCAGGTTGTTGGCCAGGTCGGTGGCACCGGTGAAATCATCGGCGATACAACCAAGTAACAGGCTCATGGCTGCACCTGAAAATAAAAACGTGTGTACTGCAAGGAGATGCTTGCCATATTGAGATTCTTTCAAAGATGAACCAGCAAAGCCGGTTTTGCGCAGGGCAGGGCAACAAGCATACCTAATGTGCTTTCAGGGTTTAGCCCCATGTCAAAATCAAACAAAGCATGGACTCAGCGCTGGCGCTAATACGTCTGTGGTTTGAATGGTTTTTTTAACAAAGGTATACCGCTATGAATTATGTTTTTCAACCGCAAGCCGTCAATGCCTTGCCCGTCGCCGGCAGCTCAGCCTTGTTTCCCGTGCGCCGTGTGTATTGCGTAGGACGCAACTACGCTGCGCATGCGCGCGAAATGGGCTTTGACCCGGACCGCGAACCGCCGTTCTTTTTCTGCAAACCCGGCGACGCGCAATCTGTGGTGGCGGTTCCTGCTGATCAAACTGTCAGTATTCCTTACCCGCCTTTGACCGCGAATTTTCACTATGAAATCGAGCTGGTGGTGGCCATCGGAACCGGGGGTAAAAACATCGCGGTTGAACAGGCTGCTTCGCATATTTATGCTTACGCCGTCGGCCTGGACATGACGCGGCGCGATTTGCAAATCAAAATGCGCGAGCAAGGACGGCCGTGGGAAATTGGCAAAGCTTTTGACTTCAGCGCGCCCGTAGGTTTGCTGCATCCCAAGTCAGCCGTAGGCGAATTGCTGAGTGCAGATATTGCGCTTGATGTCAACGGTGAAACCCGCCAGAGCAGTAACCTCAGCCATTTGATATGGTCTGTCAACGAAACCATTGCCAATCTGTCGACCTTGTTTGAACTGCAAGCCGGCGATTTGATTTTCAGCGGCACACCTGAGGGCGTGGGTGCCGTCAAAACCGGCGATACCATGCACGGGCGCATCGCTGGTTTGACGCCTATTTCTGTCAAGGTGGCCTGAGCCTCCGTCATTCATTGGAGTAGGACGTATGAACACAGTTCATGCTTTTTTGAACCGCGCCCGCAGTCACCCGCATCTGGCGGCGGTGACTTGCAGCGGTCACACGCTCAGCTTCGCGGAACTTGCCGCACGCAGTCATGCGCTGGCTGCTTTCATGGTGCAGGACTTGCGCCTGCCGCCAGGCAGCCGGGTGGTGATTTGCATGGAAAACCGGGCAGCGTTTTTTGAAACCCTGTTTGCCAGCTGGATCGCGGGCTTGTGCGCAGTTCCTGTGAACGCCAAGCTGCACCCCAAAGAAGTCAGACAAATTGCAGGAGACTGCGGCACGGCGCTGGTGTTCACCAGTGATTCTTTGTTGTCAGGCTTGCAACCGGTGTTGGCAGATTTGGCGCAGCCCGCGCGCTTGGTATCGGTTGACGATGACGCTTACCAGGCCATGCTGCGTCACGCGCCTGTGGCTTGCATGGACATGCAGCCAG
Organism: Bordetella parapertussis; assembly: GCA_945870575.1. Lineage (GTDB taxonomy): Bacteria > Pseudomonadota > Gammaproteobacteria > Burkholderiales > Burkholderiaceae_C > Limnohabitans. Next base: position 63,933 of record CAMBSK010000003.1, on the reverse strand, counting down.
ACGATTTAGCCTGGTTGTTTTACACCAGCGGTACAACAGGCGTACCCAAAGGTGCCATGCTGACGCACCGCAACCTGCTGGGCATGTGCCTGCATTACGGTGCGGATATAGATTTCGTCATGGCGGGTGACACCATGCTGCATCTGGCGCCGCTGTCGCACGGCACCGGTCAGTACAGCTTGCCGCATATTTTTAACGGCGGCCACCAGGTGATTGAAAAGTCATTCAGCCCGGAGTTGTTGCTCGACGGTTTGCAGCGATACCCGCGCGTTTCTTTGTTTGTAGCACCGACCATGATCACCCGAGCATTGCGTGCGGCTGAAGGTCTGAGCCATGCTGGCGGGAATTTGCAAACCCTGGTCTATGGCGGCGCACCCATGTATGTGTCCGACCTGCTGAAAACGCTGGAGGTGTTCGGGCCGCATCTGGTGCAAATCTACGGTCAAGGCGAAAGCCCGATGACCATCACGCAGTTGTCGCGCCAGGATCACCAGGGCAGCGGCGACGCGGCGCATCTGGCACGTCTGGCTTCCTGCGGCATTGCCCGCAGCGCGGTGCAGGTGAGGGTGGTTGACGACGAAGGCCGCGACATGCCTACAGGCGAGCCCGGCGAAATCATCACCCGCAGCGACACACGCATGCTCGGTTACTGGAACAACCCGGTGGCGACGGCCTCTGCCATACGCGATGGCTGGTTGTGGACCGGCGACATCGGTGCGCTTGATGAACTCGGTTACCTGACGCTGCGCGACCGTTCCAAAGACATGATTATTCGTGGCGGCAGCAATATTTACCCGCGCGAAATCGAAGAAGTGCTGTTGCGCCATGCGGCTGTGGCCGAGGTGTCGGTCATAGGCACAGAAAGCGCAGACCTTGGGGAAGAACCCGTGGCGTTCGTGGTGCTGAAAAAAGGAATGACGGTGACGGCAGAGGAACTTGACGCGCTGTGCCTGGACAACCTAGCGCGTTTCAAGCGCCCGCGCGAGTATTTTTTCCCTGATGACCTGCCGAAAAACAATTACGGAAAAATCTTGAAAACCACTTTGCGCCAGCAACTTAAACAAGGAGACACAAAATGAACACTGTGTATATCGCCGGCACCGGTTCGACCCGTTTCGGCCGTCACTCGGACACGACGATTGAAGCTTTGGCGGTAGACGCCGCTGCACGCGCCATTGTGGAGTCCGGTATTGATCGCTCGCGCATAGGCGCGGTCTATCTGGGTAATTTTGTCAGCGGCCCTTTAAATGGCAAAGAAGTGCTGGCCGGTATTGTTGCTGAGCGACTTGGTTTGCACGGTATTCCATGCACCAAGGTCGAAGGTGCGTGTGCCTCGGGCGGTATTGCTTTCAGGCACGCTTGCATGGCGGTGGCCAGCGGTATGTGCGATGCGGTGCTGGTCGTCGGCGTTGAAACCATGATGCATGCCTCCACACCGGAAATCACCTCCGCACTTAACTGTGCCATGGACAATGAAAACGACGGTCCCAGCGGCCTGACTTTCCCCGGCGTGTTCGGTCTGGCCTGGCGTGTGCATGCCGAGAAATACGGCACCACCCGCGAAGACATTGCCGCCGTCATCATCAAAAACAAGGCCAACGGTTTGAAAAACCCGCTGGCTCAAATGGGCGCAGACCTGACTCAGGAGCAAATCGCTTCCTCCGTCATGATCGCCGATCCTTTGCAGTTGTTTGACTGCTGCCCGCCCAGCGACGGCGCCGCCGCTGTGGTGGTCAGTCGGCGTGAATTGCTGACAGATAAGGCGCGGCAGCAAGGCATACGTGTCATGGCCAGTGCCCAGACCAGCGGCTCAGCGCGTATTTCGCACCACCCGGATTTGTGTTCTTTTGATGCCACCGTGCTGGCTGCCAAGCAGGCCTATGCCCAATCCGGCTTGCAGGCCGCTGATATCGATCTGGTCGAATTGCACGATTGTTTTTCCATCGCAGAAATCATAGACAGCGAAGACCTGGGCCTGGTACCGCGCGGTCAAGGCGGACATTGGGCGGCCGAGGGGCGCACCGGCATGCAAGGCGATATCGTCATCAATCCCAGCGGCGGTTTGCTGGCCAAAGGCCATCCCGTTGGCGCCACCGGTGTCGGCCAGATTTATGAAGTGATTCAGCAATTGCGCGGCGAACACGCCAACCAGGTCAAAGGCGCGCGCACCGGCATGACGCACAACCTGGGTGGTGTCGGCGTGGCTTGCACCGTGCATATTCTGGGAGCAGATGCATGAGCGACATACCCCGGCTGAAGTTTCACGCGTGTGCCGCTTGCGGCACGCTGGCGAATACCGACATACTGATTTGCGCTAACTGCCTGGGCAGCGCGATGCAAACCGTCGAAGTACCTGCCAGCGGTACGCTGGTGAGTTGGACCACCATACGCAAGCCGCCCTTGCGTTTCAAAGCCGAAGGCAGTTACCACGTCGGCGTCTTCGATCTGGACAACGGTCAACGTATCAGCGGCCGTTTTCTGGCGGCTGACGGCAACAAGCCGGGCCAGAGAGTGGTGGCGACAGACACTACAGCTGCATCCGGTATAGCTACTTTCAAAGTGGAGTCACATGTCTGATATCAATTACGAACATCACGGCGCGGTGCGCTTGATCACCATCAACCGCGCCGCCAAAATGAATTCGCTGGACTTTGCTGCCAATGACGAACTGGTTGATGTGTGGCGCGAGTTTGAAAACGACGACCAAGCGCGCGTGGCCGTCATCACCGGCGCAGGCGACAAAGCGTTTTGCGCCGGTGCCGATTTGACCAATTACACGCTGAATTTTGCGCAAGCCCCGGCGCCTGAATTCAGACGCAAATTCACCAACGGCCCGGGCTTTGGCGGCATCACCCGCAATCTGGATATTGATAAACCGATTCTGGCTGCCGTGAACGGGTTTGCCATTTCCGGTGGTTTCGAACTCTCATTGGCCTGCGACATAAGGTTTTGCTCGCCGGATGCCGAATTTGCGTTGCAAGACGCCAAATGGGGTTTCCATGCCTGCGACGGCGGTCTGATCCGCTTGCCTCAAATCGTCGGTATGGGGCACGCCATGGAAATCATTTTGTCCGGTGAACGTGTAGACGCAGAACATGCTTACCGCATCGGTCTGGTCAACCGGATTTATCCTCAACACGAATTGCTAGCCAAAACCTTGGCCTATGCCCAGATGCTGGCTTCACGCTCGCCTTTGTCACAGCGGTTTGCCAAAGAAGTGGTGCGCCGCTCGGTCGGCATGCACATGGACGAGGCCTTGAAATGGGAATCCCGCTCGTTCCGCGACGTGGCTTTCACCGATGACTTGAAGGAAGGCCTCGCCTCGTTCAAAGAACGCAGGCCGGCGGACTTCAAAGGTAGCTGAACCCCCTGTTTTTGTTACTCATGCCGGTTTTGAAAAACACCGGCAAGTGGAAACTTGAGCCTTGCAAAACGTAAAACCTGTAAAGAAGTGTAAATAACGTAAAAAAAACTAAAGTTTAGGCAAACGCTGTTTCTGCACGTATTCTTGCCGCACGAGATGTCGCGCTTTCGCTCTGAAAGCCGCTCGCATGCAGGAGAACCCCATGATCAGCAGCAGCAACGCTTCCAGCCTGGTTTACGCCAATGCTTTGAATTCAGCCAATGCCCTGGCCGCCAAATCGTCAGAGCGCATCAGCACCACGTTGAAAATCAACCGGGCGTCCGATGACCCGGCAGGTCTGGTCAAGGCCATGGGCTTCAAAACCCAGGTCGGTTCCTACACCCGGGTGCTGGACAACCTCAGCAACACCAACGAGGTGATCCAAAACGTTTCCAGCACGCTGACGAACATCTCGAGCATCATTGACAGCATGAGCGCCTTGGCTTTGAAGGCAACGTCAGAAACCGACACTACCGTTTTGGCGGCTTACCAAACAAGTTTTTCCGGTTTACGCACTGATATCACCAACTTGCTCGACGATGTCACGGTGGACGGCAGTTCGGTGATGGATGGCAGCACCACCACGATTTCGGCCCAGGTAGGCATAGACGCAGGCGACACCCGCACATTCACCATGATTGATGCGTCTACCTCGACCTTAGGTATCAGCAGTCTGGATATTTCATCAGGTGCGGCGGCGGCCATCACCGCGCTGAGTACTGCCTCGGACACGGTCGATAGCTATATCTCGACCATGGGCGCTTACGGCAACATCATGGACATACGCACCAGTTTCACCAACTCCATGATCACCAACAAGACCAAGGCGTATAACAATTTGATGAGCGCCGACATCGCTAAGGAAACCGCGAATCTGGCTGTCGCGCAAATCAGGCAGACGGCCGCCAGCGCCATGTTGGCCCAGGCCAATACGATCAATAAGGATGTGGTCAGTTATTTATTGAAAGGTACGCTGAACTGAGGCCCGGCGGTTACTCTGTACGGATGATGCGCCAGCCCCGGTCCATTTTGCGGAACACAAATTTCCAGTCCAGATTGCGCGATTTACGAAGATAGTAGGACAAGACCCGCAGGCTTTCGGCTTTTTTCGCGTCTTCGCTGAATATGCTGTCGCCAATCTCCATAGACATTAACGTGGTCACGTTGTCATGTGGTTTGATGCGTTTTAAGTCAATAGGTTCAACAATCATGGCCGATCCCCTTATCCGGTATCAGCGGTATCGGCCTATGTCTGAATTACTTTAATTACTTCCGGCGTCAAAGCCTGTATGGCCTGGTAATTGGTCAAAAAAACCTGGCCGCTCAAATGCTGCAAAAAGTCGGTGCGATGCAATTTGTCCATCACCGGGCCCTTGATTTCCGATAAATGCAAAGCAATGCCTGCATCGTTCAAGCGCTGCGAAATCGCTTCCAGGCTTTCCATGGCGCTGGCGTCTATGTCGTTGACCGCCGAGCATTGAAGCAGCACGTGTTTCAGTTCGCAGCGTGTGGCCACCTCGGCGTTGACCCGGTCTTCGATGCCGCGTGCGTTGGCAAAAAACATGCTCGCGTCCACGCGCAAACACAGCAGGTACGGGCTGACTTGTACATCGTGGCGCAGCACATTGCGGAAATGTTCGGTACCAGGCACCAGGCCGACGGTGGCTATGTGCGGCCGGCTGGCCCGCCATAAAAACAAAGCCAGTGACACGGCCACACCGGTGACTAAACCTTGTTCGACGCCGACCAGCAAAGTCGCCATCAGCGTGGCGCTGACCGCGATGAAGTCTGGTTTGGAAAACACCCAAGTCTGTTTGAAGATGCTCAGGTCGACCAGCGACAACACCGCCACGATGATGGTGGCCGCCAGTGTGGCCTGCGGCAAGTAATACAGCGCAGGCGTCAGCAGCAGCGAGGCCAGCGTGATGCCGACAGCGGTAAACACACCGGCGGCAGGCGTGACGGCACCCGCGTCAAAGTTGACCACCGAACGTGCAAAACCGCCGGTGACCGGAAAACCGCCGGTGAATGCGGCTGACAAATTACTGGCACCCAAAGCAACCAGTTCTTGGTTGGGTTCGATACGCTGGCGGCGTTTGGCCGCCAAGGTTTGACCGACTGATACCGATTCGACAAAGCCGACCACGCTGATCAACAGCGCAGGCACCAGCAACTCTTGCCACAGCGCCATATCCCACAACGGTGTTGTCAAGGGCGGCAGACCTTGTGGCACCGTACCCACGAGCTTCATGCCTTGACCTTGCCAATCGAGTTGCCAGGCCAGCACCGTGGTCAAGGCAATCGCTGCAACCGGTCCGGCTTTGGCGCTCATGTCGGCTGAACGCGTTTGCAGTCCCCAACGTATCAGCAGCGGTTTCAGGCCTTTGCGTACCCAGAATAAAAACACAGTGGCAGCAATGCCGACCGCCAGCGTCAGCGTGTGCGTGTGTGTGATTTGCTGTACCAATCCGCCTATCAACTCTACAAAGTTATGTCCTTCGGCTTTCACACCCATGATGGTTTTCATTTGGCTGAGCGCAATCAGCAAACCTGAGGCCGAAATAAAGCCGGAGATCACCGGGTGACTCAGAAAATTCGCCAGAAAACCCAGGCGCAGCAAACCCATGAGTAACAACATGCTGCCGGATAAAAACGCCAAGGTCATGGCGACCTGCCAGTACGCGTGCGTGCCTGCGGCGGCGTGTTCGGCGACCGTGGCTGCCGTCATCAAGGACACCACGGCCACCGGACCAACGGCCAAAACACGGCTGCTCCCTAGCAAGGCATACAAAAGCAGCGGCGCCACGCTGGCATACAAACCCACTTCGGGCGGCAAGCCTGCGAGCAGCGCATACGCCAAGCTTTGCGGGATCAGCATGACGGTGACGATGACAGCCGCCGCCATGTCGCTGCTGAAGCTTTGTTTGTTGTAGTTGCGGCCCCAGCCCAGCACTGGCAGCGAGGGCAGCCAATCTCTGAGGGAAGAATGCGTTGGATGTTTCAGAACATATCCTGTATGACGCCAGCTTCAGTGAGGGTTGAATGCTGCTTTGCGGGGCGCGTGTATGAAGCGGTCCATCAATTCAAAGCCCACCATGCCGATCAGCATGGCAATAACGAAGATCAAGGCTTTGGGCTGACCCGAGGCCATGGAGACCAACGCCGGGCCGGGACAAAACCCGGCAAGCCCCCATCCGGCACCGAACAACAGACTGCCGATGATCAGCGGCTTATCAATTTGATTGCTGGTGGGAAGGCGCAACATACCGCCGAGGAAATTGGTGGTGCGCTTTTGAGCAAGGGTGAAAGCGAAAAATCCGACGGCGATAGCGCCGCCCATGACCAGCGCCAAAGACGGATCCCAAATGCCGAAAAGATCCAGAAAACCGGTGACTTTGCCCGGGTCGGTCATGCCGGAAAGAATGAGTCCGAGGCCGAATAAAAGGCCGACCAGAAACTCGCTGAGGCGGTGAAGAATGCTGTTTGTAATCATGGCTGTTTCCTTAAATGATGTGATGTAGCAGGTAGACAGTGATGAAGCCTGCACCCATGAAGGACAACGTGGCCACCAGCGAACGCGGTGACATGCGGGATAAGCCGCAAACGCCGTGGCCGCTGGTGCAGCCTCCGGCGTAGCGAGTGCCTATGCCAACCAAAAGCCCAGCTGCAATCACTGTCAATTCAGATGCATCTATGCGCGGGGTAGATGCAAAGCCTGCAGGCGCCAACGCGTTGAACGCCAGTGGGGCGGCAAGCATGCCGAGCAAAAAAGCCACCCGCCAAACGCTGTCGCCGAGCTTGGGTGGCAGCAAGCCGCCCAGAATGCCGCTGATGCCCAAGATGCGGCCGTTGAGCAAAATAAACATGGCCGATGCAACGCCTAGGACGACGCCGCCGGTCAAAGAGGCCCAGGGGGTGAAATGCAACCAATCGATGTTCATGCTTTGTCTCCTGTGTCAGGTTCGCAAAATTGCTGGTACATAACCGTCATGATCGCCATGGCCTGAGGGCTGGCGATCTGGTAGTAAATGTTTTTGCCGTCACGCCGGGTCGTGACGAGTTCTTCTTCGCGCAAAACAGTGAGTTGTTGCGACAATGTGGGCTGAACGATGCCCAGAATATCTTCGAGTTCGCCGACGCGTTTTTCGCCCAGCGACAACTGGCAAAGCAGCATGAGGCGATCCGGGTTGGACATGACTTTCATCAGCCGCGAGGCCAGTGCAGCCGAGGCTTTCATTTTTTCAAGGTCAAAGGTGAGGGCTTGCATGGGGTGAATTCCTGAGCTTTGGGGTGGTGGTGTGAAAAGTATATTGACAAATAGTTTGTTTGTCAATATATTATAGAAAACGAATTCACAAGGACGCTAATGACCACTGCTTTCGCTCGACCCCAAGTCCACGGTATGTTTGACTCTGCCACCTGGACCGTCACCTATGTGGTTTATGAAAAACCGGGCTCGGCCTGCGCCATCATCGATTCGGTGCTGGACTACGACCCCAAGTCGGGCCGAACCAGCCACAAATCAGCTGACAAAGTCATTGAATTTGTCAAAACCAATAGTTTGAAGCTTGAGTGGATTTTGGAAACCCATGCCCACGCTGATCATTTGAGCGCTGCGCCTTATTTGAAACAACACTTAGGCGGCAAAACCGCCATTGGTGACCACATCAGCGGCGTGCAAAAAGTGTTCAAGGGCATTTTCAATATGGAAGCTGATTTCAAGCCTGATGGCTCACAGTTTGACCATTTGTTTGCCGATGGCGACGCCATCCAAGTGGGCGGTTTGACCGGTCATACCATGTATGTCCCCGGTCACACCCCAGCCTGCGTGGCTTACCAGTTTGGTGATGCGGTGTTTGTGGGCGACACCATGTTCATGCCGGATGTCGGCACGGCGCGTTGCGACTTTCCTGGCGGCGACGCTAAAACTTTGTATGCCTCTACCCGCAAGATTTTGAGCCTGCCATCCGGTACCCGTTTGTTCATGTGCCACGACTATCCGCCAAATGACAGACCGGTTGCGTTTGAAACTACCGTTGCCGAGCAAAAAGCCAAAAATATACACGTGCATGACGGCATCAGCGAAGCTGAGTTTGTCGACATGCGCACCCAGCGCGACGCCTCTTTGGAAATGCCGGTGCTCATTCTGCCGGCGGTGCAAATCAACATACGCGCAGGTGAGTTGCCACCCAAAGAAGCCAATGGTATTGCCTACGCCAAGATTCCTTTGAATGCACTTTGAAATTGAAAGAGGATCAAAACATGCGCGACAAAATGCATCTGGTCTGCCCGCATTGCAACGCCACCAACCGCGTGCCTGCGGACAAACTGCAAGCCGAGTTGAACTGCGGTAGTTGTCACGCATCACTGTTGAATGCACACCCGGACAACCTGGGCGAGGTGGCTTTCAACGCCCAATTAGCAAAAAGTGATTTGCCTGTGGTGGTGGATTTCTGGGCGCCGTGGTGCGGCCCGTGCCGCATGATGGCGCCAGCTTATGAGAAGGTCAGCCAAGACATGCAAGGCCAAGCCCGCTTCGTGAAGGTCAACACCGAAGACGAGCAAAACCTGGCGGCGAAATACAACATACGAAGCATTCCGACTTTGGCGGTTTTTGCGGGTGGCCGTGAAATTGCCAGACAGCCTGGGGCGATGTCGGCCCCCGATTTGGCGCGTTGGGTCAGCGCTGCGTTGCTCAGGGTTTGATTTGACGCCTTACCATTCAAGGAAACACCATGACTGAAGGTGACAACACGTACGCCGAATATTCCCAAGTTAGAAGGCGTATTGCCTAACCACGGATTCATCTGAGTTCAGATCAATGGTAATTGGGTTTGCCGAAGCGTCCGAAGCGAAGCAGCAAGGCCGGCAGTATCAGTAAATTCAAAATGGTTGACGTCAACAAGCCGCCGACAATGATGCAGGCCATTGGGCCTTCAATTTCACGTCCCGGTTCTCCGCTGCCTATGACCAGCGGAAACAAGCCCAGCGCCGTGACGATGGCCGTCATCAAAATAGAAGGCAGTCGATCGGAAGCACCGCGTACCGCGGTTTCCAGCCCCCATGGCAGTCCCTCTATTTCAACCAGGTCTTTATAGCAAGACACCAGCATGATGGTATTGCGCAGCGTGATGCCGAACAAAGTCACAAAACCGACCAGCGAACCTAAGGACAACCAGCCGCTGGTCAGCATCACCGCCAACACACCGCCTATCAATGCAAAAGGCAGGTTCAAAAAAGTGATCAACAAATTCCGAAGATTACCCAAGGCTAAATAGAGCAGCACCATGACGCCGACCATGGCCAATGCAGCATGGGTCAGTAATTCATTGCGAGCTTGCGCGATGGCTATGGCGTCGCCGCCTAAGCCTATGTAATTGCCCGGAGCCAGACCGATGCGCGAGACCACCTCTTTGACCTCATTGACAAAAGCCGGCATATCACGGCCGCTGATGTTGCAGGTGATGGTTTGAACCCGTTTACCGTCCTTGCGCAAAATCTTGCTGCGCCCGTTGGTCTCTCTCACCTCTGCGACATCGGACAAAGCGAATGAACCGCCGTCGGCCATGGGAAAACGGAATTGATGGATGCGATGCAAAGCCGTGCGCTGGTTGAGCGCGGCAATGGCCACCAGAGGAATAACCCGGCCTTCCTGTACTACTTGGCCTACTTCCATACCGCCGTAAAACGTGCGAATCAAATCCAGCACATCGGTGGTGTGCAAACCCTTTTGAGCAATGCGTTGTGGATCCAGCCTGAACTCGAGTTGCGGTGTACCCGGTTGAGACTGGGTGGTGACATCGCGCGCACCGGGAATGGCTGCGATCGCCTGGGCCAGCAGTTTGGCGTCCCGGTCTAGCAAGTCCAGGTCTTGTCCGAAAATTTCAACCACAAACTCAGCGGCGTAACCCGACACTGTTTCTTCAATACGTTCAGCCAAAAACGTGTTGATGCCGAAACTCACCCCGGGAAACGGTGCTACGCCTGGCTTGCCTTCGACGGTGCTGAGTTTCTTGCGTATGGAATCAAGCACTGCTTTTTGCTCACGGGCCGGCAGCGGTCCGATTTCCACTTCTATTTCGCTGTAGTGCATGCCGAAGGTGTCAGCGCCGTTTTGCGCACGGCCTACCCATTGGGTGACGGATTTCACCCGATCTACACTTTGTATGGTTTGTATGACCTTGGCACCTATGCGCAGCGATTCAGATTCCGAAGTGCCGGGCAATGCCGTCATGTGAACAATGTAATGCCCTTCGCGCAACTCGGGCACAAATTCAATGCGAAACAACGGCAGCGCCGCCATGCCAATCAGCACTGCCATCAAGGTAGTGAATATCACCGGTTTGGCCGAGCCCTCAATGCTGCGGAGAAGTTTTTCATAACGATGTTTGAGCCAATGCACCAGCGGCGGATCGCCGTTGCGAAACGACACGCCGCGGTGCAGCATCAAATAGCAAAGGGCGGGTGTCACTGTCAGCGCCACCAGCAGCGAAGCCAGCAGCGCGTAAATATAGGTCAGCGCCAGCGGTTGAAACATGCGACCGGCCACGCCGGACAAAAACAGCATGGGCGTGAACACCAGCACCACAATGAAGGTGGCATAGATGACAGAGCTTCTGACTTCAAGCGAAGCATTGAGTACCACCCGCCAGTCAGTGCGCGGATTGCCGAGTTCGCGGTTTTCGCGCAAGCGGCGGAAAATATTTTCAACGTCAATGATGGCGTCATCCACCACTTCGCCCAGCGCGATCACCAGGCCACCCAGCACCATGATGTTCAATGACACGCCCTGGTGCACCAGCACAATGACGGAGGCAAGCAACGACAGCGGAATGGCAATCGCAGAGATCAAAGCAGCGCGGGCATTGAACAAAAATAAAAACAGCACGCCCACCACCAGGGCAGAGCCAAGCAATATGTCAAGTTGAATATTACTGATGGAGGTTTCTATGAAGCCGGCCGGTCTGAACAGATTTTTATGTACCGTCAGGCCTTCGCTCTTGAGCATGGGCTCGAGTTGCGCTAGCCGTTCTTCAATCCGCAAGGTGGTTTCATACGTATTGGCACCGAGCTGACCTTGCACCATCAGGAACACGCCTGGCGTGCCATTGATACTGGCTGCGCTGATGGACGGCGCCGGGGCTTCGACAATATTCACCACATCATGCATGCGCAACACCTGACCGCCGCGCATGACAAGCTTGGCCTGGGCCAGTTCTTCCAAGCTCTCAATTTGGCCGTCAGCGCTGACTATGACGCGCTGGTTGCCGCCTTCGACAAAGCCACCCGGGCGCAGACCGCTGGCCCGGCGCGTGGCCTCAATCACTTCTTCCACAGTGACGCCGTGGCGTATCAAGGCCTCTGTATCGAACTGCACTTGCCACTGACGCACTTTGCCGCCGAACAGATTCACATCAGCCACGCCTGTGGCGCCTAGCAAATGCGGTTTGACGGTGAATTCAGCGATATCGTTCAAATCCATCAGATCACGTTTGTCCGAGGTCAAACCTATGCCCAGCACCGAACTGGCCGAAGATGTCAGCGGCGTGATGTTGGGCGCGGCCACACCCAGCGGCAAATGATTGGTCAGCGCGGTCATCTTCTCGCTGACCAGTTGCCGGTTGCGGTACAAATCGCTGTCGTCACCGAAGATGACGGTGACTATCGACAGGCCGGGAATCGACTGGCTGCGCATGCTGGCGACACCGACGGTACCGAACATGGCGGATTCAATCTGGCGCGTGACTAAGGACTCCACCAGCTCAGCTGAAAACCCTGGTGCTTCGGTTTGAATCACCACCTGCGGCGGCGCAAACTCGGGAAACACGTCGAGCTTGGCAATACGGGTTGAGTAAGCGCCGTAAGCCAGCAGCATGAGCGCCAATACCAGCACCACCGTCGGATGGCGGATCGAAAATCGAATGGTTTGAACCAGCATATGCGGTTAATCCTCGTTCTCGTTTTTGATCTGGAATCGGAACTCTTCGGACAGCAACAACTGTGTGCCACCGGTGACCACAGACACATCGGCTTCAAATGTATCTGTAAAAAAACCGTCACCCATGGCGCGGTCAACCGGTAAGGGCATGCGCTCAAACCGGTCTGCTTCGGTTTGCACATACACCCAGTTCTTGCCGGCGAAGCGGATCATGGCTGACACCGGCACCAGCACACCTTTTTGCGGTTTGCCTTGTTGCGATATCACCCGCACCCGGGTACCCGTACCGGCACCGGTGGGCGAGGTTGTCAACAACCAGTTTTCCCCTTGCAAGCCGGGCACGGATTGGGATGCACGGCCTATCAACACAGCAGACACGCCGCTTGACTGCGAGGTAGCGGCCACATCTACACGCCACTGCTGCTGTTGCGGTGTGGAACCGAAAGGCATTGCAAATTGAACCACTTCAAGCTGATGGTTGATGGCGCGCGCCACCAGTCCGTCTTTGTCGCCTAAGCGCTCGGCGAAAGCATTGCCCCACTGCATACGAACACCGTCGACAACAGCGCGTTGCTCTGCCTGTAAGGCGATATCGTGCTGTTCTTCGGAGGCGAGAGCGGCGCGTGCGGCTTCCAAGTCGCGTTTGGATGCGTTGCGGCCGTCGTCATAAAGTCCTTGCGTGCGTGTCAGTTCATTGCGACGTTGCAGCACTTGCGCTTGCGATCCTGCAAGCTGCGCAGACAAGCTGACATAGCGTTGCCTGGCTTCGACCAGGGCACGCAAATCCAGAACCACACCTGCGAATATGTGCGAGGCCGAGTATTTGGCTTGCCTCAAAGCTTCAACCGCTATACCGGCCTGCTTTTGCGCTTCAGCATCGATCACCACCACATTGGGTTCGGCTTGTTCGTGGTCGACAGCAGATATATTGTCGTCTTCGTGTGCGTTTTGAAACTCGTCTCTGCCCATCCAGGCCAAGGCCCATACCAGCAGCAGTATGACCAGGGAAAGTATCAGTATCAGTTTGTTTTTCCAGGGTTTTTCCAAAATACATTCCCCGCGCTTTATTGAGTGTTAATCGTTGTTAAAGGTGTTTGCATGGCCAGTTCCAGTTCCCAGCTGGCACGCATGAGTGCGGCACGCGCATCAAACACAGAGCCTTCGGCCTGCAATTGCAAAATGCGCGCATCAATCAGGTTCAAGGCGTCCACATTGCCTGCATCAAATTGCGCCGTGGTCAGCTTGACTTGCGATTGTGCTGCCTTCAGCGAAGCCCTTGCAATAGTCAAGGGTTGTGTCAGTGTCAGCACCTTCAAGCGCAAACGTTCCACCTCACCGATGATCTCGGACTGTTTGGCCAACACTGCAGCCCCTTGGGCGCTGCGGTTGGCCTCCGCGGTTTGAATGCCGACGAGATTGCGGTTGAGCAAAGCGGCCGGCAGTGAAAAAGAAAACTGCCAGACTGAATCGCCTTGGCTCCACAACAAACCCGGTCCTAACTTCAAGTTGGGAAATTGCCTGGCTACTTGCAGTCTGAGTTCAGCCTCAGCCATGTCGTATTGCACTAGCTGACGCGCAAACTCCAATTGATTTTTCAATGCAAGCTGGCGTGCGGATGCCGCGTCTGGAATCTCCGGCACCGGCCAGTCATCCATGCGCAAGTTGTTCAATGATTCAAATGAAACCGCCAGCGCAGTGGCCAATTGGGCTTGGGCGGCCACCTTGGCAGCGTCTGCCTCGGCAGATTCACGGCGTGCGTCTTGCAAACGCTGCGCGGTGAGTTGCACCTCCATGGCACCGGCCACGCCGTAGCGTTCGCGCACAGCCACACTTTTCTCACGGGCCAGGGCCAACTCAAGCCCGGTGGCCGCCAGTTGTACGCGGCCCAGCGAGAGTTGCCTGTCCAGCATGCCTGCGCCAAGTGCGCGGTATAAGCGCCAGGCGGTGTCGCCAGCGCTCAATTTGACTTCCTGAGATTCAATGCTTGCAGCCTGGCTTAACGCGGATTTCACAGAAGCGGGAACCAGTTCCCATTGCAGACCTGCGCCGACCGCCCAGGGTGAATTTTGACCGTCGCCGGTTTGGCTGTGGCGCTCCATCGTCGTGGTGAGGTCGGGCGCGGATGGCTTTAAACCGGCTTTTATGCGGGTGAGGGAGGCAATGACTTTGGCGCGGGCCGCGCGTTGCTCAGGGTGTATGTTGAGCAAGGCCGTGGTCAGTGTGTCCCGGTTCCAGACGATGTTTGGCCAGCCTGCGGTGTCTTGCCCGTTGGCGGCCAGCGCGGCTTGCACGCTAGCGTCGTCCAGGCGGCGCGCGACATCCAATTCGGCGGCCTTGGGCAAATCCAGCGGTGCCGGCGTGTAAGTGCGCCAGGCGCAGCCTGAAAGGCTTGCAAGCAAAACCAGCCCGGACAAGCGTGCGCAAAGGTGTTGAGTCATGAAGGCTTAGCAGATTTGAGTGCGAATCAGGGAGGCGGTTAAAACAGCTTGCATCATAAGGAAACGGGCGCAGCGAGGTTTTAAAGGGTAAGACGGCGTTCGAACGGGAGATTTTCAAAGCGAATTGGTTTTGTTGCAAACAGAATGGGTACTACGCAGCCGCTACGGTTTTTCAAAAAATCAATTGCTTGAAGTCATCGCCAGCTTGCTCGACACTGTCGGCATACATACAGAAAACGAGCAAAGCGTGGAAGAGGCGATCTACCATTGGAAAGATGCCAATGCGGATTTTGCAGAGTGTTTGATTGCGGCACGATACCGGCAGCTTGGATGCAGTGCAACAGCGACTTTTGATATCAGGGCGAGTAAGGCACCTGGGTTTGTGTCTGTTTGAATTAGTCAGTGGGAACATACACCCTGATGAAAGTCTTACTAGAAACGGCAATATGCCCCCCCAAAAATCTCATTTGGCTTTAGACCAAGAGATTGAATGCTTCTCTAAAGCTGGAGCTATCAGTCGAACAGGGAGGGGTTTATTTTCCCGTTTTCGTGGCGGGGCCTGCGCGCATGGGTCAGCGGTTCATGCTGCGATATACGGGGCAGATTTGCCAGTTGTTGACTACGTCGCCTTCAACGGAGGATTCAACACCGCAGCATTTTTGCCCGGAACAGCTTGCAAAGAAAACGACGGGTGGAAACCCTTGTCTGACATGTCGGCGTGAGGTTAAAACAATCACCGTTTTGTTGGCAACAGGGCAGTCAAAGGTTGAAGATTGTTCGGTCACGGATGATCCAAGTGCGGCTAATGAGCAAACTGCTTAATCTTTGCTTTAGCTAAATTTACGCACCATCCATATGGTCCTCTGGTATCCAGACATTCCACCTGACCTGTTGCGTCCATTTGCTTCAAATTCAACCCAAGTTCCACCTGATCCAAGCCATTCAAGGCATCCAAAAATCCATGGGTTAGTGCACCATATGGACCACGACAAGTTGGTTCTCACAATTAAGTTGCGTATGCTTATAGATGTGCTGTCAAAAGCGTTTTTTTCATAGTAAGCTTTTATGACAGCCTCAACTTCTTGGCGCATAACTAGTTCGCCCAATGGTAGCTTTGCCTTTAATTTTGTGTGGGTTGCGGTGCTGTCACTGTTTTCAAATTGACTGGCAATTGTTGGCACATTCACCACCGAAAAGCTGATGCCATTAAAAGTTATGACAGTCACCTCGCCAATGTTCGTAGTATTAAACGATTCAATTGAATTGTTTTGAATATTTACTGCATGACATAAAAAAGAAAACGCAGCAAGAAAAAGACCAAAAAGAAATTTGTTCACTTGATTCTCCATTTTTGTGAATTGAGTAGCTGTCAAAAAAAAAGGCGAAAAGGCCGCCCACGTCTTCATATGTTAGTACTAAAAGAACAATTTCTGTCGAAATGAGTAAAAAAAAGTTACTCACCTGGAAATCTACTTTAGGCCCGAAAGCAACTCAACGCTGTGAATCAATGTATCCACCAATTCACACAATTCATCAATCATGCTGTTTTCAATTTCAAAAAATCCTTCTTACTCGGCTAAATTTCTTTTTTGATGAGCAGCATCCAACACACGCCATTGATGGGCAGGCCAGCCAATTGTGTGCGTCAGGCATTGAAATACCGTGTACCTGTTTTCACTTCGGTAACCGTGCCAACGCAAAGCAGCCAATGCCGCCGCATGTCCAGCGCTGTAAGCACTGATAAAGCGACCTTCACTAGACAAATGTAAAACTCGTGCATCGGCAAGTCGTGTTTTGGCGATTGAAATAAGCCGGTCGATTTCAATCTTGTTCCGTGGTTCAACTTTAAGTTGGCCAATGCGAGCCAAGTTTTCTAAGGCTTCAGTTGCCATGACTGCTGGTGAATAGTTCTATGACCGGCTGAGACAATACTTTGCTCACAAAGGAATCCGGGTCTTGGCAACGCAATTCAAACTCCTGTGGCGTGAGGTACGTGGGATTTATTTTGCGCCCAAGGCTTTCTTCCAGTGCTTGCAAGCTGTTAAATACTTTGGCTAATGTCAGCGACTTTCCTATCAGCATCAAGTCTACGTCGCTGGCGGATGTGTCGGTTTGCTTTGCCACCGAGCCGTAAATAAATGCCCGAGTGAGTTTGGCTTTCAAAGGCTCAAGAGCAAGTTCAAGCAATCTGTCTATGTCAGCTGTTTTACGGGTCAGCGACACCAGTTCCGGAAACAAGGGGCTGCTTGCATTGGCTTGAAACAGGCGCAAATTACCCAGGCGGGAACTGTTGACTAAGCCGGATTCGCACAGGCGCCTGAGTTCTTGCTGAATGGATGCGCTGCTGAGTTGAGTCAGGCGCAGCAATTCGTTCAAGTGGTAGGAGCGCTGGGGTTGGCCAAACAGCCACCGAAACAGCCTAGCTTGTCTGTCTGTGAATAGGGCAAGGGAAAGTGACATTTCAATATATTAGCATGATTAAGCTATTTTTTAGCATGATTTTGAGAAAGTTACTTTTTACGGCGATGAGCGGCGACCGAACCGGCATGTCGTTCACAACCCGACGCATCAGACCAATCAAACGCCGAAAACTAGCCCGTCACATACCCCATTTGCGTTGGCAACCACAAGACGATCTGCGGAAACAAGGTCATGGCCACCAGCAGCGTCAGCAACATCACCAGAAACAGCCAGCCCTCGCGCACCATGGCCATGATGGGAATACCGGTCAGCGCCTTGGTCACAAACAGCAGCATGCCAAACGGCGGGTGAATCAAGCCGATCATCATGTTTAACACCACCAACACACCGAAATGCACTTTGTCTATGCCCAGCAAGTCGACAGTTGGCAACAGCATGGGCACAAACACCAGCAGCAGCACCGACACATCCAGAAAACAACCGAGCACCAAAAATAAAGCGTTGACCATGAACAAAAACGCCAGCGGTTCCAAATGCTGTTGCTCCACCCAAAGCGCCAAAGCTTGCGGCATGCCCTCGGCGGTGAACGCATACTGCAACATGAAAGAGCCCGCCAAAATGATGGTGATAACGGCACTGGCGCGCGCCGACTCAATCACCACGTCCCAAAACGCACGCAGACTCAGCGCTTTGAAAACAAAGGCGGACAACACGAGTGCGTGCAAGGCGGCGACAGCGGCGGCCTCGGTCGGCGTGAACACACCAGAGTAAATTCCGCCCAGCAACACAACAGGCAATGACAGCGGCGCAGCACCACGCCACAGAATGCCTGCCCACTGCTTGCGCGGTATCGGTTCGTCGCGCGGCATATTGCGCTTGGTCGCGATGATGTGCACGGTCAACATCATCAAGAGCGTCATCAACACGCCGGGCATCACCCCGCCCAAAAACAATGCGCCCACTGAAGAGCCGGACACCAGCGCGTAAATCACCATGGGGATGGACGGCGGGATCATCGGTCCTAGCGTGGCGCTGGCCACGACCACGGCGCCCGCAAAGCCCGGCGTGTACTCGGGCTTTTTCAACATTTGTTTGATAGTCACCAAGCCAGGTCCGGCTGCATCCGCCAAGGCGCTGCCACTCATGCCCGAGAACACCACGCTCACCAAAATATCGACTTGCGCCAGGCCGCCCCGCATGCGACCGACCAGAATGCGGCAGAAATCAAAAATGCGTTCACTGACTGTGCCCGCGTTCATCAAGTTGGCCGCGAACACAAACAAGGGCACGGCCAGCAGCACGTAGCTGTTGAACAAACCTTGGCCGACTTGCTCGATCACCAGCGCCATGTCCTGGCCTTTGACCGCCAGATACGCCGCGCCCGACATCCACATGGCCAAACCTATAGGCAAACCCAGCAACATGCCGACCACCACCACGGCAATCAGTGTGATCAATGCCAGCGTCATAAGCCTTCTTTCATGGCTTGCACCGTTTGCCACACGCCGCGCAGCACCAGCATGACCAGCAATACCAGCAAAGGTAAAAACACCCAGAACAAGGGCAGACCCAAGACCGCAGTGGCCTCGCGCCGCATAAACAGCAAATAGTCCCAACTCGCAGGTAGGGCTTGCAATGCCAGTCCACCTAACAGCACTTGTCCTAGTGTTTGCAGCCACATTCGCGGCTTAGGTGGCAACCGCGCACTGAGTATGTCCAGCGATACATGTGAGGCTACAGGCACCATGAAAGCACAAGCCCAAAAAATCGTCCAGATGTAGAGCACGACGGCAAGTTCATCGGTCCAAGGCAGCGGTTGATTAAACACAAAACGCGCGCCGATTTGAAGAATGAACACGGCGAACAAAGCCAGAAACAATGCGCCGCCTATGTGATCCAACCAACGCTTGAATGTTTGCATCTGTCAGCGCACCGCTTGTATTTTGTCGAGCAAACCGGGCGGCCAGCTTTTAGCGACGTCTGAGGCTTTGTAGGCGTTGGTGACTTGTTGACGAAAAGCGCTGACATTCGGCGTGCTGATGCTCAATCCTTGCTGTTTGAGGAAATCAAGTATTTGTTTTTCTTCCTGCAAACGGTTGTCGTTGTTAAAGCGTGCGGCAGCTTGCGCGGCTTGTTGCACTTTGGCTTGTTGCGCAGGCTTTAAACCGTCCCAAGTTTTTTGGCTGATGGCGATGAACAAAGCGTCGACCAAATGACCGGTCAGCACGACTTGTTTGCTGACCTCGTAAAAACGCGCAGCGCGCACCGTGGGCAAGGGGTTGTCTTGGGCATCGATAGTGCCGGTTTTCAAACCCATGTAGACCTCGCCAAAAGACAAAGGTGTGGCGGTCGCGCCCAGCGACTCACCGAGAAACAACCATTCTTTGGACGCTGGCATGCGCAGCTTGATGCCTTTGAGGTCAGCCGGTGTTTTGACCGTGCGTGGTTCGCGCAGCACCAACTGGCGCGTGCCCAAATAAGCCGTGGCCAGCACCTTGATGCCCATGCGCTCGGACACTTGTTTAAAGCCTTCTTCGCCTATAGGCCCATTGAACACCTTTTGTTGGTGCGGCACATCGCGCAGCACATAGCCTGAGGTGAACACCGAAAAATACGGCACCTGACGCGACAAGTCTGCGGCAGAGACAGTGCTGAGTTCCAAGTTGCCGCGCGCCATGGCGGCGGGCTCAGCGGCTTGTTTGAACAAACTGCTGCTCGGGTAAATCTGCACATCAAATTCACCGGGCGCGCTCGTATCCAGCGATTCTTTGAAGACAGTCCACATTTTGGCGTGCCAGTCTTGCGGCACGGCGGGGGTGGAAATGCGCAACATGGTTTTGCTTTGCGCCAAGGCGGTGTGGGGCAGGGTGGTGGCAAGCAGGCCGCAGATTAAAACAGCGGGCGCGAGGCGGAGGAAAAATGCATTCATGGGTGGATTCTGACACTGAGGGCTGGCTTGGTCATAGGCTTTGCGCAGATGGCCGAAATTCAAACAATCATTCAACGGATTTAAACTCACTTAAACGCAGATACACATGAAATTACATTCTCATTTTTTGGCATTCGCGGTCTGTTTGACGAGTAGCTTGGCATTGGCACACGGCGACGGCAAGCACTCAAGCGCCAAGCATTGACTTCATCAGTTTTGAAAGCATGTCATGAATTTCTTCCAAAGATTTATTTACAAGGGTCTCCTTGACAGTAAACCGCATCAATGCCTATGCGTTCTTAGAATGCCACATGACCTTTCTTGAACAAGCCACGCAATGACCTCCGCTGCAACCGATACCATCCCGCTTTTCCCCTTGTCACACGGGGTGTTCCCTGACGGCATGTTGCAGTTGCAAATATTTGAAGTGCGTTACCTGGACTTGATCAAACGCTGTCATCGTGAACAAAAACCGTTTGGTGTGGCCTGGTTACAAAAGGGCAGCAAGGTACAAGTGCCGGGCGAGCAACCGCTGATGCACACGCACGGTTGCATGGCTCACATCCGCGAGTTTGAACAGGTTCAACCTGCATTGCTTCGAATTCTTTGTCAAGGTGGTTTGCGTTTTGAGTTGCACGGTATCCAACCCGGCGCTTACGGAGTATGGCAGGGAAGTGTGAGCTACTTGCCGCAGGATCCTCCGGTCGATATGCCACCCGATTGGCAATTGCACGCTGATCGTCTGGGCAAATGGATTCGTACCGCCCAGCAGCAGGGATTGCAGGACAGATTGCCTTTGTTTGCGCCTTACCACCTCGACGAATGCGGTTGGGTAGCTAACCGGTTCGCCGAGGTTTTACCTATGGAGCCTGAGCAAAAACTTCAGCTCATGATTGAGTCCGACCCGGTCAAACGCATGGCGGCGGTGGTGGGTTTTTTGTCAGAAGAAGAGGGCTGACTCCGCAGCGACTTGCATATTTGCTACTGAAGTTTGAAGACATGCCACTTGATTCATTCTTTTTCCGATTCCTGCAGCTGTCGCTGTCTGGCGCGAAGCGGTGTGCCTAGCAGATACAACACCAGGCCCAGCGGAATCACGCCGTAAATCAGAAAAGTGAACAATGCGCCCAGTACGTTGCCGTTGGGGGCGGTGGCTTCCACTACGCTCATCAGAATAACCACGAACATCCAGCCTATGGCAACGATGTAAAGCATGACGTTTATCTCCTTACATGCGGCAGTAATTCAGCGAAGGATTACACTGAAACACGTGACTGCCATGAACTCTATCTTACGTACCTGTTCGCCGCTGATGCTGTGTTTATTTTTGACTGCTTTGACAGCTTGCGCCAATACACAGAATATTCAAGCATGTAACCGTTTGTCCTACGACCAGGCACCGCCTGTGTATGAACCCGCGACAGCGCTGGAGTTGAACCGTTGTGCAAGTGGCATGGCCACGCCGGGTTTGCAGTCACACAAGCTGGGTTTTGCCGCCAACCCTTTTTTCTGCGAGCAATGGGCGCAGCAGCGGGATATCAATTACGACGCGCGGCGTGCCATCTTTGAAGCTTGTACCAAAGGTCAGGTTGCCACTCATGTGCCTGCGATCGTGTCGCCCCGGTGAAATATCAAACGCAAGGGTAGTTCGCCACCATGATTTCGCGCACCACGCTGGCGGCGTTGTAGCGCATCAGTTCCGGTCGCTGCTGCAATTGCAGTATCACCAGTTCTGTGACCTGGTTAATCTCGGTTTGTTCCTGCATGCAAATAGGCGAGGATTTCGTCAGCATCAAGGTGTCAACCACACCCATGATGTAGTTGCGTCCGCTGAAACGCACGTCTTCCTGAGGAGAAAGCAGACTGGACTGCAATTCGGCAGCCGTCAAAAAGCGTATGCTTTTGGCGGCATGAACAGATGTCAGCGGCATTAAACACAAGGCGCCGGCCAGACATACCGATTGAAAAAGTTGCTCAGGGCGCTTCAACAGTTACTTTGATTGCGTTGTACCAAGCGGAGAGTTGCGCAATTTCCGCATCAGTCAGAGGTTTGGCTATATAGCTCATCACCTCGTGCTGGCGTTTGCCACTGCGGTAGTTTTTCAGCTGCTCGCTGAGATAAATCGCTTGTTGACCGGCCAGATTAGGCGCACCGGGCATGGTGGACACGCCATTTGGACCGTGACAAAGCGCACACGCCGCATCGGCTTTGGCGCGGCCTTCAGCCACGTCATCTGCAAAACTATTGAAGGCGCACAACGCCAGTAAAAACAGAAATCTCTTCATTTTTTTCTCGTGAAAAAGCGGGGCCTCGTGAGAGACCCCGCTACAGAATAGAACACAGGCCGAGGCCTGTGATCACGCCTGATTACTGACCGGTGTAGCTGATGCGGTAGATCGCACCGGCGTAGTCGTCAGACACCAGGATGGAGCCGTCAGGCAGGTTGGCCACGTCAACCGGGCGAGCCAGCGCGCGGTTGGTTTTCTTGTCCAGGAAGCCATCAGCAAACACTTCGGCAGGACCTGCATTGCCATCGGCCTTGATTGGCACGAAGTTAATCAGGTAACCGCTAGGTGTGCTGCGGTTCCATGAACCGTGGGATGCTACAAACAAACCGCCCTGGTATTTGGCAGGGAATGCAGTGCCTGTGTAGTGAGCCACGCCGAGTTGCGCCTGGTGAGCAGGGAACTCGATTTGCGGGTACACGTTACCTACGGGTTCTTTCATGTCGGCCAGGTCAGGCGCGGCAGCAGAACCGGCGACTTTGAACTTGCCGTTGTAAAACGGGAAACCGAAGTGTTCGCCAGCCTTGCTCAGCTTGTTCAACTCGCCGGGAGGAATGTCGTCACCCAGACCGTCAACCTGGTTGTCGGTGGTCCAGATGTCGCCCTTTGGTCCGATGGTGATACCGGCCGGGTTGCGCATGCCTTTGGCGTAGACCATGCGGCCTGTGCCGTCAAGGCCGTTGTAGCGAACCACGCCGCCGATGCCGACTTCGTCATACAAAGCAACTTTGTCTTTGGGTTGGACGTTGTAAGGCTGGCCCAATGTCACGTAGATTTTGCCGTCGTTGGCAACTTTACAAACGCGACCAGTGTGGTTGAAAGACTGCTCTTCCACGGGGATCAGCTTGCCTTCGGGAACGATTTGGCCGACAGCAACGTCCGGACCTTCGTAGAAGTATTCAGCGGCAGGGAAGTGCAGAATGCGGTTGGATTCAGCAACAACCAGGAAACCGTCTTTGGTAAAGCAAACACCGTTGGGGTTGCTGAACTTGATAGAAGGTGCGAAAGCTTTGACTTCAGTGGCAGCGTCACCGTTGTTGCGGTTGGTCACAGCCCAAACGGTTGTCTTGCGTGTACCGACGAACAACATATTGGTTGAAGGAGCAACAGCCATGTAACGTGCATCAGGCACGATGGCGTACAGGTCAATCTTGAAACCATCAGGCAACTTGATTTTCTTCAGGTTAGCGCGGATAGCGTCTGTATTCTTACCTTCCTGGGGGATGGTAGGAATGTTCATGTTGGTGTCTGTGTTGCCCATGCGTTGCAGGGTGGACAGGTTTTTGTCCTGAGCAAATGCTGAGGTAGCTACCAAGGCTGAAACGGCCAAAGTGATGGCAGAGATGTTTTTAAAGCTCACTTAATGATCCTTAAGCAGAGAAACAGGCAATATTGCCTGAGCAGGATGTTAGCAACATATATTTTTTTAATAGGTAATGCCCCTACTAGGGTTTACCTTGGTTTCCGGGGAAAAACCGCGAAAAAATGCCTACTAAGGATTTATTCCTGATAGGAGCCAGGCCTGCACCAGACTCAGTTACCGGGTTTGCGCAACATCAGCGCAGAGCGTTTGCACGATGCCACCAACACGTTGTGCTGGTTGTAGCCCCGGTGCTCAAAAATCACGATGCCGTTTTGCGGTCTGGACTTGCTGTCGCGTAACTCCAGCACCTCGGTTTCTACATGCACGGTGTCGCCATGGAACAGCGGTTTGGGAAAACGCACCTCGTCCCAGCCCAAGTTAGCCACGGTGGTGCCCAGTGTGGTGTCACCCACCGAAACGCCGACGATCAAACCCAAAGTGAACACGCTGTTGACGATGCGTTGTCCGTACTCGGTGTGGTGTTTGCAATATTCCTCGTCCAAATGCAGCGCCGCCGGGTTGTGCGTCAGCGCGGAGAACATGACGTTGTCCATCTCGGACACGGTGCGGCGTATCGCGTGCTTAAACGTTTGTCCAATAAAAAATTCTTCGAAATACAGGCCAGCCATGCTCAATGTCCTTTGCGTGTTGCCAGCAGACGCAGGGCTTGCGTCAAATGCGGCTTGTCAATCATTTTGCCGTCGAGTTGCAAGGCACCGGCACCGCTGGATTGGGCAAATGCGTCGACGATGCGCTGTGCGTGATGAAGTTCTTCGGGCGAGGCGGTAAAGCCCGCATTGATGATGCCGACCTGGTCAGGGTGTATGGCCAGTTTGCCGCTGAAGCCCTGGCGGCGTGCACGCCGCACATCAGCCTGCAAGCCTTCGTTGTTGCGAAAGTCAACGGTCAGTGTGTCAATCGCCTGCACCCCGGCATGCGTGGCTGCCAGCAGGCACAGCGATCGCGCCAGCACAAAAGCGTCGTCAAAATCACCGTCGTCTTTTTTATTGCTGGTGGCGCCGACATCGGTTGCCAGGTCTTCCGCACCCCAGGTCAGACCTGCGAGCCGCGGTGAACAACCGGCGTAACTGTTGAGTTGAAACATGGCACCAGCAAGTTCAGTGGCCACCGGCAGTATGCGGGTGCGACCATGCGCAATGCCTTCGCGTTGTTCGAGTGCGCTTAAAAAATGGTCGAGTTGGCGCACGTCATCGGCGTTCAGGGGCTTGGGCAGCATGATGCCGTCGGGTTGACCGGGCATGACCGCCACCAAATCGGGCAATGAGCGCGTAGTGTTCAACGGATTGATGCGCACCCACACTTGTTGGTGTGCGCGGTCGTGGGTTTTTAAATAGTCCAGCACCAGGCCGCGTGCCAAGGGCAGGCGTTCGTGAGATACCGAGTCTTCCAAGTCAAGCAACAAGGCGTCTGCGCCGGTGCTGGCGGCTTTCGCCATTTTTTTCTCGCTGTCGCCGGGGACAAACAGCAGGGATTTGATAGTCATGTCGTGCTTCGTAGTGTTTGGCAGGCATGCTAACAAACCGGCTGTCAGGGTTGATTTGCGCTTACCGGCTTTAAGCTTTCTTGCTTGAACGACAATCGCTGCATTCCACCAGTGACGCACAACCTCTTACCCTCTTACCCGGACCCTCATGACAGTTATTTCTACAGAAGCGGCACAGTCTGCACTTGACCCGCTGGAACTGCGCCGGTGTCTGGGTTCCTTTGTCACCGGTGTCACGGTGATGACAGTGCTGGATGCTGACGGCAAGCCCGAGGGCATCACGGCAAACTCATTCAGTTCGTTATCTTTGGATCCGCCTTTGATTGTCTGGAGTTTGCGTTTGAGTTCGCGCAGTTTCAACACGTACAAAAACGCAATGCGTTTCACGGTAAACATTCTGGCTGAAGATCAGGTGGACATTTCTAACCGGTTTGCGTCTTCGGTTGCTGATCGTTTTGACGGTGTGGCTTGTACGCCGGGACTGGGTGGTGTACCGCTGATAGATGGATGCACTTCGTATCTGGAATGCAGTTTGGAGGCGTCTTACCCCGGCGGTGACCATGTGTTGTTTGTCGGCCGGGTTGTACGTATCCATATGAATGAGCGCAAGCCGCTGGCGTATGGTGGCGGCGGTTATTTGTCGGTGCAACCGCTGGCTGTTTGACTTTATGAGTGAAGTGTTCACGCCACGCCGGTTCGGTTCGATGTGAAGTGTTCACGCCACGCCGGCTCGGTTTGATGTGAAGTGTTCACGCCACGCCGGGACGGTCGCCTCTCACTGCCGCTTCGCGCCAATGTTCGCGTCTGCCCGCCCGCCATGTCGTCGTCCATTCGACGTTTTCTCCGATAGCGATTCTGTGGTTCGATAAATCAGCCACCACGAAAACGAAACAGCGCTAGCACCTAAAACATTTCAGAGGCCGAATCGGAGGGGGCGTTTTTTTCCAGCGAAAGCGCAGAAAAAAATCGCACCGGATGGTTCGGCCAAAGCGTGACTTCCATAGGTCTTAGCGTGACTTCAATGAACCGCATGAAAGTCAATACTTTCGGGCGAAACAGCACGACATCAAACAGGCAACAACCGCTTTTGCTGCATCCTGTCCAGCCACTCGTGCAAAGCTTCTTCCGTGTCCATACACCCGGCAAAACCGTGCTGCCGCAATTTGATGCCGCTTAAAAAAGACATGGCCGGTTGCTCAACGCCGTGACCGAACACCCGGTCGGTAAATTCCCATGAGCTGTTCACCAGTTGCTGCATGGTCAAGGCTTGCAAATCGTGCGTGTGCACCACCTTTTGCCAAACGTCTTCCAGCTTGGGCATCTCAGTGCTCATTTGCATAGGCAGAGGCTTGCCGCAGACCATGCCAAAGCGTTTGGCGATGGACGGCCACAGGTCGTGCCAGACCATGACATCGCCGTTGACCACGTTATAGGTTTCGTTGGCCGCTATTTCATGAGTCGCGGCAAACTCGGCGGCCTGCGCAATCAAACGGCTGTCGGTGGCCACATTCACATAGCGACCGCCGCCGGGGAAATGCAACGGCCGGCCCAGTTCGCGCATCACGCTGGCATACACGCCCAGCGCCGCCACCAGGTTCATCGGGCTTGACACCGCATAGCCCATGACCACCTGCGGGCGCAGCACCGTGAATGTCCAGGCCGAATGCGGCTGGCGTTCGCGCAGCAAGTCTTCCTGCAACCAGTAAAAGTTGTCGTGCTTGTGGCGCGGCATGCGTTCTTTAGCAGGTGTAGCTGCGGGTTCCACGTGGCCGCCGTAGGCCTTGGTGCCTTGCATCAAACTGATGTGGCGCAAGCCTTTGGCATGCGCTTGCAAAGCATCCAGCAAATTGCGCAGCATGGCTTCGTTGGTTTGCATTTGACGCGGGTCGCGCCAACCGGCGACGAGTTCGGGCAATTCAAACAGCGCGGCAAACAACACGTGGGTCACGTGTTGCAGCTTGTGCGCGGTGCTGTGGCAGGCTGCTGCGTCTGTCAAGTCCAGCGGCACATGCGTCACGCCTGGCGGCAGCGCACACGGGCGGCGCGACAAGGCCAGCACCTCCCAGTCGGGCAGGGCGGCGAAATGTTCGGTGGCCGCCGCGCCGACCACGCCACTGGCTCCGGCAATCAGCATGGTGTGTTTGCGCCGCGTCATGTGTTCACTCCTCAGTGACTGGGTTTGAGCAATTGCTTGCCGTGCAGTTTGTCCATCAAGTGATCCGGCACTTCGATGTCAAAGCCCAACACCGCGGCAGACAGCGCTTTGCCGTAATTGTCCAGACACAGACTGCGCGACACGCCGCCGCCTAGTGCGCCGTGGCAAACAAAATTCATGGCTTCTATGTTGTCGACTTCATAGCGCAGCACCTGGCCTTTGATGGCGCCACGGTAAAACGCTTTGAAACGCTCGGCGGTCAATTGCGCTTTGAGCAACGGGTAAAACTCCGGCTCGTAAGCGAAGACCGCGATGTTCGATGTATCGCCTTTGTCGCCCGAACGTGCATGGGCTAAGTGTTGCAATTGAATTTTCATGTTCAGCTTTCGAAATAACTGATGGAGAACGGTACTTTTTCACGCGGCACCAATGAAGACCAGACGCCGATGATTTCGCGGGTGCGCTCGGCGTGCGGTACGCGCTTGCCGGTGTGGCCTATGCCGGAGACCGCCATGCCGTCGACCTCGCGTCCGACCTTGAGCGCTTGCTCGCGGGTGGCGGTGCGCGCGGCCACGCGCACAGCGATTTCATACGGTTCGGGCGCATCCACCGGGGTGGCCGCGCCGTGTATGGCGTTGATGCCCAGGAAATCAATACGCACTTCTTCGGCCACCAGACCGACGATGCGAAAGCGCTCGGTGAGTATGGTTTTGGCTAACTCTGCGCGGCGCAGCGCACCGGGCCCGGCATAGAAAAACATGTCTTCGCCGATAAAGCCTTCAATGCAACCGATGGAGACTTTGAGGGTAGCTGTGCGCGGCTTGCCGCTGATGTTCCACACCTTGACCCGGTCCGGCCCGAATTGCTCGGGATTGACCGTGGTGAAGTCGACCACCACGTCCGGTGTCAGGTAATTGGCCGGGTCGTGTACCTCGTACAGCATTTGCTCTTTGACGGTTTGCAAATTGACCGCGCCGCCTGTACCCGCCACTTTGGTGATGACGGTGGTGCCGTCGGCTTCGACCTCGGCGATCGGAAAGCCGAAGTTCCACGGTTGCGCCACGTCTTTGAAACCAGGATCGGAAAAATAACCGCCGGTGACTTGCGCGCCGCATTCCAGCAAATGGCCTATGCCCATGCCTTGGCCGAGTTTGGCCGCGTCCATCGGATCCCAGCCGAACTCGAACATCATCGGCGCCATGAAGATGGACGGGTCGGCCACGCGCCCGGTCACCACGATATGCGCCCCGGCTTTGAGTGCGGTGACGATGGGTTCGGCACCCAGATAGGCCTCGGCGGAAATCAATGTGTCTTTCAGCGACGACGTGGGCTTGCCGTTTTCCAAAATAGTGTCTGTCATGCCCAGCACGTGTTCGGTGATCAAGCTGCCATTCACCGACGCCACTTTCACGCCTGTGTAACCGAACTCTTGCAACCAATGCACGATGCGTTTGGCGGCTGCATCCGGGTTGATCCAGCCCTGGTTGGTGATGATGCGCGTGCCTTGTTTCATGCAAGCCGGCAGCACGGCTTTCATGCGGTCGTCCAGGTAAGTGTCATAGCCTTGGAACGTCGGGTCACGTCGCGCACGCACTTGCGCAGCCGACACCGTCGCCTCGGCCATGGTTTCAAAACACAGGTAATCCAGCTGTCCTTGCTCGGCGCTCAATTGCGCCGGTTCAACCCGGTCGCCCCACCAAGCGGCACCTGCGCCTATGCGTAAGATTTTTTTCATGTCTTGTCCTGTGTCGGTGTGTAAATCTGTCCCCGGTAGACCACGGCGTCTACCGCGACGCAGCCTTGGCCGGTCGCCGCAACGATGACCGGGTTGATATCAAGTTGGGTGATGCCGTGCTTGCCCGCGGCCATGCAGTCGCCCACCGCCACCGCCATGCGGGCGAAGGCATCCACGTCCATGGGCGGGTCGCCGCGCACGCCGTGCAGCAGCGGCGCGATACGCAGTTTGCCTAAAGCGGTTTTCACTTGGGCGGTGTTGAACGGCGGCAGCAGCACTTGCATATCGGGCATGGCTTCGACGTATTTACCGCCGTCGCCGACCAGCACCACCGGCCCGAACACCGGGTCTATCTTGGCGCCAATCATCAGTTCGCGTTGACCCCGGGCCATGGCGGCGACGATGACGCCGCTCAATGTCAGGCCGTGTTTTTTGGCGTTGCGCGTGATGTCGTCAAACGCTTTCGCGACATCGTTTTCATTGCGCAGGTTCAAAGCCACCAAACCGTATTCCGATTTGTGCGAGGTTTGGCTGCTGCAACCCTTGACCACCACAGGCTGGCTGCCCAGGTATTTGAACGCCGCCACGGCTTGTGGAGCGTCGTGGCAGATGGCGTGCGCCACCGCGTCCACGCCCAGTTGTTTCAACAAAGACATGCTGTCAAGTTCATCCAGCATCTGCACATCCACCGGTTGCAGCGGCAGTGGTTTTATCAAAGGCTGACGCGCGCCCATGTGCTCGAGAAGGCTGGCGTGGGATAAAAAATTCGACAAAGCATTGACCGCTTGGCCCTCTGTGGGGTAGACGACTAAGCCCTTGTCTTTAAAGCGCGCGGCCACGTTGTCTTGCGACGATGCCACGACCAGCGGTTTGCCGGTTTGCGTCGCAAAAGATTCAGCATCTGCCGCGAAGCGTTCGACGTCGTAGCCCGCACCGGCCACAGCCACGCCTATCAAAAACGCATCTGCCGCCGGGTCTTTGGCGATGGGGGGCAGGATGGCGCCGAACAAACCGCTGTTGGACAGCAGCGCCGCTGTCAAATCCACCGGGTTGGTGGTGGTCGCAAAACCCGGCAATATGCTTTTAAGTTCGGCTTGTGTGTCAGGTGAGAGCGGCTGCATAGGCATGCCGGCGCGGGTGGCGGCGTCGGCGGTCATGACGCAAACCGCACCAGAATTGCTGATGGCCACCAGCCGTCGGCCCTTGGGCTTCCAGCCTTGCAAATACAGCGGCGCGGTGTCGACCAGATCGGCCATGCTTTGCGCGCGCCAGATGCCGTGTTCTTCAAAAAAAGCGTCGACCACGCGGTCTTCGTTAGCCAGCGAACCGGTGTGCGACATGGCCGCCATTTGCCCCGCTGGTGTGCGACCGGATTTCAGCGCCATCACCGGCAGTTTGCGGGCGCGCGCGATGCCGGCGGCTTCGGCCAAATGCCAGGGGTCGGGAATGCCTTCCAAATACAAAATCAGCAGTTTGAGCCCCGGGTCTTCCGCGACCACGGTGGCGAGTTCGCACACCGTCACGTCGCAATCGTTACCGGTGGCGTGCGAATGCCGCACACCGATCCCACGCCCGCGCAGCAAGCCGAAGGGAATGACGGCCATGGCGCCGCTTTGGCTGATGATGCCTACCGGCCCGTCAGCCGGTTGCACTTCGCTGAACATGGTGGAAAAACTCGCCACCGCGCCGTTGCTGAAATTGGCCAAGCCTTGCGAATTCGGACCCACTAACCGCATACCGGCGGCACGCGCGCAAGCAACCATGCTTTCCTCTTGCAAACGACCGGCGTCGCCGCTTTCTGAAAAGCCCGAGCTCATGATGATGCATAGGGCCACCCCGGCGGAAGCGCATTCGCTGACCGCTGCCACGGCAAGTTCCCCCGGCACAGCGATGATGACCAGATCCGGCACCTCGGGCAAAGCCGAAAAGCCGGTGAAGCTGGCAAAGCCTTGCACGGTATCTCGTTGCGGGTTGATGGCGTACACATTGCCTTTGAAACCGAAGCGCGATAAATACGCCAACGGTCTGCCGCCTATCTTGTTCGGGTTGTCGGATGCGCCGATGACGGCGATAGAGCGCGGTGCCAGGCCTTTGCGGATGGCGTCTCTGGGGTCAAGTCTCATGGTCTGTCCGGGTGAAAAACGGCAGGGGCTGGCCTGCCAGGGTGTGTATCTCGCAGCGCACTTTGTCGCCTATGTGCAATGAGGCATCGGCGTGGCCCATGACGCGCATGCCGTCTTGCATATCGACCAGCACCAGCCGGTAAGGCACCAAGGCTTTGAAACGTTCGTCCGGCGCGCGGTGCACCAGCGTGGTGGCGCAAACCATGCCGAGTGCGTTGCCTGCTGTTTGTTCAGGACTGTCGTCGCCGCAGGCCGGGCAAAAGGGTCTGAAGAAATACCAAACATGGCCGCAAGCCTTGCAATGTTGGTGCAGCAGTTGAGAGCCGCCCTGGGTCCAGTCTTGTGCAGAGTTTGAAGTGTGTGAGTTCATAACTGTTCCACCACCAAACTGACATGCGAAGACAGCACGCCGCCGTCGCCATGCAACAAAGTGACACCGGCGCGCGGCACTTGGCGCGCACCGGCGCGCCCGGTCATTTGCAAATGTGCTTCGGCCAGATGCGCCATCGCACCGGCCACACCGCAATGGCCGTAGGACAGCAAACCGCCGTGCATGTTCAGTGGCACGGCACCGTCGCGGTCGAAGTGGCCGTCGCGCGTCAGTGCACCGGCGCGCCCGCGCGGAGCCAGACCGATTTCTTCCAGCAGCATGCTTAGCGTGATGGTGAAGCTGTCGTAAATGGCGGCGTACTCCACATCGGCCAGCGTGTGACCGGCGTGTGCCAGAGCCCGGTGCGTGCAATCGCCCGCGCCGCTGTTGAGCAAATCTGTAGACGCGGTGATGTGCTGCGGGTTGTGGCGTTGCGCGGTGCCGCTGATGCGCAATGCGTGCGCGCCTACGGCCTGGCGCGACACTACAAAAGCGCAAGCGCCGTCGGCCACACCGCAGCAGTCCAGCAGCTTGAGCGGCGAGGCAATCGGGCGCGATGCCAACACATCTGCCACGCTGATAGGCGTTTGAAACTGGGCGCCCGGGTGCAGCGAGGCGTGACGGCGCATCAGCACCGACAACTCGGCGAAATCTGCTTCGGTGTTGCCGTATTTATGCATATAGCTGGATGCCAGCAAACCGTAATAAGCGGGAATGGTGGTGCCCAGCGGTACCTCGTACACCGGGTGGCCGACTTGGGCCAGCACTTGCACCGAGGCGTCGCGGCTTTGGCCGGTGGCGCGGTTTTCTCCGGCGACCACCAGTATGCGTTCGGCCGCGCCGCTTTCCACCAAATGGTGGGCCAACATCACCAGCGCAAAACCCGTGGCGCCGCCCAGTTGTATGGAGTGCGCATAGTCGGGCTTCAAGCCGAAGTGTTCGGCAAACACCGTGCTCAGCATCAAATGCGGAAAGGTGGTGGCGTAGCCGCAGAGCAGGCCGTCTATGTCTTTGTGCTCCAGTCCGGCGTCGTTCAACGCCAGCGTAGCCGCGTCGGACATCAGGTCCAGCGCGGATATGCCCGGCAGTTTGCCGAAGGGCGTGAGGCCGCTGCCGGTCAGGTAACTCATGCGCTGTCCTTAGCGGTGGGTCCATGACCGCCTAAGTAAACGCGTTGCAGCAAATCGCTGTCGCGCAATTCATCTGCAAAACCTGAACCTGCAATGCGCCCGGTTTCCATCAGGTAAGCGTAATGCGCGTGCCGCAAAGCTTTGTCTACCAATTGTTCGATCAACAAAATAGACATGCCTTGCTTGCACAGTTGCGAAGCCACGTCCAAGATGCGGTCTATCACCAGCGGCGCCAAGCCGCTGGAGGGCTCATCCAGCATCAGCAACACCGGTTCGGCGATCACGCCTTGCGCCACCGCCAGTATTTGCTGTTGGCCGCCGGACAAGCGCGAGGCCATTTGCTGTTTGCGATCAGCCAGTTCGGGGAACATGGCGTAGATAGCGTCCAGTTTGCTGCGGTCGCCAGCAGGCGCATTCGCGTACGTGCCAATCAACAGGTTGTCTTGCACCGACAAATGGTGAAACACGCGGTGGCCTTCCAGCACTTGCACCAAACCCTGGCGCACGATGTGGCGCGGCGTGGCCTGGCTGATGTCCTGGCCTTTGAAATGCACCCGCCCGGCTTGCTTGGGTATGAGGCCTGAGACCGCATGCAGCAGCGAGCTTTTCCCCGCGCCGTTGCGCCCGAGGATGACCACAAACTCGCCTTTGCGCACTTGCAGGGAAAGCCCGTGCACCACTTGCGCTTTGCCGTAGGCCACATCCAATGTATCGATATCCAGCAAAACGTCGTCGGGTCGCGCAGTGGTGTGCATCATCAGGCTCCCAGGTAAACGCGTATGACTTCGGGGTCGTTGCGCACTTGCTCAGAGGTTCCGTGGCAAATCATTTTTCCGGTGTTCAGCGTGGTCACGCGGTCGCAAATGCGGAACACAAAATCCGTGTGGTGCTCGACCAGCAGCACGCCTATGCCGTTGTCGCGCAGCGTGCGCACCACGTCGGCCAGGTGGTCGATTTCCTGGTGCGTCAAACCGCCAGCAGGTTCGTCCAGCAGCATGAAACGCGGTTGCATGGCCAGGCCGCGCGCGATTTCCAAAAAACGTTGCTCGGCGTGGTCTAACAAACTGGCCTGGCGGTGCATCACATGGCCTAAGCCGACGCCGTGCAGCAGCTCGATAGCGCGAGCTTGTATGTCCAGCTCTTGCGCGCCCACGTGCGGCAGCGCCAGCGCCGTGCTCATGAACCCGGCGTCTGCGTGTATCCAGGCACCGAGCATGCAGTTGTCCAGCACGCTGAGCATGGGCATGAGCCGGGGTTTTTGAAAGGTGCGGGCAATGCCGTTGACCGCGCGCATTTGCACGCTGGCTTGCGACAAGTCTTGTTCGCCCAAATGGATCACGCCGCTGCTGGGCTGGTAGAAACCGCAAAGCAGATTCAGTAAGGTGGTTTTGCCGCTGCCGTTGGGGCCGATCAATCCGTGAACTTCGCCCGGGCGCAATTCCAGCGACACATCGTCCAGCGCCTTGATGCCGCCGAAAGCACGGCTGACAGACACGGCTTGCAGTTGAGCGGTGTTTGTCATGGTTTGTACTTCAAGGCGCGGTCCAGCCGGGCCAGGTCAGGGGAGATGGGTTCACGGTGCACCACGCGCGGGCGCAGTCGTTCGCGGATGATGTCAAACACTCGGCCTATGCCTTCGGGCACCACCAGCACCACTACCAGCAGCAACAAGCCGTAAAAGAAATTGCCCAGCTTGGCCAAGGGTGCTACCAGCTCAGGCAGCGCCGTCAACACCACCGTGCCTATGAACGGGCCGATGATGCTGCCGCGCCCGCCGATGATGATGCAGACAAAAAAGAACAGACTCAGTTCAAACACAAAGGTGTCAGGCGTGATGTAGCTTTGCAAACTGGCAAACACAGCACCGGCCAGACCGGCGGTGACGCCGCTGAACACAAACACGGTCAGCTTGGCGCGAAACACCGCCACGCCCACCGACTGCGCGGCCACCGGGTTGTCGCGTATGGAAATCAGTGCGCGGCCCCACATGTGCCGTCCCAGGTTCCAACTCAGCCAGGTGACGACAAGCGCCAGCAAACTGACCAGGTAATAAAAGCCCGAGGGTGAGTCAAAAGGCGCGGGAAACAACGGCCCGGGCAAGCCTATGCCGCCGCCGGTCAAATCCACTTGCGCCAGCACCAAATCGTTGACGATGAGCGCAAACGCCATGGTGGCCATGGCGAAATAAAACCCCGGCAAGCGCAGCGACGGCAGACCTAGCGCCAGACCGCAAACCCCGCCCAGCACGCCCGAAGCAGCCAAGGCCAGCGCCGGGTGCCAGCCCGATTTGCCCGCAAGAACAGCAAACGCATAAGAGCCTATGCACAAAAGGCCAACGTGGCCGATAGACAACTGACCGGTGAAGCCAACCACCATGTTCAGGCCAGCAATCAAAATCCAATACACGGCGATCAAGGAAGCCAGGTGCAACTGGTACTGGTCACCCGCCCACCCCGGCAGTGTGGCGATCAGCAAACCGCCTAGCAGCAACCAGGCTTTGTGGGTGGGTGTCATGGAGTTCATACCGGGCGCACCTGCCGGTCACCAAGCAAGCCCTCGGGTTTGACCAGCAGCACAATCATCAACAAGCCGACGGCAATGGTTTGCTGGTATTCACCGCCGAACCAGTAACTGGCGTAGGCATTCAACAAACCCAGCGCCGCGCCGCCCAATATCGCGCCGACATTGCTGCCCAGGCCACCGACGGCCAGCGCAATAAATCCGTTGAGCGTCAGCGTCAAACCCAACGCGAAAAACGCAAACGTCAATTGACCCGCCGCAAAACCCGCCAGCCCTCCCAACGTACCGGACAACACATACGACATCAGCCGAATGCGGTCAGTGGAAATGCCGCGCGCCTGCGCGGCAAACGCGTCTTCGGACATGGCCATGAACACCTTGCCGTACATGGTGCGTTTGTAAAACAACTCCAGCCCGATAGCCATCAACAGTGTCATGCCTATGGGCAACCAGAATTTCTGGTCCATCACACCGACGCCGAAGTCTTGCGGAATCAAGCGCGGAAACGGTTTGGGCTCGGTGCCCCACCACAAACCTGCGGCTTGCTGCACCATGGTTGCCAAGGCCAGCGTGCTGAGCAGCCACAGGTGTTCGTCGCTGCGGTTCAGTACTCTGCGTATGGCTAGAAGTTCGGTGAGTGCGCCAAATGCCCCGCCCGCGACCACTGCCGCCAGCAGGCCCAGCGTCCAGTGCAGTTGCAACACTGAAATGGCATAAGCGCCGAAGACGCCGCCCAGCATAGAGATATGGCCGGTGGTCACCGACAAGACCTTGGAGGTGGAGTACATGACGTTGTAAACCAGCGCCACCGCTGCGAACAGCATGCCGGTGGCCAGCCCGGTGATGAGAACAGTCAACATGTGTCAGTCCGCCGCTGAGTGAATCATTTCGGGGCGGATTTGAAGCTGCCGTCCTTGAATGTATTGGCCGAGTTGACCGTCATGTTGCTGTCGGGAAAGCCGTTGTGCTCAGTGGGGCTCCAACTGTAAGTGGCAAATACGCCTTTAAAGTCTTTGGTGCTTTCCAATACTTTTTGTATGCCGACCGGATCGGTGGAGCCGCTGGTCTTGATGGCGTGCTCTATCACTTTCACCGTGTCGTAGCCCATGGCCACCCACCAGAACAAGACATCGATTTCGCCGCCGCCGAGTTTGGGCCGCACTTTGTCGACCAGTTGTTGTGTGCGCTGGGGCAGTTTGCCGTCCGCGCCAAAGGTGGTGCTGTGGTAACCGGCGGCAAAAGTGCTTTCCCAGTACTCGGGCTTGTTCAACAGCTTGCGGATTTGCGCCGCCATCAGGGCAGGGTGGCCGACCACCGGTACGCGCCAGCCCATGTCGCCGCGCGCATTCAGCAAACGTCCGAGCAAACCGGTGGCGGCAGACCAGGGCATGACGATGTCGGCACCGGCGGCGCGCGCTTTGTTCATTTCATCAGTGAGGTCGGTTTTGTTCGGGTCGACGAGTACCGAATACACCGGTTTGATACCGGCTTTTTCCAACAATTCGGTGGCGGTTTTGGCGCTGGCCGTGCCGTAGCCCGAGGTGTCGGCAATGATGGCGATTTTGGTTTTCTTCAGGTTTTTCAGTGCGTAGTCATTGGCCGTGGAAATCCACTGGCGGTTGGTGTTGATGACGCGAAAAGCGCGCGGGTATTTTTGCGGGTCTATCAGTTCGTCGATGGAACCGATGACGATATTGGGCACACCGGCGCGCGCCAAAATGGGAATGGCCGCCAGGCCTTCGCCCGAGTTGACCGGGCCTATGACCACATGCACTTTGTCGCTGAACGCCAGTTGCTGGGCGAAGTTGACCGCCTTGGTTGGGTCGCCGGACGTGTCGCGGGTCAGCAGTTCGATTTGGCGACCCAAAATACCGCCGTTTTTATTGATCTCATCGACCGCCAATTGCACGCCCTGGTTTTCGGCCAACGCGGCAGACGACAGCGCGCCGGTGAGAGAGGAAATCCAGCCTATCTTGATAGGGTCGGCGGCCAGGACACTGCCGCCAAATACCAGGGCAGTGGACATCAACAACGCATGGGTGGTTTGAACAAATCGGGATTTCACTGCGCTTCCTTTTTCTCTACTGGTTGCCGCTTAGGCGGTAATCAGGCATTGTCGGCCCGTCACCAAGGCATTACGGGTAAATATCGCTAGGATCAACCCTGATGCTGGTTACAAACCCCGACATCGCTTGCTATCGATAAACAACCTCCATCTGACAGAGATAAACATGCCATTAGCTGACTCCAACGGAACCCGCCTTTACGCCGAATCCACCGGCAGCGGCACGCCTATTGTGTTTGTGCACGAATTTGCGGGCGACTACCGCAACTGGGAAAACCAGGTGCGTTATTTCGCCAGGCGATACCGCTGCATTACTTTTAACGCACGCGGCTATCCGCCGTCGGACGTGCCGCAAGACCCGCAGCTTTACAGCCAAAGCCACGCGGTGCAAGACATTGCGGCGGTGATGCAGCATTTCGGCGTTGCCAAGGCGCACATCGTCGGCTTGTCCATGGGCGCGTATGCCACGCTGAATTTCGGCATCGTCCAACCCGACATGGCGCTGTCGCTGGTGGTGGCCGGTGCCGGTCACGGCTCGGACCCGCACATGCGTGAGCAGTCCATGAAAGAGTTTGAAGAACTGGCGCAACGCTTGCTGAACCTGGGCATGCCGGACGCGATTGCAGACTACGCGCAAAGCCCGAACCGCCGCCGTTACCGCGAAAAAGACTTGCGCGGTTTTGAAGAGTTCAACCAGCAGTTCGCCGGGCATTCGGCCTATGGCTCGGCCATGACTTTACGCGGTTGCCAGCAACGCCGGCCCACCATTTACCAGTTGAAAGAGCAAATGCAAAAGCTGCATGTGCCGACGCTGGTCATCACCGGTGACGACGACGAGCCATGCCTTGAACCTTCGGTGTTCATGAAGCGGCATATCCCCGATGCACAGTTGCTGGTGGTGCCGCGTACCTCGCACCCGGTGAATCTGGAAGAACCCGATGCGTTCAACCGCGCTGTGTTCAATTTCATCACCGGTGTGGATGGTCGCGACCCGCGTCAGACCGCATGAGCCCGACACCGGATAGCGCAGCACTTACACCACTCAGTTCAATATGCACAGCACCGCAGTTGCGCGACGCCGTGTGTGCACGCGCAGCGTCCACGCCGCTGGCGCTGGGTTCGGGGAATTTGCAGGCCACGCTGACCTCGGCGGGCGATAAGCGTTTGTTGCTGCTGTGTTTTGACTATGCGCTGCAACAAGGTTCTATAGGCATGGCCGAAGCCGATCAATTACAAACCGCTGTGCGCCACGCACGCGAACACGGTTTGCACATGGTGTGGCTGATAGAGAGCAGCGGTATACGTGTGACAGACGGCACCGCTGGTATCGCTTCCTTGCGCCGCGTGTTGCGCGATGTACAGGACGCGCGCTTAAACGGCTTGCGCTTGCTGGCCATGGTGTTCAAGAGCGCTTTCGGCGGCGCCAGCATCCTCACCTCGGTGTGCGAGCGCCGTGTGATGAACGCCGGCACGCTGTTGTCCATGAGCGGGCCAAAGTTGATAGAGCAAAGTGTCGGGGCAGAGCGTTTCAATGCGTCTGACAAAACCGCAGTCAGCGATTTACTGGGCGGTGCGGCGCGCGCGGCGCGTTCAGCAGACGTGGTGCTGGTAGACGCCAGCCTGCCTTCCTATTTGTCGGCCTTGGATGCGTGGCTGGCAGACCCAGCGCCTGCGCCTGTAGACGCTGTTTGGTTAGAGCATCAACTGGCGCAGTTGTGCGCGCGCCTGCCGCAACCGCTGTCTGAACCGCAAGCCTTGGCATTGCCTTCGTCCATGTTGCCCGCGCATGCGCAGGATCTGCTTGAACGCGTGTTGCCCGCACACAGCGGCGTGCTGGCATGCGAAGGCGTGTTGATTGCGCAAACGACGTATGACGCGCACACCCGCGTGCTGGCATTGATGACGCCGACAGGCTGCACCGCGCGTAGCGCGCTGGCATTGACCCGCGAGCTGTTGCGCCTGCAAGCCTTGTCGTACACGCGCAGCGTGTTGCTGGTGGATGCGCCCGGTCACGCCGCCACGCCCGAAGATGAACAGTTGGTGTTTTCTGAAGTGCTGGCTTTGCTGAGCCTGGCCATACGCTGGTTGCACAGCCAAGGTCAGCATGTGGATGTGGTGGTCAGCGGCAGTGGTGGCGGCGGTATTCAAGCGGCGTTGGCTGCGGGTGCTAGCAGTGTGTCCATGGGCCCGCAAGCGTGTTTGTACGTGTTGCCCAAAGCGGCGATGCAAGCCTTGAACAAAGCCGAAGACGAGAACGCGGGCACGCTGGCCACAGCTCTTGCCACCGGCGCCATAGACCACGCGTTTCAAGGCTGATGTCTTTCACATGAATTACCCGGGCAACTTTTACCAGCACATAGAACGCCACGCGCTGGCTGCGCCCGACGCGCCGTGTGTGTACACAGGCAGCAGCGAAGTGCTGAGCCGTGATTGGTTGCACGCCATGTCGGGCCGCTATGCGAACGCGCTGCTGGCGCTGGGCTGTGTGCGCGGCGACAAGGTGGCGGTGCAAGTGGAGAAATCCGTGCAAGCACTGTGCGTTTACTTGGCTTGCGTGCGCGCCGGGCTGGTGTATTTACCGCTGAACACCGCTTACCAACCGGATGAACTTGGCTTTTTGCTGGGCGACGCCAAGCCTGCTTTGTTTGTTTGCAGACCCAGCCACAAACAGCAGTTGCAAGCCCAACTCCAGCTGCCGTCAGCCGTCAAATGGATGGACTTGGACGCCAACGGCGCAGGCAGTTTGTACGACCTGGCCAGGGCGTGCGTTCCCCGGTTTGACACCTGCGCCGTGGACGGCGAAGACATGGCGTGCTTGATGTACACCTCGGGCACCACGGGGCGGCCCAAGGGCGCCATGCTCAGCCACCGCGCCATGTCGTATTGCGCGCTGACGCTGGGCGGCTTGTGGCAGTTCAGCCAGGCTGATGTGTTGTTGCACGCGCTGCCGATTTTTCACGGCCACGGTTTGTTTGTGTCTTGCAATGTGGCGCTGGCCGCCGGTGCCGGCATGTTGTTTCAACCTGGTTTCAGCGTAGACGCGGTGCTGGCTGCGCTACCTCAGGCCAGCGTGTTCATGGGCGTGCCCACCTACATACACAGGCTGCTGGCGGATGCGCGGCTGACCTCTGAGCTTTGCGCACACATGCGCTTGTTCACCGCCGGGTCGGCACCTTTGTCAGCCGAGGTGCACCGCGCGTTCAAGGCGCGCACCGGGCATGGCATCGTGGAGCGCTACGGGGCCACCGAGGCCATGATCATCAGCTCCAACCCCGTGAACGGCGAGCGCAGACCGGGCAGTGTGGGACTGGCGCTGCCGGGGCTGGACATGCGTGTCACAGACAAACAGGATCAGCCGCTGCCGACGGGTGAGATAGGCATGATTCAGGTGCGCGGCCCGGGCTTGTTCAGCGGTTACTGGCAACTGCCGCAGCAGACGCAGCAAGAGTTCACGCCAGACGGTTATTTCCGCACCGGCGACTTGGGCTGCATAGACGAAAGCGCCTACCTGAGCATCACCGGTCGCGCCAAAGACCTGATCATCAGCGGCGGCTACAACGTGTACCCTGTCGAGGTGGAGAACGTCATCAACCAAATGGCGCAAGTGCAAGAGTCAGCCGTGGTCGGCGTGCCGCACCCGGATTTCGGCGAAGCCGTGGTGGCGGTGCTGGTGCCGCACGACATGAACAACGCGCCGACAACTGCTGAGGTCATCGCCTGGACCCGCGAGGAGCTGGCGAACTACAAACTGCCCAAGCAAGTGATTGTGCTGGCAGAATTGCCACGCAACACCATGGGTAAGGTGTTGAAGGGTAAGCTAAGGGAATGGGTCGCTGCAAATGAAAGGGGCTTGCTATGAAAACCGGATTTAATCGACGTGATGTTTTACATACCGGTCTGGCCGGTGCAGTCTCTGTAACGCTACCCGTTGCGGCGCAAAACACCTACCCGTCTCGCCCCGTCAAATTGATTTGCCCCTGGCCTGCAGGCGGGTCTACCGACGGCGTCATGCGCGCATTGGCCGAGAGCGCAGCGCGTATTTTGGGCAGCTCTGTGCTGATAGAAAACAAACCCGGCGCCAGCGGCATGCTGGGCCCGAATGAACTGGTCAAGGCCAAGCCCGATGGCTATACCTTGTCCCAAATGGTCATAGCCGTTTTTCGCATGCCGCATATGCAAAAAATGCAATTCAACCCCTTGACCGATTTCACCTACATCATCGGCTTGACCGGCTATACCTTCGGCATCGTGGTACGCGCGGACTCACCCATCAAGTCCATCAAAGACCTGATCGCTTACGCCAAAACCAACCCCGGCCAATTCACTTACGGCTCCGCCGGCCACGGCACCACGCCGCACCTGGCGGTTGAAGAGTTTGCAAACAAGGCGGGCATACAGCTGTTGCATATTCCGTTTAAAGGCGGCGCAGACGGCCTAGCCGGTGTGCTGGGCGGCCATGTCATGGCCATGAGCGATTCAAGCAGTTGGGCGTCTCATGTGGACGCAGGCACTTGCAGGTTGCTGGCGACTTACGGCAACAAACGCTCCAAGCGCTGGCCGAAAGTGCCCACACTGCACGAGTTGGGCTATGACACCATTTCCGATTCACCGTTCGGCATTGCCGGGCCCAAAGGCATGGAAGCGGCGGTGGTGCGCAAACTGCACGACACCTTCAAAAAAACGCTGGAAGACCCGCAGGTGCTGGCTACTTTCGACAAATACGATCAGTCGGTGATTTACATGAGCACCGAGGACTACGCCCGGTTTGCGCGCGAGCAGTTTCAAAAAGAAAAAGCCTTGATAGAGAAACTGGGTTTGAGCAGGCAGGGTTGAATCCGGCCTGTAAAAGACCTAATCTTGGATCGCCTGGTTTTGTTTCAAAAGAGGAATAAAGCGACAA
This sequence comes from Bordetella parapertussis, assembly GCA_945870575.1. Lineage (GTDB taxonomy): Bacteria > Pseudomonadota > Gammaproteobacteria > Burkholderiales > Burkholderiaceae_C > Limnohabitans. The sequence continues at coordinate 21,653 of CAMBSK010000003.1, read as the reverse complement.
AATCTTTATTTGCAATCGAAAAAAGCGACAATCGCAACCACCATGGCTAGATTAATCCCGAATATTGCGACAGGTCACACTTCTTGACTGGTGCGCACGCATTTGGTATTTTTAAAACAGTCCTGCTCCGGCAATTTCTCTGCGCGCACCCAGTTCAAGCTTTTGCCCCCTTTCAAGCAAACGGACGCCTGACCATGCAGACCATCACGAACAGCACCTCAGCTTCACGCCGCCGTCTATTGACGGGACTGCTGGCCGGGGCATGGGCATTGAACACTGGCACAGCACAAGCACAAAACAACCAGACCTTGAAGCTGATCGTCGGCTATACGGCTGGCGGGCCAGTGGACGCAGCGGCGCGTTTGTACGGCCAGGTGTTGGCCCGCGAACTCGGCATGACGGTGAGGGTGGAGAACCGGCCCGGGGCGGCCGGTACCATCGCGGCCAACTCGGTGGCCAAGGCCAAACCCAACAGCCTGGAAGTGTTTTTCGGGGCTAGCCCGACCATGACCATCAGCCCGCATGTGATTAAGCCGCTGAACTACGACAGCTTCAAAGACCTGGTGCCGCTGGCACCCATACTGAGTTACACGAATGTGCTGGTGGTCAACGCCAGCCTGCCGATCAAAAGCGTGGCCGATTTGACAGCCTACGCCAAAGCCAACCCGCACAAGCTGATGTATGGCTCGGCAGGCATGGGCGCGTCCAACCATTTGAGCGGCGAACTGTTTGCGCGGCGCGCTGGCGTCAACATGACTCACATACCGTACAAGGGCAACGCCATGGCCATGAACGATGTGATGGGCGGGCAGATTCAAATGATGTTTGACATCGTGGGCGGCGCCAAACCGTTCATAGACGCGGGCAAGGTGCGGGCGCTGGCGGTCACCTCCAAAGAGCGCAACCCGGCGCTGCCGCAAGTGCCGAGCTTGATGGAACTGGGCGTGCGCGACTTTGACATCAGCAACTGGTATGGCTTATTCGGCGCGGTGAATACGACACCTGAGATGAGAAAGCGCATCGAAGAGGCGAGCGTGCGCGCCTTGCAGGACGCCGAGTTAGGCAAGCGCTGGACAGAGCAGGGCTATTTGATCTGGCGCGCCAAACCGGCCGAGATGGGTGAGCGCATGCGGAGTGAACATGCGTTGTGGGGTGAGGTGACGAGGGGGATGGTGTTTGAGTAGGTTGTCTCGCTGTAGTAGTTATATGTAAATACTCGCCTTAAGTATTAAAAGCTGAAAAAAACTAACCTTTTATTCAATTTGTATCTGTAAAAAATAACGCCGTCAATGTTCCGTTGATTCTATTTTTTCTCCGTAGAAATGCAGATTCTTTGCCTAATATTTGGCTAATATATTTCATTTCAAAAGCCGAAAAAAACATGACTACATTGATTGACACAGTTCGCAAATTTGTTAAATCTGCAGCTATTAAAAGAAAAATAGCATTTTTCTATGAGCACCATGGCAATGGTTTTGAAAAATGGTTGCAGTTTGAAATGATGCATTGGCTTCAAGAGAATCAAGGTCATAAAGTTCATTTAGAAGCAGGTATAGCAGCAGACCAACGAAAGACAAGCAAAACTAAATTTCAGGTGGATGTGCTTGTAAAAATGAAAAATCAAGCCAATGACATGTTTCACGCTGTCGAATTAAAAGTCACTAAAGGTAAAGCGACAGCCATGAGAAAAGCTGTTTATGACTTGATACGCTTGTCCAAAGCTAAAGATTCGGAATGGGATTTTCGTAGCGTCACAGCCATGGCGGTTTGTGAAGGAGGCGGCGGAAATAAATACGAGGAATATTTGAAAGCCCTAAAAGCAGGGGAAAAACAAGCATGGGTTTTTGAAAGACATGCAATCAAAAAAAGTGGCGCATCAATTCATTTATTGTGTTGGAGTGCATCACCCAGAAAGGCTGAAAAAAAAAATTTCTCTGAATTTGTTCAATACCTAACAACCACAGCTAAAGAAGTTGGCATAAGTGAGTTTGAAAATAAAAAGAAAATTTATAAGAAATTACTATAGAGAAATACTATGGAAAAACAATTAACAGAATACGAGTTAAATTTGCTTCATCCTTCATATCGCGATATTTTTAGCAATGACACTTGTGGAAGGCCAGAAGATATCTCTCCTCACGGCGTTTCTGAATTATTAAAAAAAGGGTTTGAAGCCTGGAATCAATGGCGTTTAGACTACCCTGAAAATAAAAAAATAAGTTTCCCTCAATTGCCAAATAATATTGAAACACCTATTGATTTTTCTAAATTTAATTTTCCTAACATAGCATTTGTAAATGTTCATTTTGTTAAAGCAGTTAGCTTTGAGCGAGCCATATTTGAAGGAAATGTAACTTTTGAAGAGTGCGTATTTTATGATGATGTCAATTTTTTTCAAGCTGAATTCAAAGGAGAAGCTGACTTCAAAGGCGTTGTATTTAATCCAAAAAGTAAATTAAATTTTGCCGAAGTAGTTTTTGAGAAAGATTTAGATTTAAGTTCAATTGATTTTGAATTGTGGAAATTAAAAAGAAATTCAATTGGCGACAAGGGGAAACGAGATGATAATTTTATGTTTTTGATCACTTTAAATTTAAATTCTGAGGTATTACCCAATAGTAATTTTTCGAAAGCAACGTTTTATCAAAATGCAAAATTTAATGGGCGCATATTTAAAGCACAGGCTAATTTTGAAAATGCAGATTTCAAAAAAGTTCCTGAATTTTTTGGAGCAAAGATACATCCTAAAACATGGATAGAGAATGCTAAGTTTCCAAATTCCATTGTCACAAAAGGTCAGTATATTAATGAATACAGGGTCTTAAAACTTGCTTTTGCAGAACATAAAAATACACGGCAAGAGTTACGCTTTCTTCGAAGAGAAATGATGGAGGAAATGTGGATTGCCAGTTCCTCACATCGTAGGTGGTTAAAGGTATATCAATTCATAAGTGACTTTGGTTTTAGTGTTTGCCGTCCATTGGTAGGTCTTTTACTTTTAGCAGTCATAGCATTAATGTTTTATCTTTGGATTTCTAGCTTAAACGGAATGTGGTTTTTGGCGCCGTTTGATGGAGATCTTGAAAAATATTACTTAAGCGTAGATTGGGGAAAAACATTAAATTACATTGGGTTTTCAGTTTCTAATTCTTTACCATTTTTGAGTTCGGCAAAATTTGATGAAAAATTCATTTTGTCCTTATTTGGTAGTGGTGTAAATATCCAGATATTAAAGTCATTTGTTGTTTTTCAACAGTCAATTTCTTTTCTATTTTGGTTTCTCATTGGATTAGCACTACGTAATAAATTTAAATTGAAGTGAACGTACTGATATCGCTAGGCAGCAAGCAACCATTTGACAACAAAGCCCTGGCTGCAAAAAATGGCCGTGCTATGGGGTTGGTGGTGCAGGAATCAGTTAGCTATACCTAACGGCTGTATTTCCTTCTTGATCAAACTAAGCACTCAGTTTTTGCGCCACCCGCAAGCGTTGCTTGCAAGGCCAGCCAGCCGCTGGCTTCGCTGCCAAAGTACCGCTCCAGCCGCAGCGCCGTATCGGCTGACACAGCACGTTTGTCGTCGACAATTTCGCGCATACGCGAATAGGGCACGTGTAGCGCAATCGATAAGGCACGAACACTCATGCCCATGGGCTTAATCTAGTCTTAAATCAAAATCAACCATGTATTGGCTGCGTATAAACGATTGTTGACACGCATTCAGTTTGTTGATACATTTGTGTCAACAATCAGGAGTGAGCAATGAGTTCTATCGCCAGTCAAATCAGCGTGTGGGGAAATGGGCTAGCGCTTCGACTGACCAAGCCCATGGCCAAAGAAGCAGGTGTTGTTGAAGGTACGCCATTGCGCGTCACCGTCAAACCTGGGCGTATCGTGATTGAGGCAGAAACCGAGTTAAGCCTCGATGAGATGTTGGCGGCCTTTGACCCTCAAAAACACGGGGGCGAATCGATGGCAGACGCTCCCTTAGGCGTTGAGGCCTTCTCTTGATGGCTACGCGTAAATCTGCCTTATGGGTGCCCGAGCGTGCAGAAATTATTTTCATCCAGTACAGCCCCCAAGTTGGCGTTGAAATGCCCAACGATCACCCCATGCTCGTCATTTCAACAAAGAAATTTGCTGAGAAAACGGGTGTGGTTGTAGGCTTCCCTATGACTCACTCCGGTCAGCACGCTGACAATCCGTTTGCCATCACTGCCCCTGGGGCAAACGGCGAAGTTGGTTACTTACTCACTCACCAGCCTAAGTCATTCGATTGGAGAAAGCGCAATGCGCGTAGCCACCCATGGGGTACAGGTCATACAAAACTGTTGGGCGCTGCTCTTAAGCGTTTTGATAACGTATTCAAAATTTGTGATCATTGATATCAATCGTGCGCAGTAAATGGGCTGATAATTGGTCGAATCATGGTTTAATCGTGGTTTTAAGTTTTGAAAAATTCTCTTGAACACCCTAAATTCAAAGGCCCACCCCCGATTTTCCTTGTTTGACACCGTACCGCCCGATGTCATGGGTTTCGGGCTGGGCGCTTCTTTCAACGCCAAGGCGGTTCAAGCATTCTTGGGCCTGAATAAGGAAGATGTTTCCCGATTGGCTGACGTCTCGCCCAAGTCCGTCCGCTTTGACCATGCCATGCCCGAGACGGTGCGCCAGCGTTTGCAAGAAATCGCCATCACCATCAACCTGGTGGCCAAGGTATTTGAGGGCGATGTGGACAAGACCGTTGCCTGGTTCCAAACCCGCAATCCTCTGCTGGGCGATGCTTCCCCCAAGGACATGATTCGCTTGGGGCGGTTTAACCGTTTGCGCAAGTTCATTATGGACACTTTGTCGCAGCCGCCCGAAGCTGTTACCGGTCACACGCACACACTGGATGCCGCCACGGCGCGAGCTGTTGAACAGTTTCGCCAACGGATTGAAGCGGACTTTTCCGCCAAAGAATTGATTGTGTTTGGCAGCAGGGCGCGTGGCGATCACCGCCCGGACAGCGATGCCGATGTAGCCGTTTTGCTGGAAGGTACACCTTTGCGTTTTTTGGATACCAAGCTGCAAATGGCCGATGCAGCTTATGACGTACTGCTTGACACAGGCATCAATATTTCACCGCTGCCAGTGTGGATAGGCGAGTGGGAGCACCCGGGTACCTATGTCAATCCTGCTTTGCTGGCAAATATTGCGCGCGAAGGTATTCGGGTGTGATGCCCTCCAAATCCGCCGCCGCTCTGATGGCCAAGGCTGCCCGGGCCGTAGTGTCAGCACGCGTGTTGCTGGAGCAGGGTGATGTCGATGGTGCCTGCAACCGCGCTCATTACGCCATGTTTGATGCAGCGCAGGCAGCGCTGCTGATGTCAGGTGTTCCTGCGCCTGATGCAACAGGCAAGACATACCGTGGCTTGATCAATACATTCAGCGCTTACCTGGTCAAGGACGGACCGGTCAGCAAAGAACTGGGGCGACAGCTAAAGCGTGCCGAAGAGATGCGTTTGATTGCTGACTACAACGCGGAGTCCGTCACGCTTGCCGATGCGTCCGGCTTGGTTGTTAACGCCGAGGGCTTTGTGACTGCCATGCAAGGCTTGTATTCATGATCTCCCGCCAATTTCTGCACAAGAAGCGCCATCGATAAAAAGCGAACCATGATGTCCACAGGCTTAATGTGTAGCAAGCTAAGCTGCTTTTTTATCTTTCACTAAAGGCTTGACCAACTCAGTTTTCGCGCGCTTTATTTCTCGTAGGCTTTGCTGTTGAGCGATCTCCTTTAGACCCTCAGGCACGAAGCGGTGGAGGATATCTCTCATCAGTGGCTGATAACCAATACCGTGAAAACCAGCGATCAACTTGTAGTTCTTAATCAACTCTACTGGCAAGCGAATGGATATGGACTGCAATTCCAGCGCATCATTCAAGGCTTTTTCATGGCTTTCATCTGCAACTCCAACAAACTCGGCCTCTGCGCCTAGTTGTCTTTCATCCCATGGATCAGATTTTTTGTGTGATGTCTTCAATTTGCTCTCCTTGGCTTTTCTCAAAACTGTCCGCCGAATTTTCGATAAATCTCAGATTCAATCTCATTCGGCTCAAAAGCGGACTGTAAAAGTACTTTACTACCTGATTGTATATACACTATTTTCAATGCTCTGTTTTTGTTGGTTTTGGCAATAAACTACAGTATTGGTGGTTTTGTTTTGTGTTTTTCGCGATTATCGAAAAGTAATTTTCCGCTCCTATTGATAAAGCATTGAATTATTTCAGATCGACTGACTAAGTGCTTGGTCTGAATTTTTTCAAAAATAGCATCAGATATAAATAAGTTATTCATTCTGAAGATTGTATATACATAATACTTGCTGATTCATTCTCATTTGAACTCGTGTCTTTTGTATACAACTCTTGAAAGAAACAACAGAATCTCTTCACAGCGCTAAGCTGAAACTTCTTGATTCAATCTTCGTACTCATGATCTCCCCCCAATTCATCAGCCGCGTCACGCTGCGCCGCGACATCGTCGAATCTTTCGACGAATACCCGTTCTCCTTGCCCTCAGTTCGAACATTTGATTACCTGGACATGCACCCCAAAGTCACTTACGTGGTTGGCGAAAACGGCTCCGGCAAATCCACTTTGCTAGAGGCCATAGCCGTCTCTATGGGCTTTAACGCCGAGGGTGGCTCCAAGCATTTCAATTTCGGCACGCACCGCTCGCATTCAGACTTGCACAGGTATTTGCGCATCGCCAAAGGTTTTCGCAGACCGCGCACCGGCTACTTTTTGCGCGCCGAAAGTTTTTACAACGTCGCCAGCGAAATCGATAAGCTCGACGCAGAACCCGTGAACGCACCGCGCATCATCGACGGCTATGGCGGTGTGTCGCTGCACCATCAATCCCACGGTGAATCCTTTCTGGCGCTGATGACGCAACGCTTCACAGGTCAGGGCTTGTACATCCTTGATGAGCCCGAGGCCGCTTTGTCGCCGCAACGCCAGTTGGCGGTGTTGTCGCGCATTCACGAGCTGGTGCTGGACGGTTCGCAGTTCATCATCGCCACGCATTCACCTTTGCTCATGGCCTACCCGGATGCTTGTATTTACCAATGTAGCCAAGAGGGCATTTCGCCTGTGGCCTATGAGGACACCGAGCACTTTCAAGTGACGCGTGATTTTTTGCTGAATCCGCAGCGCATGCTCAAGGTGTTGTTGCAGACTTAAGCAGAGTTTTAGATTCAAGCCTTAACAAACAAATAAGTCCAAGCGTCTCTGGGACTCAATATCTTCATCTGCCCTTGCTGGCCCCATCCTAAAGCCCGCTTGTCTCCGGTAATGAACACCAACGCACCACCTGCACGGGCTGCCGCCACAAGCCTGGCATCGTTATCGCCTTGAGGCTCGCTGACATCAGGCACACAGGGGGTGTCAGTCCAAATCCGGTCAAACAACAGCCGGGAGCGCGGGTAATGCGGAAACTTGCGATCAAGCACCGCGTAGGCTTCAGTCTGTACCAGCTGCGAGGTGAGTAGCCATTGGCGCTGGTGGCATTCAATCAATATTGCTTCACACAAGCCTGCAAACACGGTGCCGGACAACCAGACGTTGGTGTCCGGAAAAACCTTCATTGGCCGTCCTGCAATATGTCTTCCTCACTCAACCAACCGGCCTGGCGCGCTAACGGCCCGAGCTCGTTATGCGCCTCTTGTAAAGCCTGGCGCAAACGGTAACCACGCAAAGCGTCGCCCAGCAAATCCCGCACGATTTCGCTTTTGCTTTTGCCTGTTTGTTCACACGCCCATTGCAAGTCTTGCTCTTCGCGTTCGCTCAAACGTATTGTCAAAGTGCTCATTACTTACCTCTGAGTTGGAAGAAATAGGATGATGCGATGTTGTGCGACATTGTAATACGCCTAATGCTTCGTTGTCGTCGCCGACTTAAAACAAGCAGGCTATCCCTCATAGCCCTAGGCGGCTGCGGGTCTGACAATGCGTGTACCACGGCCCCGGCGCTGGCGTTGCCATACGCACGCGCATGCCGTTTACTCCTACAGGTGAACCTATGAGCAGCATGAACGGCAAAGTGGTGTTGATTTCAGGCGGCGCACGCGGCATGGGCGAGGCGCAAGCCAGATTGATAGTGCAAGCCGGTGGCAAAGTGTTGCTGGGCGACATATTGCACGAACAGGGCAGGGCCTTGGCCGCAGAACTCGGCGCGGCTTGTGTTTACCAACCGCTGGACGTAACTGTTGAAAGCCAATGGCAAGCCGCGGTGGCAGAGGCCTTGAAGCTCGGCCCGCTGTTCGGCCTGGTGAACAACGCCGGCATTTACCTGCCGGCCGCCATGTTGGACACTGACACGGAATTGTTCGAGCGCCATATGCGCGTGAACCAGCTTGGCACGTTTCTGGGCATGAAGTCAGTGACAAAAGCCATGGGCGAGAACGGCGAAGGCTCCATCATCAACCTGTCGTCCACTGTAGGTTTGCGCAGCGCGCCGAACGCGATTGCCTATACCGCCAGCAAATGGGCGGTGCGCGGCATGAGCAAATCAGCAGCGCTTGAACTCGCTGACTTGAACATACGCGTGAACTCGGTACACCCCGGCCCCATAGACACCGACATGCTGAAAATCCGCAGCCGCGAAGACATGATGAAGCGTGTGCAGCAACTGCCTTTCAAACGCATGGGCACGGTCGACGACATTGCCGGTCTGGTGATGTTTTTACTCAGCGACGCCAGCCGCTACATGACCGGCGCGGAACTGGCCATAGACGGCGGCGCGGCTATGTAAGCCAGGTTTCAAAATGCGTTGCTCGTGGTAAAAATCGTGTAAAAATATACAGGTGACTTTGACGCGTTGCACCAGGCCTTTTTCCAGGTGCATTCATTCTTTGCTGTGGGTGATGCACGATAAAAGTTCGGGTCGGCTCAGCTGTCTTTTTTTAATTCCGAGAAAAACGCTTGCCATCCTACATTTTTCAACCCATCACTCCCCGGCGTTGTAAAAAAGCCCGGTATACAGATCAACTGCATACTTTTTAATTTAGTTTACAAGCCGCTAGAAATACCAAATTCAGTAGAATCATTAAAACCCCTTGGGCTGAAGTGACAAGCAGTTAGCTCGGGGTGTTCAAGTGAAGTTGGGCAATACGGCGCAGGAACAGGTTGCAAGCCTGTCCGGCATGTCAAATGACAAGTATGAATTGAGGTTACGGCATGCGGGTCATGGATTGGTTGAAGAGGTTCTTCTTTAGAAGTTCCGGTGAAACGGAAAACCTGTCCATAGAAATCGATTCCATTGTTGAGAAATTTCAATTGGTCAAGGAAGCCAAACGCCTGGCCAACATGGGCTTACCGGCCTTCCACGAGAAAAAACCGACCAGCCTGGAACTCAGTGTGGTCGAGCATGTCAACCAGTTACGTGAAGAAGCGCAGCGTGATTTTTTGCGCAAGCATGAAGACATTAACTCGCGCGTACTCAGCTTTGAGATCAAGCATCAGTCCATGCAATCGGATGCATTGAACGCCGAATTTGAACGTCAGGCGCGCAAGATCATGGACGAGCAGGGTGCCTGGTTAAAAAAACTGGCCTACAGTGCCATGACACGGTTCAAAGAACTGGAAGCCTTTAAAAAGAAAAACGGTCTCGAGCGCGAAGCCAATTACCCCAGCACTTCAGGACTGGTATTGCGCTATTCGGTGCTCGTTTTTCTGGTGGTCATAGAAGGCATATTGAATGCCAATTTCTTTGCCGAAGGGCTGAGCTCTGGACTGATAGGCGGCTTTGTGTATGCCGCCCTGCTGGCAGCCATCAATGTGATGGGTTGCTTCTTTCTCGGTAAATACGCTTTGCCCTGGTTGGTGAGCAAACCGGTGGCGGGTAAAGCTTTTGGTATTTTTTCGCTGCTGTTCACCGCGTGTTTCATGTTGCTGGTGGCCATGTCCATCGGCCATATACGCGAGCAGTTGATGGCCGCCTCTGTCAGTCCGACACGCGATGCCTGGGAAATGATGCAAAACCATTTCTGGGGTCTGAGCGATCTGGTGTCATGGTTTCTGGTGGTCATGTCCATGGGTTTTGGCATTGCCTCGGTGTTCGACGGTTTGACCATAGACGATATGTACCCGGGTTACGGCGCAGTGGTTCGCCGTTGCAACAGCACGCGCGATGAATTCGAAGCCGAGTTTGAAGACATACGTGAAGAGCTGGAAGATTTGAAACAGGAAAAACTCGATCTGATCAACCAGGGCTTTAAAACACTGCACGAACTCATCGCTTCATTGCGCAAACTGGTGTTGGAAAAAGAAGCCTTGCAACGCGAATTTGCCGATAAGCTCACCCAATCTGAGGTGGTGGTGTATGCGGTGCTGCGCAAGTTCCGCATGGAAAATGAAATCGCCCGGGATGATGGTTTGCGCCCGGGTTACTTTGACCATTTGCCCGCGCTCGACCCGGTTAACGTACCTCGCGTCAGCAACGACAGCGAACAGGCTTTGATCACCAAGTTGGAACAAGACATACGCGTGTACGAAAACACGGTGAACGAGCAGCGTGAAAAGGTCTACAACCTTTATGAGCAGTGCATTTCGCGCTTAAACCACTTGAAGTACCACTGATACGCTTGCCATGGCCCGACAAACCCGAGCGCAAAAACGCAAGACCCGCGTCAATATTCTGCTGAGTGTGTTCTTTATCGCCATAGTCATTGCCGGACTAGGCTCTGTCTATTTGTGGTCTGCCCAGCGCAAGCCTGGTCTTGACCCTGTCACTTTGTGTCCGGCCGATGGCGCACTCGGACAGCGGGTTTTGCTGATAGACCGCACCGATCCTTTCAATATTGCGCAAAAAACATCGCTGGATATTTTTGTCAAGCACATGGTGGAGAACACGCCACCAGGTTACCTGCTTTCTGTGTATGTGCTGGGCGATGATTTCCAGGCCAATACCAAGCCTTTGTTCGAGTTGTGCAATCCGGGCGATGGTCAGGAAAAAAGCCAGCTCACCGACAACCTCAAAGCTTTGAAGCAGCAATATGTGAAGCACTTTATCGAGCCTATGTTGTCGGTCACGCAAGGCATGATGGAATCGCAACCAGCCAAAGAGTCGCCCATACTTGAAATGCTGCAACTGGTGAACCTGAATTCGATACAAAAAAACAATGTCAAGGGCGAAGTGGTTTTGTATGTGCTGTCAGACATGCTGCAAAACAGCATAGCTTTGACCATGTACGGCAAACCGGTGACATTCGAGTCTTACACCGCCGGTTACGCGGCCAGCAAGTTATTTGTCGATTTCACCCGTGTCAAGGTGGAAATCCATCTGCTCAACAGCAGTCCGCGTACTTTAAATCCCTCATTGTTTGATTTCTGGAAAGCGTATTTTGAAAAAGCCGGTGCCGGTGAAGTCAGTTTTCATGCCTTGGCGGGTTAAGCCATGAAGGATTTGTACAAAGTGCTGGGTTTGCTGCCCCAGGCGGAACCCGAGGTGATCAAAGCGTCTTACAAGGCGCTGGCACAAAAATACCACCCCGACAAACACCCGGATAAAAAAGTACTGTTCACCGAAATCATGACCGAGTTGAATGAGGCCCACGAGGTGTTGAGCAACGCTAAACGTCGCAAGGACTATGACCTGGCATGGAAAAAATTCTCCGGCAAACACACTGAGACGGCGGCAAAAACCGCTTCAACCAAAGACGCAGCGCACAAAACGGCAAGCGCCACATCGCCTTCGCCTGCTCCTAAACGCGGTGGACATGATGCCGTGTTAAATCACATAGCGGGCAACAAGCTCGATGAGTTTCAGTTGATGCAAATCTACAGCGACTTGTTCGGTGTGGAACTGAGTATTCAGCAAGGCTGGACCAACCATTACTCCATCAAAGTGGATGGCAAAACCACCACTTTCAACTTCACAGAGCTGAAGAAACTCATCATTGACAAGCTGTCAGAAAGCTAGAAGCCGACATGGAATACCCGTTCGAGAAGTACCGTTCCACGCAAAAAGACAAAACGGCGTTTCTGCAATTACTGCCCCAAGTCAGCGCGGCTATGCCGGAGTTTTTTCGTGCCTTGGCTGTGGCCTACCAAAGCATTGAACAAAAAAACATGTTCAACCAGCCGCAAGGCATACGCCAAAGCACCGGTTTGACCAGTTCGCTCAACCTGTTGCTGGTGGCCATGGTGAATGACAAGGTGATCGGGATTCAAGCCGGCACCACGGGCTTTGTCGATGCTTTGCGGGTGCTGGTGCTGAAGTGGTATTCGTTCGGTAATGACCTAAAAGCCTGTCTGTACTTCGGCTACTATTTTTATACGCACAAAAGCGCTGCAGAACACGAGGTGAAAAACCAATTGGATGCAGTGCGCTTTCTGGTTGATGAGCACAGCAAAATCAGCGAAGACCCGCGCATACAGGCATTGCTGAGTCCCCCGAATTCAACACACTGGTATATCGGCGAAAACCTGATAGGCGACAAACTGCACAATCTGTCCGTGCAAAAGGGTGACTTTGCCCGGGTAGATTTGCCGCGTCCGGGCTACCAGATCACTTTCAAAGCCACTCAGATGTACGACTTGCGCATGCCCGTCATACTGAGCGGTTTACAAGTGGAACGTCCTCTGATCAGCGACGGCAAAGCGGTGGTCAGCTGCCCCTCATGTTCGCAGAAATGCCGGGTCAAACTGTTTAAGCACATGGAGATCAAATGTCCTAAATGCCAGCAGGCCTGGGTGCAGTCGGCTTGAACTTAGGCGGCCACACGACGGCGCGCTTGAGCAGCAACCCCGTCTTCATCCAACGTGGCCTGAACAGGTAAACCAGCCAGCCTGAGTGCTTGGCGTACCAGTTGTTTTTCTGCTTCAGATGCCAACGGTTTACCCAGCATATGCAAAGCCCAGTCAGGTAGGGTGTGGAACGCGGCTTTGATCACCAGTTGCATGAACGGTTTGTCCCAGAGGTCAACGGGGTAGTTTTCAATCACCTGCACAATCTCGCGTGTGCGCTCATTGCAAACCAATTGCTCTCTGTATGACTTCAAAGCATAGTCGCATGCATTGAGCGTCAATGGCAGATCAACCGCACCCAGCAAGTCACCGATGAGGGCCATTTCTTTGACGTAGTCATCGGCTTGTGGCGCAGACAAGGCTTGGAATGACAAATGCTGGTAACCGCGCAAAAAGCTGCTCACTTCGCCCAGATGCACCCAGCGCAGCAAGTCCGGCTCGTTAGCCACATACGGCGAGCCGTCGGGCATGTGTCCGTGAACATTGGCGTGGATACGGTTGACGCGTTCTATGGCATTGATGGCATCGTCTCGTCCGCCGTAGGTGGTGATGGCTACGAAATACGCGGTGCGTCCAAGCCGTCCTTTGAGGTTGTGGCGAAAATTCGAATGGTCCCAAACAGCGGCCAGTGCACGCGGGTGCAAGGCTTGCAGCAGCAAAGAAGACAGGCCTCCGACCAGCATGCCAACGAAATGTGCGTGTACTCGCCAGGTCATGGCGTGCGGCCCGAACAAGCCGGCGTCTCCCGCAGGATGCGCAAATGCATCAGGCGAACCGGTAGAGCCGGTCAATTGTTTAATGCGTCCGCCTATCCATTGGCGCAGCGGCAATGGCGGTGGTGGTAATTGACCGGCACGCAGTTTGCTGCACAGCGCCTGTGGCGACAACAGCAAGCCGGGTTTCATGTATCAGTTGTTACTTTGTATCAATCAGATGACAGGATCAGACAGACATGCTCGCAGCCAGATTGAACACAGAATTCGGCCCTGTAGGCAGTTTGTGGATTTGTAGCGGCTTGAATTTGCGCAACTCCGGTGTGTTAATCAGTTTGACCGGCTCCGCACCCCAGGTGTCTTCGTCGACCATGTCCATGATGTCTCCAAAGCTCATGTTGGACAGGTTTTGTTCTAAAAACTCCTGCATCATCCAGTCGGACAATTCTTTGTCAATGCTGCCTCGCGAAAGAGTATCGGCTACCGTGGTCTGGGGCTGACTAAAATCAAGCGCTCGCAACAGGTCTATCAACATCAGACTGCCCGGTTTTCCGTTACTGCAATAGCCGCCACCCGGACCTCGGTAGGACACCAGAAATCCGAGTTTTTTCAACTTGGATAGCAGCGACTCCAAATAGGAAATAGACAGGCCAAGGCGTTTGCTGATGGAGTCGGTGGTCACCGGTCCGTGCTCTTGGTTTTTGCATACCCATAGTAAGGTGTTAACGGCATTGCGTGTCAAACTGGAAAACATGGCTTTCTCCTGATTCAAAACTCCGGTCGAAAAAAAGTTGTAATAAAACGTTTTGATGACGAAATGTAGACTTTAATCAAAAATATCTGCTCAAAATCTTATTTTTATACGATAATTCAGCGAAATAATTAGACAATATCTATTCAATCAAAGGTAAACATGTATAAATCTGATGAAAATTCTTCTGTTGATGCCGGCATTTACCGAATCGGTGCTGTGGCCAATTTGTCGGGTGTGCCTGTGGCCACGCTGCGAGTCTGGGAGCGCCGCTACGGTCTGGTGGCCCCGCCCAAGTCTGAAGGCGGTCATCGCCTCTACAGCAAGCTCGATGTACTCAAACTCACAGTGCTTAAAACCTTGACCCAGCAAGGGCACGCCATCAGTAGCCTGGCCAGCGTGTCCTTGGCGGACTTGCAAGCCATGCTCAACGACCACCGTTCAGCCCTCGCCGGGCGGCATCAAACTGACGGCAGGCCTGCGGTGATACGTTTGGCGGTAGTGGGTTATTCCATGGCCAGTCGCATAGAAACGCAGCGATTCATGCTGACATTCGGTCAGACCACGCTCAAGGTGGTGAACGTGTTTGCGGACGTGCAAGAAGCCTTGTCCGCCAAAATGGCCGAGCCCCCGGACGTATTGCTGATACACATGGGTTCAGTACAAGCCTCTGTTCAACAAGATTTAAACCTGTTGCGCCGCCGCGCCGGGGTGCGCCGGTGTGTGCTGATCTACCACTTTGCCACGGTGGCGGTGTTGCAGTACTTGCATTCTTCCGGGGTGATAGGCAGGCGTGAGCCAGTAACGGACGAAGAATTAAGTCAGATCATTCAATCGATTGTGTACGTGGACAACACCTTGGCGCTGCCGCCGCCTGGTAACCCGGACACGATTCCGCCGCGCAAGTACAGCGACACCGTATTGCGACGCATGGCTGAGATTTCCACCAGCGTGCTGTGCGAATGCCCCAAGCACGTGGCCGATTTACTCAGCATTCTCAACAGTTTTGAAACCTACAGCCAGGATTGTTTGAGCAAAAGCGGTGAGGACGCGCGTTTGCACGCTTATTTGACGGCGGTATCGGGTTCGGCCAGAGCCATGTTCGAGCAGGCGCTTGAGCGCGTGGCTGCGCACGAAAACATTGACTTGAATGAAACGGTCGGCCCGCGCGGTTGATGCAGATTTATTTTGACGCCGATGCCACCGGCACCACCGTGCCGACCGCCAGCGACAGCGTGGCGTCCAGGGCAATGGTGCTGTTGACCTCGTGCTGCGGTTTGACTTTGCCGCCGCAGTTGGCTGCAATGTCATTCGCTTTTAAATGGTCGGCGGTGTTTACGCCTACATTGGTAAAAAATACCGGGACAAGCGCCGCAGGTCCGAGCAGCAACATGGCCGACGGACCGGCCCAGAGTTTGGCGTTTTGGGTTTCTTCGTGTACCCAGGCATTGTTCCTGGCGTTTTGGCAAGCCGCGCTGGCGTATTCAACGCTTTCCATGTCCAGACTGCCTATGGTTTTGGCAGATTGGCTCGCACAGCCAAGCAGCATAGAGGTCAGAATACACAGCAAGGGGTAACGCATATACAGCATATGAATCGGAATCTTCGGTTGCCCGGATGCTTGTATTATGCAGGACTTTATAAAAATAATCTATGTTTGGCTTAGGCTTAACAACGTTTTTGAAAGTAGAAAAGCATGTCCCGTGTGATCAACTTCAGTTCCGGCCCAGCCACCTTACCTGAACCGGTACTCATGCGTGCTGCTGCCGAAATGTTGGACTGGCAGGGCAGCGGCATGTCAGTCATGGAAATGAGCCACCGCGGACCTGAGTTCACCGAGATTCTGGCCCAGACGCAGTCCCTGATTCGCAACCTGTTAAAGGTGCCGGACAACTACGTCGTGCTGTTGCTGCAAGGCGGTGCGATCGCGGAAAACGCCATCGTGCCCATGAACCTGATTGGCAAAACCGGTCAGGCTGATTACGTGGTCAGCGGCGTGTGGTCAGAAAAATCCATGAAGGAAGCGTCCAAATACGGACAGATCCATTTGGCAGCCAGCAGCAAAGACAGCGGTTTTTTAAGCATGCCTAAGCAGTCGTCTTGGAAGCTGTCAGCGCAAGCAGCCTATGTGCACATGTGCAGCAACGAAACCATAGGCGGCGTGGAATGCCATTGGACGCCGGACACGGGTAACGTGCCGTTGGTGGCAGACATGTCGTCCAACATCATGTCGGGGCCTCTCGATGTGGCTCGCTATGGTTTGATTTACGCCGGTGCGCAAAAAAACATGGGGCCTTCTGGCGTGACCTTGGTCATCGCAAGGCGCGATTTGTTGGGTTATGCATTGCCCGCCACGCCTTCGGCTTTCAATTACCAGTTGCAGGACGAGCAAAGCTCTATGTACAACACGCCGCCGACCTACGCGATTTACATCATGGGTCTGGTGTTGCAACATATAAAAGAGCAGGGCGGTTTGTCCGCCATGCAAGTGCACAACCAACAAAAAGCTGATCTGCTGTATGAATTTTTAGACCACAGCCGCATGTTCACCAACCGCGTGGCGCGCGAAGACCGCTCGCGCATGAACGTGACCTTCTTTTTGAAAGATGAATCTTTGAACGCCGCTTTTTTACAAGGCGCAGAAAAAGAAGGCATGGTGCAGTTGCGCGGCCACCGCTCGTCAGGGGGTATGCGCGCATCTATTTACAACGCCATGTCTTTTGAAAGCGTGCAGCGTTTACGCGATTACATGCACCGCTTCGAAAAAGACAACGCCTGAGGCATCAGGCCTGTGTTTTTTTCAAAGCAAACAATGCGGCTTTGACAATGCTGGCGGCATCGACCCGGAAAAAGCTGCGCAATTCTTGGCGCGTGTCGCTGCGACCGAACCCGTCTGTGCCCAGCGTCAGATAGCGTCTGTGGTCAGGCATGAAGGCGCGGATGCTTTCAGGCACAGCGCGCACATAGTCGGTGGCCGCGATCACCGGACCGCTGCCGCTTTGCAATTGCTGTTGCACAAAAGGCGCTGTATTACCAAGTCCGTCAATGGCTTCTTGCTCGCAACGCTGGCCATCGCGCGCCAGTTCGCTCCAGCTTGTCACGCTGAACACTTCAGCGGCAATGCCTTGCTCGGCCAGCAGAGCGGCGGCTTTGATCACTTCACCCAAAATCGCGCCTGAGCCCATCAAGGTCACTTGCGCCGCTTGGGTTTTCAATGAGGCAGGCGCTGCTGACAGGCGGTAACAGCCTTTGAGCAATTGCGCGTTCACGCCTTCGGGCAAATCGGGTTGCGCGTAGTTCTCGTTCATCAAGGTGACGTAATAAAACACGTCTTGCTGCTCGACCAGCATCTCGCGCATGCCTTGGTCGACGATGACGGCCATCTCGCCTGCAAACGCCGGGTCATAGGCTTTGCAATTCGGGATCGTGGCGGCCACCAAATGGCTGCTGCCGTCCTGGTGTTGCAAGCCTTCGCCGCCGAGTGTGGTGCGGCCTGAAGTTGCGCCGAGTAAAAAGCCGCGCGCGCGTTGATCCGCTGCGGCCCAGATGGCGTCGCCTACGCGCTGAAAGCCAAACATCGAGTAGTAAATGTAGAAAGGCAGCATGGCCAAACCGTGCACGCTGTAACTGGTGGCGGCTGCCGTCCAACTGGCGATGGCACCGGCTTCGCTGATGCCCTCTTCCAAAATTTGCCCGTCCATGGCTTCGCGGTAACTCAGCACCGAGCCTATGTCTTCGGGCTCATACTGTTGGCCAACGCTGGAATAAATACCAACCTGCTTGAACAAATTTGCCATGCCGAAAGTGCGCGCCTCGTCAGCGACGATGGGCACCACACGGGCCCCAAGTTGCGGGTCTTTCATCAACTGTCCCAAGATGCGCACAAAAGCCATGGTGGTCGACATTTCTTTGTTGTCGGCTTGCAAGGCAAAGCCCGCGTAGCTGGAGAGCGCAGGCACCGGCACCACTTCACACGCGGTATCGCGCTTGGGCAGGTAGCCGCCCAGCGCCGTGCGTTTGGCGTGCAGGTATTGCATCTCCGAAGAATCAGCAGCCGGCTTGAAAAAATCCATGTTGGCAGCTTGCTCGTCCGACAAGGGCAAGTTGAACCGGTTGCGAAACGCGAGCAGCGCAGACTCGTCAAATTTTTTCTGGCTGTGCGTGGTCATCTTGCCTTGACCGGCTTGACCCATGCCATAGCCTTTTTTGGTGTGTGCCAAGATGACGGTGGGCTGGCCGTTGTGTGCGGCCGCTGCTGCATAGGCGGCGTGGATTTTTACCAGGTCGTGGCCGCCGCGTTTGAGCCTGTCGATTTGCTCGTCGGTCAGGCCTTGCGCGAGTTGCGCGAGTTCGGGGTTTTGGCCAAAGAAAGTTTCGCGGTTAAAGCGTCCGTCCTTGGCGGCAAAGGTTTGCATCTGTCCGTCCACGGTGTTGGCGAACGCTTTGACCAATGCGCCATGCGTGTCGCGTGCAAACAAACCGTCCCAGTCGCTGCCCCAAATCAGTTTGATGACGTTCCAACCAGCACCGCGAAACAGTTTTTCCAACTCGTCAATGATGCGGCCGTTGCCGCGTACCGGGCCGTCCAAGCGTTGCAAATTGCAGTTCACCACCCAGACCAAGTTATCCAAGCGTTCGCGCGAGGCCAGCGTGAGTGCACTCATGCTTTCGGGCTCGTCCATTTCGCCGTCGCCGAATACGCCCCACACTTTGCGGTTTTGGCAGTTGAGCAAACCTCTGTGCGTCAAATAACGCATGAAGCGCGCGTGGTAAATCGAGCTAATCGGGCCTATGCCCATGGAGCCGGTGGGGAACTGCCAGAAGTCCGGCATCAGCCACGGATGCGGGTAGCTGGAGAGGCCGCGTGCGCCTTCGCGTGGCGCTTTGAGTTCCTGGCGGTAATGCGACAAATCGGCTTCGCTCAAACGGCCTTCCAGGTAAGCGCGGGCGTACACGCCGGGCGCGCTGTGCGGTTGGAAAAACACCAGATCGCCTTGGTGCTTGTCGTCGCGGGCGTGGAAAAAATGGTTGTAGCCGACCTCGAACAAATCGGCGGCGCTGGCGTAACTGGCGATGTGGCCGCCGAGTTCGCCATATGCGCCGTTGGCTTTGGCCACCATCGCCAGCGCGTTCCAGCGCATCAGCGAAGCAAGTTTTTCTTCGATGGCCAAGTCGCCTGGGTAGGGCTGCTGCGCTTGCACGGGAATGGTGTTGACATAAGGCGTGACGAGTTCGGGCGACCATTCAATCTGGCTTTGGTGCGCCAAGGCCACCATTTGGTCTAGCAGGTAACGCGCGCGTTCGGGGCCGTAAGCGCCGACCACAGCTTGGAAGGCCTGGCGCCATTCGGCAGTTTCTGTCGGGTCGATATCTGTGGTTTTTTGCAGCATAGGTGTTGTCAAAAGCGGGATTCGGATGGCATTGAATATAGAGAATTCAGCGCGGAATGTGCTATTGATAAAACATGTTTTCGCCTGCTTAAATGGCATAAAATGCCATAAATATCTATTTTCAAGGTTATTTATGCTTTTAGATGCTGTAGATTACAAAATATTGGCGCAACTTCAAGAGGATTCGTCCGTCACCAACGTTGAGCTGGCCCGGCGCGTGCATTTGTCGCCGTCGCCGTGTTTGCAAAGGGTCAAGGCGCTGGAGGCCGCAGGGGTGATTCAGCGCTATGTCGCGCTGACCCAACCGCAAGCCCTGGGCCTGGGATTGAACGTGTTTATTTCCATCAGCCTGAAAGAGCAATCCAAGGCGGCCTTGGCCGAGTTTGAGCAGCGCATTGCTGAGCACGACGAGGTGATGGAATGTTATTTGATGACCGGCGACTCGGACTATTTAATCCGCGTGGCGATTGCCGACATGGCAGCGCTGGAAAAGTTCATATTAGAACAACTCACACCTATACCCGAGGTGGAAAAAATCCGCAGCAGTTTTGCGTTGAAGCAGGTACGGTACAAAACTGCTTTGCCACTGAAACACAGTTGACAACAGATATCTTTACGAGAATTCAATAAATCAGACTGATTCGGATACACAGTTGGTAACCAACGCCCCAGACAGATTTGATGGCAGATTCTGAATACTGTGAGTGCACTGATTTTATTTTTTTTCTGAATCTCGCAATCAATTCCTCTAGTGCGTGTTTGCTCATTCCTTCCTCAGAATCATCCTCTGAAAATAAGTCACACAAAACTCCTGAATCCAAGGTGAAATCATTGGCTTGACTGAGCGCCACCAACAGTATTTTTTCTCTGTTAGTTAAACGGATTTTGGTGTTATGAGCCGGAGATTGAAGCGTACGGTCACGCAGGCTAAGTTGCCAGTCATTGGTATTGGTCAATTTTTTAACCCGTCGACCGAGATTTTGCAAAACCATGGTCAATTCTTCGGGAGACACCGGCTTGGTCAAATAGAAATCCGCGCCTCCGTGGCTGTAACCGGTCAAACGGTCATGCAAAGCTACCCTGGCTGTCATGATCACTATGCCGACATTGGGAGATCTTTGACGAAGTCGATTGCATAAACTAATGCCGGATTCACCGGGCAAATTCAAATCGATGATGTAAATATCAATCGGTTGAACTGTCACCAGATCATCCAAGGCTGCGGCAGAAGAAACATCATGGGTTTCAAATTTCATTGCCCTTAAATGAGCCACGATTTCCTGTCTTAGTAAAACATCATCCTCAACGATTGCAACGACAAAAGGTGTATTTCTTAATATGAGATCAGAGCGATTTAAGGTTTGCATATAGGAATACTCAATATGAAAATAATGTGGTCGTCTTCTAATTGAAAATTGATATCAGAAGCTGATTTTTCAGCGGCATCCTTGACCAAAGTTAATCCTATGCCCATTCCAGGTACAGGTTGAAAACTGTCATGCCGGTAGTAACGCTGAAATAATTTTTCAGGATCCGGTCTGGCTTGGATAAGAAAATAATTTGTGATAGAAAAAACGGAATGTGTTTCATTCTCACAAATATTTATTCTGATCAGTGTATCCGGACTGGCGTATTTCAATGCATTGGAAATCAAATTTTCAATGATTAAAGTTATTAAATGTAAGTTTGAATAAAAATTAAGTGATGAATCAATTTCGATATTAAATTTATTTTCAATGATGCAATCAGGGTCAATCTGATCTTCAATGATTTGCATCACCAAAGACATTGCATGTATGACATCCGGCTTAGTGTCAATTTCGTAACGATCGACTTTGTTTGAATTTGCTACATGACTGATCAACTGATCCATTCGCTGTAATGAACTACTGATACGTTTAGAGCGTAATGCGTTTTCATTGTCTGTGCCAGAAAAATTTTTTAACGAGTAAGCAGCAAACTTCAAGGTGCTGAGCGGGCTTTTCAATTCATGAGTCAATATGTCAATC
>CAMBSK010000002.1 GCA_945870575.1 Bordetella parapertussis | reverse complement strand
TATCGCGGCAAGAACTTTGCAGCAATCCTAGACCCCATACGTTTGGGCGAGATGATGAGAGCCATCAAGCATTACAAGGGCGGTGTAGTGGTTCGGGTTGCATTGCAGTTGACCCCACTTGTTTACCAAAGACCCGGCAACCTTCGAATGATGGAATGGGTAGAGCTAGACCTAGAGGCGGCAACATGGACTATCCCAAGTCTTAAGATGAAGCGTACCGTTAAAGAAAAGGCTGCGGGTGAAGCGCATGTAGTTCCGTTACCCACGCAGGCCGTGGAGCTGTTACTAGCCCTGCACCCGATTACTGGCCACGGTCGATATGTCTTTCCCGGGGGGCGAAGCCATGATAGGCCGATGAGCGACAACACCGTTAGAAGTGCTTTGTACTCGATTGGCTTTGGTGATGAGCAAAAACCGCATTCCTTTAGGGCTACTGCCCGAACATTATTGGTTGACGAATTGGGTCTAGATCCTCTAATGATTGAGGCCAATTTGGCGCATGGGGCAAGAGACCGATTAGGAAAAAGCTACAACCGCACCCAGTACCTAAGACAGCGTTTTGAGATGGTTCAGCAATGGGCTAATTACCTAGACAAGCTGGCCGCTGGTGCTGATGTGATTGAGTTCAATAGAGCTTGACAATAGTCAATAACTATATTTAGAATTTGACCAAGTCTAGTAAAGTATGAATTTTTAGTCGCTCATACGGTTACTTTAAGGCTATACCTAAAATATATAGCGCACCCGCTTTAAATTTAGGGTCGCAATTGCGCTCCCGCAACGGCATAAAACACTTGACTACTGTTTTCTGCGCTTTGCATTAAAAGATTGTCTAGCGCGCATCTTGGAGTTGCATCATGTCATCTATTTGGCGAATTGAAACCTGCAAAGAGCATTCAGGCTATCCAGACAAGTATTTATAGAGGTTTAAAGCCATCTTTCAATAGACCCCAGCCCACCAAATGCAAGTTTAAAGGCCGCTAACAACATACAGTTAGCGGTCTTTTTTTGGATGTCGCGCTCCATCTTAAGTTTGGCAACTTCACATACCAGTCGCTCAATCTCTGCTTGTTCAGGCTTGAAATTGCTCAATTCATGAAACGAGTCTTGAGAGTCTTCATTTAACTCTCGAATCCATAAACCACCTCCAGTTTCATTTATCACTTTAACAAAGTGTCTTTAAATCCGGTAGCAGCTCACATATTAAATACTTTCGAATTTACTTTGCCAAGGTGTGAACCAGTCTGCCCAGTGACTTGAGCGCCGGCTCAAGCTGTTGCGCCGAGGGGTGTCCGAAATTGAGTCGAATGCAGTGGCTGAATCGCTGGTCTGCAGAGAACAATTGTCCCGGAGCGATGCTGATGTTTTGAGATAAGGCCAGTCGCTGCAGCACCAGCGCATTTAATCCCGGCGGTAACTCCACCCACAAAAAGTAGCCGCCCTCGGGCTGAGTAATCCGCACGCCTTTTGGAAAATGCTTGGCAATAGCCTCAAGCGCCACGTCCCGCTGCGCGCTGAGTGTCCCGCGCAATATGCGCAAGTGCTT
The DNA here is from genome assembly GCA_945870575.1 of Bordetella parapertussis. GTDB lineage: Bacteria > Pseudomonadota > Gammaproteobacteria > Burkholderiales > Burkholderiaceae_C > Limnohabitans. The sequence goes on along the minus strand of CAMBSK010000002.1, from coordinate 129,209 downwards.
GTCGTAACCCCCCTCCTGTAGGTAGTGCAGGATGCCCAATTGCACAGGCACTGAGACAGACAAGGTGCTTGAAAGCTTGAGCCGCTCAACGGTGCGCGCAAAGCGGCCTGCTGCTGTCCATCCCAGCCGGTATCCGGGTGCCAGACTCTTGGAGAAAGAGCTGCAGTGCAGAACCCAACCGTCCTTGTCAAAGCATTTGGCCGGTGGCGGCCTGCGTACGCCAAAGTACATCTCACCATACACATCGTCCTCGATCAGCGGGATACCCTTTTGCGCCAGAAAGTGCACCAATTTGCGCTTGTTCTCCAATGGCATCAGTGCACCTAAAGGGTTCTGGAAGTTGGGCATGAACCAGCAGGCCTTGACGGGCTCGCGTTTGAGTACGGCTTCTAGCGAATCAAGTTGAATGCCATCGCGTGGGTGGGTAGCAACCTCCACCGCGCGCAGCTTCAACCGTTCGAGTGCCTGTAGGCAGCCATAGAAGGCTGGTGACTCAATGGCCACGGCATCACCGGCTTGCGTGACGGCTTGCAGGCACATGTTCAACGCCTCCATCGCACCGCTGGTGATAACAATTTCATCTGAGCTGGCGATGACGCCGTTTCCCATGTAGCGCAGCGCAATTTGGCGTCGCAAATCCGCGTTACCCGGTGCCAGGTCTTCAAGCAGTTGGGTCGGCGACATGTCCCGCAGTGCCGCACCCATGCTGCGTCCAAGTCGGGCAACTGGAAACAAATGTGGGTTGGGGAAAGCGGATCCGAGAGGCACCACATCGCGCCCGTGACCCGCGCCCAAGACTTCCAGCACCAAGTCGTTGACGACCACCTCTCTTGGCTCGGGGGCAGGGTCGGCGGCCTGTGGCTCTTTGCGCAAGGTGGGCCGATTCTTCACGAAGTAGCCCGAGCGTGGCCGTGCCTCTATCAGTCCTCTTGCCTCCAGCAGGTAATAGGCCTCAAACACAGTGGAAGGACTCAGGTGCCGGGCGGTGATGGTCTGGCGCACAGATGGCAGCCTCTCGCCGGGCTTGATCGTCCCTGAGGTGATCAGGGCCTCCATGTCCTCGGCAAGTAATTCGTACTTTTTCATAGGCAGGTCGTAGTCAGAGGTCTGAGCAAACTGATATGGTATTTTAAAGAATAACTGAGTCTGGCGGTATCAGATATTGTTTGCGACACTGCTCCCAACCGTTTAAGAGTCCCCCGAACATGAGTGCAAATGCTTCTTCATCTTCATCCGTATCGTGCCATCTGGCGTGTTGGCTGCTTGTTATTGGCCTGAACCAAGCCGCAGCCTGGGCGGCTGAACCTCCTGACACCATGCAGGAACGGATGAAGGCATGCGCCACATGCCATGGCAAAGAGGGGCGGGCGACGAACAGCGGTTATTTCCCACGGATTGCGGGCAAGCCCGCAGGTTATTTGTACAACCAGCTGATCAACTTTCGAGAAGGCAGGCGACAGAACGCGACCATGGCTTACCTGCTGGACCACATGTCCGACCAGTACCTGATGGAAATCGCGAAGCATTTCGCATCATTGGATCTTCCCTATCCGCCTGCGCAGACCACCAAAGCGCCTTCAGCGTTGCTAGCCCGTGGCGAACAACTGGTCCGTCACGGTGACGCAAGCCGTAGCCTACCTGCCTGCGCGAGCTGCCATGGCGCGGCCATGACGGGCGTGGCTCCCGCCATGCCAGGACTGCTTGGTCTTCCGCACGATTACCTTCTTGCGCAGTTGGGTGCGTGGAGCGCCGGCTTGCGGCGTGCAGCCGCGCCAGACTGCATGGGAGAAATCACGCGCCGACTGTCGCCGCAGGACGTTGTGGCTGTTGCGACTTGGCTGTCTTCGCAGTCAGTCAAGCAGGGCTTACCTGCGGTGAGCCTGCCTGCTAAACCAACCATGGAATGCGGGAGTGGATTCCGATGAAAGCCATGCGTTTGCGATTAGCCAAAACTTTGGCCTTGGTCATGGTCGTATATATGGGAGGCTTGGTGTTGTTTGTGTCGATGAACGGCCAAGATGGCAGCCCCGTTGATGAAGGTTCTTCTGTGGAGGTACCGGCAGCGCAGTTGGCACAGCGTGGTGCCTATTTGGCCCAGGTCGGAAACTGTGCTGCTTGCCATACCGCGCGAGGAGGCCTGCCGTTTGCCGGGGGCAAAAACATTGACACACCCTTTGGCACCGTTGTCACCTCAAATATCACCCCGGACAGACTGACAGGGATAGGTGCTTGGACCGCCGCCGACTTCTGGCAAGCGATGCACCATGGCCGCTCAAAAGATGGCAGGCTACTCTATCCCGCCTTTCCTTACACGGAGTACACCCGCATCACCAGAGACGACACGGACGCGCTATTTGCTTATCTGCGCAGTGTGCAGCCAGTCCAACAAACCAATCGGCCACATGCTTTGCAGTTTCCCTACAACACGCAGGCAGCTTTGGCGGTTTGGCGAGCGTTGTTCTTTTCGCCAGAGCCATTCGAGCCCCTGAAGCAGCAGAGCGATGAATGGAACCGAGGCGCGTATTTGGTGAAAGGTCTAGGGCACTGCCAAGCCTGTCACGCGCCTCGCAATATGTTCGGTGCCACCCAGGCTAACAGCGGCTTGAGTGGCGGCTTGATCCCCATGCAAAACTGGTACGCCCCGTCTCTTTCCTCGCCAGCCGAGGCAGGCCTTCAAGACTGGACCATAGAGGAAATCATGCAATTGCTAAAGACTGGCAAGACTGCCAGCAGTTCAACTTTAGGGCCAATGGCAGAGGTTGTTTTTAGCAGCACACAGCATCTGAATCAAAAGGACTTGAAAGCCATTGCTCATTATTTAAAGGAGTTGCCGCGACAAGAAAGTGCAAAGGCAGATACTAAGCTTGCCAATGCTGAGAGCCTGCAAATCGGTCAAAACCTCTATCTCAACCAATGCGCTTCGTGCCATGGCGACAATGGCGAGGGGCGTGGGAGCTATCCGTCTCTTGCCGACAATCGCACGGTCATCATGCATTCAAGCGTCAACCTTGTTCGAATCATTCTCAGCGGTGGTTTCGCACCCACAACCAAGGGTAACCAGCGTCCCTATGGCATGCCCCCCTTCGGGCATTCACTCTCGGACTCAGAGCTTGCTGCCGTTGCGACTTATGTTCGAAATGCTTGGGGCCATAACGCCGGGGCAGTCATGCCGCTGAATGTGCACAAAACCCGATGAAAAGAAGCTGTGTACAAATGTTGCACAGACCAAAGACGGTGCTTTGGAGCTTCATTGGCCTCGGAGGTGGCCAGTTGACCCTCGAATACCGAATAGACGGTGGTGATCAGGTCGATCTTGCCATATCATGAAATGTCAAGATGAATCATGATGGAGATGGCCATAACAACCCCTGTTCGCGAAAAGTTTTCCTCCCAAACCGCACCGGATGTGCTGGCCGCAATGCGCCAGATCGCAGAAAGCCAAGGTCGCCAGTTCCAGGCGGTGCTTGACGAGGCTTTGCGCGACTACATCGAACGCCAACAGAAGGATCTCCCCCGCCGCCAAGTGATGGTTTCTCTCGCGTCCAGTCTGGATGAGTTCGACAGCCTCTACCGCGAACTGGCCAAGTAAACCATGTCGCACGATTACCTGACCGTGGCCGGCGTGCTTGGCATGCACACCGTGCTGATGCCGCGGTATGGCGGCGCGCTGGGCCTGCGCCACCCCGGCAGGATGATGCAATGAAAGAGCAAACCCCCAATTTTTGTTTTTCAAGTTCCTTTGAGGCTGGCTAATATGAAAAAACATTTCATCAGCTTTAACGCCATCTGCATGATGAGTGCGCTTGTCATGGCGCGGCCTATGGTCTGTAGCGCGCAAACGCTTGACATGAATACATTTAATGCAAGCATGTCCCCTGCGGAAGTTTCAGGTGAAACTTATCGGGATTGCGATGTCTGCCCGAACAAAGCCGGGCACGCCATGATGGAAGACGCTAAGCCGCTGGCCAAACGCTGTGACACCTGCTCCGACACGGAGGTCATGGGCGTTGAGACTGACCCCATGGACACGTCGCCTGATTTCACCGGCTACTCCGACCCGACAGCGGATTCGCCTGAATCCCTCAAGCCGTTTTGAACATGTCCGCCACACTCGATATTTGCGCGTGCCCTTTGTGCCAACTGTGTCAAAGCGGCTGAATGTCTTTGATACGAGCCCATCAATTCTGATGAGGCGTTTCGGCAGCCAGCCTGTACCTGCGGTAAAAATCCAGCGCATGCGCCACGCCGGCTGCCAACAGGCAGGCAAACACAGACAGCGGCACCTCAGCTTGCGCCGCAAAACGCAAACCCAGCATCAGACAAAACCCGGGCAGCAAGCCCATGCATATGTCTTTGTCTGACAAGCCCAGACCGCTGGCGCGGTAACGCCACACAAGAAAGACAGCTTCGAGCAAAGTAAAGCCCAAAATCAGGTCGATGAAAAAAAGGGGCAAGGTGGTTGTAAGCAATCGGATTCCCCGTTGATCAGCAAAAGCGCCATCGTCAGTCGGTAAGCATAGCGGTGACAGGCCTGCAAACTCAAATCCGTGACGCATTTCAAGCTCAAGAACCATCGCACACAAAGCATGTCATTGAATTGTCAAATATTTCCATTACAATGGAAATATGGAATCAGACGCTGTCATCAAAGCCTTATCCGCTCTTGCGCAAGCCAGCCGCTTGCAGATTTTCCGTGCCTTGGTGGTGGCGGGCGACACCGGCATGAGCCCCGGCGAGTTGGCAGAGCAATTGCAGGTACTGCCCAACACTTTGTCGTTTCATTTGAAAGAGTTGATGAACGCCGGTCTGGTGACCCAGCAACGCGATGGTCGACGCTTGATATACCGCGCCGGTTTTGCCCAAATGAATGCCGTGATGAGCTATTTGACAGCCAACTGCTGTCAAGGCCAGTCATGTGAATTGCAAGACGTCACGAAGTGCGCTGCTTGTTGAACAAAGGAAAAATCTCATGAATCAGCAAAAAATATTGAATGTATTGTTTTTATGCACCCACAATTCGGCGCGCAGCATTCTGGCCGAGGCCTTGCTCACCCATATGGGGCGTGGCCGGTTCAAGGGCTTTTCCGCCGGCAGCAGCCCGCGTGACAAGCAGCAGCCCAATCCTCTGGCCTTGGAAGTGTTGCAAAAAGAAGGCATTGCTATTGATGGTTTACATAGCAAAAGTTGGGATGTGTTTGCCTTGGCAGATGCACCGCACATGGACCTGGTCATCACTGTCTGCGACAACGCCGCCGGTGAGGTATGTCCGTATTGGCCGGGCCAACCGGCGACCGCGCATTGGGGTTACGAAGACCCGTCGGCTGGCGAGGGCAGTGAAGATGAGAAGCGCATCGCTTTCCTGAAAACGCTGCACATGATCCGTCGTCGACTTGAGATTTTCATTCATCTGCCAGTCGCCAGTTTGAGCAAAATGGCTTTGCAGCAAAGCGCCAGAGAACTGGCCAAGCCATGAGCAAAGTCAAGCACCTGCTGGCGGAGTTTGCGGGTACCGCCGTCTTGTTGTGTGCAGTCATTGGCTCGGGCATCATGGCCGAGCAACTTTCTCAAGGCAATACTGCGGTGGCCTTGCTGGCCAACACATTGGCGACGGTGTTCGTCTTGTATGTGTTGATAGAAACCCTGGGCCCGGTCAGCGGCGCACATTTCAATCCGGTAGTTACCGCGTTCATGGCTTGGCGGGATCGCTGGCCAGTGGCGTTGACCTTGGCTTGTGTGCTGGCACAACTCGCCGGTGCCGCCTGTGGCGCCTGGCTGGCAAATGCCATGTTTGAGCTGGACATCCTGCAATGGTCAACCAAGGTGAGAACCGGTCCGGCGCAATGGTTGGCCGAGGCAGTGGCAACCGCGGGTTTGTTATCGGTGATTCTTTTGGCGCTACCTGGGCGTGCTGCCGGTCTCGTGGCTTGTTACATAGGCGGGGCGTATTGGTTTACCGCCAGCACCTCGTTTGCAAATCCAGCCGCGGTGTTTGGCCGCATGATGAGCAATACGTTTGCAGGTATACAGCCTGCGGATGCGCCGGGCTTTGTGCTGGCGCAATGCGCTGCCGGTTTGTTGGTTGCAGCGTGCTACACCTTACTGAAAAAAGACGGAAGCGCTGTCTGAGCGACTACTCATAGCAACTCTGGTGTTTGCACGGTGACCAGCATGGTTTGCGGTTTTTCGTCCTTGAAGCGTGAACGCAACCACCACACAGACCCTTTTCTCACCACCAGTTCCTGCAGTTGAATCTGCATTAATTGAGAAATGATTTCGCCTATCAAAGGTTGATGGGTAACCAGCAAGATGCTGTTTTTATTCAGCGGCCATTGCGCCAGTGTCAACACATCGTCGATAGAAGCGTTCGGCGACAGTTCTTCACGCAGCTTGTATTTGCGACCCAAGGGAATCACGGTTTGCTCGGCGCGCACGCTGGGGCAACACAAGATCTTGGTGCTTTCCGGTAATTGACGTTCCAGCCAGTGCGCCATGCGCAATGCCTGACGCTCGCCACGAGCGGTCAAAGGCCGCTCGGCATCAGCTTGCCCATCCAGTGCTTCCGTGGTTTCCGCATGACGCCAGAAAATCAAATCCATAACTGTGTGTATTCATGCAGGTTGATTGGAACGCTATTGTTTTTCAAGAATGTACAAATCAGCCGTGACTGTTTGGTGACAAGCTTTCATCAAACCTTCATGAAAACGACAAGACTTTGTCACGCAAATTTCCTAGGATCTTCACAAACAGGAAGCAAGCAGATGAAGATCACTGTATTTGGAACAGGTTATGTAGGTTTGGTGCAAGGTGCGGTACTGGCAGACGCCGGTCACACTGTTACCTGCGTGGATATTGATGAAGCCAAACTGGCGCGCTTAAAGGACGGCGACATGCCTATCTTCGAGCCGGGTTTGGAATCTATTGTTAAAAACAATTACGCTGAAGACAGATTGATATTTACCTCTGATGCAGCTGCTTCATTGCAGCAGGCTGACGTTGTTTTTATCGCGGTCGGCACGCCGCCGGATGAGGACGGCAGCGCTGATTTGAAACACGTATTGAAAGTGGCTGACACCATAGGCAAACATTTAAATGCTTATGCGGTGGTGGTGAACAAATCCACGGTGCCGGTGGGAACCGCTGATAAGGTCAGCCATGCGATCACGCAATCGCTGAGTCAACGCGGCAGCAGCGTCGAATTTGACGTGGTGTCCAACCCCGAGTTTTTGAAAGAAGGTGCTGCCGTGGCCGATTGCCAACGGCCGGACCGCATTGTCATCGGCACCGACAGCCCACGTGCTGAAAAAGTGCTGCGCGAACTGTATGAGCCGTTTAACCGCAACCACGACAAAATCATTGTCATGGGCATACGCAGCGCAGAGATGACCAAGTACGCTGCCAACTGCATGCTGGCCACCAAAATCAGTTACATGAACGAACTGGCCAATCTGGCAGAAGCCGTAGGCGCAGACATTGAATCAGTGCGCCAAGGCATAGGCAGTGACCAGCGCATCGGTTATCACTTTATCTATGCAGGCGCCGGTTACGGCGGCAGCTGTTTCCCCAAAGATGTCAGCGCATTGGTGAAAACTGCGCAGCAAATGGGCTATGAGCCTTTGATATTGAATGCGGTGGAAGCGCGCAATCAAGCGCAAAAACGCGTCATCTTTGACAAGATCGCCGGTCATTTTGTGGAAGGTCTGGCCGGCAAGACGATTGCCTTATGGGGATTGTCTTTCAAGCCGAACACGGATGACATGCGTGAAGCACCCAGCCGTGTGTTGATGGAAGCTTTATGGAAAGCGGGCGCCAAAGTTCAGGCTTTTGACCCGGCAGCCATGGAAGAAACCCAGCATATTTACGGCCAGCAGCCATTGCTGCAATTGTGCGGTACCAAGGAAGCCGCGCTGCACGGTGCTGACGCGCTGGTCATCATGACCGAATGGCGTCAGTTCAAGGCGCCGGATTTTGAATTGCTTAAAAAGACGCTCAAGCAACCGCTGATATTTGATGGCCGCAATTTGTTCGACCCGGCACGCATGCGTGAAAAAGGGTTTATTTACAAAGGCATAGGCCGTTGATTCTCAATACCTGTCAGGCACATACATGTCTGCGGGTACCGGATGGCGGATGTAATCCGGATTTCGCACACGTGCAGGCAATTCAATCGCCGGGTGTTCAATTTCACTGTAAGGCATCAGCGACAGCAAATGGTCTATGCAATTGAGACGGGCTTTCTTTTTATCAACAGCTTGAATCACCCACCAAGGCGACTCAGGTATGTGGGTGCGCTCAATCATGGACTCCTTGGCGTGCGTATAGGCTTCCCAGCGCTTGCGGCTTTCCAAGTCCATGGGACTGAGTTTCCATTGCTTTAAAGGGTCGTGTATGCGCCCCAGAAAACGGGCGTGCTGTTCGTCGTCAGTGATGGAGAACCAGTACTTCACCACTTGTATGCCGCTGCGGGTCAACATTTTTTCAAATTCAGGCACCGAGCGGAAAAATTCTTCATATTCCTCATCGGAACAAAACCCCATGACGCGTTCTACACCGGCGCGGTTGTACCAACTGCGGTCGAACAACACAATTTCACCGGCGGCAGGTAAGTGCGCCACATAACGCTGGAAATACCATTGGGTGCGTTCGCGGTCGTTAGGGGCGGGCAGGGCGGCAACGCGGCAGATACGCGGGTTCAAGCGTTGCGTGATGCGTTTGATGACGCCGCCTTTGCCGGCTGCATCCCGGCCTTCAAACAAAATCACCACCCGGTGCTTGGTGGCAACCACCCAATCCTGTAATTTGACCAATTCACCTTGCAAGCGCAGCAGATTTTTAAAGTACTGCAATCGTTGCTGGCGATCCTGTAAAGACGCCTGGCCCTCATCGTCGGGGCGATCGTCCATTTCCAATTCGTATTCTTCGTCCAGGTTGTCCAGCATGTCTTCACGCACACGTTGCAACAAGTGTTTGTCTATAGAAGATTTGTCTTGCATATGTTTTCCTTTCAGACCAGGCCGACAGGCACAGCCATGGCTGAAGACCCGGTGTAGTGTTGTTCGCGTTGCCGCAGTACGTCGTACATGACCGACTCTGTTTTTTCCACAATCATGTCCCAACCCATGGCGTTTGCAGTCACACAAGCTTGTTGTCTGACATAAGTCATTAACTCAGGATTGTTCAGCAAGGCTTGTGCTGCCATTTCGAAATGCACGCCGGAGTCATGCGATGCCAGCATGCCGTTGATGCCGCTATGGATCAATTCACCGGCTGCGGCGTGTTTGAAGGCCACCACGGCCAGGCCTGAAGCCATGGCTTCGAGCGTGACGTTGCCGAAAGTTTCGGTCTGGCTGGCAAACACAAACATGTCTGCGCTGGCGTAATGTGCCGCCAAATCTTCACCGGTTCTAAAGCCGGCAAAAATCACATCAGTGTGTGCTTGTTCAAGCTCGGCGCGCATCGGCCCGTCGCCTACCAACACCAGCTTGATGTCAGGTGTACGTTGTTTGGCCATGGCATAGGTTTGCAACACCAGCTTGAGGTTTTTTTCCGCCGCCAGTCTGCCCACATACAGCATGACAATCTGGTTTTCAGTGGCCTTCCAACTATCACGCAAGAAATGGCTGCGCTTGGCCGGAGAAAAAAGCAGCGTGTCTATGCCGCGCGGCACCACCTGCAAACGCTCAAAGCCGCTGTTGTGCAAGCTGTCGGCGAGTTGTTGTGTGGGCACCATGGTGGCATCTGCTGCGTTATGGAATTTACGCATATAAGAAAGAATGGCACCGCTTAACCAGCCTATGCCGTAGTGGCTGCTGTAGGCATGGAAGTTGGTTCGAAAATCGGTGCTAACGGGAATACGTAATTTGCGTGCGACTTGCAAAGCCGACCAGCCCAATGGACCTTCGGTGGCGATATGAACCACATCAGGGCGTTTGAATGACCACAGGCGGTGTAATTCTTTTTTGGCAGGTAAGCCCATGCGCAATTGCTTGTAAAAAGGAATCGGCATGCCCTTGACCAGCAATTCGTTAAAGCCCTGGCCGCTTTGCGCTAACTGTGTTTTTTGCTGACGTGGACGCACCAGCCAGATGTCGTGGCCGTTGGCTTGCAAGCCGCTGACCATTTTTGACAGTGTGTGCGCGACGCCGTTGATGTCAGGTGGAAATGTTTCGGTGACCACGGAAATGTTCAATGCCCGGCGGGCATGACCGAAACGCTCTACGTGTATGTGTGTATTCATCCCTCTACTGTGACGCTTAATTAAAACAATTTGATGAAATTCATGTGTCAGAAACATGACATGCAAAAGACTTGGCAATGTCATGAAAATTTCATTCAAAAACGTGACAGTTGCAAGTCGGATTGTTTGATATGTCTGACCGGAACCCTTCACTCACAGGAGAAAGCATGAAGCATTTATTGAAAACACTGGAAACCCAGCGCTGGGACGATCACCGCTACTACCACCACAGCCGGGTGAATCAGTCACTGCACCTGATCAGCGCCCTTTCTTTTCTGGTGGCCTACGTTTATTTGTTCATTGATCCGGTGGTCTCTGCCTTGATCGCCTGGTTGTTTTCTATGAGCACGCGCCAGATCGGTCATTTCTTTTTTGAGCCCAAAGGCTTTGACGAGATCAACCTGGCCACCCACGAGTACAAAGAAGAAATCAAGGTCGGCTACAACTTGAGACGCAAAATCGTGCTGCTCACCATCTGCGCCATGATTCCCGTGCTGGCCTACTGGATGCCGCAGTACCTCACCTGGGCCGTGCCTGCCGCTTATGAAGACACACCGGTGCGCATCACCGGCATGCTGTGGTTGTTTCTGGGCATCGCCGGTTTGATGTTCCGCGTCTTCCAACTCTGGCACCAGGATAGCTTGCTGGCCGGTCTGGCCTGGGCCATGAAGATCATCACCGACCCGGTGCACGATATTAAGATGTACTACAAGTCACCTTTTTATCTGTTGCGCGGCGAATGGATTGATCCCATGGACCATGTCAGAACCTCAGTGCATTAAGCCAAACTCCATTTCTTATTCAGCATTTCTTTCAACAGGCTTCTACGAATTCGACGGTTGGTTTGCTCGGCTTGTACCCAGAACCAACCGTCGTTTTGCATTTGCTGCGCGGCCCGCACAAAGCGCTGTGCGAATATTTCAAAGTCAGCGTCGCTGATGTTCAAGCTGAAGATCATGCGTCCTGAGCCTACCCAACTGAGCGCAATCCCTTGGTCTCTCATATAAAACTGCAGCAACCAGTTGTAGCGGCCTGCCACCGTGTACAAAATAGACCAGACGCTTTCCATGCCTGCCACTTGCACCGGCACGTCGGCTTGCTGCAAGCGCGTGTTCAGCGCCTGCATGCGTTCAGACCAGGTGCGGCTGCTATCGGCGTACATGGCTTGCACTTCATCGGTTTGCAGCTGCTCCAAAAACACTTGCATGGTGGTCATGACATACGGATGGGCGTTGAAGGTGCCGCGTGCAAAACACAAGTTACCCGGACGCTGTTCATCAAAGCGTTTCATCCATTTGGACATGCCGCAAATCACACCGACCGGCAAACCGCCGCCCAGTGTTTTGCCGTAAGTCACCAGATCGGCTTTGACGTTGAAATACTCCTGCGCGCCCCCGGGCGCGAGCCTGAAGCCCAGAAATACCTCGTCCATGATGAGTGCAATGCCTTTGTCGGTGCAGACCTGACGCAGTTGTTGCAGCCAATCTGTGTAGGCTTGGCGGTCGTAGTGGATGCTGCGTCCGCCATCGACCAGAGTCGAATCAGTCGGTGCAGCCTTGTTCGGGTGCATGGCTTGCAAGGGGTTGACCAGCACACAAGCGATGTCATTGCGGTTGCGCAACACGCGCAAGGTGTTGGCGTGCATGTCGTTCAAGGTCAGCGTGTCCGACGAAGGCGGCATGGGATTGCCGGGGCCGGGTTGCACATCGTCCCACCAACCGTGGTAGGCGCCGGTGAAGCGAACAATCTTGCGTTTGCGGCTGTGGTAGCGCGCCAGCCGCACGGCTTGCATGACAGCCTCGGTACCCGACATGTGAAACGACACTTCTTGCATACCGGATATTTCGCACAAGCGTTTGACGTTGTCCAGCACACATGGGTGGTAAGAACCGAGCACCGGGCCCAGCGCTTGTGCACGGGATACGCCTTCTGCGATGCAGGCTTTGTAAAAGTCCAGACCGAACAGGTTGACACCGTACGAGCCGGTGACATCAAAGAAACGGTTACCGTCCATGTCGGTCAGGTAAACCCCCTCGCTTTCACGCCAGAAACTGCCCAGTTGTATGTGCTGGCTGAGTTGTTCGCGAAACTGGTAGGGCACACGGTATTGGCTGATCAATTGCAAATCCGAAATCATGGGTTTGACCTGGGCCGACATGGCAAGTGTGTTCGGGCTGCGCGATTGCAAACGGTGCGCCAATGCTTGCAAGCCTTGTTGGCGCTGCAACACCAGGCTCTGCGGTGCTTGATCGGCGGCAAACCACTGCTGATCCCGGTAGCCGTAAGCTGGAATCCATGCAGCCACACGTTTGGACATGCGCAAATGACCGCCCAGCGACGGGTGCTTAGCCAAAGACAATTGCAGGCGTTGGTGCATTTTTTTCAGCAGCACCGCGCAAGCCAGTGCACTTGCAGTCAGGGTCAATGTATTGAGCAACTCCATCAAGCGTTTCCTTTCAAAACCTCCTTTGTATGACGATCGGGTTAAAAAATGATGACTATTCGTGATGTATTTCAAAAAATAGGTGCCAACGAAGATTTAAATTTTTTGTTGACTAACCGTATTCCAAGGGCGGCATTGACCCGTTTCATAGGCTGGTTCAGCCAAATACGCCATCCTTGGGTGCGGGATGCATCCATTGCCGTCTGGCGGAGTTTTGCCGATCTGGACTTGTCCGAAGCCCGCAAAACGCATTTCGACAGCTTGCACGACTGTTTCATCCGCGAACTCAAACCCGCCGCCAGAGCCGTGGATATGTCGCCCGATGTATTAACCAGCCCGTGTGACGGCATCGTCGGCGCCATGGGCAGGGTGCAAGATGGCCAAGTGTTTCAGGCCAAAGGCTTTCCCTATACGCTCAAAGACTTGCTGGGTGAGCAAGCCAGTGATGGTCATTGGCACAACGGCTGGTTCATGACCATACGTATCACCTCGTCCATGTACCACCGCTTCCATGCGCCCCACCAAGGCCGGTTAAAGCGGGTTCAGTATTTTTCGGGTGACACTTGGAATGTGAACCCTATTGCTTTGAAGCGGGTTGAAAAACTGTTTTGCAAAAACGAGCGGGCCTTGCTGGAGACTGAAATAGGGCCGCAGGCTTACCCGGTGGCATTGGTGCCGGTGGCGGCGGTGCTGGTGGCCAGCATTCGCTTGCACGCGCTCGACGGACTGTTGCGCGATGTCTGCCACGGCCCCTTGGATGTGCAGTGTGATGCAGCGTTTGACAAGGGCGATGAACTCGGCTGGTTTCAGCACGGTTCAACCATACTTATATTTGTACCTGAGTCATTCAGCTTTGCTGAAGGCATACACGAAGGCCGTGTATTGAAAATGGGCGAAGCGCTGATGCGCTTACCCGGTGATAAGCGCGCCGCGTGAGATATGCCGGTAGCGCCAGGTCATGGCGCACATGCCGGTGGTGATGAGGACGGCCAGTGCCCAAATCAAACCCTGCACCGGCACATGCAAAAACACCAGTAGGCTGTAAGCGCTTAATAGCAGCAACACGCTGCTGTTTTCGCATGTGTTTTGCACCGAGATAGAACGCCCGGCGCTCAACAGTTTCACGCCGCGTGCCTGCAACATGGCATTCATGGGCACGACAAAAAATCCGCCCAGCATGCCCAGAGCCAATGTCAAAGCCAGCGCCCAAGGCCAAGTGTGAACCAGTGTCATCAAGGGCAAAGCCAGGCCCAAACCTATGCCGGCGCTCAAGACCTTGGGCGCATTAGACAAAGACACACAGCGTGCCGCCACCACCGCGCCTGCCATCACACCGATGGCGGTACCGGCTTGCAGGTAAGCGGCTTGGGTTAAATTCAAATCCAGCATGGCTTGGGCCCAGGCCAGCACCAGTAACTGCATGCTCGCGCCCACGCCCCAAAACAAACTCGTGACCGACAAACTGATACCGCCCAAGGGGTCGCGCCATAAGCGGCGCTGGTCTTGGCAAAAATGTCGCCAGACCGAGGCTATGTTCCAAGCGGTGGCTTCATAACGTTTGCCGCTGTCAGGAATAAAAATATTGAGCAGCGCAGCCAGCAAATACAGCATGCCGACAGCTGACATGGAAACTGCATAGAGTGGATTCAACGGCAACCAATCTGTGAGGAAGAGGCACAGTTGAGAGTTCAACCATGCATCGGCGACCAGTGCGCCGCCCAGCATGACGCCGAACAAAGCAGCGCACACGGCAGTGACTTCTATCCAGGCATTGGCGTGTACCAATTCTTCTGCAGGCACGAGTTCAGTGACCAGGCCGTACTTAGCCGGTGCGTACACCGCAGCGCCCAGGCCGGTCAGCGCGAATGCGGCGATCGGATCCACACCTGCCAGCAGTGCCACACAGGCAAGAATTTTCAAACCGTTGGCGCGCATCATCACGCTGTGTTTGGGCCGACTGTCAGACCATGCGCCTACCCACGGGCCTGACAGCACATAGGACAAGGTGAACATCACCTTGATCAGCGGTATCCAGAAAGCCGCTTGCCCTTGAGCTTGCAATACCGCAATGACCAGCAGCAACATGGCGTTGTCGGCCAATGCTGAAGCAAATTGGGCACTGATTAAAAAATAAAAACCACGCTTGTGTGAAGCCACTTTGAGCGGATCAGGACATCAGGCTGGCGGGCTCAGGCTCTAGGACAGATTCAGGTAATGAACGTACTTTGGCAGGTATGAAGTCCAGTTCCTGATCCCAGAAGATCAATTCCAAATGACCGTCTACATGTTCAACCAGGGCCGAGCGGCTTTCCACCCAGTCGCCATCGTTGCAATACAAAATACCGTTGATCATGCGGATTTCAGCGCGGTGAATATGGCCGCAGACCACGCCCTGGTAGCCGCGTTTCTGTGCTTCGTGGGCCACCGCATTTTCAAAGTCAGTGACAAAGTTCAATGCTTTCTTGACCTTGCCTTTGAGGTACGCAGACAGTGACCAGTAACGCATGCCCAGTCTGGCGCGCAAACGATTAAAGTGCCTGTTCAAGCGCAATGTCCATTCGTACAAAGTGTCGCCGACATAGGCTAGCCACTTGGCGTATTGCACCACGGCGTCAAAGTAATCGCCGTGAATCAACCAGAGTTTGCGACCGTCGAGCAATGTGTGCGTGGCTTCTTCCATCACTTCGATACCGCCGAAATGGTGTTCCACAAATTCACGCGCAAACTCGTCGTGGTTGCCGGGTATGTAAATCACGCGACTGCCTTTGCGCACCCGGCGCAGAAGTTTTTGCACCACGTCGTTATGCGCCTGAGGCCAATACCATTTGCGTCTGAGTTGCCAGCCGTCGACGATATCGCCGATAAGGTACAAACTATCGCTGGTGTGGGACTTTAAAAAATCCAACAGTGCTTCGGCCTGACAGCCCGGTGTACCCAGGTGCAGGTCAGAGATAAATACTGCTCTGTAATGCATGCATTCCCCAAAGGATGACTGAGATTCACAGAGCAGCTGGTGCGTCTGTATGTACCATAGCTTAAGAACGCAGTGTGACTGAATGATGAAACAATAGACTGTTGTTGCAATACGGCTTATTTCACAGGGAACATAGAAAACATGGCCATGATCGTCAAACAAATATGGACTGCCAATCCTTACCGTAATTTCAATTACCTGATTGCTTGCAGCGAAACTGGTGAAGCCTTGGCCATAGATCCGCTGGACAGCGATAAATGTTTGCAGTCAGCCAAACAGGCCGGTTGGCAGATCACGCAAATATTGAACACGCATGAACACCATGACCACACCGGCGGTAACCAAGCCGTGGTTGATGCCACCGGTGCCAAGGTGCTGGCGCATGCCAAGGCCGGTCACGCCATACCGGGTATGTTTCGCGGCCTGATTGCAGGCGACATCATCAAAGTCGGTAAGACCGTGGAACTTCAAGCCATGGACACACCGGGGCACACCATGTGCCATATTTGCCTGCGCTCGCACACCGATCAGCCCGCGCTGTTTTCCGGGGACACGTTGTTCAACGCCGGTGCAGGCAATTGCCACAACGGTGGCAATGTGCAGTCTATGTTCCAGACCTTCAGTCAGCAATTGAACCGCTTGCCTGACAACACCTTGATTTACCCCGGTCACGATTACATAGAAAACAATTTGCGTTTCACGCTCAACCGCGAACCCGACAACGACAAAGCCGCAACGCTTTTAAAACAAGTCAGCGCTCAGGATGTGAACAAGCCGTTGGTCACCACCTTGCAAGCCGAGCGCGAGATCAACACGTTTTTCCGGCTTGATAGCCGCAGTGTGCAAGCGCAGTTGCGCGCTTCGTTTGCTGAATTGACAGGGCAGTTAGATGATGAAACCGTATTCACTAAGTTGCGTGAACTTCGCAACAAGTGGTGAGTGCGGCAGCTTTAGAGCGCAGACAAGCGCTCAATGATGAAGTTGGCGGTTTCCATGATGTGCTGGCGGGCTTTTTGTTCCGCTGCTACAGGATCTCCGTCGACCACTGATTGCAGCAAGTCTTCATGCTGGTCCCAGATGTCGCGCGGTTTTTCGTCGCGCATCAACACCTCGCCCATGACGCGCTGCGTGTAAGTCCAGTGCGCGTCCATGGTGGGCGCGACCAGCAGGTTGTCTGACAGACCGTAAACAAAATGGTGAAACGCCATGTCGGCGTTGATGAGTTGCGGCACTTGGCCGCTTTTCACGGCTTGGCGGCCCTGTTTAATCAACAAAGGACCCTGACTGCGGGCGGTTTCTGCATTGTTGGTTGCAGCTTTGCGAAATGCCAGGCCTTCGAGCACGGCACGTACCTCGTACATCTGGCGTATGTGGTCCGGATCCAGCGGCGCGACGATCAGCCCGCGCCCTGGTGCGTCGCGCAGCAAGCCCTGGTTGCGCAGCAGCAGTAAAGCCTGTTGCACCGGTTGGCGGGAAACCCCGAGTTCGCTGGCAATCTGTTCCTGGATGATGCGAGTACCGGGCGTGAGTTTGCCGACCGAAATCTCCAGCAGTATGGCCTCGTGTACCTGCTCGACCAGGTTGGGTTGCACAGACAGAATTTTCATCATCTACCTTTGACAGCTTCTACTTATAAAACTTGCGGCTTCATTCGTAATGGTTGCGCCACTGACGTTCTGCATCATCCCATGCCGTGAGCGCTTGCAAATCCGGTACCCAGGCAAGTCCCGACTTTGCGTCAGACGACTCAGCCTCGGGCGTGACCAGGACATCCAGCAGCGCCGGCCGGTTTTGCAGGGCCAGCGCGATGGCTGCCGGTAAATCTTCAGCTTTTTCAACCCGTTGCGCGTGCATGCCAAAGGCCCGTGCCATGCCGGCGTGGTCGGCAAATTGCAGCCGGGTGCCAACCACCCGGCCATGGGTTTGCTGCTGGTCACGCACTTCGATGGCCCAGGAGCCATTATTGGCCACCACCACCAGCAAGGGCGCTTTGTGTCTGACGGCGGTATCGATTTCCATGGCGTTGAAGCCGAAGGCGCCGTCACCGGTGGCGACCACCACGGTGCGGTCTGGACAGGCCAGGCTGGCGGCCACGCCAAACGGTGTGCCCACGCCTATGCAGCCCAAGGGGCCTGGATCCAGGTAGGTTTCCGCTTGCAAACCCACCCGCGCAAAGCTCAGGAAATCGCCGCCGTCGGCCACCAGAATCGCGTCGGTGGGCAATTGTTTTTGTAATTCGGCCAGCAGCCGGTTGGGGTGCATCAGGCCGTCGCTGCCGGCCGGTGCCTGTTGCATGCTGACTTGCAATTTGGCGGCGCGCGCCAGGTGTTGCTGGCGCAAACCGCTGAGCCAGGCGGTATCGCTGGCGGCTTCACGACCGGCACCGGCATCGCACAAAGCTTGCAGGCTGTGGGCTACATCGGCCAGCAATTCCACTTCACCGCGCCGGTTGTCGCGCAGTTCAGCAGCGTTGTCGGCCAGGCGTATGAACTTGGCTTGGCCAAAAATAGCCGGGGAGCCAAAGGCCAGTTGGAAATCCAGCTTGCGCCCGAGCGTAACCACCACATCGGCCTGGCCCATGACGCCGCCGCGCATGGCGGCCACCACGCTGTCGTGGTCGGGCGGCACCAGACCGCGGCTTTCGCCGGTGTCAAGATAGGCCGCGCCCAACAGGGCCAACAGTTTTTGCAATGGGGCTGAGGCGCCTTTGGCACCTCGCCCCGAAATAAACAAAGGCCGCTTGGCCTGCCACAGCAGGTCTGCCGCGGCCAGCACATCGGCTGGCAGAGGAACGGCGGCAAGGGCTTGAACCGGCTTGAAAAACTCGGGCAACAACACCGCCGCCGGAGGTGAAGCGCGCAGCACATCGACCGGGAAATCCAGATAGACCGGGCCAGGCTCGCCGCCGTGGCCCATGGCCCGGGCAGCAGCTTCATTCAAGGTGGACAACACCAGCGCCGGGTGGCGCACCGTGCGCGCCATACGGGTGATGGAGGCCACCAACTCGGTGTGCACCATGTCCTGCAAAGCGCCGCGGTGTTCCTGCGCCAGCGGCGGCGTGCCGGACAGCACCAGCACCGAAGCACGCGCTACATGCGCATTGGCTATGCCGGTCATGGCATTGGTGACACCCGGGCCGGCGGTTACCAGCGCAACGCCCAAAGTGCCGGTCAACTCGGACTCGGCATGTGCCATATAAACAGCGGCGCGTTCGTCGCGCACATCAATGATGCGTATGCCGTGGGCGTCCAAGGCCATCCAGACGGGCATGATGTGGCCGCCGCACAGGCCGTAAACCCTTTGTACGCCTTGGTTTTTGATGAATCGGGCGATCAGATCGGCGACTTTCAGGTCGTCACTGGCGGGGGGATGGGTACTCATCTTCAGGTCTTTTGCTCCGGATTGTCAGGATTTGCGGCATCAGTTGTTCGGGATTATACTTAGTGAATTCTGAATTCAGAATACTATATTCCATTGCTCGTGTGACAAAAATCGGTGTTTAACCTAGGGATGGTGCTTTGAAACAGTTATTGAATATTTCCGACATGGTGCGTTCGCACGCGCGTCTGCGACCAAACGACACCGGCGCCATGGATTCGCGCCGCAGCCTCAGTTTTGAGCATTGGGACCGGCGCGCCGACGGCTTGGCCGCTGCGTTGCTGGCCCAGGGTTTGAACCATGGCGACCGGGTGGCAGTGCTGGCGCACAACTGTATTGAGTGGCTGGAAATTTATGTGGGGCTGGCGCGCGCCGGTCTGGTCGCGTTGCCGCTGAACTTCCGGCTGACCGGCCATGAAATCGCTTACATCCTGCAAGACGCCAAAGCCGCTGCGCTTTTGTGTACGCGTGTTTTGCAGGATCGGGTGCAAGAGGTCATGCCTGCGCTGGCATTGCGCGCCCAGGTGCAAATCGGCGGCGAGACGCAAGACGGCTGGCTGGATTACGAAAAATTGATACATCAGGCTGTCGTGCCTGCGCGCTGGCCTGAGGTCAAACCGTCGGACACCTGCGCCTTGATGTACACGTCCGGTACCACCGGTAAGCCCAAGGGAGCGATTCGCAGCCACGAGGCCAGCAGTTTGATCGCCTACGCCACGGCCATGGAAATGGGGTTCACCCGGCGCGACAAAGCTTTGCTGGTCATGCCCTTGTGTCACGCCAATTCACTTTACTTTGCCAATACCTTCATGCATTTAGGCGCTTGCATTTGCATTGACGACAGCGCCAGTTTCGATCCGGCGCGTGTCATGGAGTTACTGTGCAATAACGGCATCACCTTTACTTCCTTGGTCCCGACGCACTACATCATGATGTTGGGTTTGTCGGCAGAAGCCAGCGCGCAATTCGCCACAGGCAGTGTGGCGCGGTTGTTGATTTCATCGGCACCGGCCAATGAAAGCCTAAAGCGCGATATCCAAAAACTGTTTCCTAGCGGTCAGTTGTACGAGTTGTATGGCTCCACTGAAGCCGGTTGGGTGACGATATTGCGCCCCGAAGAACAATTGACCAAGCTGGGCTCGGTTGGCCGCGAATGGGCTGGCAGCGGCCCGATACGCATACTGGATGAAAACCGGCGCGAAGTGGCTGACGGCGAGGTGGGCGAGTTGTATTCCTGTACCTCGTATGCATTCGAAGGTTATTGGAATGCGCCTGAGAAAACCGAACAAGCCTATGCCGGCGCTTGGTGCTCCGTCGGTGACATGGCGCGACGCGACGCTGACGGTTTCATCTGGCTGATGGACCGCAAGAGCAACATGATCATCAGTGGCGGCGAAAACGTTTACCCGTCCGAGGTCGAGGCTGTTCTGGCCGCGCACCCCGCGGTACAGGAAGCGGCTGTTATCGGTGTGCCGCATGACAAATGGGGCGAAACCGTACAAGCGGTGGTGGTGCTCAAACCCGATGCCGATTGCCAGGCGGATGAATTAAAGCAATGGTGTAAACACACACTGGCGGGCTACAAATTGCCCAAAGAGATACGTTTTGTGTCGGCTGCTGACATGCCTCGCACTGCCACAGGAAAAATCGTACACAGGCGCTTGCGCGAACATTTTTCAGAGCCGCAGAAACAGTCCTCTCTAGCTTGAAACACCTATATTAAGCCTGTGTAAAACATGTACAACAGAGCTTATGAATCCCAGCAGACGTCAGATCATTCAAATTGCCAGTGCAGGCGCTGCCGGTGTGTGCGGTATTTCGGTTTGGGCCCAAGGCGTGGTCAGCGACATTCAAAAAGGCGATTTGC
Organism: Bordetella parapertussis; assembly: GCA_945870575.1. Lineage (GTDB taxonomy): Bacteria > Pseudomonadota > Gammaproteobacteria > Burkholderiales > Burkholderiaceae_C > Limnohabitans. The sequence continues at coordinate 108,313 of CAMBSK010000002.1, read as the reverse complement.
TCATGTCCGCCAAAGGCGATATCAAGCAGCCTTTGAAAGTGCAAGACATACCCATAGGTGTCAAGCCGGTGCTGGCGTATGCCATGGATCCGGCGACGCAAAAACTGCGCGATGCCACACGCATGGACAAATTGCTGTTGCTGCGTTTTGACGAAGCCGACCTGACGCCGCAGACCAAGGCCATTGCGGTCTCGGGAGTGTTGGCGTTTTCGGCCATTTGCACCCATCAGGGCTGCGAGGTCACCGAGTGGTCTAAGAATGACAAAAGCCTGTTGTGCTTTTGCCATTTATCTAAGTTCAATCCTTTACAAACCGGCTCCGTGGTCAAAGGGCCTGCCTCCAAAAGTCTGCCCTGGATAGGTCTTACCAGTGACGGCGATGTGCTGATTATCAACAGCAGTTTTTCTGCGAAACCCGGCGCTTAAGACCGGGTGATAAGTTGACGACCGGCACTGAGCGGCGTTATCCAAACCCCAAGGGGTTTTCATTGAGATCAAGGAGACAATATGAAGTTGACATTCAAACCTGTGGCAGCCGCCATGGCACTGTTGTTGGTATCGGTAGCCGTTCAGGCCGCCGGTCCTTACAACCCGGTGACAGACGCGCGTCTGCAAAACCCGGAGCCACGTAACTGGCTGTCCACCCGTGGTAACTACCAGGGCTGGGGCTATAGCCCGTTGGAAAAAATCAATACAGCTAACGTAGGCAAGCTGCAACAAGCCTGGTCGTTCTCGACCGGCGTGCAAGAAGGTCACCAGGCGCCTCCTATCGTCAATGATGGTTATATGTACATCACCACACCGCAAAACCAGGTCATCGCCCTGGATGCCAAAACCGGCATGGAACTGTGGCGCTACAAAAAGGAAATAGCACCTGAGCTGTTCCAGTTGCACCCGACCAACCGTGGTGTCGCGCTCTATGGTGACAAGCTGTATGTCGCCACCACCGATTGCAATCTGGTGGCACTGGACGCCAAGACCGGCAAAGTGCTGTGGACTGTTGCGATTGAAGACTGGAAAACCGGCTACTACATGACCCTGGCACCTTTGGCTGTCAAAGGCAAGATCATGGTCGGCGTGTCCGGCGGCGAATACGGTGTGCGCGGCTTTATTGCCGCAGTAGATGCCAACACCGGCAAACAAGTGTGGAAGCGTCATACCATTCCTGCACCTAACGAACCAGGCGGCAACACATGGCCTGATAACGGCTCTTACAAAACCGGCGGCGGCAGTGTCTGGGTGACCGGCACGTATGACGCTAAAACCAATATCGCTTATTGGGGCACCGGCAACCCAGGCCCATGGACACCTGACATGCGCGAAGGCGACAACTTGTACGCCAGTTCCGTGTTGGCGATTGACGTGGACACCGGCGACATCAAAGGCCACCACCAGTACGCGCCCAATGATTCATGGGACTGGGACGAGGTCACACCGCCGCTGCTGATCGACACCGAAATCAAGGGTCGCAAAGTGTCTGCTGCTGTGCACGCCGGCCGTAACGGCTACCTGTGGGTGCTCGAGCGCTCTGGCGGAGCCATCAAGTTTGTCAACGCCTGGCCTTATGTCGGTAACAACGTGTTCAAGAGCGTGGACCCTGTCACCGGCCGTCCGACCTATGACATGTCCAGAAAACCCAGCCTGAAAAACGGCGCGGATTTCTGTCCCGGTCTGTGGGGCGGCAAAGACTGGTCTCCTGAGGCCTACAGTCCGAAAACAGGGTTGTTCTACATCCCGGCGAACAACAACATGTGCTCGACCCTGCCTAAAGGCGAAGTCATTCCTTACAAGGCGGGCGAGTTGTACATCGGCTTTCCTATTGCTGAAGTGATTACCAATACACGTCTGGCACCCGGCGCCAAAGACCACATCGGTGAACTGCAGGCATGGGACATCAAAACCGGCAAGCTGGCATGGACTCATAACTTCAAAGACCAGTTGTGGACGCCTTTGATGGCAACCGGCGGCGGTCTGGTGTTTGCGGGCGGTACACCTGACCGTAAATTCCGTGCTTTCAATGCCAAAACAGGCAAATTGCTATGGGAAACCAATGCGCCTTCCGGCGTGATCGGTGTGCCAAGTTCCTATGAAGTCGACGGTGAGCAATACATTGCTGTGCAAGCTGGTTGGGGCGTGGATGCCCAGCGTCTGGCCGGTGCGATTGACAATGTCAAAGGCACCACCACCCTGGTTCCTCAGGGCGGAACTTTGATGATTTACAAACTCCCCAAGAAGTAAAAAAGTCCCCGGGTTTCCCGGTTTAACGGCCCTGCTCCTCGGAACGGTGGGGCCGTTTTTTTATGCCTGAAATTTATACAAATAATTACGGACCAAGTTGGTTGTCATGGCTTAGATTCCCCAGTATTTGCGCGGCAGCAAAAGACTATTGTCGTAATCAAAAATTTCCATGAACCAAGCTCCAAAGACAAAAAAGGAGAGCGCTTGGCTTGGCCGGTTAAACGAACCAGACGCAAGAAATTTGTGCCCAGTGCTTGATTCCATGCACCTTGGCCGACAGGTTTGACTGCCTACAATCGAGCACATGTCATCACCTAACAGCTCGGGCTCCGTGCCAGACTTCGCTTTGCATTCCCCTTTGTTGCAAGGCCTCAACCCCGAACAACAAGCCGCCGTTACTTTGCCGGGGCAACACGCGCTGATATTGGCCGGTGCCGGTTCTGGCAAGACGCGGGTGTTGACCACGCGCATCGCCTGGTTGCTGCAAACCCGTCAGGTCACGCCCGGCGGTCTGATGGCGGTCACCTTCACCAACAAAGCGGCCAAGGAAATGCTGACCCGCTTGAGCGCCATGCTGCCGGTGAACGTGCGCGGTATGTGGATTGGTACCTTCCACGGCTTGTGCAACCGTTTTTTGCGGGCGCATTGGAAGCTGGCGAATCTGCCTCAGGCTTTTCAAATTTTGGACACGCAAGACCAGTTGTCGGCGGTCAAGCGTTTACTCAAGCAATTCAATATCGACGATGAACGTTTTCCGCCCAAGCAAGTTCAATGGTTTATCTCCGGTTGCAAAGAAGAAGGCCAGCGGCCCAAGGATGTCATGGTGCGTGACCCCGAAACCCGCCAAAAAGTTGAGCTTTACCAGTTGTACGAAGACCAGTGCCAGCGCGAAGGCGTGGTGGATTTCGGTGAATTGATGTTGCGCAGTTATGAGTTGCTGCGGGATAACGAGCCCCTGCGCGAGCATTACCGTCAGCGCTTCACGCATATATTGATAGACGAGTTTCAAGACACCAACAAGCTGCAATACGCTTGGATCAAATTACTCAGCGGCGCGGGTAGTGCGGTGCTGGCGGTAGGTGACGATGACCAAAGCATTTACGCGTTTCGCGGCGCCCGCGTCGGCAATATGGCCGATTTTGTGCGCGAGTTCGAGGTGCAACACCAGATCAAGCTGGAGCAAAACTACCGTAGCCACAGCCATATTCTGGACACAGCCAACGAACTGATCAAGCACAACAAAACCCGGCTCGGCAAAAACCTGCACACCACGCAAGGTGCGGGTGAACCTGTGCGGGTGATGGAGTCGCCCGGCGATCTGGCCGAGGCCAATTGGATGGTGGAAGAGATCAAACAACTGCTGCGCGACGGGCGCGACGGTGATGGAGAAAAAGGCGTGACTGCGCGCAGCGAAGTTGCCATTCTTTACCGCAGCAACGCGCAAAGCCGAGTGATTGAAACCGCGTTGTTCAACGCCGCCATGCCTTACCGCGTGTATGGCGGATTGCGTTTTTTTGAGCGCGCCGAAATCAAACACGCGCTGGCGTATTTGCGTTTGCTAGAGAACCCGCGCGACGACACCAGTTTCATGCGCGTGGTCAATTTTCCGCCGCGCGGCATAGGCGCGCGCAGCATCGAGCAATTGCAAGATGCGGCCCGCGCCAGTGGCTGCGCTTTGCACGACGCGGTGAGCAGCATCAGCGGCAAAGCGGGGGCGAATATTTCTGCGTTTGTCGCCAAGCTTGATGTGCTGCGCGAGCAAACCCAAGGCCAAACGCTCAAACAAATCATTGAACTCTTGCTAGAGCACAGCCAGTTGATAGAACACTACCAGGCCGAACGCGAAGGCGCAGACCGGGTGGAGAACTTGCAAGAGTTGGTCAACGCGGCCGAGAGTTTTGTCACGCAAGAAGGTTTTGGCAAAGACGCAGTAGCCTTGCCGGTGGATGAGGCTTTGCAAAGCCAGGCCGACTTTGCCGCTTCGCAAGCGGCAGCAGACGGCGCGCCCTTGCAACCGGATGCTGACACCGGTGAAACCTTGTCCCCGTTGGCTGCCTTTCTCAGTCACGCGGCTTTGGAAGCGGGCGACAACCAGGCGCAGGCCGGACAGGACGCGGTGCAACTCATGACGGTGCACGCGGCCAAAGGTTTGGAATTTGATTGCGTGTTCATCACCGGTTTGGAAGAAGGCCTGTTTCCGCATGAAAACGCCATGAGTAATTTCGAAGGCCTGGAAGAAGAACGCCGTTTGATGTACGTGGCCATCACGCGTGCACGCAAACGCTTGTACCTCAGCCATTCGCAAACCCGCATGTTGCACGGACAAACCCGTTACAACATCAAAAGCCGGTTCTTTGACGAAATGCCCGAACACACTATGAAGTGGCTGACACCTAAAACCGGTTTGCAGGCACAGCCCATATGGGGCAGCAGACCTTCGGGCTTCGGCAACAACGACTCAGGACGAGCCGGTTTTTTCACATCGACGCCGCCCTCTATTCCGCAACGTGCAAATCCGGCTACCGCCAGCGGCCCGAATGCCTGGGTACGCAGCGGTTTACAAGTGTTTCACACCAAATTCGGCGAAGGCACCGTGGTGTCTATGGAAGGCATAGGCGACGACGCACGCGCGCAAGTGAAATTCAACCGCCACGGAGTGAAATGGCTGGCGCTCTCGGTCGCTAAATTAACGCCTGTTTGAAAGCGTTCAGGCCAGCACCGGTTCGCTGACAAAGCAGTCGCGGAAACTGTAATAGCTGGAAGTGAAAAACATGCTGGCCAGCATCAGCATGGCCGGCAACATCAGGGTCAAGGACAACTGACCTTCATCAAACACCATGCTGATCAGGCTGAGCAAGACGCTGGTCATCAAAAATATGCTCAGCCAGGTCAGACCGAAAACAGCAAATGCCCGCCAGTTGGCCCAGCAAGCCATGAAGCTGAAAAATATGCTTTTGACCAGCGGCTGCGCATGCCAATGCATCAGCGCAGGCGCGTGCCAGAACAAAGAAGACAAAGGCAGGTACAACAACATGGAAAACAAAGCGGCCGTTTGAAAATGCTCGTTCAATATATGTTCTTCGCTCAGGTTGCCGCCCGCCATGTACATGCGGGCAAAGTCGCCGTTGTCAAACAAGGTAGACATGGCCAGCACAAGGCAAAACAACAAGGCGTAGAAAAAGCCCAATAAAACCATTTGCTTGCTTTGCGCCGCACCTTGCTTGAAACCGATGATTAGCATGGAGGGCATGGGAAAGCGTTTCAGATCGGCTTCGCGCGCAGCCGCCATCAGACCCAGAGAAGCTGCCGGTATGAACATCAAGCCCAGAAACGTGCCTCCATAGGGGAGCATGGACGAGATCGAGGCCAGCGCCATGAACAGCAAAAAAAGTCCGCTGAGCGCCAACGGCTGACGCCAGAAAGTGCGTATGCCTTGGCGCACCCAGGTGGAGCCTTGACGGGCTTTGACGACATTAAGTTTCATGGCTCAGAGTGTGACAGGGTCATACAGCCTTTGTACCAACACACGTTCAAAGTGCGCTGGGTCATGGGGTTGCAACAAACTGGCCTCGCGCGGCAAGTGGAAATCCCACAAGCGCGAAATCCAGAAACGCAGCGCAGCAGCGCGCAACATGGGGTTTAACAAGGAACGTTCGGCAGCGCTCAGTGGACGCACCTGCTGGTAAGCGTGCAGCATAGCCTCAAAGCGCAAATGGTCGAGTACGCCGGTGTCCAGGTCTACGCACCAGTCGTTGATGCACACGCCCAGGTCAAACAGCCAGCGGTCGACACCAGCGAAATAAAAATCAAACACACCGCTGAGCGCTTCGCCGTCAAATAGCACGTTGTTGCGGAAGGCGTCTGCGTGTACCGCGCCACCCGGCATGGCTTCATAGGCAGATAAGCCGGTCAGGTGGTTTTGAAACGCCAGTTCGTGTGTCAACAACTGCCATTGGTGTTGAGACAAAAACGGCAGGATTTGCGGCACAGTCTCGTTCCACCAGTTCAGGCCGCGCAGATTGATTTGATGCCGGTCGTAGTCTTTGGCGGCCAAGTGCATGTGCGCCAGGGTCTGGCCCATGGCGGCGCAATGCACAGCGGCCGGCTCGACCAGGCAGGCGCCGGGCAGCCGATTGACCACGGCTGCGGGTTTGTCCAGCAGCGTCAACAAAATATCGCCTTGGTGGTTGGACTGCGGATCCGGCACGGCAACTCCACGCGAGGCCAGGTGTTTCATCAGGTAAAGGTAAAACGGTAGCTGCGTGTGGTTTAAGCGCTCGAACACTGTCAGCACGTATTCGCCCTGGTCGGTTGTCAGAAAATAGTTAGTGTTTTCTATGCCGCTGTTGATGCCTTGCAGGCTGACCAGTTCGCCGATGGACAGCTGGGTCAACAATTCTGTGGCTTGCTGCTCGGAAACTTCGGTGAAAACGGCCATGGAGAGGATGCAAACAGCGCTAGCTAAAGGATGGCGTGATTGTAGGCACAATCCCTGTTATGCAAGACACACCCACTTTACTGCTGGTCGACGGCTCCAGCTACCTGTACCGCGCTTTCCACGCCATGCCCGATTTGCGCGCCGACCGCAACGACCCGAACAGCCAGGCCACCGGTGCCATTCGCGGCATGGTCAATATGTTGCAAAGCCTCAGACGCGAATGGCCGACGGCCCACGCGGTCTGCGTGTTTGATGCCAAGGGACCGACGTTTCGCGATGAAATTTACCCGGACTACAAGGCCACGCGTTCTCCCATGCCGGACGATTTGCGCAGCCAGATCGAGCCGATTCACCGCTTGGTGCGGATGATGGGCTGGCCGCTGCTGGACGTGCCCGGTGTGGAAGCCGATGACGTGATCGCCACGCTGGCGCATGTGGCGGCCACACAAGGTTTGAATGTCATCGTCTCCAGCGGCGACAAGGATTTGAGCCAGTTGGTCAACGAGCGCATCACCATCATCGACACCATGAACGGCAAAAAACGCGATGTGGCAGGTGTCACGGAAGAATTCGGCGTGCCACCTTCATTGATGATCGATTTCCAAACATTGGTCGGCGACACGGTGGACAACGTGCCCGGCGTGCCCAAGGTCGGTCCGAAAACTGCGGCCAAATGGCTGGCCGAATACGGTTCATTGGACGCGTTGATGGCGCGTGCCGATGAGATCAAAGGCGTGGCCGGTGAAAACCTGCGTCAGGCCAAAGACTGGCTGGCCACAGGCCGTCAATTGGTCACCATGAAAACCGATTGCGACCTCAGCGCTTATGTGAGCGGCTGGCCTTCACTTGACGGCATTTTGGTGCAAGCGGTGGATGAAGCAGGCTTGCTGAATTTTTACAAGCAATACGGCTTCAAGGGCTTGGTCAGCTCTTTGTCGTCTGACGCGCCTACAGGCAAAAACAGCGCGCACCAAGGCGGTGGTGTCGGTGAAGTGGGTGTGTTGTTTGACACGCCCGCCCCCGAGGTGTCGACTGAGGTGACTTACGACAACGTGTTGGACTGGGACAGCTTTGACAAATGGTTGACCAAAATAACGCAGGCCGAACTGGTGGCACTTGATACTGAAACCACGTCGTTGGTGGAAATGCAGGCGCAACTGGTGGGCATCAGTGTGTGTGTGTCCGCAGGCGACGCGGCTTACATACCGCTGGCGCACAACGCCGCCGACGCGCCCGCACAACTGCCGCTGCAAGAGGTGTTGCAAAAGCTCAAGCCATGGCTGCAAGACGGCAGCAAAGCCAAACTCGGGCAGCACGTGAAATACGACCGGCATGTGTTTGCCAATCACGGTGTTGAAGTGCAAGGCTATGTACACGACACCATGTTGCAAAGTTATGTGCTGGAAGTTCACAAGCCGCATGGGCTGGAGAGTCTGGCGGACAGGCATCTGGGGCGCAAAGGTTTGTCTTATGAAGACATGTGCGGCAAAGGCGCGCACCAGATTTCCTTCGCGCAAGTCGATGTGGAAAAGGCCTCTCATTACGCTTGTGAGGATGCAGACTTCACGCTGGCTGTGCATCAAAGGCTGTGGCCGTTGTTGCAAGCCGATGAGAAACTGAATTTTGTTTACCAGCTGGAAATTCAAAGCAGTGAAGCACTCTTTCGCATAGAACGAAATGGCGTGTTGATTGATGCGCCGACGCTGGCCGCACAAAGCCACGCTTTGGGCTTGCGCATCATGCAGTTGGAACAAGAGGCCTACAAGATTGCCGGGCAGCCTTTCAATTTGGCTTCACCCAAACAACTTGGCGAAATATTTTTCGACAAACTCGGTTTGCCGGTGGTGAAAAAAACCGCCACCGGTGCGCGCAGCACTGACGAAGAAGTATTGGAGAAGCTGGCTGAAGACTACCCGCTGCCAAAGAAAATCTTAGAACACCGATCGCTGGCCAAACTCAAAGGCACTTACACCGACAAGCTGGCGCAACTGGCGCAACCGCTGACCGGCAGAGTGCATACGCATTACGCGCAAGCCGTGGCGGTGACTGGCAGGTTGTCCAGCAACGATCCTAATTTGCAAAACATTCCTATCCGCACCCCCGAAGGTCGCCGTGTGCGCGAGGCGTTTGTGGCGCCAAATGGCCATGTGATTGCCAGCGCCGACTACAGCCAGATCGAGTTGCGCATCATGGCGCACCTGAGTGATGATCCGGCTTTGTTGAAAGCGTTTCACGATGGTTTGGATGTACACAAAGCAACCGCTGCAGAGGTGTTTGGCCTGACGCCCGACACGGTCAGCAGCGAACAGCGCCGTTATGCCAAGGTGATTAACTTTGGTTTGATTTACGGCATGAGTGCATTTAGTTTGGCCAAGGCCTTAGGCATAGACAACACCGCTGCAAAAAACTACATAGAGCGTTACTTTCAGCGCTTTGCCGGTGTCAAACGCTACATGGACGACACGCGCGCGCAGGCCAAGGCGCAAGGCTATGTGGAGACAGTGTTCGGACGCCGTTTGTACCTGCCTGAAATCAATTCACCGAACGGGCCCAGGCGTGCCGGTGCCGAGCGTGCCGCCATCAACGCGCCCATGCAAGGCACGGCGGCAGACCTGATCAAACTCAGCATGGTCAGGGTGCAACAAGTGTTGGACAGCGAGAACAAAGTCACGCGCATGATCATGCAAGTGCATGATGAACTGGTGTTTGAAGTGCCGGATGCAGAGGTGGAGTGGGTCAGAACCGAAATTCCTCGTTTGATGGCTGGCGTGGCCGCGCTCAAAGTACCTTTGCTGGCCGAGGTGGGTATGGGTTTGAACTGGGACCAGGCGCATTGAGCCTGCTTTAAACAGCGGCGCATAATTAGTGAACGTGACTGTCATTAACTGAAAGCAGCCCGGGGTACCTCTTATGCGGCAGCTTAACTGCCAGTGTATGCACTAACTGCCATACCTACCATCGACGAAGGTTTGTTGGTTGGTTTTTTTGAAGCGATAAACCCATGAGCATGACATTGTTGGCAATATTGGCAGGCACCTTGAGTGCCGGTGTAGGCAGTGTGCTGCTGGCAGCGCTATTGGCGCGCGCGCTGCTGGCTCGCTTTACCCAGCATTTGCTCAGTTTGGCGGCTGGTGCCTTACTCGCCACGGCATTTATGCATTTGCTGCCCGAAGCGTTTGAATCCGACATCACGCCGCAGGTCTTATTCATGACTTTGCTGGCCGGTCTGGTGTTTTTCTTTTTGCTCGACAAGGCCGAGTTGTGGCACCACGGCCATGAGCACGGCGAAGACCATTACCATGACCATGACCATGACCATTCTCATGAACACGCGCCAGGCGGCTTTGCCGGCAGCTGGGCGGTGCTGGCAGGTGACAGCGTGCACGCTTTCGGTGACGGCATTTTGGTAGCCGCCGCTTTCATGACCAATATCAGTCTGGGTGCTGCTGCCTCTGTGGCGGTGCTGGCGCATGAAATCCCGCACCACATGGGCGATCTGGTCGTGTTGCAGCGCGGCTTCGGTCAGGGCCGCGCTGCCTTGTTCAAACTCAGTCTGGCCGGTGGCGTCACGGTGGTCGGTGGTTTGCTGGGGTTTTTCCTGATCGACGGACACGAAGCCTGGCTGCCATTCATGCTGGTGATTGCCAGCAGCAGCTACGTCTATGTGGCCTTGGCCGATCTGATTCCGCAATTGCAAAAACGTTTGTCCGCCTCGGCCACCACTATGCAGGTGATTTGGCTGCTGGCAGGTATTGCTCTGGTCACGCTGGCCACACAACTGATGCATCTGCACTGAGGTCTTTCGAACTCAGTCTGCTCTGGTCGGCTTTTTTGGCTGTGAGGCGTTTGCAGGGCTTAACATGCAAGATTATTCAAACAGGAGTTGTCTATGGAACCCCATGTCTTTCAAAAAGCCCCTTGCAAAGTGGATGTCGAGGCGGGTAAAAGCTATTACTGGTGTTCCTGCGGGCAAAGCAAATCCCAACCATTTTGCGACGGCTCGCACAAAGGGTCTGATTTCACGCCAGTGAAATTTGATGCTGATGAAAGCAAGACCGTGTATTTCTGCGGCTGCAAACACAGTGCCAACAAACCATTGTGCGACGGCGCGCACAACAAACTGCCTTGAAGCTCAAGGGTACTGCTTGCATCTGCGGGTGGACTCTTTTCAGATTGACATGGCTTTGCGCACATCGGCCAGCCACATATTGAACAGGTGAACACATGACGCAATTCTCATGTTTGCAACTCAGTCAAGCACAGGGCATCGCCACGGTGACGCTTAACCTGCCTGACAAACGCAACGCCTTATCGCTTGAGATGATGCGCGAGTTGACCTTGGCGTTTGCGCAGATTGCTGCAGGCGATGCGCGCGGCGTGATACTGGCCGCCAACGGGCCTGTGTTTTCAGCAGGGCATAACTTTGCTGACATGGCAGGTGCAGATGCTGCGCATTTGCAGCAGTTGTTTGCCGCTTGCACCGACATGATGAACAGCTTGCAACACATGCCTCAGCCGGTGCTGGCGCGTGTGCATGCCTTGGCCACAGCGGCCGGTTGCCAACTGGTGGCCACTTGCGATTTGGTGATTGCCTCTGAACAGGCTGCGTTTGCTTTGCCCGGTGGCAAGGGCAGTTTGTTTTGCCATACGCCGCTGGTGGCTGTATCCCGCAGCATAGGTCGCAAACGCGCGCTTGAACTGGCTTTGACCGGCGACCCTATCAACGCACAAACTGCAGCCGACTGGGGTTTGGTGAATCGAGTGGTGCCGCATGATCAACTTGATGCCGCTTGTCTGGATTTGATGCAGCGCGCCACACGCGGCAGCGCAGCTTCCAAAGCTTCAGGTAAACAAGGTTTTTACGAACAAATGGAGTTGCCTCAGGCGCAGGCTTATGCCGTGTCCATGCAGCGCATGGCCCGCGGCGCGCATAACGAAGAAGCGCAGCAAAGTTTCCAAGCTTTTTTAAACAGGTCTTAAGCAGGAAAGTACTGACTGAGAAATGGTTAACAGCCCGGACTTGGCTGTTAGCCCAGTAGCCTGTCAGGCCATTAACCTTTGCGCCAGCCAAACCATAGAGGTGAGTAAGACGGCGATAGAACCGTATTTGAGTACGCGTTGCTTAGCCTCGGCTTGCCGCGCCAACAGCAACACCGGCACCGCCACCAGAATAACGGCAGACAGTTGGCCGAGTTCCACGCCCAGGTTGAACGCAAACAGGGTTTCCAGAAAGTAGCTCGAAGACAGGCCGAGTTCTTTCAAGCCGTTGGCGAATCCCATGCCGTGAATCAAGCCGAAAAGAAAAGCCAGTTTCCAGTGACTGATGTGAAACCGCGTTTGCAGATTGAGCAGTGCCGAGACCATGATGGACAAAGCGATCAGGGATTCAATCAATTTATCCGGCAGGCTGACCCAGCCGAAGACGGAGCAGGCCAGCGTGATGGAATGCGCCAGCGTGAAGGCGGTGACGACCTTGAGGGTAAATTTTTCTGCGGCGCGGTTCGTCGGCAGTAAGTTACCTGAGGCATCCGCTAAACGTATGGTCAGCATCAAGCCCGGCAGCAGCAGGGTCAACAAAAACAGCAAATGGTCTGCGCCTTCCCAGATGTGCTTGGCACCTTCTTTGGTGAACAGTCCTATGGTTGACCAGCGTTTGGTTTCCCCGAGCGCAAACCGCTGAATCGAGCTGGTCTGGTCAAAGACTGAAGATATTTCGTCATTGCGCATCACGAGTTTGAAAAACGCGCGACCTAGCTTGTCGTTTTGTGTGAAGAATTCATAGCGCACCACAATGAATTTCGCATCAGCAGGCAGGGTGCAGCCGCTGAAACGCTGACGCACGTACAAGCCGTCGTTATGTAACACGACGGATTGCGTCAGAAACTCCAGCGGGATGGCCTGCTCATCCACTTCAATGGTCAATGACTTTTGAATGGCTGTGGTGATGGGGGCTTGCAAGGACAGCAATTTGTCAGGTGCGGGTGGTGGTTCGTTGGGCTGGCCGGGTGCTTGCAGCAGATTGCCTAAGTCACGCACGATAAAGTCGATTTCCAGTTGCAAACGCCCGTCGGCTTCGCTGACTGTCAGGTAGCTGTTCCCTGTCTGGTGTGCCATAGCTAAATTGCCATACACGCAAAAAAGTACCAAGGTTTGAGTTAGCCATAAACGTAGGCTAAATAAGATCTTGGGTACCAAAGGTAAGGTCATGGTGTCGGGCTTAATGCTTCAAGTGTCAGAGGTTTGAGGCTTTGCGGGTATTCCTTGCGCAACTCGGTCAGCAGTTTTTTGAATTTTTTCTGTCCCTCATCTTTGCTGATCAGTTGTTGCTGCATGGCTTGAAGGTAGTGGATGGCCAGAATGAATTTCACTTCTTCGGCATTGACGTTGTTTTCTTTGACTTTGAGTAACCGCTCACCAGTGTCAATCAGTTCGAGCAATTCCTCTTTTGTTTGTGAAAAAGGAGCCAACGGATTATCGGTGAAGCTGTCATAGAAATGGTTTTTCAGCAGCAGGTACCTAGCGTGGTCTGCGTAAGAGGCTTTGCCGTCGAGCTTGATAGCATCCCGGTAGTAATGCAGTTGCGACACATACAAACCTATTTTGGTAGACATCTCCATTTTGAACCCGGCGCGCGCAAGTTCATTCAACAGCAAGGTGGATTCAAGACCTTTGACCGCGCCGTGGCTGATGATGTCCTGGTTAAACAGGTCGCGGATTTCCTCCAGCGTTGCGCCTATCTGGTAAATAGCTTTGGCTTTGACAGGTGCAGGCGGATTGCTTGCTTGCACCTGGTAAGACTCTTGCAGTTTGGCTAAATAATTTTTACGCGCCTCGGTGGTGATGGATTCATGCGCTAGGCTGTGAAAGCAGAGCAGCAAGCCAAAGACGAGTGCACAAAAACGCAAAGCTTGAGAGCTCTTCATTTTTCAACAGGTATAGGTGGTGGCTCGAGTTTTTCGCCGCGGAAATAGGCCTGAGCACCTGCATGAACCGGCATGCCGAACCGACCCTTGCCCGGATCGATCAATTGCAGCTTGTCGGCAGCCTCCATCAAGGCGGTGGTGACCAGATAACCATGGTAGAGCGGAAGATTGGGGAGAGTCACCAGCAGGTACTTGCCGTTGTCCGCCAATATTTCCAGCTGCAACGGAACAAACTCTTCAAACGGGGGCTCACCTGTGAACATCAGTCTTGCATGCTGGTAAGACAACACTGCGCTCTTGACCTGATCGGTTTTAAGCAAGCTGGCGATACGGGGCATGTCATGGGTGCGGCTTACCATGGCTCTGCTCAAAGGCAGGTTTTCGCGCAACACAGCAACCCAAGCGTCTCCGATCTCGTCGCCTGTGTAGTCTGCATGGGAAGTCATGATCTGCATATTTCGTTTGCGAAATACATCCCAGAAACGGTAGGGCGTGTGAGCCATTGCTTTGGCCAAGGGGAACATGGCAGCAGCCAACGCGAGCGTTAAGCGTGAATTGAATGATCGTCTTTGCATGTTTTAAATTCCAAAAAAAAGAGCGAGTAGGACTCGCTCTTTTTGGCAAGCCTTGTGGGCTTTATTTTTTACTGAAAATCTCCATCGGGCAGATGGTGGTGACGGCATAGTTTGGCACATCCACGACGTTGCTGATGCGCAGGTCACAAGCGACGCTGGCAATCACCAGGGCTTGTTCTTTGCTCAGGCCTTTGGTGACCATCAACCAGTCAAGCATGGCGATCATGGAGTTGCGTGCAGCCAAAGTCAAATCATTCGACAGGTTGGTCAAAGGCTTGATTTTTTCACTGTTCAGATAAGCCCATTGTGGCGGCACTTCACCCGCTTTTTTCAGCGGATATCCGACCACGGCGTGGAAGCTGTCAGGCTCGAGTTTTTTGATTTGTGAGCCGCCTTCGAACATGGGCTGTTTGATCAAAGAAGCCATGCCTTTGCGAATCTCGGTGGAGACTGTCACGATAGCACCCATTTCGATAGCGGTGCCGGCCACTTCGCCGTCGCCTTGTGCGTAGTGCACGTCACCGATGAAGAAGCCGCAGCCGTCTATGAAGCAAGGCAACAGCAGGGTAGTGCCTTCAACCATTTGCTTGACGTCCATGTTGCCGCCGTTTTCACGAGGAGGTACTGTGCGCAGGCATTTGTCTTTGTGGCTGCCTTTGGGGCCGCAGATGTCGGCTGGGCGAGCGCTGATGGGCTGAGGGGGCAGTGCTACACCGCCGGCAGCGCCCAATTGGTTTTCACGGGCCAGCCATTTTTCGACTTCTTCTTCACCGGGCATGACACCGACGGAGCCCATGAAACCGTTCATGGGAATGCGAACACCGGGTAACTGAGCCGACACAGCTTCATAACGGTTCAACTTCCAATTGGCTACGTAAGGATCCGGAAACATGTCTGGCAAAAAGCCAAAGCCAGGAATCAAGGTGGTGTAGCCGTATTCGTTGGGGTTGATGTCAATCAGTTTGATGGCCAGTACATCGCCGCGCTTTGCGCCCTCGATGTAGATCGGACCCGTCATGGGGTGAATCAAGTTGGTGTCAATGGCTGTGACGTCTTTGGGTAAAGAATTCATGTTCAGATTGGCATCCAAGGCGTCACGTGTGTGTACCACGATCAGGTCGCCGGGCTTGGCACGCGCCACAGGTTTGATGGCGGGGTGGTAGCGGTTAAAGCAGTTCGGGTCTTGCTCGCAATGGCCGCCGCTTTTTTTCACTTCAACAATGGTTTGAGTTTTGACTTCTGTGGTGTCGGCAAAGGCATTGCTCAAAGCAAGGCCCAATACCAATAAACCCCAGGATGGCAATTTGGTAAACATGGTGTTCCTTTAAAAATGATTTACAGGGTGCGAAAATACTATCCCGTTTATATCATTGTTTATAAATAAAACCCCGTTATTTTTTGTTTTACAGTAGAAAAAAGAGTTTTTCAAATAAAAAACCAGAACAAATAAAATGCTTCCAAAAGCAAAAGGCAGCTACTTAACTGATTAGTTCTGTTATTCAGTTGTCTTTAGTGAAACAAACTTTCTCGCACCAATACAAAACACATTTGTTAATCGTATGAGATTGTAAATATTTGTAATCTTCTGCCGCGTTAAATGCTGTTTAAATTAAAACTTATCCGCTTCAAGCTTTGGCGCAAGGCAAGCCGGGCGTGTTACACCATTCACTCCAGCTGCCGGCATACAAAGCGGTACGACCTAAACCGGCAACTTCCATGGCCAGAATATTCGGGACGGCGCTGATGCCGCTGCCGCAGTGGTGAACCACGGTTCTGGCATGTTGCAAACTCAGCAAGGCGTCAAATTCAGCACGCAGTATTGACGCTGGTTTCATCAAACCGTCGCTTGCAATATTGCTGTTGAAAGGTCTGTTCAATGCGCCGGGTATATGGCCTGCGACCGGGTCAAACGGCTCGGTTTCGCCTTTGTAACGTGCAGGCGCACGTGCATCCACAATGGTTTGCGAAGGTTTGCCCAGGTTGCCAGCCACATCAGCCGTGAGTTTGAGTTCAACCAGCGGTGCACCCAATACAAAATGGGCTGCAAGCGCTTTGTCGGCAGCACCGGTTTGAACAGCACCGGCTTGCGCCACCCAGGCTTGCAGGCCACCGTCTAGCACTGCCACGGCCTCGTGGCCGCACCATTTAAGCATCCACCACAAGCGGCCGCAGTAGTTCATGCCTTGTCTGTCGTAGACCACCACTTGGGTGTCGTTGGATACGCCGTTGGCTGACAACCATTTGGCGAAATGTTCACGCGAGGGCAGGGGATGGCGACCGCCGTTCACCGCCTGTGTTTTGTCGTGGGTCGACAAATCGGTATTGATATCTGCAAACGCCGCACCGGCGATGTGTTGCTCTTCAAACTGCTGGTGCCCTGCTTCGGGTTTGGCCAGATCCGCGCTGCAATCAAACACGCGAAAGTTACCGCTCAAACTTTTCAAATCGTCGGCAGATATCAAGGTGGTGTACATGATCAATATTCCTCAGCGAGTGAAACGGGGACGGTGCGGTTGCGTTAATTGCTAGCGTGAAATCTGCAAAAAATCTGTACTAACTGTTGGGCTTCATGTGGCGGTGGTACCACTCATGGAAATGCTGCATGCCGTCTTCCATCGGGCTTTGGTACGGGCCGAACTGGTTGTCGCCGCGTTGCATCAATGCCAAGCGGCCCTGGTCCATGCGTTCGGCAATTTCATCGTCTTCTACGCAAGTTTCCATGTAGGCTGCGCGTTGGGCTTCAACGAAATCAGGTTCAAACGCGACGATTTCCTCAGGGTAGAAAAATTTAACGATGTTCATGGTTTTGCCTGGGCCCATAGGGTGCAGGGTAGATACGGTCAGCACCTGCGGGTACCACTCCACCATGATGTGCGGGTAATAGGTCAGCCAGATGGCGCCGTGCTTAGGCGTTTCACCTTGCGTGTAATTCAGCAAGGCCTCGTGCCAGCGTTCATACACCGGGCTGCCGGCCTTGCCCAGGCGGTTGGCCACACCCACGGTTTGCACCGAGAAATGATCGCCCATTTGCCACTGCAAATCTTCACACGTGACAAAGTTGCCCAGACCGGGATGGAATGGGCCGACATGGTAGTCCTCCAGGTAAACCTCAATGAAGGTTTTCCAGTTGTAGTTGCACACGTGCATTTCCACATGGTCAAGCGCGTAGCCGGTGAAATCGAGTTGCTTGTGCGGGCCCAGTGCTGCCATGTCGGCAGCGACATCACGTCCGTTGGCCTCGAACAACATGCCGTTCCATTCCTGTAGCGGGTAGTTTTGCAGGTTCAGGCAGGGATCGTGTTGAAAATGCGGCGCACCCAGCAACTGCCCGTCAGTGGCATAGGTCCAGCGGTGCAAGGGGCAGATCACGTTGCCGCCCATGGATTTGGCCGGATCATTCAGGTTGCCGCGACCTTTGAGCATCACCGCTTGACGGTGTCTGCATACGTTGGAGATAAGTTGTATGCCCTGCGGCGTACGAATCAACGCGCGACCTTCGTTCTCTTGCGGCAAAGCAAAATAGTCGCCTATTTGCGGCACTGACAAAACATGGCCGACATAGCTCGGGCCTTGCTTGAACAACGTGTGCATTTCACGCTGATACAGCGCTTCATCAAAATAGCTTGTAACTGAGAGTTGGCCAGTGGCCTGCTGCAGTTGAAGACTTAAATCAGACATACGACGTCCTGACCTAAAGACTCCCCACAGGGAGAGAAACAAAAAACTGGCTCAGTTGCCAGGCGGAAGCGGATTGTAGCCGCGCTTTAACACACGCCTACAATCTGCACACTCAAGATGCCAAACACATGACCAAAGCTGCCAAAACCAATGCTGCCACTGCCGATGCACAGCAGGAACCCGCCAGTTACGAAGCAGGTTTGCAGGAGTTAGAGCAATTGGTGGCACGCATGGAGTCGGGTCAAATGCCGCTGGCTAATATGTTGCAGTCCTACCAGCGCGGTGCATTTTTATTGGAACATTGCCGCTCACGCTTGCAAGCGGTTGAAGCGCAAATACAAGTGCTGGAAGCCGGTAGCTTGAAAAACTGGTCGGGTAACGCCGAATGAGCGGCTTTGACATGAACGACTGGAGCCGCCACCAATTGCTGGCAGTGGAGCAAGCCCTCACCGCATGGGTGCCTGCGGATGCGCCCGCTGGCTTAGGTGAAGCCATGCGCTACGCAGTGCTCGATGGGGGCAAGCGCTTGCGACCTTTGCTGGTGCTCGCGAGCTTGGAGGCTTGCGGCGCTCACACACTTTCTGCATGGATGTCAGACGCCGGTATGCGCGCCGCCTGCGCCATCGAATTGATTCACGCTTACTCATTGGTGCATGACGACATGCCGTGCATGGACAACGATGTGCTTAGGCGCGGCAAACCGACCGTGCATGTGAAATACGGCGAAGCCGGTGCGCTGCTGGCAGGCGACGCTTTGCAAACATTGGCGTTTGAATTGTTGACACCTGAACACAGCGATATTCCTGCGCAAGTACAGGCGCGCTTGTGCAGCTTGCTGGCGCGCGGTGCCGGGCACGCTGGCATGGCGGGCGGACAGGCTATCGATTTGGCCAGTGTCGGTGAACAACTTTCGCTTCAACAGCTGAGACTGATGCACCGCTGCAAAACCGGCGCATTGTTGGAGACCAGCGTGCAAATGGGCGCGGTGGCGGCGCAGGCGGATGCCACGGCCATGCAAGCGCTGTTGTCTTACGGACAGGCGCTGGGTGTGGCGTTTCAAGTGGTCGACGATATTCTGGACGTCACCGCAGACACCGCCGTGCTGGGTAAAACAGCGGGCAAGGACGCAGACAACAACAAACCCACGTATGTGTCATTGCTGGGTCTGCATGGCGCAAAAAAAGAAGCAACAAATTTGGCGCAGCAGGCGCAACAGTCCTTGGCGGACAGTGGCCTGGTGCAAACGCAAGCATTGCAGGCTTTGGCTGATTGGGTATTGCAGCGAGAGCATTGATTTTTGAAAACGCGCAGCCTGTACTCGGCTGTCAAAAACCACCAGGAGATCAAAATGGAATTGTTCATAACGGGTTTGGTGTTGTTTCTGGGTTGCCATTCGATGCGTGTTTTCGCCGAGGACTGGCGTAATCGCAAGCTTGAGCAATGGGGCGAAAAAATATTCAAAGGTATTTACAGCATTGCTTCGTTGGTCGGCTTTGTATTGCTGGTGTATGGGTTTAGCAAAATCCGCTGGGACAGCCCGCAGTTGTGGTCGCCGCCGGTCGCCATGCGACATATCGCAGCTTTGCTGATGTTGTTTGCCATGGTGCTGCTGGTAGCCGGACAGGTGCCGCACAACGCCATCAAGGCCAAACTCGGTCACCCCATGATCCTGGCTGTCAAAGTCTGGGCGCTGGCCCATTTGCTGGCCAATGGCAAACAGGCTGACCTCATATTGTTCGGCGCCTTTCTGGTCTGGTCGGTGTTGAATTTCCGCGCGGCCAGGCAGCGTGACCGGATGGCGGCCCAGTCAGGCGCTGCGGTGGCGGCCACGCCGAATACCTTGCGTGTCGTGTTGATCGGCGTTGCCGCCTGGGCTGTTTTGTTGTTTGGCGGCCATACCTGGTTGTTTGCTGTCAGTCCGCTGGGCTTGTAATGAATACTTTTCTATTTACTTCATGCGTAAACTGTTGTTATCAATCACTTGCGTCATAGAAAGTCGGAGCCGGCCTTCTTATTTTTCCCATTGACAAAGCCAAGTGTCATGTTAAATTGACACTTGTGGATGTCGCTTCGAATTGTCGGTGCGGCGGTTGCCACCCCAGCAGGGGGTCCCATGAGCTTGTCAAAACGCATAGAAGCAGCCCTTAAGAGGCAATTTTTATTAACCCAGACCAAGAGTGCGCCACCCCGCTTGATGGATGCAATGCGCCACGCGGTATTTCCCGGCGGTGCCCGCATCCGGCCTCAGTTGTGCCTGGCAGTGGCCAAGGCCTGCGGCGAGGATGACCATGAGTTAAGCGATGCAGCTGCTGCGGCTATCGAACTGCTGCACTGTGCTTCTCTGGTACATGACGATATGCCTTGCTTTGACGATGCCGATATGCGTCGCGGCCAGGTCACTGTTCACAAACAATTCGGCGAACCATTGGCCCTGCTGACCGGTGACGCTTTGATCGTCATGGCCTACCAGGTGCTGGCGCGCAGTGGTCGTCAGCACCCGCTGCGCACCGTGCAATTGCTCAGCGTCATCAGCGACGGCGTCGGTGCGCCAGACGGCATCGTGGCCGGGCAAGCCTGGGAATGCGAAACACGGGTTGAACTCAGCCAGTACCAGCGCGCCAAAACCGGTGCCTTGTTTGTAGCCGCTACATGTGCCGGTGCCTTGGCTGCCGGTGTCGATCCGCAACCCTGGTATAAATTGGGCAGTACGCTGGGCGAAGCCTATCAAGTGGCCGACGACATACGCGATGTGATGATGCAGGCTGATCAGCTCGGCAAACCCGCAGGTCAGGATGCTCACCACGGCCGTCCCAGCGCCGCCGCCGATCTCGGTCTGGTCGGTGCATTGCAGTATTTCAATGGTTTGATGCAAACCGCCGCCGACTCCGTGCCTATGTGCGAAAGCCGCGAAGCGATGCGCAAACTGGTGTTGATGGAGTCCGAGCGACTGGTACCGCCGTCTGCTTGTGAGCAGATTTCACGCCAGTCACAAGCGAGTGGCTCGCGCGTCAGCGCCTGATACGGCTGATTTATGAAAAGTCTGGATCTGGCCAAACCGCTGGCTGAACACCGTCGTCATAATCGCCCCGGTTGGCGGCAGCAAATCGATCAGCGCTTAGACCGGTGGATGACATCGCCGGGTTTTTACCGCTGGGCCATTTCCAATCCGCTGACGCGTTGGGTCACGCGCAGGCGCGCCGCCCAGTTATTCGATGTCATGGCAGGCTTTGTGCACAGCCAAGTGTTGCTGGCTTGTGTGCGTTTGCACCTGTTGGAACTATTGCGCGAGCAGCCGCTTTCACTCGAACAACTCGCTCACCAATGCCGTATGTCGGCAGCTGCGATGCAACGACTGTTGCAATCGGCCGTGGCTCTGCGTCTGGTTGAAATGCGAGGCGACAACTGCTACGGCTTGGGCGCGTTGGGTGCCCCCGTGGCTGCCGATCCGGGCTTGCGTTTGATGATCGAACACAACGCGGTTTTGTTTGACGATATGCGCGATCCACTGGCTTTGCTGCGCGATGAAATGCAACCGCATATGCAAGCCTATTGGCCGTATATGAACGGCGATAACCCGCAGGGCTGGGAAGCTGAAAAAGTAGCGCGGTATTCGGAATTGATGTCGGCTTCACAGAGGTTTGTGATTGAAGAGCTGTTGGCCTCATACGATTTTTCAGCGCACCGCCAGGTTCTGGACATAGGCGGCGGCAAGGGCGGCTGGGTGCTGGCGCTGGCGCAAAAAGTCCCTGGTTTGAAATTGCATTTGATGGACTTGCCGCCGGTGGCGGCCCTGGCCGCGGATCGCATGGAAAAAGCAGGCGTGTCGGACCGTGTCACGGTGCACGGGGGCAGTTTCATCAGCAATGCCTTGCCAGACGGTGTCGATCTGGTCACGCTGGTGCGTGTGGCGCACGACCATCCGGATGCGGTGGTCAAGGCGTTGCTGACCAAGATTTACCAGATGCTGCCAAGCGGCGGACGCCTGTTGCTGGCCGAACCTATGGCCCAACCGCCCGGCGAAAAACCGGTCGGCGACGCTTATTTTCATTTTTACCTGCTGGCCATGGGCAGCGGCCGTTTGCGCTCTCCGCATGAATTGCGCAGTTTGATGCTGGAAGCCGGATTTGAGTCGGTAGAGCCGGTTGCCAATCCCATGCCCTTGCATACCCGCATGTTGCTCGGGCAGAAAAGATAAGTGATTACCCTAGCATGACAGATAAAACGTCAATTTGAGTTGACACAACGCGCTGTAAACCTAAAAATACAACCAAGACAGATGCATTTTCATCCAAGGCTGGTAAACGGAGAGACTGATGAGTGACCTTAAAAGCAATGAAAAGACGATCCAATTTGTCGACCGACTGCGCGAGGAGGCTTTCCAAGAGCCCGATGCCGTGCACACCGGCGAGGTGACTAAGGAAACTCAAATCATTGCCATTTACGGCAAGGGCGGCATTGGCAAAAGCTTTACGCTGGCCAACCTCAGTTACATGATGGCGCAGCAAGGCAAAAAAGTTTTGCTGATTGGTTGTGACCCCAAGAGCGACACCACCAGTTTGCTGTTCGGTGGCAAGGCTTGCCCGACCATCATCGAAACCTCATCCAAGAAAAAACTCGCAGGCGAAGAAATCAAGATCGGTGACGTTTGTTTCATTCGTGACGGCGTCTTCGCCATGGAACTTGGCGGCCCAGAAGTGGGTCGCGGTTGCGGTGGGCGCGGCATCATCCATGGCTTTGAAACCATGGAAAAACTCGGCTTTCACGAGTGGGGTTTTGACTACGTATTGCTCGACTTTTTAGGTGACGTGGTGTGCGGCGGTTTCGGTTTGCCGATTGCCCGCGACATGTGCCAAAAAGTCATCGTTGTCGCCTCCAACGATTTGCAGTCTCTCTATGTTGCAAACAACGTCTGTAGCGCGGTGGAATATTTCCGCAAGCTCGGCGGCAATGTCGGCGTGGCCGGCATGGTCATCAACAAAGACGACGGCACTGGCGAAGCCCAGGCCTTTGCCGCTAACGCAGGCATTCCCGTGTTGGCCGCCATTCCAGCCAACGAAGACATTCGCCGCAAGAGCGCCAGCTACGAAATCATCGGCAAGCCCGATGGCGAATGGGGTTCATTGTTTGCCGAGTTAGCTAAAAACGTGGCTGAAGCGCCGCCGCAGCGACCCAAGCCGCAAACCCAAGACCAGTTGCTGGGTTTGTTCAGCGCGGATGTCACCGGACGCGACTTTGTCATGACGCCTGCCACCGAAGTCGATATGACCGGCAAAACAGTTATCGACAGACCGACCCTCGAAGTGGTTTACGACGAAGTCTGAAGCCGAACATGAGCGCCATCATTCCCATCACCCCGTTGCCAAATCCTGCTGCCGCCAGCGCAGACGGTTTGGGCTGTCATTCAGGCAAAGATCAAATGCTGGATGCGGCTGCCAAAGCAGGCAAGAGCGAGGTGTTGGCCAAATATGCAGCTGACTATCCAAAAGGTGCGCACGACCAGCCCCAATCCATGTGCCCGGCTTTCGGCTCCTTGCGTGTGGGTTTGCGCATGCGCCGCACCGCTACCATCCTGAGCGGCTCAGCTTGTTGTGTGTATGGCTTGACATTCACTTCCCATTTTTATGGTGCGCGTCGCACCGTGGGCTATGTGCCGTTTAACTCCGAAACATTGGTCACCGGCAAACTGTTTGAAGATATCCGCGAAGCGGTGTACGAACAAGCCGACCCGGAAAAACTCGACTGCATCGTCATTATCAATTTGTGCGTGCCCACTGCCAGCGGTGTGCCGCTGCAGTTGTTACCCAAAGAAATCAACGGTGTTCGCATCATTGGAATCGATGTACCTGGCTTTGGTGTTCCCACCCATGCCGAGGCCAAAGACGTGCTCACGGGTGCCATGCTGCACTATGCCCGCCAAGAAGCCATGGCAGGGCCGGTGGCTGCGCCGCGTCAAGGTCGCAGCAGCAAACCGACCATCACCTTGCTGGGTGAAATGTTCCCGGCTGACCCGATGATCATTGCGCAAATGATTGGTCCCATGGACTTGGCGGTTGGCACTGTCGCACCTACACGCGAATGGCGCGAGCTGTATGCGGCACTTGATTGCAAAGCTGTCGCCGCCATCCACCCTTTCTATACCGCCAGCGTGCGTGAGTTCCAAGCCGCCGGTCGCCCGATCGTCGGATCTGCGCCTGTCGGCATCGAAGGCACAGACGCATGGCTGGGCGCCATTGGTCAAGCCTGTGGTGTGCCGCAAGAAAAAATCGACGCAGCCCGCAACCAAACCTTGGGTGCCATGCGCGGTGTGTTGGCTTCGCAAAAAATCAATGGCCGCATCACCTTGAGCGGCTATGAAGGGTCAGAACTGTTGGTGGCGCGTTTGTTGATCGAGTGCGGCGCCGATTTGCGTTACGTCGGCAGCGCTTGTCCTGCCACGCCATGGAATGCGCATGATGCCGAATGGCTGCAATCCAAAGGCGTGCATGTGCAATTCCGTGCGTCCCTTGAGCAAGACTTGGCAGCCATGCACGAGTTCAAACCGCAACTCGCCATCGGCACCACACCGGTGGTGCAAGCGGCCAAAGAGTTGTGCATTCCTTCTTTGTATTTCACCAACCTCATCTCCGCACGTCCTTTGATGGGCGTGGCCGGTGCCGGTTCGCTGATACAAGTGGTCAACGCAGCCATAGGCAACCAGGCTAGGTTCGATGAAATGAAAGCGTTTTTCGGTTCAGTCGGACAAGGCGATGAAGCCGGTGTGTGGGAGGACGTTCCTGTCATGCACCCTGACTTCAAAAAGGAAGTGCGCCGCCAGTTCGAGAAGAAGCAGAAAAAACGCAAAGCCGAGGAGATGGGCTGATGTTTGTTCTAGACCACGACAGAGCAGGCGGTTACTGGGGAGCGGTGTATGTGTTCACCGCGATCAAAGGACTGCAAGTCGTCATCGACGGACCGGTCGGCTGTGAAAATCTGCCGGTTACTTCCGTGTTGCACTACACCGACGCTTTGCCGCCTCACGAACTGCCCATCGTTGTCACCGGCTTGGCCGAAGAACAACTCGGACGCGAAGGCACCGAAGGCGCGATGAAGCGTGCCCACCAAGTGCTCGACCCCGATCTGCCTGCCGTGGTGGTTACCGGATCAATTGCCGAAATGATCGGCGGTGGTGTCACCCCCGAGGGTACCAATCTGATGCGCTTTTTGCCGCGCACGATTGACGAAGACCAGTGGCAATGTGCCAACCGCGCCATGTTCTGGTTGTGGACCGAATACGGCATGAAAAAAGTGCCTAAGCGTGTTCGCAAAGAAGGCGAGAAGCCGCGCGTCAACATCATCGGCCCTTGCTACGGCACATTCAACAGCCCCAGCGATCTGGCCGAAATCCGTCGCATGGTGCAAGGCATAGGCGCAGACATCAACATGGTATTCCCCTTGGGCAGCCATTTGGCCGAGGTGTCGCAACTGGTGGAAGCCGATGTGAATATTTGCATGTACCGCGAGTTCGGTCGTATGTTGTGCGAGGCGCTAGACCGGCCTTATTTGCAAGCGCCTATCGGCTTGCACAGCACCACCAAATTTTTGCGCAAGCTAGGCGAATTGCTTGAGCTTGATCCCGAGCCGTTCATTCAACGCGAGCGTCACACCACCATCAAACCGGTGTGGGATTTGTGGCGCTCAGTTACACAAGACTTTTTCGCTACCGCCAGTTTTGCGGTGGTGGCCACAGATACCTATGCGCGCGGCATACGCAAATTTTTAGAAACTGAAATGGGCATGCCTTGCAAATTTGCTGTCTCGCGCTTACCCGGACAAAAAACCGACAACGCAGCAGTGCGCGAGATGGTGCACAAGCAAATGCCACTCATTTTGTTCGGCAGCTACAACGAACGCATGTACCTTGCCGAAGCCGGCAGCACAGGCCCTATGAAGGCCTCCTTCATTCCCGCATCGTTTCCGGGAGCCATCATCCGCCGCCACACCGGCACGCCGTTCATGGGCTATAGCGGTGCCACTTATTTGATTCAAGAAGTGTGCAATTCCTTGTTCGACGCTTTGTTCCACATCCTGCCGCTGGGCACTGACATGGACAAAGTCGATTCGACGCTGGCGCGCGGTATCAGTGGTGCGCAAGAAAACACGCCTTGGGACGATGCAGCACAAACCCGTTTGCATGCCTTGGTCTCCGGTCAGCCGGTGCTGGTGCAAATTTCGGCTGCCAAGCGTTTGCGCGACTTGGCAGAAGGCAAAGCGCGTTCAGCAGGTGTTGAGAGCGTCTCTGAAGATCACGTCAAAAAAGCCGGTGTCGAACTCGGCCTGGGAGAAACGGCGTGAACCAAGTGAATTCATTTCTTTCACGTGCCTCGGCATGTGAATCGACCCCGATGTCGCGGCAACTGCTGCGGCTGCCCAGGTTGCGCGGGTTGGGCGCAGCGTTGGCCTTACGGCCATTTTGAAGAAGGAGCATCGAATGTCAAATCATCGGACATCCATTTCCGGCCTGAATGACGAGGAGGCTCAGGAGTTCCACCAGTTCTGGATCCAAGGAACCGTTGGCTTCACAGCAGTAGCTGTGGTAGCCCACATCCTGGTCTGGGCATGGCGGCCCTGGCTCTGAGTCAAGTTCTTTAACCGAACGGAGTAAACCCATGGCTAACACCACCTCTTTTGAATCGCATAAATCATCCGCTTGGGATGAACACATTGCGTTTGTTTTGATTTTTGTTCCTTGTTTCGTGTTGCTGCTTTCTATTGCCTTGATCGGTCAAATGATCGGTATGCGCTGGAAAACTTGGCTGCCTGGTGCGGAGAACATGCCAAGCATCATTTCAGGTGTCAAAGCCTCGGTTTATACGTTCATGTCGCACATCATTTAGGAGAAAGCATCATGTGGAGAATTTGGCGTTTGTACGACCCTTTGCGGGCCATGGTGGTCCAGGGTATTTTTCTGTTCGGTTTGGCAGCAATGATCCATCTCATTTTGCTCAGCACGAACAAGTTCAATTGGCTAGATGGCGCGAAAAAGCCTGTAGCTGCATCGGCGCAAAACTCGCCTATGCCTGCAGCTGTTCCTGCCGAAAAGTCCTGAACTTTGTCAGCACCGGCAGGTGCTGTTTAATAGACAGCACCTGCATTTTTTAAATTCTTCGTTACATCACTTGCGGCAGGAGGGCTACAACATGGCCATGCTCAGCTTTGAAAAAAAATACCGAGTACGGGGTGGAACCCTTGTCGGTGGTGATTTATTTGACTTTTGGTTAGGCCCGTTTTATGTGGGCTTTTTCGGGGTCACCACCATCTTTTTTGCGTTCTTAGGAACGGCCATGATTTTGTGGGGCGCCTCGCAGGGTCCAACTTGGAATCTGTGGCAAATCAATATTGCGCCGCCTAATCTTTCCTACGGCCTGCGCTTTGCGCCGCTGATGGAAGGCGGCTTGTGGCAACTGATCACCATTTGTGCCCTGGGAGCTTTTGTGTCTTGGGCATTGCGAGAGGTGGAAATTTGTCGAAAGCTGGGCATGGGCTATCACGTGCCGGCGGCATTCAGCATGGCGATATTTGCGTACTTCACGCTTGAAGTGATTCGCCCGGTGTTGATGGGCGGATGGGGGCATGCATTCCCTTACGGCATTTACAGCCACCTCGATTGGGTGTCCAACGTTGGTTACCAATACCTGCACTTTCATTACAACCCGGCACACATGCTAGCGGTGAGTTTCTTCTTTGCCACCACGTTCGCGTTGTCGCTGCATGGTGCTTTGATTTTGTCGGCCACCAATCCCGGCAAAGGCCAGGTTGTCAAAACCCCTGAGCATGAAGATACGTTTTTCCGCGACACCATCGGCTACTCGATTGGTACTTTGGGAATTCACCGGTTGGGCGTATTTCTGGCGATGGCAGCGGTGGCGTTCAGTGCCTTGTGCATTGTCATTAGCGGTCCGTTTTGGAGTCGCGGCTGGCCCGAATGGTGGGGCTGGTGGCTGAATCTGCCCATCTGGTCTCAGTGGCCTTAATGCTTGACAGGAGCAAATCTCATGGCTGATTACTACAACCTCTTCACGACTGTGCAGGCCAAAGGGCCGGTACACCATGGTGTCGAATTGGGCCCGGGTAATGACACCCGATTCGGACATCCGGCTATTTTCTGGCTGCTGGGAAAAATCGGTAATGCCCAACTCGGTCCCATTTACCTTGGCGGTTTCGGTGTGCTGTCTTTGGTCTGCGGCATGCTGGCATTCAACATCATCGGTTTGAATATGCTGGCTTCTGTCAACTGGGATCCAGTGCAACTGGTGCGTCAGTTATTCTGGCTGGCGCTGGAACCGCCGGCACCTGAGTACGGTTTGTCGATGCCACCGCTGAACCAAGGCGGCTGGTTTTTGATTGTGGGTTTGTTGTTGTCCATCTCGGTATTGGCATGGTGGGTGCGCATGTACCGTCGCGCGATCGCCTTGGGTATGGGCACGCATGTGGCCTGGGCGTTTGCTGCAGCTTTGTGGCTGTTTTTTGTGCTCGGTTTTTTCCGCCCGATTTTGATGGGTTCATGGGGCGAGGCAGTGCCTTACGGCATCTTCCCGCACCTGGATTGGACAGCAGCTTTGTCTATCCGCTACGGCAACTTGTTCTACAACCCGTTCCACGCTTTGTCGATTGTGTTCTTGTATGGCTCGGTGCTGCTGTTTGCGATGCACGGCGCGACCATCTTGGCCGTGACGCGTTACGGCGGCGAGCGCGAGATTGAGCAAATCGTTGACCGCGGTACCGCCTCAGAACGTGCTGGATTGTTTTGGCGATGGACCATGGGCTTTAACGCCTCCATGGAATCCATTCACCGTTGGGCCTGGTGGTTTGCTGTGTTGTGTCCATTGACAGGCGGTATCGGTATTTTGTTGACCGGCACCGTGGTAGACAACTGGTATTTGTGGGCGATCAAGCACGGCGTAGCACCACCTTATCCGAATGTATTCCCTGCCGTGATTGACCCTGCGCTGACCCTGGGAGCCAAGCCATGAATGCTTTGAATTGGACAAAAAAAGTTTGGCAATACGCTTGCGGTCTGGCTGCACTTTTGGTGTTGTCGGGGTGTGAACTGCCCGTCCCCAACAGTGTGCAACACGGCTACCGTGGCACAGGTATGGTGCAGGTCTACAACACACGTCTGCTAGCTGCCAAAGTGGACGTCAACGCTGCACCTGTGTCACTGCCACAGGTGCCAGGCGATGGTCCTAAGGCCTCGCAAACCTATAAAAATGTCAAAGTACTGGGCGATCTCAGCACAGCACAATTCAATCGTCTCATGGTCTCTATGACTGCATGGGTGTCGCCTAACGATGGCGGTTGTGTGTATTGCCATAACCCGGCCAACTTGGCTGACGATGGGAAATACACCAAGGTGGTGGCGCGTCGCATGTTGCAAATGACGCAATACATAAACACCGAGTGGAAGCCTCACGTGGCTGAAACCGGTGTCACTTGCTATACCTGTCATCGGGGCCAACCCGTGCCGTCAGCTATTTGGTTTACCAAAGACCATCAGCCGCAGGGATCAAACTTCATGGGCGACAAGGCCGGACAAAACGAACCGGCTGCATCGGTCGATTTGGCTTCCTTGCCCAACGACCCTTTCACACCGTTTTTGCTGCAAGCCAAAGACATTCGCATGAATGGCCCAACACCCTTGCCCTCCGGCAACAGGCATTCCACCAAACAAACCGAGTGGACCTACGGCTTGATGACGCACATGTCAACTTCATTGGGCGTCAATTGCACCTACTGTCACAACAGCCGCTCGTTCCAAAGTTGGGAAGATGCACCACCCCAGCGGGTCACGGCTTGGCACGGTATCCGCATGGCGCGTGACTTGAACGTCAATTACATGGAGCCTTTGACACCGGTATTCCCAGACAACCGCAAAGGTGAGTTGGGTGACGTGGCCAAGCTCAATTGCAACACTTGCCACCAAGGTGCTTACAAACCATTGTTCGGAGCGCCTATGGCCAAAGATTTTCCCGAGTTATCAGCGCCGGCTTCGGGCAAGCCTGCCCAAGTGGCCGCTAAGTAGTCCGGTTTAAGCAGTATCAGTCGTCACACATGAAATGGCCAACCAAGATCCCGTATCCGTGGCAGTTTCAGGTGTGGTGGTGGTGCTGCTGGTTGACTACCTGAGGGCGCATCAGGGTTGGGGTTGGATGCGCCTGGTTCAAGGTGCTGCCGCTTTCAAAGATGCTTCTGGCCTGCTCTTCACCAAGGTCATGGGCAGTGGTCATGAAGGTGGTTTTGTTCTGCGACCCAGCGCCACTCACCAAGGTCTGATCTGTGTTTTTGAAAATGCAGAGCAGGCAGATAAGTTTGTCGATGGCCCTGCGGTCAAAGCTTATTCGGATCGTGCCAATTCATTGTTTATTTCAACGCTGGCGGTCACTTCAGCTCGCGGATCCTGGGACGGACGCACATGGGGCGTTACGTCACAAGACAGTCTCGGCAAGTACAGTGACATGGACACCAGCGCTGCTGGCATGGTGGCATTGACCCGGGCCAGTATTCGTCCGGCCAAGGCGGTGGCCTTCTGGCGCTATGCACCGGCAGCGCAGGATGATTTGAAAAAAGCCCCGGGTTGTCAAATGGCCATGGGATTGGGTGAAGCGCCGCTGGTTAGGCAATGCACATTCAGTCTGTGGAAAGACGCGCCGTCCATGATGGACTATGCGCATACCGGCGCGCATCAACAAGCCATACAAGCGGCATATAAAAGCGATTTTTTTTCTGAATCCATGTTTGTACGTATGCGTGTATTGCGACGGCTTGGCCATTGGGCCGGCGTGATGTCTTCTGCTGAAATTTAAGGTAGCTCACTTGGCTGAACATAAAGTTGTCGTAGCAGGTGCAGGCATGGCTGGATTGGTCAGCGCTTTGCAGCTTGCGAGTGCGGGTTTGCAGGTGACGGTGGTTGAAAAAGCCGCCGGTCCAGGCGGCAAGATCAGGCAATTGTTTCCGGACGGTAAACCGGTCGACAGCGGGCCTACTGTTTTCACCATGCGTTGGGTGTTTGACCAAATCATGGCATCCGTGGGTACGCAGCTTGAATCCGAGCTGAAAATCCATCCACTTCAAGTGTTGGCAAAACATTTCTGGGAAGACGGTTCACAACTCGATTTATATGCAGATCACCAGCAATCGTTGGATGCAGTGGCTCGTTTTGCCGGTGCGGCTGAAGTGAAACGGTTCGCGCATTTTTGTCAGACAGCGCGCCATGTGTACGACGCACTGGAAGGCCCTTTCATCAAGTCGCCATCACCGAGCATGGCACAGATGATGGGCGCTCTTGGCCCGCGCGGACTCGCCACCCTGGCATCGGTCGGACCTATGCGCAGTTTGTGGTCTAGCTTGGGTAAACATTTCACCGATCAACGTTTGCGCCAGTTGTTTGCACGTTATGCAACGTATTGCGGCTCATCCCCGTGGGAGGCCCCAGCCACATTGATGTTGATTGCACAGGTTGAAATGGACGGTGTGTGGGCGGTGGAGGGCGGCATGCATGCATTGGCTGATTGCTTGATGCGCCTTGGAAAAGCAAGAGGCGTTAACTTCCTGTTCAACAGTGAATGCGAACGCATAGAGCTCACCCGGGGCAAAGTGTCAGGGGTTCGTTTGAGCAAGGGTGAGAGCTTGCATGCCGACAGCGTGGTCTTCAACGGCGACATTGCCGCATTGCGCAAGGGCTTGCTGGGATCGGCTTTGAATCAAGCTGTGGCGGGTAAGGTGCAGCCCCGATCCTTATCTGCCGTGACGTGGTCTATGCACGCTGATACAGCCGACATGCCGCTTGACCGGCATAACGTGTTTTTCGCAAACCAGTACGCCAGTGAGTTTGACGACATATTCACGCAAGGCAGATTGCCGCAACAACCGACTGTGTATGTGTGCGCCCAAGACCGGGGAACCGGCACATCGCCTGAAGGCGCAGAGCGCTTGCTCTGCCTGGTGAATGCGCCGGCCCGGGGCGACAAGCAATTGTCTGAAGATGAGTTACTGGATTGCGCACACAGCAGCCAGGCTTTGATGGCCGCATCCGGTTTGCATTTAAAGTTGGAGTCCTCACCCTCATGTATACGCACCACACCCCAGGACTTTCATCAGTTGTTTCCGGCGACGGGCGGGGCCTTGTACGGCCAGGCCACGCATGGGTGGATGGCGGCGTTCGCCCGCTCCAACGCCCGCTCGCAAGTACCGGGTTTGTATCTGGCGGGGGGCAGCGTACACCCTGGGCCGGGGGTGCCGATGGCAGCCATGTCAGGACGATTGGCGGCCGCGGCCCTGATGGCAGACCTCGGTTTGACCAGTTTGTCCCGCAAGACGGTTACCTCTGGTGGTACGTTGACGCATTAAGCGATGACTGCCATTGGGGCTTGAGCATCATTGCCTTTGTAGGCAGTGTGTTTTCGCCTTATTACGCTTGGGACAGGGCGCGCCGCGACACTCAACCTGACAATTACTGCGCATTGAATGTCGCACTGTACAGCCGCCACGCCAAACGATGGACCATGACAGAACGTGGCGCGCGGCTCTGCCACCGGGATGACAAACAGTTCACCATCGGCCCGAGTCAATTGCGCTGGGACGGCAATGCGCTGGTGATTGATATCGATGAAATCGGCGTGCCTGTGCCGCACCGGGTGCGCGGACAAGTGCGTGTGCAAGCAGACACCTGGTTCAATTTCAGCACGCCGATTGACCATTCAGGCAAGCACCGCTGGGGGCCGCTGGCGCCGTCGGCACGTGTGGAAGTGAATTTGCAGCATCCGTCGCAACAATGGATGGGCAATGCGTACCTGGACTCCAACGAAGGCGACGAGCCTATAGACCGCTCGTGCCATGAGTGGGACTGGTCACGCAGCCCGATGAAAGACGGCAGCACCGCCGTCATTTACGACTTACAAGGCAAACACGGTGTGCAAGAAGACAAGCTCTTGGCTTTGCGTTTCAAGCCCGATGGCAGCATTGAGGACTTTAAAGCGCCGCCCAGACAGGCATTGCCGCAAACTTTATGGCGTATTCAAAGACGCATGCGCAGCGATAGCGCTGTCGAAGTGAAAGAGCAATTAGAAGACACGCCTTTTTACCAACGCGCATTGCTTAAAAGTAGCTTGCTGGGTGAAGAGGTGCAAAGCTTTCACGAAACTTTGTACGTGCCGCGTTTGGTGTCGCCCGTGGTGCAAGCCATGTTGCCGTGGCGCATGCCTAGGCGGGGATAGACAGTGTTTTACTAACACTTAACTTGAGCGGCTATTGGTTGCGCACAACCTATCAGATTGGTTTGGTTTTTAACAAAGAACATATGAAGATATGAAGATATGAAGATATAGTGACTCGTTTCTAATGCCAAATATGCGTTGAAATTTTCAAGGACAAATCAATTTGATCTTGGGGAAATAGGTTTTGTAGCGGCCTGCATCGCGGGTGAGTAATTTGAATTTTTCTGATTCGGCATGTGCGCCAATGAAAAAATCTGGCAACACACCGGTTTTGGTTCCACCGCTTTGTCGGTATTGGCGAAACGCTTTGCCTGCTAACAAGGCAGCAGGGCGCGTCAGATCAAGCACTTGGATACTCAGCGTCGCCAAAAACTTATCGAGCAGTTTGTGTTCTGTCGGCTAAGCAGACAATTCGGCATAGACCACCATGTTGATCGCCAGTTGATCCGGCTTTGCACTGCGCAATTGCTTGACAGACCAGGGTATCCAAATAGCGTCTGCCTTGTAAATGTCGAGCAGCACATGGGTGTCCACCAAAATCACGGCTTGTTCCAGTCATCGCCTCGGGTGATGGCCATCCACTCGTCGGTGCTGGGGCCTTCTTTGGCTATGCCGATGAACTGACGGATAGGGTCATCCGGCGACAGAAAGGACAGGTCGGGCTCTAGCAGTGGCGTGTCCCGACTTGGTGAATTTGCCGATGCCATGTATTGAACCAAGGCTTATTGCACCACCTGTGACTTGTTCAGACGGCGAGATGCGCAAAATTGATTTAAATCGCGTTCAATGGTTTCGGGTAAGCGAACGGTTAGCACGACAGTTCCTTGTTATTGCAGGCAGCGAGATGCGGGGCGAACAGTATGACGCAAAAAACAGCTGTCGTGCAAGTTGAAAGCTCAATGCACCACCACCGGCACCTCTGTCGCAGGCGGCGTATTGCGTGATCTATGGCAGCGCACCAACCCATCAATCATCACCATGCCTATGCCGGGTATGTCGCCGAGTTGCACACTCTCTAAAAGCGTGCGGCCAGCGGTGTGTTGCGCGCGGTCCATGAACACAAAGTCGGCTGCGCGACCGACTTCAATGAGTCCGCAATTCAGGTTACGTATGCGTGCGGTGTTGCCTGTCGCAAAACAAAACACCAACTCAGCGGGGATGTTTGCGAGGCTTGAGAGCAACGCGACCATGCGCAAGATACCCAATGGTTGAACGCCTGAGCCCGCTGGTCCGTCGGTGCCCAAAATCACGCGGTGCGGGCACTTCAGTTCGAGCGCTGCTTTGGCCGCAGCAATCGCCACGCGCTCGTTGCCGTTGTGCACGATCTCAATCGCGCGGCTGGACTTCTCGCACAATTCGCACACATGCGCTTCTGACAATGACGTGTGGCCGCCGTTGATATGGCCGATCACATCCGCATCGGCTTCGAGCACCACGTCTTTGTCAATCAAGCCCGATCCGGGGATGGAAGGCCCGCCCGTGTGTATGGTGCTTTGTATGCCGTGCTTGCGCGCCCAAGCCACCATTTCTTTGGCCTCGTAACCCGCTTTCACCGAGCCCAAACCCACTTCGCCCAACAGGGTTACACCGGCGGCAGCGAGTTCGGCGAAATCGTGCTCGGTCATGCCTTTTTCGATGATGGGCGCACCCGCAATCACTTTCACGCCGCCGGGGCGAAAGTTGCTGAACGCACGTTGTGCTGTGATGGCCAAGGCTTTCAAGCCGACGATGTCTTTGGGGCGTCCCGGCAAATGCACCTCACCCGCCGACACCATGGTGGTCACGCCGCCATTCATGGTGGAGTCAATCCAGCCAATTTGGTTTTGTCTGGGCGTCCAGTCGCCAAACACGGGGTGCACATGGCTGTCGATCAAGCCCGGTGCCACGCAGGTCTGGCGCACATCGATGGTGGTTTTTGCGCCCTCGGTGTCCAAGTCTTTGAACCAGCCCACTGCGGTGATGATGCCGTCCATGACGACGATGGTGTCGGCTTGCAAAACAGGTTGGTCTATGTCGCCTGAGAGCAGCAGTCCAATGTTTTTGATAACGACTTTGCCGGATGCTTCTTCGATTGCTGCGGTGGCCATGGCGAACTCCTAGGAACTATTGTTTGACTGGGCAGAGGCAAAGCCACAAGCATAATGTGTGTTGGCCTTTGCCCCCGATCCTCACACATCCGAACGGCATGCACACACCCAGCACCACCCACACCGATGGATTGCCAGCCACTGACAACAGCCTGCCTTTGGGCTTGCAGCGCGTGGACCCCAAGCACGGTCCGGTGCGCGAGGGCAAGGTGGAATGCAATGCGTGCCCGGTGCTCTGCCAAATTTCCGAAGGCCGTGTCGGCGCTTGCGACCGCTACGCCAACCACGATGGTGTGTTGGTGCGACTTGATCCTGTCGTGATGTTGAGTCGCCAAGCTATGAGCCCGGCAACTCAGCCGTTGATGCCGCGCACCGAAGCAGACACCTTGCCGCAAACACTCTCTGCGCTTGACACTGAAGAACGCGGTGTCTTCGTCACTGGCATAGGCGCATCCACCACTTACCCGGATTACAAACCCGCCCCTTTCATCGTCGCGTCCAAGTCGCGCGGCGTGGACATGGTGACCGTGGTGACCGAAGGCATCTTCAGCTATTGCAGTTTGAAAGTGAAGATTGATACGGACAGATATTTAGGTGACGAGCGCGCCGCTGTTTTGTTTCAAGGCGAAGAAGTCGGCCATGTCACCACGGCTGAATACGGCTCGCAAATGCTCAGCTTGGGTGGCGTGCACCACCTCACCGGCGGCAGTAAAGCGCAAGGCCGCATGGCTTTGCAAATCATGCACAGCTTGGGCAATCACCAAGCGGTGGAAGTGCACATTGAAAATGGCGCTAAGTTGGTGTTACAGGCCGGTCAAGCGCCGGTGGTCGATGGGGTCACCGAGCAACGCATGCGTGTGGGTTGCGGGTCGGCGGCGATCGGTATGTTTGCACGGCAATGGTTGGGCGTGTGTGATGAAGTGGTGGTGGTGGACGACCACATCACCGGCGTGCTCACCGAGCATCAGGCTGGGCGTTGTTTGCACATGAAGTCCAGCGGCATCAAGATCAAAGGACGCAAGTCCACGCCCGGGCGTTATTTCCAAGTGGCGCAACCCGGCACCGGCTGGGGCGGCACCGACATCACCGACCCTTTGTCCATATTGGATACATGGAACCCTGACGAAGCATGGCCGGGTTTGCGCTTGCTCATGACTTCGACCACCGGCGAACATTCGGCTTGGTTTGTACTAGATGAACATTTAAAACCGCAAGCCGCCGATATGCCTGCGGAGGTGCGGCAAGTGGTGGAGCGCATAGGCGAAAACTGCGAACCCTCGTTGGTGTCGGTTTTGTTTTTGGGCGGCGCGGGCGGCAGTTTGCGCTCGGGTGTCACCGACAACCCGATTCAACTGACACGCGCGGTCAAACAAGCTTTGGTGAACTTGAGTTGCGGCGGCGCACCGGCGTATGTCTGGCCGGGCGGTGGCATCACCTTGATGGTGGATGTGATGCGCATGCCGGCCAACAGTTTCGGCACGGTGCCCACACCGGCCATCGTGGCACCTATCGAATTCACCATGCGATTGAGCGACTACCAAGCGTTGGGCGGGCACATGGGTTTTGTGCGGACCTTGGACGATAGCATTCGCAACGGCGCTTGGCACAACGACGGCGCGCCCACCCACATGCGCTGGGAATCGCCGCCTTCTGATGTCACACCGTGGCCGCTGGACGCGCCACCCATGTTGGGCTGATGCGCATGCATGCACAACGCCAGTTACTTGACGATGGTCGTTGGCATTTTCAGCATGGCCCTATCGATATCGTTTTGCAATTGGCAGGTGAACCGCAGG
Source organism: Bordetella parapertussis (assembly GCA_945870575.1). Classification (GTDB taxonomy): domain Bacteria; phylum Pseudomonadota; class Gammaproteobacteria; order Burkholderiales; family Burkholderiaceae_C; genus Limnohabitans. Next base: position 71,331 of record CAMBSK010000002.1, on the reverse strand, counting down.
CTTGCGCTGACGCGCTTGAAAACACATGGCATCGCTTTGAGCAAATATTGCCTGAGCTGGTCAGTGAGTTGCGGTTTTTAAGACTCCCTGTGTCTGAGTTACTTCAACACAGTTTCAAACACACTGTTGCTCAACGCATGCACCGCGCTGCCGCGCAAGCCGCATTCGCCAGCCTTGAGGGTTTCATCACGCCCATGGCCGCGGTGGCGGGTTCGGTGGCGCAAGCCTTGTTGCCGTATCTGGCTCAGCCCGGCGTGGACAAAGCTTTTGTGAACAACGGCGGCGATATTGCTTTGCATTTGCAAGCCGGTGAAAGCTGGCGGGTCGGTGTGGTGACAGATTTAGCCAAGGCTTTAACCGGGATGCAAACACATGAACTGGTTGTCGACGGCGCGTTTGTCATCGATGCGGATATGCCGGTGCGCGGCATTGCCACCAGTGGTTGGCAGGGGCGCAGTTTTTCATTCGGTATTGCCGACAGCGTGACCGTGTTGGCCGGAACTGCAGCGCAGGCCGATGTAGCCGCGACCTTGATTGCGAATGCGGTCAACATCGACGACCCGCGTATTCAACGCCGCCGTGCTGATAGCTTGCGCGACGACACCGATTTGGGCGCGCGTTTGGTGACTGTGGATGTGCCGCGATTGTCAGAGGCGCAGATTCAGCAGGCTTTGCAACTCGGGCTAGACTGTGCCCGTGACATGCAGGCGCGCGGCTTGATCTATGCGGCCTTGTTGAGTTGTCAAGGTCACGCAGTGGTGGCCGAATCTTTGGAATGTCGGGTGGAATGATGAGCGAACTGATAGAAGTAAGACGCGTCTTAAGCCATGTGGAACAGATACACCACGAGTTCGGCCCGCCCGCAGAACATGCTTTGGTGCGTGGCGCTATCGCTGCGGTGTTGCGCAACCCGTATGCAGGCAGTTACCACGCAGACATCTTGCCGATGATGGAAGCACTTAATCCTTTGGGTGTGGACATGGCCAAACAACTCTGCGATGCCATGGGCGTCAAGCCTGAGCAGATACAAGGCTACGGCAAAGGTGCCATCGTCGGTGCAGCCGGTGAGTTGGAGCACGGTGCCTTGTGGCATGTGCCCGGCGGTTACGCCATGCGCGAACTGCTGGGTTGGAAAGGCGAACGCGCTTCTTACACCCAAGGTGGTGGCGGCGACAAACCCACGGGTCAACCGGGCAACGCTTTGGCTATTGTGGCTTCCACCAAAAAAGTGGGTCCACCGGGCGCGAGTTTGGATGTGCCCCTGACACACATCAATGCCAGTTATGTGCGCAGCCATTTCGATGCGATGGAAATGCGCGTGCCGGGTGCACCGCATGCCGACGAAATCATCGTCATACTGGCCATGAGCACGGGTGCACGCGTGCATGCGCGCGTCGGTGGTTTGAAGTCACAAGACATCAGTGAATGGAACGGGTTGCGCTGAAAGCGCAGGAGACACCATGAAAGCAAGCATCCGAAAAATCATTGTGCAAGTCGATGAAATTCATTTTGACGGTGGCAAAGCAGTGAACCCGCCGACACGCCGTGCCTTGGCCATGGCGGTCATCGCCAATCCCTATGCAGGACGTTTCAGCGAGTCGCTGGATGAACTGATTGACATCGGCGAAGAGCTCGGCGCAATGCTGGGCGAGCGTTGTGTGCAAGCCTTGGGCATTGCCCCCGAACAAGCGCAAAGTTATGGCAAAGCCGCCATCGTCGGTGAGGGCGGTGAGTTGGAGCACGCAGCCGCCACACTGCATCCCAAACTCGGCGCGCCCTTGCGCAAAGCGGTCAGCAAAGGCGCGGCTCTCGTGCCATCCGCAAAAAAGCAAGGCACTTTAGGCACAGCGATAGACGTGCCTTTGGGCCACAAGGACGCGGCATTTGTGCGCAGCCATTTCGATGCCATGGAAGCGCGTGTGGCCGATGCGCCGCGTGCGAATGAAATCGTGGTGGCGGTGGTGGTCACCGACAGCGGCAGACCGCATCCGCGCATTGGCGGATTGCAAGTAAACGAGATCGTGGGCCAAGACGGGCTGCGGTAAATCAGTGTCAAGCCAGTATCCCTACGCACGGGTTGTGCGGTTTTTTTGATTGGAGATAAAAGATGAAAGCAGATCGTAGAAAACTTCTGACCGCGTTGGGCACCATGGGCGCATTGGGCGCAGTAGCCCCCTGGGCCTGGTCGGCAGCCAAAATCAAACCGGGTGAAGACTCGGTGTTGATCGTGGTTGATGTGCAAAATTGCTTTATCGAAGGCGGCACCTTGCCTGTCGCCAAAGGCTCGGAAGTGGTGCCCGTGATCAACCGCATCTCCAAAGCGTTTGGCAATATTGTGGTGACCCAAGACTGGCACACCCAAGGCCATGCCTCATTCGCCTCCGCCTACAGCGGCAAGAAACCATTTGAAACCACCAAGCTGACATACGGCACCCAAGTGCTGTGGCCGGACCATTGCGTGCAAGGCACCAAAGACGCAGAGTTGCACAAAGACTTGTCACTGCCGACAGCGCAGTTGATCATTCGCAAGGGATACCACCCCAAGGTCGACAGCTACTCAGCCTTCATGGAAGCCGACAAAAAAACCGCCACTGGTTTGTCTGGTTACTTGAAACAACGCGGCATCAAAAAAGTGTTTGTCACCGGACTGGCCACCGACTTCTGCGTGGCATGGACAGCCATGGACGCACGCACTGCCGGTTTTGAAGTGGCTGTGGTTGAAGATGCCTGCCGTGCCATTGACTTGAACGGCTCGCTGGCCGCTGCTTGGAAGAGCATGGCTGACAAAGGCGTCAAGCGTATTCAATCCGACGACATTCAAGTCGCTTGATTCACACACTGCACCACTGACGTACATGACTCCCTTGCGCTCAGTGGATGTGAGACTCAAGGTCAATCAACAAATGGTTGATTTGACTTTGAGCTCTGCCGCCACGCTGTTGCATGTGTTGCGCAACGACCTGGCATTGAATGCACCCAAATACGGTTGCGGCTTGGGCGAATGCGGCGCTTGCACGGTCTTGGTAGACGGCATACCGGCGCGGGCTTGTGTGATCCCCGCGCTTGAAATGAAAGACAGAGAGATCACCACCTTGGAAGGCCTGGGCGATGCGCAACAACCGCATCCGGTACAACAGGCTTTCATAGACACACAGGCCGCGCAATGCGGCTATTGTTTGAACGGCATGCTCATGATGACCGTGGCCTTGCTGAATAAAAATCCGCAACCCACTGACGAAGAAATACGTCGGGCTTTGTCAGCCAATTTGTGCCGTTGCGGTACGCACATTGAAATCATCGCGGCGGTACACCGTGCTGCTGAATTGATGAAAGCGCACGTTCCATGAGCTTGCGTGCATCACAAGTGCAAACACGCGCCGATGTGTTTCAGGCCCAGGGTGTGTTGCGCGTGGTGCGCGCGCCATTGCCTGCTGTGCCGCCTGCGCCGGGTCAACCCGGTTTTGTGTACAGCCAGGCAGACGAGGGCGCGGAATGTTTCATCGCGCTGTGGGACGACGGCAGCGTCACCGCGCTGCACGGTCATGTGGATTTAGGCACCGGGCTTCGCACTGCACTGACACAAATCGTCGCTGAAGAATTGTCTATGTCGCCGTCACGCATACACATGCTGATGGGCATGACCGGCGCGTCGCCCAACCAAGGCTCGACGATTGCGAGTGCATCCCTACAAATTCACGCGGCACCATTGCGTGCAGCAGCCGCGCAAGCCGCGCAATGGTTGTTGCAGCAAGCAGCGCGTTTGTGGGTGTTGCCTGTCGAGCAACTGCGTTTAACACCTGGAGGTATTCAAGCCGCAGACCGTGCGCCGGTGGCTTGGGGTGGTTTGCTCAAAGGCTTGAATCTCGAACTCCCCCTTGACTTGAATACAAAGCTCAAGCCCTTGGATGAACACAACGTGTCAGGCCAAAGCCTGCCGCGCATCGACATACCCGCCAAAGTGTTTGGTGAACTGGTGTTTGTGCATGACATGCGCTTGCCCGGCATGTTGCATGGTCGTGTGGTGCGACCGCCTTATGCAGGCGCGGACAGCGGCGACTTCATCGGCAAAACATTAGAGCGCGTGGACGCGCAATCGATAGCGCACATTCCCGGCATACGCTCGGTGGTGGTGCAAACCGATTTTGTCGGCATCGTGGCCGAGCGCGAAGAACATGCCGAGCAAGCCATGCGCGAACTGGTGGTGCATTGGAAACCATGGCCGGGCATGCCGGATGTGTCAGATGCTGAAAACGCGATACGCCGCAATCCGTCCACCGCGCGGCAATTGATCAATGACGGCGATGTGGATCAAGCCTTGAGCGATGCCGCGCAACATTTGCAAAGCACGTATGTGTGGCCTTACCAGTTGCACGCCTCCATCGGACCGTCGTGCGCGGTGGCGCATTGGCAACCCCCGCAAGAAAACGGTTCACCATTTCAATTGCGCGTGTGGGCCGGTACGCAAAACCCGCATGCTTTGCGCGCTGACATTGCCTTGCTTTGCGGTTTGCGTGACACCGACGTAGATGTGGTGCGCATGGAGGCCGCCGGTTGCTATGGCCGCAATGGCGCGGATGATGTGGCCGCAGATGCGGCCTTGTTGTCCAAGGCCGTGGGTGCGCCGGTGCGTGTGCAACTCAGTCGCGAGCAAGAGCACTTGTGGGAGCCCAAAGGTGCGGCGCAACTCATGCAAGTGCAAGGCGGTTTGTCTAACGAGGGTGAGCCCAGCGGTTATGACTTTCAAGCGTCTTACCCGTCTAACGGTGCCACCACGCTGGCGCTGTTGCTGACGCGCACCGTAGAACCTTTGGCGCGCAGTTTTGAGATGGGCGACCGCACCGCGCGCCCGCCTTATGACTATGCCGATTTGCGCGTCACCGTCAACGACATGCCACCCCTATTGCGCGCGTCATGGTTGCGCGGTGTGTCTGCATTGCCGAATGCATTCGCGCACGAAAGTTTCATTGACGAGTTGGCGACTGCTGCCGGTGTTGATCCATTGCAATACCGCTTGGCGCATATGTCTGATGAACGTGCCAAAAAGATGTTGCAAGCCACCGCAGACAAAGCCGGTTGGAAACCGCACACACAAGCGCAACAACAAACCGCGCAAGGCGATTGGCTGCAAGGCCAGGGCGTGGCTTACGCCAGATACACACACAGCCAATGGCCGGGCTTTGGTGCGGCATGGGCGGCTTGGGTAGCTGATGTGCAAGTGAACAAAACCACGGGTGAAGTGCAGGTCAAACGCGTGGTGGTCGGGCATGACGCAGGCCGGGTCATCAACCCCAAAGGCGTAGAGCAGCAAGTGCACGGCAATGTGTTGCAAACCACCAGCCGCGCATTGTTTGAGCAAATACAAACCGACAGCGTGGACGGCAGTGTGACCAGCGCCGAGTGGGGCAGTTACCCGATTTTGAATTTCAGACAAGTGCCGGTGATTGAAGTCGTACAAATGCCGCGCCCAATGCAAGACCCTTTGGGTGCGGGTGAGTCGTCATCTGTGCCGGGCACAGCCGCGATTGCGAATGCGATTTTTGATGCCACCGGTGTGCGCTTTCGCAACCCACCATTCACACCTGAAGTGGTGCGCGCTGCACTCAACCCTTTGGCTGCACCAGTCACACCAACACCACAAGCAGAGCAAGTGACACCGGCTGCACCGCGCTCTAAACAACCCGGCTTGTTGAATGTGTGGGGCTTGAAGCCATTAAGCGGCGTGTTGTTCGCCACGCTGGCTGTGGGCGCTGCGGTGGTGGGTTGGCGCAGTGCGTTGCCGCGCATCACACCCGTGAGCGCATCTTTCAGCGAAGCCCAACTGCAACGCGGCGCGCAATTGGCCGCGCTTGGCAATTGCGTGAGTTGCCATTCGGCAGAGCAGGGCGCGACACTGGCAGGCGGAAAAGTATTCGCTACGCCCTACGGCACGGTTTACAGCATCAACCTCAGCCCCGACCCAGAAACAGGCATAGGCGCATGGTCTTACCAGGCGTTTGCACGCGCCATGCGCGAAGGCGTGTCGCGCGACGGCCATGCCTTGTACCCGGTGTTTCCGTTCACCTCGTTTGCGCGCATGAGCGATGAAGACATGACCGCACTCTACGCCTGGTTGATGACGCAAACACCAGTCGCGCAAACCACGCCTGCACCTGAGATGCTGATGGGTTTGAACATGCGGCCTTTGCTGTCTGTGTGGAACGCGGTGTTTCACAACGACAGACAAGAGCGCTACGACAGCACGCAAACACCGCAGTGGAACCGTGGTGAATATCTGGTGAACGGCGTGGCGCATTGTGGCGCGTGTCACACACCGCGCAACCTGATGGGTGCCGAGCAAAAACAAACCGCTTACATGCAAGGCGCGTTTGTCGATGGTTGGCAAGCACCGGCTTTGACGAGTTTCAACCATTCGCCCATGCCGTGGCGCGAACAGGATTTTTTCAATTACCTGCGCAAAGGCTTCACCGGTTTTCACGGCACAGCCAGCGGCCCGATGGCTCAAGTGGTGCGCAATTTGCAAACCGTATCAAATGAAGACATTCAAGCCATGGCGGTGTATTTGTCTTCTTTGAACCCTGGCGCTGCAGCTTTAGATAACGCGGATTTCGGCGGACGCGCCATGGCAGTCGTGGCCCATGCCGCGAACAGCGCGCCGTTGCCAGATGCAGCGGCCAGACAATTTGCAGGCAGCTGCGGTGCTTGCCACCATGACGGTGACGGCCCTCAACTGTTAGGCGTTAACCAGCCGCTGGCGCTGAACAGCAATTTGCACAGCGACAACCCTGCGAATGTCGTGCAGGTGATATTGCATGGTGTGCAACAACCAGCATCGCGTGACATCGGTTTCATGCCTGCCTTTCAGAACAGTTTAAGTAACGCACAAATTGTGTCGCTGGTGCAATGGATGAGACAGCGCTATGCGCCGGGCAAACCGGCGTGGACAACAGAAGAGATTTATAAGGTGATGAATTAACGATGACTATCCGTGAGATTCTCAAAATGGGTGACCCCCGGTTACTGCAAATCGCAGAACCGGTGAAAGCATTTGATACACCTGAGTTGCACACACTCATCAATGACTTGCGCGAGACCATGGCTGCAGTGAATGGTGCGGGTTTGGCTGCACCGCAAATCGGCGTTAATTTGCAACTTGTCATCTTCGGCAGCAACCAAACCAACCCGCGTTACCCGGACAGACCGCTGGTGCCCAAAACCGTGTTGATCAACCCGGTGATCACGCCCATCGGTGCAGACGAAGAACAGGACTGGGAAGGGTGTTTGTCAGTGCCCGGCTTGCGCGGCATGGTGCCGAGGTGGGCGCATATTCGCTACACAGGGTTTGATGAAACGGGCAACCTCATCGATCGCACGGTTGACGGCTTTCATGCGCGCGTGGTGCAACACGAATGCGACCACTTGATTGGCAAGCTCTACCCGATGCGGGTGAGGGACTTCACGCAGTTTGGGTATACAGATGTTTTGTTTCCGGAGATCGGGGATGTTGAGGATGACTGAGGTTTAGGCCATAAGACGTTGGCGCTGAATAGGCTTGGTTGTTTTTCTTGTCTCATTCAAGTAAGCCGTCAAGGCTGCAATTTCAGTTACAAATTCTCGTGTTGCATAAAACCTACTTGGTTAGGCATTGCAGCTTTGGTTCAGAAGTCGAGAATTCTTGAATGTCAGATGAACAGAACGCGTAACAATCAACCAACGGTTAGATTCAATGCAATTGCGACACAGTTTGGGGTCAGTTTCAGTTGCCATAACCCACCCCCCGACCATTACCTTGAACAATATCTATCCGAGGCCGCAAGCCCGCGCTTCGCAAATCTGCAAACCGATCCACCGCTTGCGCCATGTGCTGCAGTGACGGGTTGAGCCAACCTAATACATCATGAATTTGCTGGTGGCGGCTGTCTAGGTCTTTCCAGTGGATGATGCGTTCGTGGTGAAAAAGCCGGTTTCGCAACTGTCGGATCTTGTCAAGATCAGCTCTGCGATCTTTGATGTGATGCAGGCTCTTCGGCAGATAAGGAAATACACCCTTGATACCTGCTGGTAAAAACTTGGTGTAGTGGACGTAGTGCGTATCAAAAAGATTAGTCCAAAAGCCGAAGTTGAGGTTTGAAATGACGTTATCTGCTGTGACGGGTTTGCATTCGTTAACAACCTTTTGCTTGGCTTCAGCAATTTCCTTTTTTGCACGGTCTTTTAATTGAAATGCGGGGCTATCGAACCAATCTTCCTGTTTCATCTGCTTTGTCAATTCGCGGTGAATTGCGTTACGCAAGCCAATTTCGCATAAATGCAACGGCGCATAAAGGCTTTCACACAGCGCCACATTCAACAGATAGCGGGCCAATGCCAGGTCTTCTTCAGTCAGCCCTTCGCGGGGTTCCCCCTTGTAGGCAGCCATGCGCGCAGGTGACACTCCCAGTTCAAACGCCTCAAAAAAATCTTTGCCATATTGAAAATTCTGTGTAAAAATTTCAACATAGACTCCGGAACTCCCTCTCCCGCCCTTAGCGACGGTGACTGGAGCCGGGGTATCTTTTTGGGCGGTCTCAGCGGGCATAACTCATCTCCCGCCCATTTCCCCCGATCGTTTTTTGCACCACCTCTGAGTACCCATACCATCCGGGTATCCACACATGGCCATACACGGCAATATCAGCGGTGAGCCAAAGCTTGGCTTCAAAGCCGATATGTGCCGTTCTGGTGAGGGCTTTAGCTGAGGCTTTATAGCGTGATTCGCTGGCAGAGGTGGGCATGGTCAGTGGCGACATAAACGCCAAGCAAAAAGACCATTGAAGTTAACAAAATATGCCTATTATTAATAGATCTTTTGAATCAATTAGCAGGCAATAAGTTTGCTTTTAGTTCGAGCGGTTAATTGCTCACCAAAAAGTAACCCCCCATGGTGCGCAGATCTGACGGAATGCGTGGGGGGTGTTGTTATGAGACTGTAAAAGTTTAGCGCTGAAACCTGTTCACCGGTATGCCTGAACTTTGTCTTCTCTGCATCTCCAAGCGCTCAAACATATTCAACATTGATTCAATGCGCGGGGGTTTAGGCAAAGTCATTTCCATCGCAGCCTCAGCGCTGAGTTGGCATTGCTCCACCAAATACGCAATACCTGCCAGCGGTTGCGGTTGCTGGCGTTGCACAGTCACCCAGCGCGATTGCACCCAGGCGCTGGCCAACAACCAAAGCTTGCGTTTGCCACTGACGACGCTGCGATGGTTGACCGGGTCCATGCCTATGCGGCGCAGTTGGTGACCGATCTCTGCATAAATCAAATTGGCCGACATGATGGCCGAGCGGCAGTCGCGCGGTAAGTGCGCAATGCCTGCGACAGATTGTTTGTACAAACTGTCTGCCTCTTGCAGCACGCGCTCGACCACACGTTGCAGCGCTGGTGTACATGCGGGGGAAAGCAACCATTCCTCGGGGTTGATGCCTTCTTCGCGCATCCATTGCAGGGGTAAATACACACGACCAATGCGTGCGTCTTCGCCCACATCGCGCGCGATATTGGTGAGTTGCATGGCCACGCCCAATTCGCAGGCGCGCGCCAAGGTAACCGCTTGTTGCGGGCCCATGATCCAGCACATCATGGCGCCCACGCTGCCCGCGACCCGCGCAGCGTAGCCGTGCAAATCTTCCATGGTGTCGTAACGTCGCTCATTGCCGTCCCAGGCAAAACCATCGAGCAGCGCATCCAGCAAATGGCGGGGCAGGGCGTGGCGTTGCACCACCACGGCCAAGGCGCGGTCTTCGACGGTGTTTTCAGGTTGCCCGGCGTAAATGCGGTCCAGCCTATGGTGCAGCACTTTCAAACTGCGCTCTATGGAGTCGCCCAAATCCACCATGTCGTCTGCCACGCGGCAAAACGCGTACAAGGCAATGGCTGCATCGCGTATGCGCTTGGGCAGCAAACGGCTGGCTGCAAAAAAAGTCTTAGATCCGCCGCGCATCATTTCGACGCAAGCGGCCAGGTCGCGGTCGGCCTGGTCAGTGAAAGGCAAGGGCATGAGGTACCACCTGTTCTAGCATTTTGGCTGACATCAGCACACTGGGCACGCCTGCACCCGGTTGAGTACCGGCGCCTACCAGGAATAAATTTTGAATGTCTTCGCTGCGGTTGTGCGGGCGAAACCACGCGCTTTGCGTGATGACGGGTTCAAGCCCGAAGCCCGCGCCTTTGAAGGACCACAAGCGGTCTTGAAAATCCTGCGGTGTCGTGACCTTGGAACTGACAATATGTTGTTTTAAATCTGGTAACACGCTGTCTTGCAACACTGTGGCAATGGCTTCGCGGTATTGTTCGGTGATGGCTGGCCAGTCGGTGCCGCTGCTCAAGTTGGGCACCACCGACAAGGCATAAAACGCATCGCAACCGGCTGGCGCCAGCGAGGGATCGGTGGCGGTAGGCCGGTACAAGTACAAGCTGAAATCTTTGGACAGCTTGTGGTTTTTGAAAATGTCTTGCAGCAAGCCTTTGTAACGCGGGCCAAGCACCATCATGTGGTGCGGCACGTCTTTGTACTGTTTGTCAGTGCCGAAATACCAGACGAATAAACCGGAGGAGTAATTGCCTTTGTCGATGCGGCGGTTGCTCCAACTAGGGCGGTATTTTTCTTGTATCAGGTGTTTGTAAGTCCAGGCGGCATCTGCATTGCTGACGACAATTTCCGCGGCTATGAATTCACCGTTTTGCAGTTCCACGCCCACCGCCTTGCCGTGCTCTACGCGTATGCGTGTGACGGGGGCGTTGTAATGTATGGGCACCATGCGGTTTTGCAGCAGCTTCACCAGCGCGTTGACAATGGCACCGGTGCCGCCCATGGCCGAATGCACGCCCCAGCGTTGCTCCAGTATGTGAATCAGCGAATACACGCAAGTGACTGAAAACGGATTGCCACCTATCAGTAGGGGGTGAAAACTCATGACGATGCGCAGCTTGGGGTGCTTCAAATAAGAAGACACCATGCTGTAAATGGATCGCCAGGCCTTCATGCGCGCCAGATTAGGCAGGGCTTTGACAACATCGGTCAAGGTCTCAAAAGGAACAGAGCCGAGTTCGACAAAGCCCAGTTGGTAACACTGGGCCGAGGCTTTCATCAAGTCTTTGAAGCCTTGCACATCGACCGGGCTGATGGCCTCAATTTGCGCCAGCATGGATGCTTCATCATTGCTGTAATCAAAGTGCGTGCCGTCGTCAAAACGTATGCGGTAAAACGGCGACATGGGGCGCAAATCCACATGGTCTTGCATGCGTTCGCCACACAGCGTGAACAACTCTTCGAGCAAATGCGGCAAGGTGATGATGGTGGGGCCGGCGTCGAAAGTGAAACCGTCTTGCTTGTGCACATAAGCACGGCCGCCGGGTGCATCCAATTTTTCCAGCACTTGTACTTGGTAGCCCATCACGCTCAAGCGTATGGCTGCAGCCAAGCCGCCGAAACCACTGCCTATGACCAAGGCGCGCGGGGAATGTTTGGCCGGTGTGTCTCCGGCGGATCGGTCTTCAAGTGCTCGAAATGCGTTCATGCTGCATCTGCCTGGTTAGTTGCTGTCACAGGCACTCTGACAGCAACTGTGGTGTCTGCCAGCGGTGCGCGATTTGTGCCATAGGGGCTGCGTTTCATAGCCCAGCCCCATAAGCGTTGCAAGGGCAGGGCAATCACCATCAACAGATGTTCAATGATGGCCAATCCCAAGAGCGAAGACAGCAGTACCCAGCCAGTGCTGATGGTGACTGCGCCGGTTTTGAGTTCCCACACCATCCATGTCCATATAACCACGGACAAAGTAATGGTGAAAAAGAAAAACGGGCTGATACGGCCGCTTTTGAAATAGCTGCCGATGTAGCGCAAGTGCACGGGCAAATATTGTTCGCCGACTTGCGGCACGCCGAAAAACAAATTGAGTTTAGCGCTCAAGCGCATGCACCACAGCAATGCGAAGGTGCACAGTGCCACATGGTTAGGCTGGCCTTGTTGCAAAGCCAATAGCACGCCGAAATTGAACAGCAGTGCCACCTCGTGGTAGAGCAGCGCCATGACAGATTGGCCGAAGCGCCGGTTCAAGCTCAGACCGGGGTCCAGTGCAACCCGCCTGGGCCCGGCCAGCCAACCAGTGAGAAAAGCCATTTCATGCCAGCTCCACATAGCGATCACGCTGACAAAGCCGATATAGGCATTGAGCACGGAATGCGAGCGCATGCTGATAGACGTGGTCCACAGGCTCAGGCCCAGCAAAAAGCTGAGAAAGAACATGCTCCAGCGGAACGTGGATATAGGCAAACGCACCAACCACAAAATGGCACCCGTGCCCAGCCACCAGCAGAACACTGCAAACAAGCAGGCTCCTGTCGTGGTGGATAAAAATTCAATCATTCAGAGACCCTACCAAGTGGGTTGCATACGGATGTTGGCGGGCAATTCGTTTTTCTTGACCGGCAGCATGTACAAACGGCCAAAGGTGAATGCCGCCTGAACGGCAGTGACCGCGCGACCGATCAAGCCGGTCACTCCGCCACGCTCTTTGGCTTTGGCATTGGCAATGGACAACTCCACCAGACGCGTCATGCAAGCGCGGAAGGTCGGGTGATCGATATCGACTTCAATGGGGAAGACTTGCCGTGCAATGTCAGAAGTGATGCGAAACACTTCGTAGTCATAGTTGGTGGATTCAAAGCCCATGGCTTCATGCAGCAGCGGGCGTGTGTGGTCGCGCACATACATGGTGGCATACACCGCCAAAATGAAAAAGCGTATCCACAACAAATTCACACCGCGTAACAACTCGGGTTGTGAACGCATGATCAAAGCAAAGGATTCGCCGTGGCGGAACTCGTCATTGCACCAGCGTTCGAACCAACGGAAGATGGGGTGAAAACGCTTGTCCGGGTTTTTCTCAAGCTGGCGGTAGATAGTGATGTAGCGCGCGTAGCCGATTTTTTCTGACAAATAAGTCGCGTAAAAAATGAACTTAGGTTTGAAGAAGGTGTAAGACTTGGTGCGCTTGAGTTGGCCCAGATCTATCCCTAAGTCAAAGTCGCGCAAAGACTGGTTGATGAAACCTGCGTGGCGGGATTCATCGCGTGCCATGTAAGTCATCAGTTGTTTGATGTCCGGGTTTTTCACATTCTTGCGAACTTCGTTGTACAAAATGCAGCCGGAAAATTCAGAGGTGAGCGAGCTGATTAAAAAGTCCAAAAACTCTTGGCGCATTTCAGGCGAAAGCTGCGGCATGAGTACGCGCACTTCTTCGGCAAACGCTTCGTCGCGCTGAAAGTGATCGTGATTGTTGTCGCCTTCATATTCCTTCAACATGGTGTCCCAATCCGCGCGCACTGACTCGATATTCAACTTGTCCATGGCGTCAAAGTCGGTGGTGTAAAAACGCGGGCTGAGCACGGTGTTGCGAACCGCTTTGGCGTTGGCATCAGCAGCGTTCTCAACCGTGCCTATCAACAACTCAACGTGATCAAAATCTAATGTGGCGGCGTTGGTCATGGCTTACTCCTGGGATGCGGTCTGAGAAGGTTTAGAGAGAAATTGCAATTTAGCAAATGCAGACATATTGGTCGGACCAAAGGACTCCAGATCGATGCGCACGCCGGTCGCTGGGTCGTTCAGCGTCAGGCGACCATCGGTGCGGCCGATGAGGTCAAACGCAGGGCCAGAGCCAATGCCACGGCGCATGCGTTCGCGTGACAAGGTGCGCAGCGTGCCCCGCACAAACCCTTGCTCTCCTTGGTAGCGGGCGATTTCCATTTGGCTATTGGCGTCCAGCACGGCAATGTCACCGTTCGGGCGGTCTTCAAAGCGCAGTGTCAATTGCCAACTGACGGCGGCATCGTCCTGCGGTGTCATCATGCCTTGGCCGCGCAAAAATCCGACGACCAGCAACACGCTGCACAAGAAACCGACAAAGATCCAACCGGTGAGACCGTGTTGTCCGGGCAGGTTTTGGTTGGAGATGGACTGGTTCATGCGGTTACCGCCTGTGTGCTGCTATTGCTCATGCTCACAGGTTCTTGTTCATCGATGATGTCGCCGAGCATGACCGGTACGGACGGGTTGACTTCGCGCCAGGCTTGCAACAGACGCTCGCCGACACGCACGGCATCCGGTATGAAGCGCATACAGGGCTCGGGGTTTTTCAAAGCCCAGGGTTTGGCATGCGGCCATATATTGAGCCAGGCAATATGGTCATCACCGGCCAATTTGAGCGCGATGTCACCAAACCCGTCTTTCATGGGTTTGACGCTGGCACCAGCCACCATGCGCAAGGGAAGATTGAAGGTGAGTGTCAACACAATACCTATGCGCATGACCACGCGCTTGCTGGTCAGTGTGTACAGCGCTGTGCGAGCCGTCAGCCAAGCCAGCCAGGTCAACAATCCCAAAGCAGTCAGGCTGAGCGCCACGCTGGTAGCCAAGGGTACAAGCAGCTTAGGCTGAGGCTCGCCCAACAGATAAGCAGCTTGCAAAACAATCATGACCGAAAAATAAATTGCCAGTGTGCGCACGCGAAAAACATGCAGCGCCAGCTGTTTCCAGTCGGGTGAGCCTTGCCAGAGCAAGCGCTCACCAGCTGGTAAGGCTTCAGGAAGTCCGGGCGCTGCCTCGAACTCGTGTTCGTGGTGCGGATTGACGTTCAAAACAATGGCTCCTGACGTTCCGGCATGGCGTACAAAGTGCCTGCACCGTAATAAGCGGTGATTTTTTCTTCTTCCAACAGCGTGATCTGGCTGTCGCTTTTGGTTTTCGGCACATTGGCGAATTGCGAGGCAAGGATAGAAGACACATGCACGCCACGGCGGTTGATGCGCGAAAAGGTCATGGGCAACAACACGGTGCCGCCTGAGTGCAAAGACACTTCGAGGTAGCGAAACATCATCTCGCAACGGTCTACCCACAGGTCTTTGACATGACCTGCCTCATAGCGATCCAAGCCGTAGACCGGTAAGCCGCGCGGGTCGATGTCAGGGGACATGACGCCATGGTCAGCAGCAATGCGTAATGGAACAATCTTGACATCACCACCGTGGTAGAGGTCGGGTTCATCAGCGCGTGCAGCCCATGCGCCTGGTCCGATGCCGGCCAGCAACGGGTCACCCACAGGTTCCAGAGGAGCGCCAAGCCAGCCATGCGTGGGTTGGGCGGTATAGCTGCCGTCTACGCGGTTGACATCGGGGGCCAAAAATTCACGACCATCCGCCATCTTGTATACCTTGGGCTCGGGCACGGGCCAGCCGATTTGTACCGGTCCGCCTTCTAGGTGGCCGTTGTCCATCGGATAACCTTCGCGGTGGCCTTCGCGGACAAGGTAATAAATCAGGCCAGCAAAGAAAATCCAAAACATATAGAGGACGATTTGGGCGACGTCCACATATTGGGTGATAGCACCAGTTTCCATGCTCATTCTCCTTTTTGATAGCGCAAAAAATATTCAGCCCGGCAGTTCAGCCAAACCAAAGCGAGTGTCCTTGGAGACATTGGCTTGTCGCTTGCGACTCACCAATGGACCCAAGGCGATCAACACACAAAACAACATGTACATCTCAATATGAAACACCACGCTGTAACCGGTGACAGGTGAGACCAGCGCCTCACCCAGCATTCCTTGTTCGGCCATATTGCCAATCAGGTCGCGGGTAACACCACCCGCAGCCATGGCCAATCCGGATGCAGTGGCCTGAACCGCACCCCAGGCACCTAAGACCATACCGGCGTGCACCTTGTCAGTCATGGCCATGGCTGTCAGCAGCATGCCCACAGAAAACAAGCCGCTGCCGAAACCGATCAATGTGGCCCCTGCTTGAAACAGAACGGTCGATTGCAACGGGGCGGAAAAAATCACACAAGCGAAAGCCGGCAAACCGATGAGAGCGCCAACGGCAGCCAGTCGACAAGCATCCATGCCGCGAGACATGAAGCGGGCTGACAAGGCAAACGCCAGCAACGCGCCGGCCGAGGTCATGGCGGTCAAGGCACTGGTGAGGCTGACATCCAAGCCCAGCACTTGTGCGCCGTAAGGTTCAAGCACGATGTCTTGCATGCTGAAAGCAGCAGTACCCAGACCGACAGTCCATAAAAAACGGCGCATTTTGGGAATTGCCATCAGTTGACGCCAGTTGTGAGAAAAACCGTCAGGCTCGCGTTTGCCGCGTTTGCTGCTGCGTGCTTCCTGTTTCCAAAACGACAGCAGGTTGAGCGCCGCCACCAACACTGCGCAACCCTGCACCACTTGAATGAGTTTTTGTGGCGAGAAATCACTGAGCAACAAACTGAGTGCTGCGCTGCCGACGATCAAACCCAGCAATTGCATGGCATACATCAAAGCCACCACACGCGGGCGTTTGTCAGCGGGTGACACATCAGATGCCAACGCCAAGCCGGCGGTTTGGGTGATTTGCATACCGGCACCGACACACAAAAATGCCATGGCCGCGCCAAAACGAATCACCCACAAATAGCCTTCGCGGGGCTCTGACAGCCCGAGCAATGCAAACGGCATGATGGCCAAACCGCCGAACATCAAGATGGTGCCCATCCACATATACGGAATACGGCGCAGGCCCAATGCAGAGGGATGTGTATCGCTGCGATAACCGATCATGGCGCGCAGTGGCGCAAACACCAAGGGCAAGGCCACCGATAAGGCCACCCACCAAGCGGGAACTTGCAATTCAATGATCATCACACGGTTGAGGGTGCCCACCAGCAAAGCCATGGCCATGCCCACCGACAACTGAAATAAAGCGAGTCGAAACAAGCGCGCCAGCGGCAGATCCGGCGAGGCCGCATCTGCAAACGGCACATACTGCATCATGATAGATTGCATCCATACCGGTGGGCGCATTTTGAAGTTCATGTTTGTACCCATTCCCAAGCTTGAGATGTGTAAAAACCGCTGGAGATGCGTTGCATGCGTTTGGGGCGCCAGCCTTGCGGCCGTACCGCGCGTTCAATGTAGACATGCAAAGTCGATTGGCGAACCGGTGCCAATTGCGGCGAGCGGTCGGTGCGCGGAAACAAGCGCCCCATGGCGTGCATGGTTGCGAGCAAAGGTGAATGCGGCGCGAACGTGAACAAAATGGAATGCTTGGTGCGCTTGCTGAGCGACTCGAAGGCGTTGGCGATGTCTTGGGTGTCGTAGTGGATGAGTGAATCCATGCAGACCACGTGATCGAATTCACCGTGCTCGGCAGACAACATGTCACCTGCCAAAAACGTGATGCTGCCGCCTTTGGCGCTGAGAGCCGGTTGTGTCAACACGTCATGGGCATGTCTTTCGCGAGCCAGGTTCACCAGCGTGGGTGACAAATCGATGGCCACCACATGCGCGCCGCGCTTCATGGCTTCTTGCGCCAGCGCGCCGGTGCCGCAACCGGCATCCAGCAAACGCAAGCCGGTCATGTCCTCGGGCAACCAGGACAACAAAGTGTGTCGCATCTGATCACGGCCCCGGCGCACGGTGGCGCGAATGCGTCCGACCGGCGCGTTGGAGGTCAGTACCTCCCAGGCCTTGGCGGCTGTGCGATCGAAATAAGTTTCGATCTGGCCGCGTCGCTCGACATAACTGGCGTGGTTCATTTCAGTCAAATCCCAACAAATCAAAAATGTCTCTGTCCTTCATGGGAATGGAGGGCAGCGGGTCTGTACCTGCCCACAAGGCAGCTGCCAAGCGCATGTACTCGTCCTGCACGGCCTTGACGGCGGGCGTGGCTTCAAGCTCAAACATGGTGCATTTCTGTAAACGGCTTTTGCGGATTTCATCGAGCATGGGGAAATGCGCCATGTTCTTCAAACCAGTGACGGCGTTGAACTTGTCGACTTGGTCGGTCTCGTCGCTGCGGTTGACGATCACGCCGCCCAAGCGCACGTTGTAGTTCTTCGACTTGGCACCAATGGCTTGCACGATGCGGTTCATGGCGAAGATGGAATCGAAGTCGTTGGCGGTGACGATGAGGGCGCGATCAGCGTGTTGGAGTGGCGCGGCAAAACCGCCGCAGACCACGTCACCGAGCACGTCAAAAATAACGACATCGGTGTCTTCGAGCAAATGGTGTTCTTTCAACAGCTTGACGGTTTG
This sequence comes from Bordetella parapertussis, assembly GCA_945870575.1. Taxonomy (GTDB): domain Bacteria; phylum Pseudomonadota; class Gammaproteobacteria; order Burkholderiales; family Burkholderiaceae_C; genus Limnohabitans. Next base: position 53,219 of record CAMBSK010000002.1, on the reverse strand, counting down.
ACCGACCACATAGCCGCCGCAACCTGTACCGGCAGGCGGACCACCGGCCTCGACGCACATCACACCGTTGTAGCCGGGGAACACAAAATCTTCTACGCGCAGCTCTTCGGCGTGAAAGTCCACGGTTTCCAGCACATCAATCACCGTGGGCAACATTTTTTTGGTGAGCGTGAAGGTGCTGTCGTGCTTGGGGTCACAACCAATTTGTAGTACCCGCTTACCCAGTCTGGAAAAGGCGGCCGACAGGTTGGAGGAGGTGGTGCTTTTGCCAATGCCGCCCTTGCCGTAAATGGCAAATACTTTGGCATTACCAATTTTCACACTGGGGTCGAGCTGCACTTGCACGCTGCCCTCGCCGTCGGGGCGTCCGCCGCGTTTGATTTGGCTGACGGGGATGTTGGCGGTTTCAATCATGGTGGTTTTCCTGTTGGGACTTCATCGGCTGAAATGGGCCTTGGCTTCGTACATGGTTTCGACTGTGATGTGCGACACACCGCGTTCGCGTGCGTACAACTCGGTATTGCGGCGGGCTTTGCTGCGGACAAAAAACGGGATTTTTTTCAATTCCTTTTCGGCTTCGGGTGCCCAGCCGGTGATGTCGACAGTCGCGCCGCTTGCAGTTGCGGCATCTTGAGCCACATGAATGTGTTCGGCTTGCTGTGCAAGCACTGCCGCTTTGGCAGGTGCCCCATGCCCTGAGCCCAGGTGAGAGGGTGCAGCGCCGTCATGGAACTCGAAGTCTTCGCGGAACATGCCCAGCAAGTGTTCTTCCAAGCCCATCATCAGCGGATGCACCCAGGTGTCGAACAAGACATTCGCACCTTCAAAACCCATTTGCGGCGCGTAGCGGGCAGGGAAGTCCTGCACGTGCATGGGTGCGGAAATGACGGTGCAGGGAATGCCTAAGCGCTTGGCGATATGGCGCTCCATTTGCGTGCCCAGCAGCAACTCGGGCTGCAAGGCTTTGACCTGGTCTTCCACTTCCAGATAGTCGTCGGTGATCAAGGCTTCCACGCCGTACAACTTGGCGGCGTCACGCACTTCGCGAGCGAATTCGCGGCTGTATGTGCCCAGTCCCACCACTTCAAAACCCATTTCAGTTTGGGCCACTCGCGCGGCTGCGATGACATGGGTGGCGTCACCGAACACAAACACACGTTTGCCGGTGAGGTAAGTTGAGTCCACCGACTTGGCATACCAGCGTGCGCGTGAAGATTGCATGAAGGCTTCGCGGGTTTGCGCCGGATCTGCCGCACCGGCGAGTTGCTGCACTTCGGCGATGAAGTCCAGCGTACCGTTGACACCATACGGAATGCATTGGGTGAACGGTTGGCCGCAACTGCGTTGCAACCATTGCGCGGCGGTGCGACCGAGTTCGGGGTAAAGCACCACATTGAAATCGGCTTCAGGCAAGCGACGAATGTCTGCCACGCAAGCATTCAAAGGTGCCACCACATTGACTTTGATGCCGAGTTCTTCAAGCAAACCACGGATTTCTTTGACATCGTCACGGTGTCTAAAACCCAGCGCTGTCGGGCCCAAAATATTGCAAACTGCTTGACGACCTTCGAGAGGCGTGCGGCTGTGACCGGCAGGCACCAAGGCGCGCACCAGATGGTAGAAAGTTTCGGATGCGCCCCAGTTTTCCTTGCGCTGGTAAGCGGGCAACTCGAGCGCCACTACAGGTATGGGCAGGTTCAGCGCCAGCGCCAGACCACCGGGGTCGTCTTGAATCAGCTCAGCTGTGCATGAGGCACCAACCAGCATGGCGTTCGGTTTGAAACGCGCATGTGCTTCGCGGGCTGCGTCTTTGAACAACTGGGCGGTGTCGCCGCCCAAGTCGCGCGCCTGGAACGTGGTGTAAGTGACTGGCGGGCGGCGCGGCAAGCGCTCGATCATGGTGAACAGCAAATCGGCATAGGTGTCGCCCTGCGGCGCGTGCAACACGTAATGCACATCTTGCATAGCTGTGGCCACACGCATGGCGCCTACGTGCGGCGGTCCTTCGTATGTCCAGAGTGTGAGTTGCATGTCTTTTTTACCTCACGCAGCGAGTTTGATGCGACGGCGCAGCGGACGGCTGAACAACTCAGCCAAATCAGCGGCTTGCTCGTAGCCTTGGATGGGGGTGAAAACCAGCTCGATGGCCCACTTGGTGGTCAGGCCTTGCGCTTCGAGTGGATTGGCCAAGCCCAGGCCGCAGACCACCAAGTCCGGCGCGTCTGCGTGGCAGCGGTCGAGTTGGTTTTCCACATGCTGGCCTTCGGTGATGCGGCTGCCCGCAGGCAACATGGCGAGTTCTTCGGCCATCAGCTTACGGTGCAAATAAGGGGTGCCGATTTCGGATAACTCCATGCCCATTTCGCGGTGCAAAAAACGCGCGAGTGGAATTTCGAGTTGCGAGTCGGGGAAGAAAAAGATTTTTTTGCCTTCTAACTGGCTGCGTAAACGAACCAGGGCCGCTTCGGCGCGTTGTCTGGCTGCGCGGGTCACGTTGTCGAAGGTTTCTTGCGGAACATTGAATGCATTGGCAGCAGCTTGCAGCCAAGCGGTCGTGCCCTCGACGCCCAAAGGAAACGGTGCGGGCAGGCGTTTGGCACCGCGTGCTTCCAAAGCCAGGCTGGTGTCGGCCAAAAAGGGTTGCGCCAGTAAAAACACGGTGTCAGGACCCACATCAGGCAAGGCAGTGCTGTTGCGGGGCGGGAAAAAATCCACGTCCGTGATACCCATGTCGGTCCACAAACGGCGCATCTGGTCTTCCACAATGTCTGCCATGGTGCCGACCACCATCAGGCGTTGCTTGGAGCCGGACGGCAAAGTAGGCAACACCGGCACCATGGATTGCAAGCAAGTGTCTTCGCCTTGGGTGAAGGTGGTTTCGATGCCGCTGCCGGAGTAATTGAGCACGCGCACGGCGGGGTTGAACTGGCGACTCAGGCGTTCGGCCGCGCGCGACAAATCGAGTTTGATCACTTCTGACGGACATGAGCCCACCAGAAACAAAGTGCGGATGTCCGGACGGCGCAACAGCAGTTTGTTGACCACTTTGTCGAGCTCGTCGTTGCAGTCGGCCAGACCGGCTAAATCGCGTTCGTCAATGATGGCAGTGCCAAAGCGAGGCTCGGCAAAAATCATCACACCGGCGGCGGACTGAATCAGGTGAGCGCAGGTGCGCGAACCGACCACCAGAAAAAATGCGTCTTGGATTTTGCGGTGCAGCCAAATGATGCCGGTCAGGCCGCAAAACACCTCGCGCTGACCGCGCTCGGTGGTGATCACGGGCGACTGGTCACAACCGCTGCTGTCTGAACGAATGGGGATGACTGGCGTCATGCGGCCAACTCCTTATGCATGGCAATGGTGGCGCGCTCCTGCACCCGGGCGGCGCGCAGTTTGAGTAGAAATTGACCAGCGTTGATGGCGTAGGCCGCATAAGCTGCCAGCGCCAGCCACAGTTGCTCGTGCGTGCTCATGTTGCCGGAGTACAAGCTAAACAAATAAGCTGTGTGCAGACCCAGCACTAAAAAACTGAACACGTCTTCCCAAAAGAAAGAAGGGGCGAACAACCATTTGTCAAACACCACTTTTTCCCAGATGGAGCCGGTGACCATGATGGTGTAGAGCACCAAGGTTTTGAACACCACTGACCAGATGGCAGCAGTTTCACCCTGGCCGGTGACCATGAAACGGGCGATCAGGCAGACGCTGATGGCAAACACGATGAACTGAAAAGCCGCCAAAAAACCTTGTACCGGCGTCCAAATGGTCGCATCTCGGCGGGCGCGTTCTTCAGGTGTGTACAAGCCCACGCTGATGACGGGTGTGGTTGCGGTGTTCATGGCAAAAAGCAGTTGGAGTCCATGAATTGACTTTAGAGTCAGAAGCAGAATGTGTCAACCTAAATTGACGTTATTTAAAGATGACACATACGGGGTTTTCCCTAGGTTTGAAGTGTCTAAAAACCATGACACTTGGGGAGTTATCAATTTCTGTCGGCTTAGGCCTGAGAAAAGAGCTCAAGTGGAACTCTCTATCAATTCGGATATCAAGCGACCTCTTCACCAGGCCTTGGTGACCCACGTCATTCCTAAATTGCTTGATACGACCTCCAGGGTTTACGAAAAAATCCCTTTTACATCTGCTCACAGCGAAGAGTTAGGCAAAGCCTGTGTGTCGACCAATGCCTCTTTGCCAGAGATTTATGTCAAAACCATGCTGGCCGAGGGTCACGACATTGAAAGCCTTTACCTGGATGCCATTCCTCATGCCGCCAGGCTTTTTCACGACTGGTGGTATGACGATGACATCGACTTTATCCAAGTCACCCAAGGCATTTTCTGCTTGGAACAACTGATTTACGGGCTGAGTGCAGATTTTGTCATGGGCTACAGCCAGCAAAAAACCGGCAGCCAGCTCAATGCTTTGCTGGTTAAGCCAGCGGGCTCTCACCATTCACTCGGCTTGCTTATCTTGTCTCAGTATTTCAGGCGTTATGGCTGGCATGTGTTCAGCACCAACCAGTTCGCTGCGGAGGACATGTTCAGCGCTGTCCGCTCGGAATGGGTGGATTTGATCGGTGTGTCTCTGTCAGAAGACAAGCAGATTCCCGATACGAAAAAGCTCATCGCCCGCTTAAGACAAAAATGCAGCAATCCGAAAGTACAAATCATGGTTGGCGGTTCTTTGCTGCGTTCGCGCGAAGATTTGGTTGAGACATTGGACGCAGATTTCGGCTGTTTGCATGCAGACCAGGCGCAAAATCAGGCTATTCAACATATTCAAAAAAATCAATTGGCCTCAGCTGTCAGGATGACGCGATAATGAAAAGTGTCAATCTGTCATGAAATGGCGGTTAGAATGAAGTTGAATTGGGAAATATTTGAATTTTTACAAGTTAGGCGGGGGTCTTTCCCCTTTAATACATTACCCGTGAATTACCCTTAAAGTGAATATTTTTTCATTACCCTCAGACCAAATTGAAAGTCTGTTGCTGACTTTGTCGGATGTCATCATCGTCTTGAGTGCCGAGGGCGTGGTACTTGACATCACGGCTTCAGGCAAAGAATTGCAGCGCTTAAACCTTAAGGACTGGCAGGGCAAAACCCTGTCTTCGCAAGCCACCCTCGATAGCCAAGACAAATTGCGAAATTTACTGGTCAAGCCGGAAAAAAATGCTGTCAGCGCCTGGCGGCACGTGAATCTGACTGTCGGGGAAGTCGATGTGCCCTTGCAGTTGCTGGCCGTTCCTCAGGCCGACTCGAATCAGTTCTGGGTATTCGGTCGGGATTTGAGCGGCGTGTCTCAAATGCAGCGACGGCTGGTCGAATCGCACCAGTCTATGGAGCGGGATTACCTTCGTTTGCGTCACATGGAAGCGCGTTACCGCTTGTTGTTCGAGACGGTCACAGACCCTGTGCTGGTCGTCGATGTGGCGCAGCGCCGGGTGATGGAAGCCAACCAATCGGCGCAACTGGTGTTCAAAGACAACGTCAAGCGTTTGCCGGGTGCAGATATTGTTCAATGCTTTGAACCTGCGTCACGCGATGCACTTGAATCCTTGCTGCGAGCTGCACAAGCTTCAGGCCGCATGGAAAGCGCACGTGTTCGTAGCCTGAAAGCCGATCAGGATTGTCAATTGCATGCCTCTGTGTTTATGCAGGAAGGCGGGCAGCAATTTTTGTTGCGTATGCAGGCTGCCGCAGTCTCTCTCAATGCGCAGTCGTCCGAAGCCGACGGCGAGTGGTTCCAGCATGCGCTAGAAAATGCGCCCATAGGCTTTGTCGTGACCGATCGCAGCGGCTCTGTACTGGCTGCCAATGCAGAGATTTGCAGCATGCTGGGCCTCAGCGCCACAGGTCAATTGATAGAAAAAAATCTGGAAGATTTCATGGCGCGCGGCGCAGTCGATTTGGGTGTGCTGCTGAACAACCTGCGCCAATCCGGCATATTGCGCGGGTTTGCAACCGAACTGCGCAGCTCGGTCGGCGTGCTCATGCCGGTCGATGTGGCCGGGGTTACTTTGAGCGGCGATCAGCCGACTTATGGTTTTTTCATCCGCGACATTCAGGTCGGTCGCAGCGTGCACAAATCCGCCACCTCCGGCATGGCCGATTCAGTCGAGCAGTTGTCGCAGCTGGTCGGGCGCATGCCGATGAAGGACATCGTCGGTGAAACCAGCACCATGATTGAGCGCATGTGTATTCAGGCGGCCCTGGAATTGACCCACAACAACCGAGCATCTGCCGCCGAAATGCTGGGTTTGTCGCGCCAAAGTCTTTATGTCAAATTGCACAGGTACGGCATAGTCTCTGAAATCGACTCAGAGTAAACCCTTGGCGCCGTCAAAAAGCGTCAACTTAGATTGACATTTATTACTGTCAGATGAAAAATGGGGTAATGTCACTGCCTCAAGCATCTGCCGTTTTACAGCTTTTAAAGCCCGTCACATGGTTTCCGCCGATGTGGGCATTTGCTTGCGGCGCGGTGTCCTCAGGTCAGCCATTTTCGGACCGTTTATGGTTGATCTTCAGCGGCATTGTGCTGGCCGGTCCCATGGTCTGCGCTACCAGCCAGGCGGTGAATGATTGGTTTGACCGTCATGTAGATGCCATCAACGAACCACAAAGACCGATTCCATCCGGGCGCATACCCGGTAAATGGGGGTTGTACATTGCCGTTATATGGACCGTGTTGTCCTTGCTTTGGGCCTGGCAACTGGGCGACTGGAGTTTCAAAGCTACTTTGCTGGCCTTGCTGCTGGCTTGGGGCTACAGCGCACCGCCTTTTCGCTTTAAACGAGACGGCTGGCTGGGCAACGCCGCTTGCGGTCTCAGTTACGAAGGATTGGCCTGGATCACAGGTGCTGCAGTCATGGCCGGTGGCGAACTGCCGGGCGCGCATATTTTGACTTTGGCCTTGCTCTACAGCCTGGCAGCACACGGCATCATGACCTTGAACGATTTCAAAGCCATTGAGGGCGACCGGCTCATGGGCGTGTGGTCGCTGCCGGTGCAACTCGGGGTCAAACGCGCCGCCGGCACGGCTTGCTGGTTCATGTTGTTGCCGCAGTTTGTCGTGGTGGCTTTGTTGCTTCGCTGGAGCGATTGGTCTTACGCCTTGGCTGTGTTGCTCTTAATTTATGCACAAGTCCCGCTGATGATCCGCTTCATGAAAGATCCGGTGAAGCAGGCCTTGGGATTGAGCGCCTTTGGAGTGCCGTTGCTGGTGGCCGGCATGATGGTCAGCGCTTTTGCGTTGCGTCATGCCAGCGAGGTCACAGCATGAGAAATTTGAGTGAATCTGTCCTTTTAAATGGAGTCAAATGATGAAAAACGATACCTATGACGTGGTGGTGGTGGGCGGCGGCCCGGCAGGTGCAACTGCTGCAGATGATTTGGCTTTGCAAGGGCACCGCGTGCTTTTGCTGGACCGCCAGGGGCGTATCAAACCTTGCGGTGGCGCCATTCCACCTCGCTTGATCAAGGATTTCCAGATTCCGGATGAGCTGCTGGTGGCCAAAGCACGTGCCGCGCGCATGGTCTCGCCCAAGGACAAAAAAGTCGATATACCTATCGAAGGGGGATTTGTCGGCATGGTCAACCGCGACCAGTTTGACGAGTGGCTGCGCGTGCGTGCCGAATTGCACGGAGCCGTGCGCCAGCGCGGTGTGTTTGACAAACTCACGCGTGACGATGACGGCGTCAGCCGGGTGCATTTCACGGTGCGTACCGATGACGGCTTGACTTTTGCCGCCAGCACACGCGGCCTTTGCATAGTCGGTGCTGACGGTGCCAAGTCCGAGGTGGCTAGACAAGCTGTCCCCGGCGCAGAAAAAACCAAATACGTGTTTGCTTATCACGAGATATTGCAAACCCCGGCCAACATGTTGCAAACCGATGCCGATCCATCACGCTGCGATGTGTATTACCGTGGCAGTTTGTCACCCGATTTTTACGGCTGGGTGTTTCCGCACGGCGACACCATGAGCGTGGGAACCGGCAGCGCTGACAAAGGGTTTTCATTGCGCGGTGCTGTTGGGCGTTTGCGCGATGCCGCAGGCTTACAGCAAGCCACAGTGCTGCGTCGCGAGGGCGCGCCTTTGCCTATGAAGCCGCTGCCGCGCTGGGACAACGGGCGTGATGTGGTGCTGGCCGGAGACGCAGCCGGTGTGGTTGCACCTGCTTCCGGCGAAGGTATTTATTACGCCATGCTGGGCGGGCGTTTGGCGGCAGAGGCAGCGCATGAAATGCTGACCACCGGCAACACCAAGGCCTTAAAGCTGGCGCGCAAGCGCTTCATGAAAGACCACGGCACCGTGTTTCTGGTGCTGGGCATCATGCAGTATTTCTGGTACAGCACCGACAAACGCCGTGAAAGTTTTGTCAAGATGTGCGAAGACAAGGACGTGCAAAAACTGACTTTTGATTCATACATGAACAAAAAGCTCGAGCGCACAAAACCCATGGCCCACGTGAAGATATTTTTCAAGGACATGGCGCACCTGATGGGCATGGCCAAAACCTGAGATACGTGAAGGCAGCAGGCTTATCAAACCCACCACCAACAATCAAGTCATTGATGAAGAGACTGATGTACAGATTGGATGGCGCTAGATAAACGTTCGAAATAAGCCTGACCGGAGTTGGTCAGGTTGATGTATTTGGTGCGCCGGTTGTTCCCTTGGAAAATGGACTCAACCAGTTTGGCGTTCAAAAGAACATCCAGTTTACGGTGCAGGGTCGCGGGTGAACCAAGTTGTTTGAAACTCATGACATCAGAGACGGTCAGCAGTTTGTCGTTGGACACACCGATGGCAATTTCTTCCAGGATCTGTTTGCAGGTGGAGTCCAGCAAAGCCTCATCTGTTGTCGGTTCGAAAGCTTTAAGCAGATTTAAAAAATTGATGTAATAGTTTTTTTCATTTTGTTTAACCTTGTTTTTCTATTTTATAAGTATTTTCACGGTCTATTTGTGACCGATGCGCTTTGTGTATGCAATCTATGGGACATTGTTTGAATTTCCAGCGCATATTCAGTAAGAAATATTTTTTCGGAAGATGCCTATGGGTAATTCCGGCGCTAATTGGCCTGCAGATTTTTTAAACAGAATTTAACGGTTTGTTGTGGCGTTTCTTCGTGTACCAAGTGACCATAGCCTGATCGTATGTCTAATTCAGCGTCTGACAGCAAACCCATTGCTTGCCGGGCTTGCAAAGGCGGTACCGTGCCATCGTTGTCGCCAACCAGTATGCGTACCGGACAATTCAATTGTTGCAACTTGTCAGCGCCACGCGACAAATCCCAGGCCGCCATCATTTTCAATGCGCCTTGCGCATGCGCCGGGCTGGCCACGAGTTGCGCGTACAAATGCTTGCCGCGTTCATCAAGCGTCGAGCCGGTGCTTTGCAACAGTTTGTCCAGCATGCCCGGGCTACTGGCCTGGCGCGCAAACCACTGCGGCACCAGACTGGTGACAGCCAGTAATTTGGCGGCCGGTGGAAATAACATGCCTGCCAATCCTGGCAGCGGCAACCAAGCCGGGTTGATGCCTATCAACACCTGTGCTTGCAAGCCTTGATCCAGCACCATTTGTGCGGCAATGGCCGCGCCGGCCGAATGGCCTATGAAGGCATCCACCGGCCAATTCAGTTGCTTTAACAAAATACCTAAGCTGTTGGCCATGCCGGGCAGCGACATTGCGTCGCCTTCAGCTAGGCTGGAGAAACCATGTCCCGGTAAATCGACGGCCAGCACCTGGGCTTGTTCTGCCAACGGCAACAACATGTCGCGCCAAGTATGCGATGAAGCGCCGGTCCCATGCAGCAACAACACGCGCGGCCCTTGAGTGCCCGCTTGTTGTACATGCCAGCGCACGCCTGCAGCTTCAATGAACCGGCTGAGCCCGGCGTTAGGCCAGTCGTGGCGCAGTCTTTCCCAGTCCATGAAGCTCAACCAGCCTAAGGGTTGCGCCAAACCGGCGTGGTGGATGGGGCAGCCTGTTTTTGCCAAACAGGCGCAAGCTTTGAAGGCGCAGCTGGCATGGCGCTGCCGGCTTGCACCGCCTGCACCGCTTGCGCCATGCGACTGCCATTGGCCAGGGGCAGCGGCACATAGCGGGCGCCCATTTCCTTGGCCAATTGCTGCGCTTGCGGGTCCGGTCTGGCGCTGGTGTCCAGCCAAATGGCGGGCAGGCCGTGGCCACGCCACTGTCGCGCCAAAGTGAGCGCATCCTCCAGCGCTTGCACCCGTCCGCCTTGGCCTTGCAATGTCACGTTAGGGCGTCCGTCGGACAGCATGACCAGGCTGGGTGAATGTCCGAGCCGTTTTTCCGCCAGCGCGACTTGCAGGCTTTGTTCGATGGCTTTGGCCAATGGCGTACCGCCCCCGCCAGGCAAGCCGGACAGGCTGCGCTTGGCGCGTACCAGCGATTTGGTCGGCGGCAGCAACACCTCCGCGGTGGTGCCACGAAAGCCGATCACGCAGACTTGGTCGCGTCTGGCGTAGGACTGTGCCAGCAGCAGCTCGACCGCGCCTTTGGCCTCGGCCAGGCGGTGCAGCGCCGCAGAACCCGAGGCATCAATCGCAAATATCAGACAGGTAGGACTGTTTTCGGCAAACCGGTGCACATGGAAATCTTCGGTGCGAATGGCTAAGCGGGCTTTGGAGTTGGCAGGAATGCGACGCAGTTTCTGGCGCGGCACGGCAGCGTTTAAGGTGGCCAGCACATGCAGTCGCGCGCCATGGCGCGGATTGCCCGGGCGTGGCGGCATGGGCGTACCGCGCAATAAACTCATTTTGCGGTCTCCGCTGCGGCCTTGGCCGCGGCCGGCTGCCGCGGGTTTGTTGCCCTCGGCCAATTGCGCCAGCACGTCTGCAGGCAGGCTGGCCAAGGCGGCTTCCAGCATCAACTCTGCCATGTGTTGCGGGTCGAATTCGGTCTCGTCCTGTTCTTGCGCAGGCGGTTCTGGTTCTTGCGGCGGCTCAGTTGCTTCAGTTGGCGGTTCTTCAGGCGGGCTGTCTTGCTCCGGGGGCTCGGGGGGAGGCTGCTCTTGCTGGTCTTCCTCAGGCGGCGGCAAGCGGGTGGCGCGTGGCGTGATCACCAAGCGCGCTGCGCGGCCCAAATCTTCATCTTCCACCAAGTCATTGCCGCGCAAAGCAGCCATCACTTTGGCCAGTTTGATGGCTGCCAGCGGCGCACGCAAGCTGTCTACACCCAGCGCCATAGCGGTCTGGCACATGGCTGTCAGTTGTGCGTCGCTGACAGGCAACTGCAAGGCGTGGGCACGCAGTGCGTGCATATCGAGTTCGGGCAAGGTGTCCAGCACCAGCCGTGTTTCCTCGGACTCACCGCCAGACCGTCCCATAGAACGCAAATCCAACCAGATGCCTAAACGCTCTTGCAAGCCGCCGGCCAGTGGCGGTTCGTCTTCCAGCGCTTCGTCCAAAGCGGCCACACCGATGAAGCTGTTTTGCGTCATGCCGCTGCTGCCCAAGGTGACCTGGCCTTGGTCTAACACCTGACCCAAAATGGCGGCGGTGTCGTCGGGCAATCTTTCGGCCATGGGCAAGAGTAAAACCGTGGGCGAGGTTTGCAGCAGCAAACCGGCCTGGTAAACGGCGCGTCCGGCATTCAAAGTAGCCCCCAAGTCCAGCCCGCCGAGCAGGCGTTCGCTGTCGGCGTGACCCGGTAGCCGTCTGAGTGAGGGATGAAGCCGGGTGAGTTCAGTCAGCCAGTTGTCACGCACCGGCCCGTGCGGTGCACGCAGCCAGACACCGCGCAGTCCTGAGGGGTCAACGCTGAGCGCAGCCGCAGCCCACAAGGCGTCGTCCCAGGCCAGGTTCACGCGCCCAATACCTCCTCAAGCGCACGTTGAACACGCGTGCCCGAGCCGGTGTCGTCCAGCGGATTGCGGCGCAGGCGGTGGCGCAAGGCCAGCGGTGCGATGGCGCGCAAATGCGCCGTGGTGACGGTTTTTTTGCCCTGTATGGCGGCATAAGCGCGGCTGGCGCGCATCAAGGTGAGTTCAGCGCGCAAACCATCGGTGCCCAGCTTTTGGCAGAGTTGCGCGCAAGTGCGCAGCAAGTCGTCACCGGTCACCACTTTGTCCAGCGTTTTGCGGGCTTTCAAAATGTGGTTGCGCAAGGCCTCGTTGTCTGCGGCATAAGCTTCACGGAAAGCCTCGGGGTCGCGCTCGAAGGCATCGCGGCGCTTGATGACGAGCACACGCTGATCCAAATCCTGCGGCGTTTTCACTTCTACGGACAGGCCGAAGCGATCCAGCAACTGAGGGCGCAATTCACCTTCTTCCGGGTTGCCGCTGCCGACCAACACAAAACGCGCCGGATGCCGCACGCTCAAACCCTCGCGCTCGACCACGTTTTCACCGGAGGCGGCAACATCGATCAGCAAATCGACCAAATGGTCTTCCAGCAAATTCACCTCGTCGATGTACAAAAAACCACGGTTGGCTTGGGCCAGCAAGCCGGGAGAAAACGCTTTCACGCCTTGGCTGAGCGCTTGCTCCAAATCAAGCGCACCCACCACACGGTCTTCGGTCGCGCCCAAGGGCAGGTCGATGACCGGCACCGCTTTGCTCTCAGTCGCGATTTTTTTGCCGGTCTTCAAGATGGCGCAATCCGGACAGGTGCCACCTGAACTGCCAGGGTCACAGCCGTAACGACAGCCTTTGACCACTTGAATGGGTGGGAGCAAGTCGGCCAGGGCGCGCACGGCCGTGGATTTGCCGGTGCCTCGGTCACCCAAAGCGAGCACGCCGCCGACTTTGGGGTCAACGGCAACGATTTGAATCGCCAGTTTCATCTCGTCCTGACCGACGATGGCGGAGAAGGGAAAGGGAGTAGCCATGGAGCAATCTTACGAAAGGCGCAGAGTGACACTGTCACCATGCGCAAACAAGGGGAAAACCGGATTAACTTTGGCTGACTTCGTAGACGCCTTCCAAACGGTCTTCCAGTTCGTCGCTGGCTTGTTTCAGTTGTTGCAGCATCTCTGCGTCAGGCTTCCAGTAGGCCCTGTCGGAGGCTTCAATCAAGCGGTTAGCCAGCCGGGCTGAAGCCGTCGGGTTGAGTCGGGCCAGGCGGTCGCGCATTTCAGGATTCAGCACAAAGGTTTCAGAAAGTTGCTTGTAAACCCAGGGCTGCACCTGGCCGGTGGTGGCCGACCAGCCCATGGTGTTGGTGATGTGCACCTCGATTTGTCTGACGCCTTCGTAGCCGTGTTCCAGCATGCCTTCGTACCACTTGGGGTTGAGCATGCGGGTGCGGGTTTCAAGTGCCACTTGCTCGGTCAAACTGCGGACGGTGCCGTCGCCACGGGTCTGGTCGCCGATGTAGACCGGCGTATTCTCAGTGCCGCCCTTGGCCTGGCGAACTGCGCGGGTGATGCCGCCGAGTGTGTCGAAATAATTGTCAACCGTGGTCACGCCGAGTTCAACCGATTCAAGGTTTTGGTAGGTCAGTTGCACATCGGCCAAGGCGCTTTTGAGCAAGCCGGGATTTGAAACGGGTTGGCCGCTCACGCCAAACGCGAACCCTTTGCGCGAGGTGTAAGTGTTGGCAAGTTCTTCCTCGTTATCCCAAAGGCCGTTTTCAACCAAGTTGTTGACGTTGGCACCATAGGTGCCGTCTGCGTTGCCGAACACGCGCAAGGCAGCGGTTTGCATGTCGCAGTTGTGCTCCTTCTGGTATGCCAATGCATGTTTGCGGATGTAGTTTTGTTCCAAAGGTTCATCTGCCTCGGCAGCCATGAGCGCGGCCTGGGCCAGCATCTTGATTTGCAACGGCAGCAGGTCGCGGAAGATGCCCGACAGCGTGACCACTACATCGATGCGCGGGCGGCCGAGTTCGGCCAGCGGAATCAGCTGCGCGCCCACTAAGCGGCCATAGCTGTCAAACCGGGGTTTGGCACCCAGTAAGCGCAACGCCTGACCGATTTGACTGCCTTCAGATTTCAGGTTGTCGCTGCCCCACAAAACAATGGCCACAGATTCGGGTAGCGGGTTGCCGTCGTCCATGAAACGGGCGACGAGTTTGTCAGCTTGTTTGGCACCGTCTTGCACAGCAAATGTGCTTGGAATGCGGAACGGGTCAAAGCCGTGCAGGTTGCGTCCGGTGGGCAACACATCCGGCGTGCGCAGCAAGTCGCCGCCAGGCGCCGGGTGTATGTAGCGACCATCCAGAGCGCCGAGCAGACCTTCGATTTCGCTGTTCTTGCCCATCAGCACAAAGGTCTTGACCAAGGTGTCAAAGAGCTTGCTGAGATCCTCGCTGACCGGCAGGCCGCTGAGTTCGGCAGCCTTGGCGGCACTGCTGCCTTTGACGATGGCATCTATGGCTGCGGGCGCGACTTCGCCCATGTTGTGGCTCTCGGCCATGGCGCTCAACATATTGGCATATTGCGAGTCGTTGAACGGCTTGCCGACCACGTGCAGGCCGTGTGGTATCAACGTGTATTCAAGTTCGAGCATTTGCACTGACAACTGTTGAATGGTGTGTTGCACCTGTTGCAGACTGTCAGCGCTGGCGTGCAGGTTCCACACGGGAACAGCGGGCGTCAGGTCAATAGCTGCGGCTTGGGCTTGAATAAGCTCAGCCAGGCTTGCCATGTCAGTGGCCTCGGCGGGACTGAGGTTGCGCCAACGGTCGATGGATGCTTTCAAATCCACCAAGCCGCTGTACAAACCGGCTGCTTCCACAGTCGGTGACAAATAACTGATGAGAGTGGCGCCGCCTCTGCGCTTGGCAATCGCGCCTTCGGACGGGTTGTTGGCCGCGTACAAATAAAAATTCGGCAAATCATTGATCAAACGATCGGGCCAGCAACTGCCGGCCAATCCGGTTTGTTTACCCGGCATGAATTCCAGCGAGCCGTGTGTGCCGAAATGCAGTACCGCGTTGGCTGCAAAGTCTTCACGCAGGTAGCGGTAAAAAGCCGAGAAAGCATGCGTCGGGGCAAAGCCGCCTTCAAACAATAAACGCATCGGGTCGCCTTCATAGCCAAACGACGGCTGCACAGTGACCAGCAGATTGCCAAACTGATGCCCCATGATAAAAATGGATTCACCATTAGAAAGTTGTTTGCCAGGCGCCGGGCCCCAATGCGCTTCGATCTCAGCCAGGTAGCGTTCGCGCCGCACATGGTCTTGGGTAGAAATCAGTGTGTGAACGTTGGCATCCGCGCCGTATTGCATACGGTTGCCTTCCAGAATCTGGTGTTCCAAGGCTTCGCGTGATTCGGGTAAATCGACGGTATAGCCTTGGGCCTTCATGGCCTTCATGGTGTTGTAGAGCGACTCGAACACACCCAGGTAGGCGGCAGTGCCGGTGTTGCCCGCGTTAGGCGGGAAATTGAAGATGACCATGGCCACGCGTCGCTTGGCGCGTTCGCTGCGGCGTAAGGCCACCAAACGCGCCACCCGCATGGCGAGCATGGAGGTGCGCTCGGTGCAAGTGAACATGTCTTCCTGATGGTGTTCTTTGGTGAAGGTGCAGCGTTGCTCACAGCCGGTGCAAGTCACGCCGTCGGCGCCCGGACGTCCGCCGTACACCATGGGAATAATAGAACCATCGAGTTCAGGAATCGCCACCATGATGGTGGACTCGACTGGCAGCAGGCCGCGACTGGAGCCGCCCCATTGGTCCAGGGTTTGAAACTCGACAGGATGCGCGGCGATGTAAGGCACATCGAGTTTGCCCAAAATTTCTTCGGCAGCGTGTGCATCGTTGTAGGCGGGGCCGCCGACCAGCGAGAAACCGGTGAGCGAAACGACGGCGTCCACCGTGCATTTACCCTCTTTCAGGAAGAACGCTTCAATTGCCGGACGTGAATCCAAGCCGGCAGCGAACGCAGGTACCACTTGCAGACCTTGTACCTCCAAAGCTGAAATCACTGCGTCGTAATGCTGGGCGTTGTTGGCAATCAAATAGGAGCGCATCAACAATATACCGACACGGCCTTTGGCGGCTTGCGGTCGGACTAGCTGCGGCAGATGATTGATGTCATCATGCAACCGCGGTTGCATGCGCGGGTGATACACGCCGACTTCAGGGTATTCAAGCGGTGCGGCAACTTTCAGATCGGCTGCGTTTTTCGGCAGCACATGTTTGGCATAGCGGTCAACCAGATACATCACCAGGTTTTGAATATTTTCTTGTGAGCCGCCCAGCCAGTATTGAAGTGTCAAAAAGTAAGCGCGCAAATCCTGCGCAGTTCCCGGCACGAAACGCAGGATCTGCGGCAGTCGGCGCAGCATCTTCATTTGTTTGGCACCGGCAGACGCATGCTGACCGGCTTGGGGTTTACTGCCGCGAAGTTTTTTCAGAAAAGCCATGGGGCCGGTGCTGGGTTTGCCCATGTCGAGCTTGCCCATGTGCGTGAGCTTGACCACCTCGGCGGCGGACATGATGCAGACCATGGCGGTGCAGTGCTCGCGGCGCGCTTGCAAGTCGGGCAAAATCGGCTGGAAGTGGTCTTCCAGAAATAGCATGGTGACGACAATAATGTCCGCAGTAGCAATATCAGCTTTGCAACGCGACATTTTGTGGGCGTCCGCTGTGTATTCTGAGGCGGAGTGGATAGAAAAACTCAGGCCTGGGATCAGACGTTTCAATGCATCACGTGCCTTGTGAGCAGCGCTGTTAAGGTGCGTGTCCATGGTCAGGATGACCACTTTGACTGAAGTTTTCGCTATCGAAGAGTTCGTCATGCGCGATGGCTTTTTCTGAAAGAAGGTTGAGATGTACGCAACACAGAATGTGTCAATACAAGTTGACATTACAAAGTGTCCGGACGAATTTATCACTAGGGATAACCCTTGATTTTCGAAAAACAATCCGTTCAGCCAGATTCAGTGGGTTCTGAACAACTCTCAGAAACTCAGATTACGGTATCGCCTACGCTTAAAACGCATTGGCGCAGCCTGCTGTT
Source organism: Bordetella parapertussis (assembly GCA_945870575.1). GTDB lineage: Bacteria > Pseudomonadota > Gammaproteobacteria > Burkholderiales > Burkholderiaceae_C > Limnohabitans. The sequence goes on along the minus strand of CAMBSK010000002.1, from coordinate 36,275 downwards.
GTCTTTTGTGCTGAGTTTTGGGGTGGCCGGTATAGGTGGATCTTTGACAGTGCTGGACGCCTGGTACTTTGCCTTGAAGCAACCTTCCTGGAAACCGCCGGATGCGGCTTTCGGGCTGATCTGGTCGGTGATATTCACCTTGGTAGCCATTTGCGCCTGGCTGGGCTGGCACGCTTGCCCGGGCCGCCGGCAGCGCATCAAATGGATGTGCTTATTGGCTTTGAACGCCTTTTTCAATATTTTTTGGAGTCAGCTTTATTTTCAATGGCACCGCCCGGACTGGTCCATGATTGAACTCTTATTTATTTGGCAAAGCATTGTGTTTTTGATGGTATTCATTTATCCGTACCGCCGCCTGTCAGCCTGGCTGCTCTTGCCTTATTTGATTTGGGTCACCATAGCTGGTGTGCTGAACTACACCACCATTGTGTTGAACGGGCCATTCAGCTCTTAAATTTTTGTTTACTTGAGCGTCAACCTAGGGTATCTGCGAAGCGTTAAGTGATCATGGCTCTGTATGGGCAAAAATGCAGAGCTAAGCACCCGTCAGGGTTTTCATTCTTTACCGGAGATTTTTATGACCAGTCGTCGCGAATTTGTAATTCAACTCAGTTTGGGCAGCGCTGCCATGTTGGCAGGCGGCCAAGTGTTTGCTCTGGCCCTGGTTGACGAAAAGGATGCACAAGCTTCCGCTCTGGGTTACAAAGCTGACACCACCAAGGTGGACGGTAAAAAATACGCCACCCACAAGTCCGATCAGTGTTGTGCCAATTGTGCCCTGTACCAGGGTAAAGCCGGTGACAAGGCAGGTGGCTGCCCCTTGTTTGCAGGCAAAAATGTCACTGCCACAGGCTGGTGCAGCGCCTACGCAAGAAAAGCCTGATCGCAGTTTTTATCCGCGTTCAGCCGGTTCTGACCCCTGTGGCTTTTGCTCCAGGGGTTTTTTATTACTGTTAAGCTTCCTAGGGTAAACCCCTTATTGTCAACTTCAGTTGACACACTTAAGCTAATGAATAAGCGCACTTTGCCTTTGAGGCATGCATTGCAGGAGAAGGCCAGATGACCCCTTTGTTAGACAGTATCCAATCGCCAGCGGATGTGCGGCGGCTGTCCCCGCAACAATTGCCTGTATTGGCCGGTGAGTTGCGCCATTTTCTGATTGAAAGCGTGGGTAAGACCGGCGGGCATTTCAGCTCCAATCTGGGTACGGTGGAATTGACGGTTGCCCTGCATTACGTGTTCAATACCCCGCATGACCGGTTTGTTTGGGACGTTGGTCACCAAACCTACCCGCACAAAATCCTCACCGGCCGCCGTGATCGCATGGGCAGTTTGCGCCAATTAGGTGGTGTCGCCGGTTTCCCCAAGCGGGATGAAAGTGAATTCGACCACTTTGGTACGGCGCATTCATCCACCAGCATTTCCGCTGCACTCGGCATGGCCATGGCGGCAAAGCAAAAAGGCGAGCACAGACACAGCGTGGCCATCATCGGCGACGGCGCCATGACCGCCGGCATGGCTTTTGAGGCAATGAATAACGCCGGTGTCAGCGATTGCAACATGCTCGTCATACTCAACGACAACGACATGTCCATCAGCCCGCCAGTCGGTGCGCTAAACCGCTATTTGGCGCAATTGATGAGTGGTCGTTTTTACACCGCCGCCAAAGAGGTAGGCCGCCAAGTTTTGAAAAACGCACCGCCCTTGTTTGAGTTGGCGCGTCGACTTGAACACCAGACCAAGGGCTTGATTCTGCCGGCCACTTTGTTTGAAAAATTCGGCTTCAATTACATAGGTCCTATCGACGGCCATGATCTTGAGGTCTTGATCCCCACATTGCAAAACATCAAGAATTTGAACGGTCCACAGTTTTTGCATGTGGTTACTCGCAAAGGCCAGGGCTACAAGCTGGCCGAAGCCGACCCTATCGCCTACCACGGACCTGGAAAATTTGATCCCAAGATCGGACTTGTTCCTCCCGCAGCTGCACCCAAACAAACGTTTAGCCAGGTGTTCGGCAACTGGTTGTGCGACATGGCGGCACAGGATCCCAAGCTTGTTGCCATCACACCGGCGATGCGCGAAGGTTCAGGCATGGTTGAATTTCACAGGCGTTTTCCTGAGCGATATCACGATGTCGGTATCGCCGAACAACACGCGCTGACTTTTGCTGCCGGTATGGCCTGCGAGGGCTTGAAGCCGGTCGTCGCCATTTACTCCACGTTTTTACAGCGCGCCTATGACCAACTGATACACGATGTGGCTTTGCAAAAACTGCCCATGGTGCTGGCGCTGGACCGCGCCGGTATCGTCGGCGCCGACGGACCAACCCACGCAGGCTTGTACGACATTCCCTTTTTGCGTTGTATTCCGCAAGTCAGCATTGCCTGTCCGGCCGACGAAAACGAATGCCGCATGTTGCTCAGCACGGCGCACGCACAAGACCACACAGTCGCGGTTCGCTATCCTCGTGGATCAGGTGCAGGTACACCTATGTCCTCAGGCTTGCCCACGCTGCCCTTTGGTAAGGGCGAGATCCGCAAGCAAGGCCAGGGCGTGGCAATCCTGGCTTTTGGCACCATGCTTTACCCGGCTTTGCAAGCGGCACAAAACCTGAATGCCACGGTAGTCAATATGCGCTGGGCCAAGCCTTTGGACACAGAGTTGCTGCTGCAAATCGCCTCCTCTCACGACGCGTTGGTGACCGTGGAAGAGGGCGCGCTCATGGGTGGTGCCGGTTCTGCTGTGCTGGAAGCTTTGCAAGATGCCGGTGTCACTGTCCCTGTGTTGCGTCTTGGCGTACCCGATGTATTCACTGAGCACGGCGACCCAGTCAAGATTCTTTCGCAACTGGGCCTGGATGCTGTCGGCATCGAGCATTCAGTTCGTCAGCGTTTTGCCCCTATCATCTCTGCGGAAGTTGTCACCGCCGCCAAAGGTTTGAAACTGGTCGGCTGATAAAATTTTTGAATTCATCCCTTGTTTAATTGGAGTTCCCATGGATCGTCGTTCCGCACTTAAAAATGCAGGCATTGCCGGCGTACTTGCAACTGGCATAGCCCCTGCTGTACATGCGCAAGAAGCCATACGCTGGCGCCTGGCGTCAAGCTTTCCCAAATCACTGGACACTATTTACGGTTCTGCTGAAACCTTTGCCAAAAAAGTCAATGAGTTGAGCGGTGGCAAATTCGTCATTTCCACCCACGCTGCCGGTGAACTCATGCCTCCGTTCGGCGTGGTGGACGGTGTGCAAAACGCTACGGTTGAAATGGCGCACACCTCGCCTTATTACTTCTTCGGCAAGGATGAAACATTTGCACTTGGTTGTGCCGTGCCTTTCGGTTTGAACAGCCGTCAGATGACGGCTTGGATGTTTCAGGGCAACGGCATGAAGCTGATGCGCGAGTTTTACAAGCAATACAACATTGTCAATTTCCCCGGCGGTAACACCGGCTCGCAAATGGGCGGTTGGTTCCGCAAGGAAATCAAATCCATTGCCGATATCAAAGGCCTGAAATTCCGCGTCGGCGGTTTTGCCGGTAAGGTGATTGAGCGCATGGGCGGCGTCCCGCAAAACATTCCCGGCGGTGAGATTTACCAATCGCTGGAAAAAGGCACCATCGACGCTGCCGAGTGGATCGGCCCTTACGACGACCAAAAACTCGGCTTCAACAAGGTCGCTCCCTTTTATTACTATCCAGGTTGGTGGGAAGGCGGTCCTGAGTTGGACTTCTTCATCAATGACAAGGCTTACAACAGCTTGTCTGCAGTCAACAAGTCCATCATTGAATGCGCTTCCGCATTTGCCCATGTAGACTGTCAGGCCAAATACGATGCACGCAACCCTGGCGCTTTGATGCAACTGGTGGCCAGTAAAACCAAGGTTCTGCCGTTTCCCAAGGATGTCATGGACATCGCTTTCAAAGAATCCATGGCCTTGTACGATGAACTCAGTGCCAAAAACCCGAACTGGAAAAAGGTGTACGCTGACTATTCAGCGTTTCGCAAACAACAAAACCTGTGGTTCCGCTTCTCCGAAGCCACCTTTGACCGCTATATGCAAGGCGTCAAACTCTGATTTGAACTTTGCCAGAAAAAAGCCCCGCGGTGCGGGGCTTTTTTCTGGCTGTCAGGGAAAACAACATAGACCGGGCAAACACAGACAGACCTGGATTGCAGGTTTGTCTCGGGCTTTATTTTTTCTCGTTTTCCTTGTTCATAGACTCTTGCATCATCTTCATCGGATCGTCTTCCGGTTTGGTTTCTGTCTCAGTACCGGTTTGCGCAGCCGCCGGGTCAACAGACGTTTCGCCTTCTATTGTGGCATTCATCATTTCGATTTGCACCTGCTCATCGCTCAATACCTCTGTTTTCTCCAGCCCACTGGAGACAATGCCGGGGAAGGCAATGATCAGGCCAACCATGATGATTTGGATGATGACGTAAGGCACGGCCCCCCAATAAATTTGCATGGTGGTGACCGGTTGAATTTCTTTTTGCGTGGGCTTGTCGAAATACGCTTTGATCGGCGCCACACTGCGCAAATAAAACAGCGCGAATCCGAATGGCGGGTGCATGAACGATGTTTGCATGTTGACGGCCAACAACACACCAAACCATATCAGATCGATGCCGAGCTTTTCTGCGACGGGCCCGAGCAGCGGCACCACGATGAACGCCAGTTCAAAGAAGTCCAAGAAAAAGGCGAGCACAAAAATCATTATGTTGACGACGATCAGAAAACCGAGTTGACCGCCCGGCAAATCGCCCAGCAAATGTTCCACCCAGATATGTCCATCCACGCCTTGGAATACCAGGCTGAAACAGGTGGAGCCAATCAGAATGAAAAGCACAAAGCTGGACAATTTGGTGGTGGAGGTCAAAGCCTGTTTGAGCAGCGAATAGCTGAGCCGTCCGCGCACGGTAGCCATGATGATGGCCCCCAATGCACCCATGGCGCCACCCTCTGTCGGGGTGGCAATGCCCAAAAAGATCGTTCCCAGCACCAAGAAGATCAGCAGCAACGGGGGAATCAAAACGAAAGTGACCCGCTCGGCCATGTTGGAAAGCAAACCCAGACGCGTCGTTTTATTGACCACGGCCAGCACAAAAGCCAACAATACACCGCAGCAAAGCGACACCACGATGGTTTCATCTGCGGCCGGATTGGAGCCAGTGCTGCCTTTGAAGTAGTCCAAGATGGCGGGATAACTTTGCGCCAAATACACGGCGGAAAAAGTACACAAAATCGTCAGAAGCAGCAGAGAAAGCAAACCCGATTTGCCGTTGTCTTCGCGGATGGTGCGGGCAGATAGCGGCAAGGCGGGCACCCATTGCGGGCGGAAAATGGCCACGCCCATGATGAACAACACATACAAGCCGGTCAATATGAAGCCTGGTAGGAAGGCACCTTTGTACATTTCACCGACGCTGCGACCGAGTTGGTCGGCCAAAATGATCAGTACCAGTGATGGCGGGATGATTTGTGCCAAGGTGCCTGACGCGGCAATCACGCCAGACGCGATGCGACGGTCATAACCGTAGCGCAGCATGATGGGCAAGGAAATCAGTCCCATGGAAATAACAGATGCCGCCACCACACCGGTGGTCGCTGCCAACAAGGCGCCGACAAAGATCACGGCGAATGCCAAGCCGCCTCGAACCGGACCGAACAATTGGCCGATGGTGTCCAGCAAGTCCTCGGCCATGCCGGATCGTTCCAGTATCAAGCCCATGAGCGTGAAAAACGGAATGGCCAGCAAGGTGTCGTTTTGCATGATGCCGAAGATGCGCAAAGGCAAAGCTTGCAACAAGGCTTCGGGCAACACGCCCAATTCAATGCCGATGAAGCCGAAAAACAAGCCGCATGCGCCCAAACTGAAAGCTACCGGAAAACCCAGCATCAGAAAAACAATCAGTCCCAGGAACATGACCGGGGCGAGGTTGTGTATAAAAAATTCCATGATTGTCGTTCCCGGTTCAGGCGTTTTGTGGATGGGTTTTGGATTCTGCCAATTTGCGAATTTCTTCGGCCAGTTCTTCTTCGGCAGATTTTTCGCCGGGCTTGAGCGTTGGGTCTGGGATGATTCCTTTGAGGTAGGCGACACGCTTGATCAATTCAGACATGCCTTGCAACCACAACAATCCAAAGCCCAGCGGGATCATGGCGTACACAGGCCAACGGATCAAGCCACCAGCGTTGGAGGACATTTCTCCGGACATCAGACCTTTCCAGAAAAACGGTACGCCAAACCACATCACCGCCGTGCACATGGGCAACATGAAACAAGCGAATCCGAAGATATCAATTTTGGTCTGAGTCTGGCGATTGAATTTGGCGTAAATCACATCAATCTTGACGTGCTCGTTTTGTAACAGCGTGTAGCAAGATGCCAGCAAAAAGGAAGCGGCAAATAAATACCATTGCACTTCCAAAAAAGCGTTGGAGCTGGTGTTGAAGATTTTGCGCACCAAGGCGTTGATGGCACTGATCAGGGTGGCTGCCAATATCAACCAAATCACGTATTTGTTGATCCAAGTGTTGAAGCGGTCGACACCGTTCGAAAATTTCAGTAATCCCTGCATGTCAGGCTCCGGTAAATGGGCAAGCGAGCATTTTATGCGCCAATTTAACCACCCTGCTGGGACTAGTGGCTGTTTTTGCGCGCCAATTTTCGGTAAAGTGTCGCCCGGCTGATGCCCAGTGCCTTGGCGGCCTGCGCTACATTGCCTTTGGCGTGGGCAATCGCCTTATTGATAACTGCCGATTGAATTTGGTGCAATGCACCTGTAGCAGCCGGTTGTGACGCATTTTGGAAAGTTTTTTGCAAACCGGCTTTGATATGCAAATGCAATCCTGACCACAAAGGGACTTCCATGGAGTTGGCATGTGTGGCTGCATCAAACAACAAGCCCATGGGAATAGCAAACAAGTCGCTGGCGTGAGGTTGTGTATGTTTGACGAGGTTTAGCATCTCACGGGCCAGCAGATTGGCACCAAGCACTCGGCCTTCTTCGTCAAGCAGTAGCAAGTCGTCATGGTCGTCACCCGTTAAGCGACCGGGCCAATTCAGGCGCAGCAACAAATGGTGAGTTTGGCGCAGCAACAAGGCATTGCTGATGCTGCAAGCCGACAAGGCGGCCAGATGCATTAACTCCGGGCGCTCCTGGCTCATGACGCCGGTCAGGTCAAGCATGCCTATGCATTCTCCTTGACCGTTCCACAGCGGCGCACCGGCGCAACTGTAAACAGAGGTGTCATTGAAAAAATGTTCGCCCCGGTGCAACCACACCGGTTTTTGGGTATTCAAAGCTGCGCTGATGGCGGTGGTGCCGACAGCTTGCTCGCTCAAATCGATACCGATGCGTGCGATGGCATCTACGCGTTTGTCGTGTCTGTCAATGCCGCTGCCGACATCGACAACCACGCCTTGGGCGTCGGTGATCAGTGCAAAAAAAGAAGTGCCTGCAATCGCGCGACCAAGCCGCTCAAGTTCAGGCCGGGCGGCTTGCACAAAGTCATGGTTGCGGTCCAGCGTGCGGTTGATCTGCGCCTGCGATAAAGGGGCAAAGCCGACCTCGTCATGCGGTTGCATGCCTTGTTGCAGACAGCGCTGCCAGCTTTGGCTGATCCAGTCGGACAGCCATGGCGAAGCAAAAGCGCCTTCGTTCATCACGTTAAGGCGGGCTTGCTCAATCTGGGTCAAACGATTGACGGGAAGGGTTTGGCTGTTCATGCAAACCACAATGTCACGGATGGCGCTGACAACCGGCTTACCGCACCCACATTAACTCTATGGTTTTGATACCAGCCAGCGTACACAACAAAGAACCGAACAAATGCAAACCTGCTGTCAGCAATGCCAGACCAAAGCGAGAGCCGAGCAGCATTTGCACAACTTCGCTGCTGAACGAAGAGAAGGTAGTGAGCGCGCCCAGAAACCCGGTGACCAGCAGCAGCCGCCACACAGGGTCGAGTTCGGGCAGGTTGTTGAACACGGCGACGCATACACCTATAAGGTAACCGCCTATCAAATTGGCGTACAAAGTTCCCCAAGGCAAGGCAGCATTCTGGTTAAAGTGCACGCCGAGTTGCCAGCGCGCTAACGCACCGACACAGGCTCCTATACAAATGGCAATGACAGCAGACATGGACTTGGCCTGAAAACAATAATCATTTGATTATCCCGCCCCATTGCTCTCGGGATCTGCGGCCCGGGTTGCCGCAACGCGCGAGTGCTCAGGCCGCATAATCGACCGCATGAGAAAAACCTATCCGTTACAAGCAGAAGGACGTCACCCGGACAGGGTGTTGGACGCAGTGAAACACGATGTGCGCAAATATTTGAAGCGCGAGCGTCGCAGACCGTTGCCCGAGGGCGTGGATTTCTGGGACTTTGACTGCAAATTCGGTCTGAGTACTGAAACTGCTGAGACAGTGCATTTGTCGGCTGTTATTCCTTCGATTGACGTCGCCGCCAAAGAACAGGCCGATCAGGTTTATGTGGAAATCATCACCACCCACGGTAAGCGCAAACCCAAACCTGTCGTTGAAGAAGTATTGCTTGTGGATGAAGAGGACGGTTTACCGGAATGAGTCAGATGCTGCAAGGACGGCGAATTCTGGTCACCCAGGCCGATGTGTTCATGGGCCCGGCCCTGTGTCAAACCCTGTCAGCACATGGGGCCGTCGTATTGGCTGACACGCAAGACCTGACACCAGTCGATGCACCGCAGCGTATGGTGGCGCAGCACGGCCATATCGATGTATTGCTGGTCAATCTGGCCATGCCTGCACCTTCAACGCATGTCGGCGAAGTTTCTGAAGATGAATGGCAGGCGGTGTTCGACACCATGGTCCATCCTTTGCCCAGATTGGTGAAAGCCGTGTTACCGCAAATGCAGGCACGTGCCAGCGGTAAGGTGCTGGTCATGGGCAGCGCCAGCGCATTGCGCGGCATGAAGCGCGCTTCGAGTTACAGCGCGGCACGCGGCGCACAACTGGCGTATGTGCAAGCCATCGGCGTTGAACTCGCACCGCTGAACATTCAAGTCAATGCGATTGCGCAAAACTTCGTCGACAACCCAACTTATTTCCCGCCCGAAGTTCAGGCCAATCCCCGCTTTATAGAGCGCATGAAACGCGAGGTGCCGTTAGGAAGATTGGTCAAAGCCAATGAAGACGCCGAATTCGCCGCTTATTTATGCTCACAAAATGCGGATTGTTTTGTTGGACAGGTGTTTCCGGTCAGCGGCGGTTGGGCGACCCGCTGATTCAGTCCTTTTCCAACACCACCAGGTTGTTAAGAAGCGCGTTTTTAAAGCGTTCAAAGTTTTGCATTTGCGGCGCATGGCCGAGATCCGGAAACAACACCAGTCGCGCACCTGGAATGGCTTTGACAGCGCGCAAAGACATGGCTCTGTAATTGCCGAGTTGAGATTTCAAAGGCTCCTGCACTAAGTCTTTGCCCAGGGCAGTGGTGTCTTTGACGCCAATCATCAATTGCGTAGGCACTTTGATGTCAGCGAATTCATGCAGCACGGGTTGCTCGAAGATCATTTGGTAAACCAACGCTGAATGTCGGGCAACGGTTGCTTTGCCGGGCCCTCTGAACATGCCGGCGATCATTTGCACCCAGGGTTCGTATTCGTCTTTCCATTCACCCGCGTAATAAGTGTTGCGTTCATAGTTGCGCAATTTTTCGTCGGTGAAGCCGAGTTCACGCGCATTCCATTGCTCGAAGCTGAGCGCAGGCACACCCAAGGCTTTCCAGTCTTCCAGACCCAGCGGGTTGATCATCACCAATTGGTTCACCTCAGCGGGAAACATCAAGGCGTAGCGGGTGGCCAGCATGCCGCCCATGGAGTGGCCGATGACAGTGGCTTTGTTTATCTGCAAGGACTTCAACAAGGCACGGGTGTTTTCAGCCAAGCTGGCAAAGCTATAGCTGTAATTGTCCGGTTTGGCAGATTTGCAAAAGCCGATTTGATCCGGCACGATCACACGCAAGCCGGCTTGCTGCAGCATCATGGCTGTGTCGTGCCAGGTGGCAGCACAAAAATTCTTGCCATGTAACAACACCACCGCATGGCCATTAGGCTTGACGGGCTGGTAATCAAGATAGGCCATGTGCATATCTTGGCCTTGTGTTTTGAAAGAGAACTGCAAGACAGGTGCCGGGTAATCAAAGCCTTGTAATTCAGGGCCGTAGACCGGCGCATCGGCTTGCACCGCCAAAGATGCACTCAGTAACAGCAGCGCTAAAAGTTTTTTCATGGTGAGTGTCATGCAGCAGCCAGCATGCCTTTGTGTTCAATGAATTTAACCACCGTGTCCAGACCGCTCAGCGTCTTCAAATTGGTCATGACAAATGGTTTGAGTCCTTGCGGACCGCTGCGCATGCGTTCGGTATCCGACTTCATTACGTCCAGATTAGCGCCAACGTGCGGGGCTAAATCGGTTTTGTTGATGATGAACAAATCGCTTTTGGTAATGCCCGGCCCGCCTTTGCGCGGAATCTTTTCACCGGCCGCGACATCAATGACGTAAATCGTCAAGTCGCTCAATTCCGGGCTGAAAGTGGCCGCGAGGTTATCGCCACCGCTTTCGACAAACACCACATCTGCATTTGGAAATTTTTCCAGCATGCGGTCTATGGCTTCCAAGTTAATGGACGCATCTTCACGAATGGCGGTATGCGGACAGCCGCCGGTTTCAACCCCCATGATGCGTTCGGCCGGCAAAGCGCCGCTGATGGTGAGTATGCGCTGGTCTTCTTTGGTGTAAATATCGTTGGTGATGGCTATCAAATCGTATTTATCGCGCATGGCTTTGCACAGCATTTCCAGCAAAGTGGTTTTGCCGGAACCGACCGGGCCGCCTATGCCGACGCGCAAGGGCGGGAGTTTTTTGCTGCGATGAGGAATATGGTGAAGAGGTGTGCTCATGATCGGAACAGTCGGGAGTATTGGGTTTCGTGGCGCGCCGACAAAATAGCCAGACGTGGTGTAAAAGATTGTTGTTGATTGTCGGGTATGGATAAGGCATGCTCGACTGCAACAGGAATTTCAGCACTTAAAGCGGCCAACATGCGTTGCCCACTTAGTTGACCCAAGGGCACTGACTTGATGGCGGCTTGCACCATGTTTTCAGCCCAGCCAAACGCGCAAGTCAACAAGCCTTCGCGCGTGTCAACCGCGTGTGTGTTCAAGGCCAGCGCGAACACCAACGGCCAAGTTGGCGGCAGGCTGTCACACAACTGCATATCCGCTTCATCAGCCGCTTGGTGATTGCGCAACCAAATTAAGAGCGAGCGGCCCATTTGTTCAGTTTGCAAACGCATCTCAAAGGTTTCGCGGGTTTGCATCACCCAAGCGCTGAGTTGCTTTAACGAGACTTTGTCTTGGCAGCGCCAAGCTTTCATAGCTTGCGCTACCACCGGCAATTCACTGCGCGCTTGCACCAGATGCAACTGGTCAATCAACCAGTGTTGGGCTGAGCTTTCGTCAGTGACCAGACCGTGTTCGACCGCCGCTTCCATCCCCTCCGAGTAAGAGAAACCGCCGACCGGCAAAGCGGGTGAGGCCAATTGCATCAACCACAGCAAGCGGTGGGCGGGGTTGAGAACCGCTGTGTTGGCAGACATGTTTTGTGGGTATGACAGGGAAGCGCTGATCAATGCGAGTGGTCATGGCCGCAGCCGGGGCCATGCACATGCACGTGTGGTTCGGCATGCTTAGGTGCATGGTCATGCGCGTGGTCGTGTGAATGACCATGATCGTGTGAATGACCTTGGTCAGGGTGACCGTGACCGGCGTGGGAGGCGTGTTCTCCATAAGCGCCGTTTTCAGGCTCAAAGGCTTCGTCAACAGCTACCACGGTCATGTGCATGTCGCGCAGCATGTCGGCCAGCACATGGTCGGGTTCAATTTTCAAATGATCGGCTTGCAGTTCAATAGGTACATGGCGGTTGCCCAAGTGGTAGGCGGCGCGGGTCAAATCAAACAAGCTGCCATGGTCGTGACAGTGCGTGATACGCAATACCGGTTGCGGTGCAGCCAATACCTTCAGCAATGAGCCGTCTTCTCCGACCAGCACATCGCCGCCGCGCACCACTTGCCCGCGCTGCAAAAACACACCGACACTGCGTCCGTTGGAGTCCGTGGTTTCGAAGCGGCTTTTTTGCCGCACATCCCAGTCCAGCGCGACGCTGGCCGCGCGTTTGAGCAAAGCGTTGGCAAGGCCTTGGCCTTGGCGGATGAGTTTGGAGTAATGAATCATGTCTTAAGAATAACCTGCTTGTCGTTGATGCCGGATGGCCAAAACCACAACCACATCGGCTTGTGCGTCATATTCGTAGAGTGCCACATAACCAGTGCGGCCGCGGGAGATGACCAATTCGCGCAATGGCAGTTGGAGCGGTCTGCCTATGTTTGGGTGGTCTTGCAAAATATTCAAACCATCCATGATGAGGTCCACGGTTCGCACCGCATGTTCGGGCATGTCTGACACGAGGAAATCAATCAAAGCCTCCAGGTCATCAGCAGCTTCAAGAGACACCAGCCATCGGGTCATGCCGAATCGGGTTTGAGTAAATGCAAATGGACCGCGGATGGCTTGGGCACTGCTTTTCCTCTGGCCTTGGCTTTGAGGTACTGGCTCAAAGCAGCGCCGTCTACAGCTTGTCCGGTTTGAATCAGTTTTTGTCTGGCTTTGACTGCCTGTTGAACAAAGCTTTGTTGTTGCTCTGATTGAGACACCACCGACTCAATCGCAGACACCATCAAGGCATGGGAGGTCAAGCCCTGGGATTTGGCCTGGCGTTGCAATTTGGCTTTGGTGTTGTCAGAAATTTTGACTGAGACAGTGGCCATGCATACCCTCGTGTTGAACGAACAAGAAATGAAATACTACCATGGTAATACCTGCGCTACTCAGAACAGGAAATAGCGCTGAGCCATGGGCAGCACGCTCGCCGGTTCACAAGTCAAGAGCAAACCGTCAGCCCGCACCGCATAGGTTTGTGCATCGACTTCCATGCGTGGCGCGTAGTCGTTGTGGACCATGTGGCGTTTGCCGATACCGCGAATGTTTTTCACCGCGCTCAATGTTTTATGCAAACCGAAACGCTCACCAATGCCGGCCGCCATTCCAGCTTGCGACACAAAGCTGAGTGAACCTCGGTGCAAAGCGCCGCCGAAGGCGCCGAACATGGGTCGGTAATGCACCGGTTGCGGCGTGGGAATGGAAGCGTTCGGATCGCCCATGGCGGCCATGGCGATGAAACCGCCCTTCATGATGATGAATGGTTTGACACCAAAGAACGCGGGTTTCCACAACACCAGATCGGCCCATTTGCCGACCTCGATGCTGCCCACTTCGTGGCTGATACCGTGTGCAATCGCCGGGTTGATGGCGAGTTTGGCGACATAACGCTTGACACGCGCGTTGTCATGGCGGTCGCTGTCACCAGGCAGTGGGCCGCGTTGTTGTTTCATCTTGTGCGCGGTCTGCCAGCAACGCATGATGACTTCGCCGACACGTCCCATGGCTTGGCTGTCGGAACTGAACATGCTGATCGCGCCCAAGTCGTGCAGTATGTCTTCGGCTGCAATCGTTTCACGGCGTATGCGGCTTTCGGCAAACGCCAAGTCTTCGGCAATCGACGGGTCCAAGTGGTGACACACCATCAACATGTCCACGTGTTCATCCAAGGTGTTGATGGTGTAAGGGCGTGTTGGGTTGGTGGAAGACGGCAGCACATTGGCTTCGCCCACCACTTTCAAAATATCCGGCGCATGACCGCCGCCCGCGCCTTCGGTGTGGAAGGTGTGAATCGTGCGGCCTTTGAACGCGGCAATGGTGTCTTCGACAAAGCCGGATTCATTCAATGTGTCGGTGTGAATCGCGACTTGCGTGTCGGTGTCTTCAGCCACGTTCAAACAATTGTCAATCGCCGCAGGCGTGGTGCCCCAGTCTTCATGCAGTTTGAGGCCGATGGCACCGGCGTTGATTTGTTCGTGCAGTGCGTTTGGCAGCGAGGCATTGCCTTTGCCCAGAAAACCCAAGTTCATGGGGAAGGCGTCTGCGGCTTGCAGCATACGCTCCAGGTTCCAAGGGCCTGGCGTGCAGGTGGTAGCGAAGGTGCCGGTCGCGGGTCCGGTGCCGCCGCCGAGCATGGTGGTGACACCACTGGCCAGCGCTTCTTCAATTTGTTGCGGCGCGATGAAATGGATGTGCGTGTCAATCGCGCCTGCTGTGACGATCATGCCTTCGCAGGAAATGATTTCTGTGCCCGGTCCGATGACGATGTCGACACCGGGTTGGGTGTCGGGGTTACCTGCTTTACCGATGGCGGCGATGCGTGAATTTTTGATGCCGATGTCGGCTTTGACAATGCCCCAGTGGTCGATGATGAGCGCGTTGGTCAACACTGCGTCCATGGCACCACCGGCTTGCGCGCCTGTGCCCACAGGACCGTTGCGGGTGCGCTGCGATTGCGCCATGCCGTCACGAATGGTTTTGCCGCCGCCGAATTTCACTTCCTCGCCATAACCGCCTGCACGCAAGGTGTAGTCGTCTTCGACTTCAATGATGAGGTCGGTGTCTGCCAAGCGCACCCGGTCACCCACGGTCGGGCCATACATTTCCGCGTAAGCGCGTTTTTCGATCTGTGCCATCAGTTGGCCCCTTTCAGTGCGCCTTGCACATCGCCGCGAAAACCGTAAATCTGTCTGTCACCTGCATAGTCCACCAATTCAACCGTGCGTTCTTGTCCCGGTTCGAAACGCACTGCAGTGCCTGAGGCAATGTTCAAGCGCATACCTGCGGCTTGTTCACGATCGAAATGCAAACCATGGTTGGTTTCAGCAAAGTGGTAGTGCGAGCCGACTTGTATAGGACGGTCACCTACGTTTTTCACCAGCAGGGTGCAAGTGCGTCTGCCGGTGTTCAAAGCATGTTGACCCGCATCAATGAACATCTCGCCTGGAATCATGCGGCTCATTTGCGGGATTCCCACCAAATACCTGCAAGCACAAAGGCAAGCAGGCATAGGCTGATCAATTCAGCCGCATGAGAGTGCGGTGAAGCCTCACCGTGACCCGGATGCGCCATGGCTTGGGTGCCTATCAACAAGCTGATAAAAAAGAGTTGCTTCAACATGATGGTGTCCTTTGCTCTGTGAACGATTTAAACAATAGGTTGATGCACGGTGACCAACTTGGTGCCGTCGGGAAAGGTGGCTTCTACTTGAATATCAGGAATCATGTCTGCAATACCGTCCATCACTTCAGCGCGCGTGAGTATGTTGCGGCCTTCGCTCATGAGTTGCGCGACCGTCTTGCCATCGCGCGCACCTTCCATCACGGCCGCGCTGATGAAGGCCACGGCTTCGGGATAGTTGAGTTTCAAGCCCCTGGCTTTGCGGCGTTCGGCCAGCAGCGCTGCGGTGAAGATCAGCAGCTTGTCTTTTTCGCGGGGGGTGAGTTCCATAAGGTGATGCGCCAGTCAAATGAGATCAGTAATTATTGACGCAATTTTTGAACCAGACTCAGCTTGAATTTTTCGCTGTTTTATGCACCTGTTATGGGCGCATTGCACTTCTCTGCTTAAATATGGTGCGAAAAAAGAAAATCAGCATTAAATTTTTAGCATTTTATATTTAATAAATTGCGGAAAATGAAATAATTTAAGGGTATGTACGGATTACGCATTGAGTGCGCGGGAATAGGATAAAGCATCAATTATTTCAAAAAATCGTCAAAAAGGCCGATTTTTTGGAGGAGCAAAAAAGCCCCATACGCGCTTGCCGCGCTATGGGGCTTTTTGCGTTTTGAGCGTCCATTTCCTTTGTGAAACACAGTTTAAGGAGTCAACATGAGTATGTCATCACGTCGTCGGTTTATTCAAAAAGGCAGTACCTTGGTTGCTGCCACAGCGCTTCCGGGCGCGGCACTCTGGCCCGGTTTGAGCCTGGCTGCTGAAGAGGTCAAGTTGGGCTTGCTGCACTCCATGTCGGGCACGATCGCTTTGGCTGAAGCTGCCATTGTGGACGCTGAAAAAATGGCCATTGATGAGATCAATGCGGCAGGCGGTGTCCTGGGCAAAAAAATTGTGCCAGTGCTTGAAGATGGTGCCAGTGATTGGCCAACTTTCGCTGAAAAAGCCAAGAAATTACTCCAGCAAGACAAAGTGCCTGCAGTGATTGGTTGCTACACATCTGCTTCCCGCAAAGCCGTGTTGCCAGTGTTCAAAGCCAACAAAGGTTTGTTGTACTACCCCACCTATTACGAAGGCCAGGAAGAAGACCCACAGGTCATTTACACCTCGCAGGAAGCCACACAATCTGTGGTTGCTGCCATGGAGTGGATGGCCAAGCAGCAAGGCAAAACATTCTTCTTTGTTGGCTCTGATTACATTTATCCACGTACGTGCAACAAAATTGCCAAAGCAACTGCTACCCGACTGGGTTCCAGTGTGGTCGGCGAAGAGTATGCGCCCTTGGGTCATACCGAGTTTTCTTCCATCATCAACAAAATCAAGGCAGCCAAACCTGATTGGATTTATTCAACAGTGGTGGGCGGCTCCAATGTTGCGTTCTACAAACAATTGAAGGCGGCAGGCCTCGACGGAGCCAAGCAAAAGCTGTTGTCTACCGTGGTGTCAGAAAATGAAATTGACGGCATAGGCAAAGACAATGCAGTGGGCTATTACGCATGCATGGGTTATTTCCAGAGCATCAAGTCACCGGAAAACGAAAAATTCGTTGCGGCCATCAAAGCCAAATACGGCAAAAACCGGGTGGTCGGCGATCCTATGGAATGCGGCTACAACGCAGTTTACTTGTGGAAACTGGCTGTAGAAAAAGCCAAGTCATTCGATGTGGCAAAGGTGATTGCTGCTTCATCTGAAGTTGAATTCAAGGCGCCTGAAGGCCTGGTGAGGATTCACAAAACCAACCACCACGTGTGGAAGAAAGTCCGCATCGGACGCGCTCGTGCAGACGGCCAGTTTGACATCGTTCACGAAAGTCAATTGACCGAACCTAACCCGTTCCCCAAGCTGTAATTTTTTGAAATGAAGTATTCGGATGGCCTGCCGGGCAACCGGTGGGCCACCGAGGAGAGTTTCTGTGAGTCTTGAAATTTTTTGGATGCAACTCTTCAGCGGCGTCAGCTACACGGCCATTTTGCTGCTGATGTCTTTGGGGCTGGCCATTGTTTTTGGCTTGATGGGTGTCATCAACATGGCCCATGGGGAACTGATGGCTTTAGGAGCCTACGTGACTTTCATGGTGGCCAATGTTTTTTTAACCGTATTTCCTAATTCGGTAGACACCTATATTTTGTTCGCCATACCGATCGCATTTTTGGTCACGTTTTTATTTGGCATGTTCTTAGAGTGGTCAGTGGTGAGGTGGTTCTACAACCGGCCACTGGATACATTACTTGCTACTTGGGGCTTGAGTTTGATTCTGCAACAAACTTACCGCACCGTGTTCGGCCCTCAAGAGGTAACCATACCGATGGCCTCATGGCTGGATGGGGCCATCGAGCCTTTCACCGGCGTGCAACTGCCCCTGAATCGTATTTTTATTATTGTGCTCACTTTGCTTGTGGTGGGCGTTGTGTACTTGCTTTTCTTCAAAACCTCCATGGGTTTAAAGGTTCGCGCCATCACCCAAAACCGCACGATTGCTGAAACAGTGGGTATCAATACACGCCAAGTCGACATGTACACCTTTGCGCTTGGCAGCGGTTTGGCCGGTATTGCGGGTAGCGTGTTCACGATGATCGGCTCTACCAATCCGGGAACTGGGCAGTTGTATATCGTTGATACCTTCATCGTGGTCGTATTCGGTGGTGTTGCCAGTCTCATGGGTACTGCGTTGTCGAGTTTCATCATTGCGCAGTTGCAAACGACTTTTGAATTCATGACCACCAGCTCCTATGCCAAAGTACTGCTGATGCTTATCGTTGTAGTGATTCTTTACTTCCGTCCAAATGGTCTGTTTTCTCCCAAAGTGAGAAGTTGACATGCCAAAAGAATTTTTACGTCCAAGTTGGTGGGTGAATTTCGCCATTATTTTTGGCTTGCTGTTGTTATTGCCGCTTGTCTCGCCTGAATTCAGAGTACCACTTTATGGCAAGTACTTGTCATTTGCCTTTGTAGCCTTAGGCATCGTGCTCAGTTGGGGCTATTGCGGCATTCTTAGCTTGGGTCAAGGCATCTTCTTTGGGATCGGCGCCTATTCACTGGCTATGTTTTTAAAGCTGGAGGCTTCAAGACCTGAGTTGCCAGACTTCATGATTTGGAGCAGTGTGGAGCAATTACCACTGGCTTGGTTGCCATTTCAAAGTTTCAGCTTTACCTTGCTATGTATATTGGTATTGCCCGTCTTGGTGGCATTTCCATTCACCTATTTAATTTTCAAAAAGCGCGTCAGTGGTGTGTATTTTGCAATTTTGACACTCGCGCTTTCGCTGACCATGACGGTATTGATCATCGGCAGCCAAGGGGGCACGGGTGGCGCCAATGGCATCACCGATTTCAGTACTTTGCTCGGTTGGGACGTGGCATCGGATGAAGCGCGAATGCGCTTGTACTTTGTGATGCTGGCATTGCTGGCCGTATGTGCAGCCCTGGTGCAATACCTTGTCTCGTCGCGTTACGGCAAAGTATTGATTGCCATCAGAGACCGTGAAGACCGTGTGCGTTTTTCCGGCTACGACACCGCATGGATCAAAGCGACCACACTGTCCGTGTCTTGCGTACTTGCCTCTATTGGGGGAGCAATGTTTGTATTGTTCACCGGGTTGATCACACCACAACTTGTAGGCGCGGTCGCTTCAGTTGAAATGATTGTGTATGCCGCCTTTGGTGGTCGTGTATCTGTTCTGGGTGCGGTGTTCGCTGCATTCTCTATCGGTTGGCTTAAATCAGCTTTGTCAGAACAGTTTCCACAGGGCTGGTTATTCTTTTTGGGTGGATTGTTCTTGCTCGTCACGGCGGTGCTTCCCCAAGGCTTGGCAGGTTTGCTTGGCATGTTTAAAAAACCAGCTAAAGCTGCAGGTGACAGCCAATGAGTAAGCAGGCATTGTTAGAGGTGCGTGATTTACTGGTCCGTTTCGGCGGCTTTGTCGCCATTGACCACGTCAATTTGACAGCGCATTCAGGCGAAATCCGATGCATCATCGGGCCCAATGGGGCTGGTAAAACCACCTTGCTTGACGCGATATGCGGCAAGACACCAGCGACACAGGGCAGTATTTTTTTCAAAGGCATTCGAATTGACAGTGAGAGTGAATTCAAGCGCACCCGCATGGGCATGGGCAGAAAATTCCAGACGCCATCTGTCTATGATGATTTAACGGTTTACCAGAACATACAAATTTCGGTACCCAAAGGGCAGAGTATGTTGTCTGCCATTTTTAATAGTGATGACCAGTTCAATCAAGAAATTTTGGAAGTAGCGCAGACCACCAATCTGGTCCAGTTCCTGGACGTACAAGCAGGCACTCTGAGTCATGGGCAGAAGCAATGGTTGGAAATAGCGATGCTGTTGGTGCAGCATCCGCAATTGCTTTTGCTAGATGAGCCAGTCGCGGGCATGAGCTTGAAAGAGCGTGACCAAACTGTCGATTTGATCCAACGTATTTCAGCCATTCAAGCGATTGTCGTGATTGAGCATGACATGGATTTTGTCAAGAAGCTGTCTGGGAATGTCACGGTTTTGCACCAAGGAGCGATTTTGTGCGAAGGCTTGATTGAGCAAATTCAGGCTGATCCGCGTGTGCGTGAAGTCTACTTAGGCGATTAGAGGATCAGGGAATGACTTTGCTACACACAACAGACTTAATGGCTGGCTATGGACAAAGCATCGTTTTGCACGGTGTGTCCTTTGATATGAAGGCACACGAAGCTGTGGCTGTGGTTGGAAAAAATGGCATGTCCAAGTCTACTTTTTTCAAAACACTGATGGGCTTGTTGCCAGTGCATTCAGGTCGAATTGAATTTATGGGAAAAGACATCACCCGCTTGCCGGTGTTTGAACGCGCTCGCATGGGAATGGCTTATGTGCCGCAAGGGCGCTTGTTGTTCAGTCAGTTGACAGTAGAAGAAAACCTGTTGTCTTCTCTCAATACCGGACGGCTCCAAAAAATTCCTGATCTGGTGTATGAATTGTTTCCGGTGTTGTCACAGATGAAGGAGCGCAAAGCGGGTAATTTGTCCGGTGGCCAGCAACAGATGGTTGCCATCGGCAGAGCCTTGACTGCTGGCCCCACACTTTTGATTTTGGATGAGCCAACCGAGGGGATTCAGCCTTCCATCATCAAAGAAATTGCAACAGCGCTGATCAAGTTGCAGCAGGCAACCGATTGCACCGTTTTGTTGTCAGAGCAGGTGTTGAGTTTTGCGGTCAGTGTGGCTGATCGTTTGGTTGTCCTGGAGCGCGGTGCCATCGTGCATAGCTGCGGCAAGGATGCAGGGGAAGTGGATGCCGTCAAGGCATTTTTGACAATTTAACAATTCACAGGAGAACTCTAATGAGACATGGTGATATTTCAAGCAGCAAGGATTGTGTCGGCGTTGCAGTTGTTAACTACAAAATGCCCCGTTTGCACACCAAGGCAGAGGTATTGGACAACGCGCGCAAGATTGCTGACATGCTGGTCGGCATGAAGCAAGGTTTGCCAGGCATGGACTTGGTTATCTTCCCCGAGTACTCTACCCACGGCATCATGTATGACTCCAAGGAGATGTACGACACGGCTGCCACGGTGCCCGGCGAAGAGACTGAAATTTTCGCGGCAGCCTGTCGCAAGGCCAAGGTTTGGGGCGTGTTTTCTTTGACCGGCGAACGTCACGAAGAGCATCCGAAAAAAGCACCCTACAACACCTTGATCCTGATGGATGACAAAGGTGAAATTGTGCAGAAGTACCGTAAGATCATGCCTTGGGTGCCTATTGAAGGTTGGTATCCCGGCGACTGCACTTATGTGTCCGATGGCCCTAAAGGCATGAAGATCAGTCTCATCATTTGTGACGATGGCAACTACCCTGAAATCTGGCGTGATTGCGCCATGCGCGGTGCTGAATTGATTGTGCGTTGCCAAGGCTATATGTACCCGGCCAAAGAGCAGCAGGTCATTGTTGCCAAGGCCATGGCATGGATGAACAATTGCTATGTTGCTGTTGCCAACGCATCCGGCTTTGATGGTGTGTACTCTTATTTCGGTCACTCTGCCATCGTTGGCTTTGATGGCCGCACACTGGGCGAATGCGGTGAAGAGGACATGGGCATACAGTATGCAGAACTATCGGTCAGTTTGATCCGTGATGCACGCCGTACCATGCAGTCCCAAAACCATTTGTACAAGTTACTTCACCGTGGTTACACCGGAAAAATCAATTCTGGCGAAGATGCCAATGGCGTGGCAGCTTGTCCGTTTGAGTTTTATTCCAAATGGATCAACGATCCAGAGGGCACTCGCAAAATGGTTGAATCCATTACCCGGTCTACACCCGGAACGGACGAGGCGCCGATTGAGGGCATCCCCAACCAATCCACCCAGCACCGTTGACACCCAACTAACCCAGGCGCCTCGGCTTGCAGTGTTTGGCAAGCGAGGTGCCGATGGTGTTCACCAACAATGCCTTGTTAACCCGGTGATTTCCCTTTGACTATTTCCTACCATCCGCTTGGTGACGAAGAGCAGGTTTTCCGCCAGGCTTTCAACCACCATCTGCCCTTGCTCATCAAAGGTCCTACCGGGTGCGGCAAAACACGTTTTGTCGAGTACATGGCGCAAGCGTTGAAGTTGCCGATGTGGACAGTCGCTTGCAATGAGGACACCAGTGCCAGCGATTTGGTGGGACGCTATATCCTGAAAGGCAATGAGACGCCTTGGATAGATGGGCCACTCACACAAGCTGTCAGACAAGGTGGCATTTGTTATTTGGATGAAGTGATTGAGGCCCGACAAGAAGCGTTGGTGGTTTTAAATGCATTGGCTGACCATCGACGTCAATTGTTCATTGACAAGACCAATGAAGTCTTGCATGCACCTGCCCATTTCATGTTGGTGGTTTCATACAACCCAGGCTATCAGAGTGTGATGCGCGACTTGAAAGAATCGATCAAGCAGCGTTTCGTGGCTGTGCGTTTTAACTACCCGGCTATTGAACTAGAACAGACGATCATTGCCAGTGAATCCGGCTGTTCTTTGGCGCTGGCCCGCGCACTTGCAAATTTCGGCGCCAGTTCACGCAAGATGGCGGGAAGCGGTTTGTTTGAAGGCGTATCAACCCGCATGTTGATCCATGCAGCTAAGTTGATGTCACAAAAGACGGGGCAACAACATCTGTTGGAGGCGGCATTGATTGACCCTGTCACGGATGAGCCCACCATCAGAGCAAGTTTGTTGGCATTGCTTCCACTGGTCATGGCTGCAGTTCACATGTGATCACGCCGCCATGGACACAGTGATTGCAGATAAATGGCTTGAATCCGTCTTTCGTGGTTTGCAGCTTCCTGCTCAAAGTTTGCCAGTCGTGTCGGTGGCGCGAAACCAGCAACAGCAGCGATTGGCCATCACGCCATTTGGTTTGTCATTGCCGCACGGTTTGTCGCAGCAGCTTTCCGGTGTGCTCAAGGGTGACTACCAGCCCGTCGATTTGCTGTGTATGGTGGCACACGCCAAAGCCCACTTAAATCATTCCGCGTTTTTTCAGCCCGTAGGTAAGTTCAAACATCTGTCCTTGGCACTTATCTCTTTGCTGGAAGATGAAAGGGTGGAGCGCTTGATCAATGAAGACATTGAAGGCATTGGTGCCGTATTCACTTCGCGCATGGATACAGAACAGGCATTGCATATCGGTGGCGTCGAAACCCAGTTGGCCAAAATGTCTGTGTGTTTGAACCGAAGACACAATGTGTATGAAGACTATTGGTGCGGTAAAGCGCTGGACATGTATGAGCAGGCCTTGAGCAGTGGCGGTGGGTTTGCTGCATTGCGCGAAGCAGGGTCGATATTGGCCAATGACCTGGGCCAAATGCGTTATCGGTTTGACCATACGAAATATGCGGTCTGGCCAGCTTACCGGGACGACAATTCCATCCTTTGGACAGATTCGGCGGCAGAGCAAAAAGTGCAGGAAACCATCTCCCATTCACGCAACAGTTCAGCCGAAGAGCAAGACCTGCCGACTGAAGAAGAGAAACTGATTTTTTACTATGACGAATGGAATGCAACTACGCAAAACCTGAACAAGGCTTTTGTCACCGTCAACCATTCGGGCTTGTTGCCTGCTTCTGGCTTAGAGCGTGTGCCCGTTCGTGATGCACACACTGCATACTTGAAAACCCGCAGAAAGCGGGCTATGCGTGGTGAATTCAAGTTATCAGTCGACTCGAGCGAACAGCTTTGGCTTGACAAAGCCATAGAGCGAAATATTGATTTGCGTTGCCATATTTCACCAAATGAACATATTTTTCAGCATTGGCAAAGACAACAATTGAGTGCAGGCGTGATGGTTCTGATAGATGCATCAGAATCTGCCAACGACCGCATCGCAGGCAGCTACACCAGTATTCTTGATCTGGAAAAAAAAGCTATTAGCTATCTGGCAGATTTTTTTCAATCATCGCGTATTCCTTTTGCCGTATCGAGTTTTCATTCCAATACCAAAGACGATGTCAGCATTACCCTGCACAAGGATTTTGTGTCGCCATGGTCTGACACGCAGCGCAAAGCTCTGCAAGGATTGCAGGCTCACTGTTCCACCAGGCTCGGTGCCGCACTGCGGCATATGCACAGTTTGTGTGCAAACCGTCTACAGCAACCCATGGTGTTGGTGTTGACAGACGGTGTGCCCAGTGACGTTGATTGCCCGGACGAGAATTATTTATGGCAAGACAGCCAATTTGCGGTGGCTCAATTGAAAGAAGAAGGCACCAGCGTGATGTGCTTGAAAATAGGCGCTTCGCAGGCAAAGATTTGCCAGCAAATCTTTGGTGTGTCGCAAACGGTGTTTTGTGAGGCGGATAAAATAGAACTCGCCATAAGTAATGTATTAAAAAAAATCAGAAAGAGTATTCCATGAAGACCGTTATTCCTGTGGGCGTACTTTTCTCGCAAACAGGTACTACATCCGTGATTGAGAAAACACAGTTACATGCCACCTTGCTAGCGATTGAAGAAGCCAATGGTCTGTTGTCAACCTATGACTTAGAAATCAAGCCTTTTTACATGGATCCGCAATCAGACCCCTTCCTTTTTTCTTCAATGAGTGAGAAGTTGATCGCTGAGCAGAGTGTGACGGTCATCTTCGGTTGCTACACATCCATCAGCCGCAAGTCAGTGCTGCCGGTGATTGAAAAACACAACAAACTGCTTTTTTACCCCACCTTGTATGAAGGCTTTGAGTTTTCACCGAATGTCATTTATACCGGCGCGTGTCCGAATCAAAACATCATTTTTTTGGCTGAATTCATGTTCTCCAAGTTTGGCAAAAATTGTTATTTGGTTGGTTCTGACTATGTTTACCCCTATGAGTCCAACCGTATCATGAAAGACATGGTCAATGGCTTCGGCGGAAAAATAATGGGTGAGCATTACCTCAGCCTAGAGGCTTCACATGCTGAATTCAGACCTGTGCTCGATGACATTGCCGCGTGTCAGCCTGACTTTATTTTTTCAACCGTGGTGGGCTCGTCCACAGCTGCTTTGTATGAAACGTACGCACAAGCCGGTTTGCAGCCGCTGACTTTGCCTATCGCCAGTTTGACTACCTCCGAGGCTGAGTTGGCGAGCATGCAGCCATTTGCCCGAGCAGACCACTACACTGCGGCACCTTTCTTCGCATCAATGCTCAAGCATTCACCCGTGCCTTCTTGGCAGCAATTGGCAACCCACACCAGTGAAGTGCCTATTAATCAATGCTGGGAATCAGCCTACTTTCAAGTTATGCTGTTTGCCAAAGCACTCATTGAGGCTGGGGACATACATACAGAAAGTTTGCTTAAAGTATTGCGCGGTATGGAAGTAGAGGCGCCCCAAGGTCGTGTGCGTATTGACCCTGACAACAACCATTGCTGGGTGTATTCGCGCATCGGCAAATCTCAGGCTGATGGTGATTTTGAAATTGTTAAGGAATCCAAGAGGACAGTGCGGCCAGACCCGTATTTGATGTCCTATGCTATTTCTGCTTTGTAGTTTTTTCACTTTGACAGTTTGAGCTTTTCGTCACCTTTGTAGATTATCTTCATCAGGGAGGACTTATGGAACAGCGAGATGTTGTTGCAGGTTTGCGTCAAATGCAGGTGGGACTGTGCCATCCGATCGGTGCTGAATGCCGTTTAATTTCGCAGCAACTTGAGCGACTAGGCATGACATACAAGCAAGTATGGCCACCTGTGATGAATGATTTGCTCGGCGTCGATCTGGTGGTGCTGGCGCTGGTGCCCGAGGCCTTCATCAAGATTGACAAGGCCTTGCTTCAAAATTTGAAAAATAAAATCGTCGTGTCTGTGTTGCAGTTTGAGAGCCCGACAGTACTCGATTTGGCTTGTCAGTTGAATTCATCATCGCTGCTATTTTCACCGGTCAAACCATTTGGTGTGTTGTCAGCCATTGTGCTGGCAGTCAACCAGCACAAGGTACGTGAAGATTTGTTAAAGCGCATCCATAAGCTGGAAGGTCGAGTTGAATCTGTTCGCATCATTGAACAAGCCAAGCGCTTTCTCATGGACACCAGTGGCATCAGCGACACCGAGGCTTTCAGGATCATTCGCAATCGCTCGATGGATAAACGCTGCTCAGTAGAGGATGTTGCGCACAGCATCATCACTGCCAAGGATGCACTGGAGTCTGCACTTGGCGAAACCAGTCCAGTCATTTCACATAAGTCTGAAACCAAGTCCAAAGCGACAGGGTCTGTGGTCCGTATCAAATAAACAATTGCAGGCATATTGAATTCAGCACTGCTTTGGCGCTGAGTTCTTCTTATGCACCTCAACAGGGCTCGGATTCGGTGCGGTTCAAGATACTCAAGCCGATTTCATGCACTTAAATAGTTCAAAACATTGATTTATTGCTTGGCACAAGGCTTGCAAAGGTAGTTGGCGCAGCCCACAAGGCGCGTTTCTTCTAACCCTTGTAATGTTTTGGAGTACCTTGAATGTTTAACCGTCGCTTTCATCTGAAAACCCTGGTCGCTGCTGCCGCAGTCGCTAGCGGCTCTTTGTACATGACCTCAGTCCAGGCCGCAGACACCATCAAAGTCGGTGTGTTGCACAGTCTCTCAGGCACCATGGCTATCTCCGAGACCGTGTTGAAAGACACCGTGCTCATGGCCATCGAAGAAATCAACGCCAAAGGCGGCGTGTTGGGCAAAAAGCTCGAGCCTGTGGTGGTCGATCCTGCTTCTAACTGGCCTTTGTTCGCCGAAAAAACAAAGCAGTTACTCGGTCAAGACAAAGTTGCGGTGATCTTCGGTTGCTGGACTTCTGTGTCGCGCAAATCCGTTTTGCCCGTGGTTGAAGAAATGAACGGCTTGTTGTTCTACCCTGTGCAGTACGAGGGAGAAGAATTGTCAAAGAACGTGTTCTACACAGGTGCTGCGCCTAACCAGCAAGCCATTCCAGCGGTGGACTACCTGATGAGCAAAGACGGCGGTGCTGCCAAGCGCTGGGTGTTGTTGGGCACTGACTATGTGTACCCGCGTACCACCAACAAAATTCTGCGCGCTTACCTGATCAGCAAAGGCGTGAAAGAGTCTGACATTGACGAAAAATACACACCCTTCGGTCACTCCGACTATCAGACCATCGTGGCCGATATCAAGAAATTTTCAACCGGCGGCAAAACCGCTGTGGTCTCCACCATCAATGGTGACTCCAACGTTCCTTTTTATAAAGAACTTGGCAATGCCGGTTTGAAAGCCAAAGACGTTCCCGTCGTGGCCTTCTCTGTGGGTGAAGAAGAATTGCGTGGCGTGGACACCAAGCCTTTGGTCGGTCACCTGGCTGCATGGAACTACTTCCAATCCATCAAGAACCCGACCAACGACGCGTTCATCAAAAAATGGTCTGACTATGCCAAAGCCAAAGGCATTGCCGGTCACAAAGACAAGCCTTTGACCAACGACCCGATGGAAGCTACCTACATCGGTATCAATATGTGGAAACAAGCGGTTGAAAAAGCCAAGTCCACCGATGTCGACAAAGTCATTGCTGCCATGGCCGGTCAGACTTTCAAAGCACCTAGCGGTATCACTTCCAAAATGGACGAGAAAAACCACCACTTGCACAAGTCTGTGTTCATCGGCGAAATCAAAGCCGACGGTCAGTTCAATGTGGTTTGGAAAACACCCGGTCCTGTGAAAGCCAAGCCTTGGAGCCCTTACATTCCCGGCAACAATGTCAAGCCTGACGAACCTGTCAAGAAGTAATTTAATAGGGAATGCATTGGCTGCGTGAGCAGTCAATGCAGGATGCGAAACATGAGGGGGAGGGCGCAAGTCACTCCCCCTTTTGATGAACAGCGAAAAGAGCAGTTATGAAAGCTATAGCTTGGTTTTGGGTGTTTTGCATGTATGGACTGAATATGTCAGTCGCGCAAGCACTGACGCCGCAGCAGGTGCGTGACATAGTGACGGGCGAAACCGACGCCCGCATAGAAAGTCTGCAAAAGGTATTGGCACAAGCCGATGCACAGACAACTGTATTTTTACAAGCCTTGGCCGATGATGCTGTTGTTATAGCCGAAGAGCAAGTCGTGATTGTTCGTGAGGGCAAGGGTTTTGACCCGGCAACCGGTAAAGACATGCCCGTGCCGGCTGGCGCAGAAGGTGTGGTCAGCAACAACCGCATGCGCGGAGAAATTGATTCAGCACTGGCCGCTTTGCAATTACTCAGCACTGACGAGGCCATACGCATGAAAGCGGCGCAGGCTTTGGTGTCTGAGCCCGATCCGAGTAAAAAACCGCTGCTGGAAAAAGCTATAGCAGCAGAGAAAAACTCAGCCATCAGCCAGTTGCTGCTGCTGGCGCAAGCTGCGATTGATATCAACAGCACAGATGTCAAAGAGCGATTGGCTGCAGCCAAAGCATTGGGCAACAGCAAAACACCCAACACACAGTTGTTGTTGAACCAACAAATGATGCAAGAAACCGATCCGGCGGTGAGAGCTCAAATGGGGGCTTCGTTGGCAGAGATCAAATCTGCATTGGCCTGGGGCGAGCGACTGGGTGCGCTTTTCACAGGACTGAGTCTGGGTTCCATTTTGTTGTTGGTGGCACTGGGATTGGCTATCACCTATGGCTTGATGGGCGTGATCAACATGGCGCATGGCGAACTGATGATGGTTGGTGCCTATGCCACCTATGTGGTGCAGGTTTTTTTCCGCCAACACATGGGCAGCGCTTTTGATTACTACTTGGTAGCGGCATTGCCGATGGCATTTTTATCAGCCGCACTGGTCGGCGCTTTGTTAGAGCGCACGGTGTTGCGCCATTTGTATGGTCGGCCATTGGAAACTCTGCTGGCTACATGGGGCATCAGTTTGATCTTGATGCAAACTGTGCGCACCGTGTTTGGTGCGCAAAACGTGGCCGTTGAAAACCCTTCATGGATGAGCGGTGGCATTCAGGTGCTAGTCAACCTGAGCTTGCCTTGGAACAGATTGTTGATCGTGGTTTTTGCCTTCTTGGTGCTTGGCGGCGTGGCCTTGCTGATTAGCCAAACACGTTTGGGTTTGTTTGTGCGCGGCGTCACGCAAAACCGCGCCATGGCCTCTTGCATGGGTGTGAACACCGCGCGCATTGACACCTACGCTTTTGCATTGGGTTCCGGCATCGCAGGCTTGGCCGGTTGTGCCTTGAGCCAAATAGGCAACGTAGGCCCAGATTTAGGACAGGGCTATATCGTCGACGCCTTCATGGTGGTGGTGCTCGGCGGCGTCGGTCAGTTGGCTGGTACTGTGTATGCGGCGCTGGGCTTGGGCGTGCTCAACAAATTACTCGAAGGCTGGACCGGGGCAGTGCTGGCGAAAATTGCGGTGCTGGTATTCATCATCATCTTCATTCAGAAACGACCGCAAGGTTTGTTCGCGATGAAGGGCCGCTGTGCGGAGGCATGACATGAAAACCATCACGCTACCTCAACCTGTTCGTTTACTGTCACCTCTGGGCTGGACGGTGTTCATCGGTCTGCTGCTGTGCGTCAGTCTGTTGGCTCCTGCGCTGAATCTGTGGTTGCCTGTGAGCCACCCTTTGCATATGAGTGACTTCGCTGTCTCGCTGGTCGGCAAGATCATGTGTTTTGCCATTTGCGCGCTGGCCATGGATTTGATTTGGGGCTATACCGGCATTCTGTCGCTGGGCCATGGTTTGTTTTTTGCACTCGGCGGTTACGCCATGGGCATGTACCTGATGCGCCAGATCGGCACCGATGGCAACTACACATCTGAATTGCCTGACTTCATGGTGTTTCTCGATTGGAAGACATTGCCTTGGCATTGGTACTTCAGCGACAGCTTTGTGGCCACCTTGCTGCTGGTGGTTTTGGCACCTGGTTTGCTGGCCTTGGTGTTCGGCTACTTTGCGTTTCGTTCGCGCATCAAAGGGGTGTATTTCTCCATCATCACCCAGGCCATGACGTTTGCCTTCATGTTGCTTTTCTTTCGCAATGAAACAGGTTTCGGCGGCAACAACGGTTTTACCGATTTCAAACGGATTCTGGGCACACCCATTTCAACACCCAATATGCGCATGCTGTTGTTTGTGTTGACAGGAACTTGTCTGCTCGGCTGTTATCTGGCGGCGCGCTGGCTGGTGCAAAGCAAATACGGTCGCGTGTTGCAAGCGATTCGTGATGCTGAAAGCCGTGTCATGTTCTCGGGCTATTCGCCACTGCCTTACAAACTCAGTATTTGGGTGATTTCTGCGGTGATGTGTGGTATTGCGGGTGCGCTTTATGTACCGCAAGTCGGCATCATCAACCCGAGTGAAATGAGCCCTGCCAACTCGATTGAAATTGCCATTTGGGCGGCGGTCGGTGGCCGCGCTACGTTGATCGGTCCGATCGTAGGTGCCTTCATGGTCAACGGCGCCAAGAGTTGGCTCACCGTGGTGGCACCCGAGTATTGGTTGTATGTGCTGGGCGCTTTGTTCATTGCAGTCACTTTGTACATGCCTCAAGGTGTGGTGGGTTTGCTGGGCAGTTTGAAGCAACGTCTGCAAGGTGGCAAAGGAGAGTCCTCATGACACCCGACCTCATGAGCCAGGGCGCAGAGCGGCTGGAAAAACACAAATTCAAGCAAGTTCAAACTTCCGCATCAGGAGACAGGGACGCGAGTTTTTCACGTATCCACCAGCCGGGTGTTCTGGATTTAACTCATGGCTGTATCTTGTACCTTGAAGATGTGAACGTCAGCTTTGATGGCTTCAAAGCGATCAACAACTTGTCGCTGGATATCGGTGTGGGCGAATTGCGCTGCATCATCGGACCCAACGGCGCTGGCAAGACCACCATGATGGACATCATCACCGGCAAAACCAAGCCCGATTCAGGACAGGTTTTTTTCGGCAGCACCATCAACTTGCTACATCACAACGAGCCGGACATCGCTCGAATGGGCATAGGGCGTAAATTCCAAAAACCAACAGTGTTCGAACATTTGAGTGTGTTTGAAAATCTGGAACTGGCTTTGAAGACAGGCAAAGGTGTGGCTGCTTCCATGTTGTTCAAACTCAATGGAACACAAAAAGACCGTTTGAGCGAAGTGCTACACACCATCCATTTGGAAAACGATTTATTGCGCCAGGCGGGCAACCTGAGCCATGGCCAAAAGCAGTGGCTAGAGATTGGCATGCTACTGATGCAAGACCCCAAGCTGTTGCTGTTGGATGAGCCGGTCGCTGGTATGACGGATCAGGAAACCGAGCGCACCGCCGAGTTGTTTTTGTCACTCAAGGGCAAACACTCGCTCATGGTGGTTGAACACGACATGGCTTTTATTCGGCAGATTGCCGATGTGGTGACGGTGTTGTGCGATGGCTGTGTGTTGGCACAGGGATCGTTTGATGCTGTGCAAGATGACGACCGTGTCATTGAAGTTTATTTGGGGCGCTAAAGCATGCTGGCGATTGAACATATTCACCAATACTACGGCGGCTCTCACATACTGCGTGACGTCAGTTTGACGGCCAAAGCCGGTCAAATCACAGTGCTGCTCGGTAGAAATGGCGTGGGCAAAACCACCTTGCTCAAAGCGCTGATGGGCTTGGTGCCGGTACGCGCGGGCCATATCGGTTTCCAGGGGCACACCATCACCAAGGCCACGCCTTACGAACGCGCTCGCGCAGGCATTGGTTATGTGCCGCAGGGCAGAGATATTTTCAACCGTTTGACGGTAGAAGATAACTTGCGCATGGGCCTAGCCACTCAACCCGCATCTGCCGATATACCGTCAGAGTTGTTCGAGTTGTTTCCTATTCTGGATCAAATGCGCAATCGCCGAGGCGGGGACTTGTCAGGTGGTCAACAGCAGCAACTTGCCATTGCCCGAGCGCTGGCAGGCAAGCCTAAATTGTTGGTATTAGATGAACCGACAGAGGGCATACAGCCCAGCATCATCAAAGACATCGGGCGCGTGATCAAGCGTTTGGCTGCGCGGGGTGACATGGCGATTTTGCTGTGCGAGCAGTACTACGATTTTGCCGAAGAACTCGCCGATCAATACCTGGTGATGGAGCGCGGCGAGGTGATCGCGCAAGGTCCAGGGTCCGAGATGAAATCCAAAGGCATACGCAAACTGGTTTCTATTTGACGCCAGCGCTTACGAGATAACTACATGGCCCAAATGCGCGGGGCCACAGCCGGGAGCTTCCAGCACTGGTGCCGCCATTGCAACCAAATGCTGCGCAGTAATGCCATGGCGTTTTCCACTTGGGCAGACAGTACGCGAACCACGACCACGCGCGCATCTGGTGAAGTCACTCCTGCTTGTAAACGCAGCGGATGTGCTTCGCATATGTCTCGCGCCAGTGTGATAACCTGCTCGCGCATCTCATCGTTCATGGCTGTGCCTTGGGCAAACACCAACGTCGATTGGCAAGTGTGGCCATTCAAGCCCAATGGACTGCGCAACAGACGGTGGTCTGTCGCATCGATCAAACCGCGTTCAAGCCAAGTGCCTGCAATTTCCAAGTGTTGTTGGAATTGACCTTCTGCAAATGGTTGATCTGCATGAGGCAAACCCAGTGCGGTGACATCCCAAGCCATGAGCCTGCTGCCCGCATCCAGATGAAACACGGCCTGGTTATGCGCTTGGCATCCGTTGTAGGCCAAGGCTTCGAGCGGCAACCATTCCAGCGTCGCGCTAGCAGCCACATGGGCGTGCACCAGTTGCCGTGCAGTCAAACCTGCAGAGCCATAAAAACGCGTGGCCCCCGGTGTGGTGATGAGCGCGTGCGCACCGGTTTGTAAATGGATATCGATCAGCAGTTCATCGCCGCCTACCAGGCCGGATGGTGGGTGCACAAGAATGTTGTGACAGACATGGTCGCCTTCGGGGTAGAGGCTTTTCAGAATGCGCAGCGGCCCTTGGTGTTCATGGCGGGCCACACAACGCTGGTTTTCGACACAATAGTCGACCTTGAGTTTGGCCTGCCAGCCCATGGGATCCTTTATTCAAAGAGCTTGAATCCTACCGCAGCTACAAAGCCCACCAAGGTTGAAAAACCCGCCATGTTCGGGCTGGACAAATGGGCTGCTTCAGGCAGCATGGCTGAACCAATCATGGTGAGCATGGCACCTGCTGCAATGCCTTCAACTGCGATCATGGCTGAGTGTGGAATGGACTCGCCGACATACGCACCGAAGGCTGCACCGACCGCGCAAATCACGGTCAAGGTCACCCACAGTCCAATGATTTTGGCGCTGGAAAAACCTTGCTGTTTCATGTTCACACTGGCAGACAAGGCTTCAGGGAAGTTGGATAAAAACAAGGCGCCAACCAGCGTCAACGGCATGACGTCAAAAAAGCTGAGCTCTGCCCCTGTGGCTGATTTGGCAGCTACCAGCGACAGCATGACGGTACCGATGACAAAACTTTCAGGAATCACGTCTAGCAAATTGCCCAACCAAATCGCCATGCCTGCGTTGCTGTGCTCTTCTTTCATGGTGTTGAGGTCAGTGGCACTGGGTACTTCGCCGCCGCCGCTGCGCAGTGCGTCAATGGCCAAGTTTGCCCATTGCTGTTTGGCGATTGCAGTTTGATCTAGGTGGCGTTTGTTTTCCAAAATTCGCTCAGACGCCAATTCGCGAACAGTGGTTGCAAACTCTGGATGCAGTTTGGCAAATTTTTCATACTGCGCTTTGTGAAGCACCAGTAATTCAGCCGGGCCGTTTTCTGACACAGCCGTGGTGCTGTGCGCTTGGTTGGCAAGAAAAGACACCTCTCCCAGCAAATCTCCGCGTTCTGCTGTGCGTGAGCTGCCGTCGTTGTGCGCCAGGTTCAGACTACCGGAACGTACGATATAGAGTTCATGCGATAGGTCGCCTATGTTGAACAAGGACTCGCCTTGCACAATGAATTTTGGGTGCAGCATCTTCAGCAATTCATGCATGAGCTCAGGCGACATGCTGTTGAAAAAGGAGGAATTGCCAATGGATTGCATCAACTCGGCTTGGCGTTTGTTTTTGTTTTTGGCGTGCTGCGCAATCACATAAGCACCTTTGCGCAAATAGCCACCATGGCTGCTGAGCATCTGGTCCAGCATGATGAAGAGGGCGCCGCCGCCAATCATTGCAATCAGCAAGGTGATGAAGTGATGAATTTCAGTGTTGCGGTTTGTCAAATCGGCTTGCGCCAGGGCAACAACAGTAGGCGAGACCAATTCAATGGCCAATGCAGAGATCAAAGCGCCTGCACCAAAGCCGCACATGGCGCCGACCGTGCTATTGGTCATCGGCGTGGTGATGCCGACAATCGCGCCCAACACCATAGAACCCGCAGCAATCGCACCCAAAATAGCTGCCCATATCAGAAAGGTATTTCCCATATCGCTCATGTCAACTCCTTAAGTTCACAGCTTGCACAGGCTTGGTTCTTTAAAGAACACATACCCTGAGGTGAATACCTCTGTATAAAAAAATTAATCCTCAGTCAAATTTTTCTCCTGCCTGACTTGTGCAGCAATCGCTTCAACCTGCTCATCAGACATACCGTATTTGGCTTGCAAATTTTTGAGATGGATGGCTTCTTCTCCAGTGACCACACCATCGGCCAGCGCTTCGCGGATTTCCATCTCGTACAGGGCTTCGCGTCGGCTGACTTGTGTGGTGTAGGCGGTGGACACCACGCCGGTCAAAATGGCGGCCAAGGCAATCGCCAGAATTTGCGTGATGATGACCAACGCCACCCCGGCATACGTGACTGGATCGACGTTGCCCCAGCCAGAAATGATGGTGATAAAAAACCAATGCATGGCGGCGGGAATGGAAGGAAAAACTTCGGGTTGCTCGTGGCCTTCGATGATGTAGATCAGCGATGAGAACAACAAGCTGCTGATGAAAAGTAAGAAAAGCGCCGAAGAAAACGAGTCTCGCTCCGACTTGATCGCCTCGAACATGTCGTCCATGGCACTGTTGTAGCGCGAGAGTTTGAAAATGCGCAGCAACCTGAACATACGCAGCACGCGCAAATCGGTGCCGGGAAACAGCAGTTGCAAATAAAAAGGCACGGTGCTGAAAAAATCAACCAGTCCGTAAAAACTGAAAATATAGCTTTTGCGGCCTTGCCAAGCGGTGCCGCCTTCGGCAGCAAATTTCTGTGAATACGACCAGACCCTCAATACGTATTCGATTGTGAAAACACCTACGCTGAAGAAATCAAAGTAATGAAAAAATTGCCCCCATTCAGCGTGGATGTCAGGCACCGATTCCAAAATGATGGCCACCACATTCAGCACCACCAGCAGGGCGATAAAAATTTCGCAAAAACGGCTGGCCGGCTCATTCACATCACCTTCAAGTATGCGAAAAACACGCGACTGAATGCGTCGATACGCTGTTTGGGGAGCGGTGGATGCAGTCATTGTTTCAATTTACCCTGAGCCTGGTCCAGCATGGTCTGGACTTCTTTGTCGCTTAATCGGAATTGCGCCTGCAAGCGCTTGAGCGTATCGCGTTCCGCATCTGAAACCGCGCCATCGGCCAATACCTGACGCAACTGCGCTTGGTAAGCAGATTTTTTTCTGGACATTTGGTTAGAAAATGCAGAGGCGACAATACCTGTCAAGATAGCGGCCATACACACCCCTAGAAAACCGGTGAGCAGCGCTACCAGTTCTCCGAACTTGGTCACAGGTGCGATATTGCCGTACCCAGACGTGATGGACACGATGGCCCAGTAAATAGAATGTGGAATGGTGCCGAAATGTTCCGGCTGTGCATGGCCTTCAGCAAAATGCATCAATGACGCAGACACAATGGTGGCGATCAGTAAGAGAAATGCGGCCGAACCGAAGGCTCTTTTCTCGGAATAAACAGCGGAAAACAAATCTTGCAAGGCCGTGTTGTATTTAGAGAGCTTCAAAATTCGCAGCAATCGCAACACACGCAATATGCGTAAGTCCAGAGCCGGAAAAAACACGTGCAAGTAGTAGGGCATGGTGGCGAAAAAATCCACTAAACCAAACGGGCTGAAGATATAGCCGCGCCTGCCTTTCCAGGCGCTGTCTGTGTGCTTGGCGCCCAGCGACCACACGCGCAGCACATACTCGGTTGTGAAAAACATCACACTCCAGAATTCAAGTTCATGGAAAAAATCTTTGTAAACCAAGTGAATTTCTGGCACCGAATCCAAAATGACAGCCGAGCAATTGACCAGCACCACAACGGTGATTAACCATTCAACGTATTTTGAAAGCGCATGCGTCGGTGATCCGTCAAGGATTTCCATGACGGTTTGGCGCAGGCTGGATGGGGTGACGACTGATTCAGGCATAGCTTGTAGGAAAGGAATTGGAAAGGGCAGTCATCAAGACTGCCCGGGGCTATGGAGAATGAGGATGTCTCACGGGGACGCAAAGCATGAGGGCTACTGGCGCATTGGGGCTATTTTCTGGATTGCAATTGCTGCCAAAGTGCCATCTCCGTTGCCGTGAGGCGGTCCGAGGCGCGCGCCGCTTCTTCAAATTTGGCGGCATCGGTCATCAAAGCCAGTTGGTGCATTTGACCCAACAAGGTTTTGTAGTGTTCAACCGC
>CAMBSK010000001.1 GCA_945870575.1 Bordetella parapertussis | reverse complement strand
TCAACTGATCCATTCGCTGTAATGAACTACTGATACGTTTAGAGCGTAATGCGTTTTCATTGTCTGTGCCAGAAAAATTTTTTAACGAGTAAGCAGCAAACTTCAAGGTGCTGAGCGGGCTTTTCAATTCATGAGTCAATATGTCAATCAGCGTTTGCCTTTCCTCTAACTTTTCATTGTTGATGCGTGATGTTGCATAAGCAATTTGTAAATCTTTATCCCGAATCACGTTCAAAATCATTTTTTCGTAGTACTTCAAAATCAGAATCAGAAAAACCACTACACCGAATGCCAATCCATTCAAGCGGTAATTGGTATAAAAAATAAATTCAGCGCCTCTGCCTGTCAATTCTTCAGCTTCAGTAAAAATATTTATAAATCCATAAATCACCATCATTGTTAAAATAAAGTATGACAGTTTCAGTAATCGTGCAATATTGACTGGAATATCTGACGTTTTGGCTAATCCGTAAAACTGCAACGGCAAATTCAAGGCAATCAAAGCAAGGTATACGTAAATCCCGGCTCTGACATAGCCAAGTGCTATTAAAACAAAATTGAGTAAACCTACTCCCAAAAGTAAAAGTGTCGTTATTTTGTAGACCTTATTAATGCAGTAATCTTTCATTAATGAATAACTTAACAGCATAGTTAAAAGAATTCTTAAATTTATGAATTCATAATTAATTAAACTGTAATTTTCAGCAGCCAAAAAAGGTAATAAATCAAATATTTTTCCGGATGCAAAAATTATATAAATAAAAATACTGAATTGCAAAAGACTGTAAGTCAAAATAAAATGTGATCTATCAATAATCAGTAAACCTAATGCAATACAAAATAAACTTAATGCAATCGATTGAGAAAAAGTAATGCTTTCAGTATGAGCAGCAGTTATTTGAGAAAGTGCAGAAAGTGTGGATATTTCTGTTTTTACTGTGATGTAGCCCGTATGTTGTAATTTCACAAAAAATGGTTTTTGCTGATATTTCCCATCAGAGGAAAGAGTAAAACAATGCATCCCGTAGGGACATAATCTATTTGTTGTTGGCGATAGACTCCCCCCGGATTGAATCAGCCAAGCTGAGTCTTGTTTTTCAAATAAGATTATTTTTTCAAGAATAAAAGGGCTTAGGATAAGTATTCTGTCTTCATTGATTTTTTTTTCACTGGAAACTTGGGTATCCGATACTTCTATTTTTAACCATACATCTCCTTTTTGAAACCCTAGGTGTAGAGTATCTTTGTATGGCGTGAATTGTTTGGTTTCAATTTCCCTGATTGTGAATTCTGAGATTGAATCCACAAAATAGCTTTGTTTGAAATCGATAGCAAAAATCAGTGCGTGACTGTATGAGCAATTAAAAGCTATAAAAAAGAAAAAAAATAACTGCTTGAATCGCAATTTGTATGGTCTTTAACGAATAATTGAAGCTTAATCATGGCTTCAAACTACTTTAAAAACCATGAGTTTTTATGAGGTTTGACCAGTAAATCAGGGTGTCATTGTTTGCTCTTAAGTTAAACTGATTTCATGGGTAAATTAATTGAGTCAACGCATTTGAGCGAAGATAATTCAGATCAGGGCGAGGAAAATAGCTCGAACAATTTCCAATTGACGCCTTTTTTGGCTTTGGTCGTGTCGTTGATCTACATGTTGACGGCAGACGGTGAAATTGATGACCATGAATCGAGTCAGTTGCAGGCCGTGGTGGGTGATCACGCCGAATTGCTTGAAATTGCTATTGAATACGCTGAAGACACCCGTATTGAAGATTTTTTGATCGAATCAAAAGAAATCTTGAACTTGGATGACAAGTTTTGCATCTTGACAAATTTATGTGATTGTCTTTTATCCGATGGTGTGACTGAAGACCATGAACTTGAGCTGTTCCGCTTGATCGCTGATTCGTTTGGGATTAGTCAAATTTCTTTTCAAGCTCATTTCAATAATTTAAAAATTAAGAATGATAAAAAATTACTTGGAACATTTAACTCAGAGAGTTTGATATTGAACGGTCAGTCAGCACATTTACCACTGGCTTGTAGCTTGCTCTACATGATGGCCGCCGATGGCAATATTGCAGATGAAGAAATTGGTCAACTTCAAGTCGTCATCGGTGAATTTGACGGACTGCAGGCGGCTGCCATGAAAACCGTTCGCTCTGTCAAAATGAACTTGTTTCTTAAACAAGCAAGCCCATTGCTGACACAAGATCAAAAAATATTTATCTTGTTGAATGTTTGTGATTCCATGATGGCCGATGGAAAAATAGACGTGATAGAAGATAATTTATTTCAACATATGCTGACTGATTTTACTGTTTCCATGTCCAATTTTAAAAGTTATTACGAAACTATAAGAATTAAAAATATCAAGCCATTCGACACTGACAGCGCACCTGGTTCATTTCACTCGCGTGTCAGTTCGAAAAATAACAGTTCACGAACTGGAACATTTAAAGTCAGGCATAACAAAAAGCTTGAAAGCACTTCCACAAGCAATACTCCAGTCGGCAGCGACAAAGACGGCGGTGAATGGGTTTCCAATATTGACCAAAAGGAATTGAGTTCCATTGTTACCCGGACAATGCAGGACAATGTTAAACAGGCAAATGAAAGTTTTGCCGGTCAATCCGATGTTGACAGCGTACAGAATAATGCCATCAGTCGTTTACAGCCAGTGTTGCCAGTGACTAATGAAGGTCTGAAAACGCATCTAGAACTGGCACCTGCAGAAAATAAATCAGAAAATATCCAGCGCGCTCATGAAAATAACATAGTTTCAGAGAATTTGAACCTGGATGCTGAAAATGTGGCTATTAATATTCAGCAAATTGAAATTTCTGCTGAATCTGCAAACCGGCAGAAAACTGTAGCCGACGCACTCACAGCGAATATCCAGCAAATTGAAGCATCGGCTGCAATCTCCAATCGCCAGAAAGTCGGCGCATTGATGCCGGTTACCAATAAACAGTCGGGCGGCTTTGACAAATTAACCAGCCAAACCCTAGCGCTAGACACTTCTTCGATTGATTTCAACACTGACTTTGTCGCTCTCAGCCAAAGCTCAAAAGCCTCAGATATTCCTGTTATCAAAAGCGAAGATCACAAGTTGAAATTGATAGATGCCCAGCTTGTTTTGAACTTACAAAGCAAAATTGCTTTAGTTCATTCCAATTTGGACAAACTCGTTCCAATTAAATTACACAAAGTTCTGAGTTCAATCGCGAGTACTTCGGTACATTCTAATTTAAAGCAAGTGCCATTCAGTGCTAAGAAGTCTGAATCTGATGCCGGTTTTCAAGGCAATGTCAGTCTTCAATTTGAAGAATTGATTGCCTCAGATTCAAATGCAATGTCAGACTTTTCAGAATCAGATCAAATACTTGAAAATCCAGATATAAATTTAATGACTGAAACAGTCTCTGCCAGAAAATCAGCAACAACCACAGTTCAAAAACCTACTTCTTTTATAAAGAATGATAAGAAAATATGGGCTATTGCCTTCATGGTTATTTGTATGCCGTTAGGCATACTTGCCAAAGGTATTATTTATCCGACTCAAACATGCTCAGGGCTGGGTCACGCTGAAAGAAACTGGATGCCGGAATACGGCGATGCTGTTTTGATACAAGAAGCATCACTTCCTTTTTCTAACAAAATAAAATTCAGTCAGACGCAGTTATGGGTAGACGGTCAGCGGTTCCCTTACTACAAAGAGTTGAGTCCAAAAACAAACTTTGCGCTTGTTTCACCAACTTGGATAAAAGGCAGTTATATCGACCAGGCTATTAACAAAACACGCTATACCTTTGAATACGATAAGGTTCGCCAGCAACTCAGAATTGATATTCAGTCAATAGGGGTAGGACTCATTGAAGGAAAAAATGGACTGATTCAAGAAAACTCCTCATTCCTTGGGCAGTGCTCAAATGACTGGTTTTAGCAGTCATGCGGTATTTTTTCATATTATGTTTACTTTGTCTTCAGGCTTGCTCTGATCGGAATACAGCCGAATATTTTTGCGAAGCACGTCAATCACATCAATGGAATGGATTTATACGTCAATATATTGTTCAATTGAATACACGGCAGATATGCGTCACCTGGTCGCCAGATTCTCCTTACTGCGGAGTATTTGGAAAAGACACTGCTTCTTCTGAATCAGTAAACCAAGCCACAGGCTTACGTACGGAGTTGCGTTATCGGGCTAAATTGTTAACTGATGCGGTGGAGTTGGAAATAATCCGCAAAGAAATCACGCCGAATTCGCAGGCAATTGGCGAGTTATCACAAGATGTGGTGTCAACACTCAGGTTTTCTAAAGAAATGATGGAATTAACCAGTATTTCAGGGCAAGGGCAAGCTGAACCTATTACTTACACGTGTTCAGCTTGGAAAAAGAAGCCTTGGTGGCAGTTTTTTTGAATAACTTGAGAAGCGGTATTTAATCAATATTATTTGGGCGCTTTATCAATCGCCTTTTTTAAATCCACGTATTCCTCGCACTTGAGGCCGCAGATTTTTTCCAGCGAGGCCAGTAACTCTTTGGCTTTGGTGATCTCTTTGGTTTGCACATAGGCCATGCCCAGGTATTCAAGCGCGCCCCGATGCTGCGGGTCTATGCGCAAGGCTTCCTTGTAATTGAAGACGGCTTCCGGGAAGCGTTTGGCATTGCGCAGGCTGTAACCGAGGAGGTTGTAGCCGTCGGCATCGTTAGGGTTGGCCTTGACGAATTTCTCCAGCGTGGAGATGGCACCGGGCCAGTCTTTTTTCTCGATCTGCGCCTTGGCGTTGCCCAGGTCTGAGCCGGCGGCTGAAGGTCCGGACACGTCGGCAGCTTGGGCGACGTGAAAATTTAAGCCGAGCAAGACAGCAATTAACAGGTGTTTAGTCATGGTTTTCTTTCAAGGGGCCGAGAAGCGGAAGTGGCAGCATTATGCAGAGTTGGCACCAAGTTGACAGTAGGGGCCGTCAGTTGGTTAGATAATGACTGGATATTGTTAGATTTGCAACTGGAGTTCCCATGAAATTGACGCCTGAACAACACGCCGAATTCGACCGCGAAGGTTATTTGTTTTTCCCCGGCTTGTTTACCCCAGAGGAAACCAAAAACCTGGTGGATGAAGTCCCCAACTTGTACAGTCGTCACGAGGCTTACAACGTGCGTGAAAAAGGCAAGGACGCGGTGCGTACCAATTTCGCGGCGCACATGTATTCTGAGCCGTTTGCCAAATTGGCCCGCCACCCGCGCATGATCGATCCGGTCGAGGACTTGTTCGGCGAAAAGCTGTACATGCACCAGTTCAAAATCAACGGCAAGATGGCTTTTGAAGGCGATGTCTGGCAATGGCACCAGGATTACGGCACCTGGCTGAACGACGACATGATGCCCACCGAGCGCGCCATGAACGTGGCTATTTTTCTCGACGATGTCAATGAGTTCAACGGCCCGCTGATGTTCATTCCCGGCAGCCATAAAAAAGGCGTGGTCGACGCCAAACATGACTTGACCACCACCAGCTACCCACTGTGGACCGTGGACAACGATCTCATCTCCCAACTGGTGGAGCGTGCCGGCGGCAAACAAGGCGGCATCGTCAGCCCCACTGGTCCGGCGGGTTCCATGATTTTGTTCCACAGTTGTTTGGTGCATGCCTCGGCCAGCAACCTGTCGCCTTGGAACCGGGTCAGCGTTTACCTTAGCCTGTGCGCCGTCTCCAACCACATCCGCCGCCATAAGCGGCCCGAGTTCATCGCTCACCGCGATTTCACACCCATCGAATGCCTGCCCGACGATTGCCTGACAAAGTCATACCCTGTTGATTTGCCTTGGGCCAAGGGCTTGCCTGCCAGTGCGCTGGTCACCACGGATGTACCGATTGACCAGACCAAAACTGCTGCATGAGCCTGTACCAACAACTTCAACAACGCGCCGCTGACAACAAGCCCATACGGGTCGCGCTGATTGGCGCTGGCAAGTTCGGCGCCATGTACTTGGCGCAAGTGCCGCGTACCCCCGGTGTTCATCTGGTCGGCATTGCTGATTTGTCGATTGATAACGCGCGTGCCAACTTGGCGCGTGTTGGCTGGCCGGCGTACCAGGCCTCGGCCCAGAGTCTGGATGATGCGTTTAAGCAAGGCCTGACCTACTTGACCCAAGACTGGCAGGCGCTGGTATCGCACCCGCTGGTCGATGTGGTTGTCGAATGCACCGGCAACCCGATTGCCGCGGTAGAGCATTGCCTGTCTGCGTTCGCCCACGGTAAACACGTGGTGAATGTCACGGTGGAGGCAGATGCTTTCTGTGGACCGCTTCTGGCTCGCAAAGCGGCTGACGCAGGTCTGGTGTATTCCTTGGCTTTTGGCGATCAGCCTGCGCTCATTTGCGATTTGGTGGATTGGGCGCGCACCTGCGGCTTTCCGGTCACGGCTGCTGGTCGCGGCCACAAATGGCTGCCGCATTTCAGCGAATCCACCCCTGAAACCGTCTGGGGCAATTACGGTTTGACGCCTGAGCAAGCCGCGCGTGGCGGTTTGAATCCCAAAATGTTCAACAGCTTTTTGGATGGCTCCAAACCTTCGATTGAATGCACTGCCGTAGCCAACGCCACTGGTTTGCATGTGCCGTCTAATGGTTTGTTGTATCCACCGGCCAGCGTTGAAGACATTCCTTTCGTCACCCGGCCCGTCAGCGAAGGCGGTGTGCTCGAGCGCAAGGGCATGGTCGAAGTGATTTCCTCGCTAGAAGCCGATGGTCGCGTCATTCCTTATGACATACGCATGGGCGTGTGGGTGACAGTGGAAGCCGAAACCGACTACATCAAACATTGCTTCGAGGAATACAACGCCCACACTGACCCGAGCGGACGCTATTTCACGCTGTACAAGCGCTGGCACCTGATCGGACTGGAAGTCGGTATGTCGGTGGCTAGCGTCGCTCTGCGCGGCGAAGCGACAGGTGTGGCCCAAGGCTGGCATGCCGATGTCGTGGCGACTGCCAAACGTGATTTGCAAGCCGGTGAAATGCTGGACGGCGAGGGCGGTTACACGGTTTGGGGCAAATTGCTGCCTGCACACACATCGGCACGCATGGGAGGTTTGCCGCTGGGCTTGGCGCACCAGGTCAAGCTGATACGGCCGGTGAAAAAAGGACAGTCTTTGTGTTGGGACGATGTCGCCATGGACACCGGTTTACCGGCTTACAAGGTTCGCCGCGAAATGGAAACC
The DNA here is from genome assembly GCA_945870575.1 of Bordetella parapertussis. GTDB lineage: Bacteria > Pseudomonadota > Gammaproteobacteria > Burkholderiales > Burkholderiaceae_C > Limnohabitans. The sequence goes on along the minus strand of CAMBSK010000001.1, from coordinate 168,372 downwards.
CTGTTCAAGACCTGACACACGTCGCTTCAACGTTTGCTCAGCTCGCTGCGAATCACTTTCATCAATAGCATCCATTCGCCACCGTTTTGCACGGTGAAGGTGAAGCGTTCTTTCATGCCGTTGTTCATTTCTATTTCATGCCAGTTTGAAAAAATAGACAAACCGCCTTTGCGCACCGCAGTGTCGGTGAATGAGATTTCAATGTGAATAAATGAAATCTCTTCGTTGCTGTCAAAGGATTTGAAATACAAGCCATCCGACAGCAGATACAACACCCCGGTGGGCAATGAAAACCGACTGGTGGTATTGGCCGGACCATAGGCAATGATGGTCTTATTGATCAACTCGACCGGTATGTTTTGCTGAATGATTTGCTGAGTGTCATGAGATTTGTACAGAGCAAAAGCCAGTCCGATGCCCAGAATACCCAGCGCGTAATTGTTGTTCAGCGTGAGGATAAACACCAGCATGGCCAGCCAGATGAACGGCATCCACAAGTCCATGCGCATTTGCCACGGGCCGCGCGAAATCAACAGCGAACTGTTATCCAGCGTATTGGCCAGAATCAGCGGTGAAATGCTGGGTTTATGGCTCTCCACATGCGGCAGATGTGAGCCGCAATTTTGGCAAAACACATTTTCGCTGGGATTGATGAAATAGCAGCTGGTGCAAATCATGGCTGGCTTTCGATGTCCATCACTGTCAATGACTCTTAGCTTTGCTGCTGCTGTCTGAGGCGGGTTTGTCGTGCGATGAAGTTGAACCGTGGCCGGTATCTTCTTTGGCCGGTGAGTCATGTGCCGGTTCGCCGTGGGCAGGGGCATCGTGGCCGGCACCAGCCGCTGAAGCTTCGTGACCTGCTTTGGATGCAGGTGCGGTTTCCCGGCTCAGGAAGTTGTAGATGGCCAGAGAACTCAAGACCACGGTCAGTCCGCAGAGCAAACCGATGATGAAAATAATGAATCCCCCGCTGCCTTCGGTGCTGTCTTCTTGTTTAAGGCTGGAAGCTTTGGCTGTTTTGGCAGCTGTTTCATCAACTTTTTTACCAATGGCTTGCAGTTTGGCTTTGAGTTCATTGACCGACGTACTTAAGGGCGTCAGATTACTTTCCAGTGCTTTGGCTGCTTGCGTGTTTTCTGCCATCAACTCTTCAATGCGCGCCAAGGTCTGCTGGTTGGAAGCCTCTACATTGGTGGCGTTTTGCGCAATATTCTGACCGAATGATTTTTGCAATTCGATTCTTTGCTTTTCCAGCGTTAGTTTGAACTCATCCGGCAATTTGATGACAACAGGTTCTGGGGGTATGCGCAATTGCTCTTGCAATGCATGGAGTTGAGTGGCAAGTTGTGTTTGCCGCTCCATCATCTCGCGCAGCAGTTGTTCTGTCGGATTAGGTAAAGATTGGAAATGACTCAGCTGCTGGGAATTTAAGGAGATGAAATCCAACAATTGCGAGTTTTTTTCAAGCAACTGTTTTATATCGTTTTCCGATTGCTCGCGTGCTGCCAACCACTCCGGCGCAATCGCCAGGCCATTCACGGCTGATGAATCGATGGACAAGGCTTGCGCAGTACTGACTGTTTCGTGTTCAACCGCTACCGGCTTGTCCTCATTTACATGATGGATGGTTTCATCCTGTGCCTTAACCATGAGATCCAGGTCGATATTCAACATAGATGTGTGCTGGGCGGGAGGTTGAGGCGTTTCCAGACTCAAGACCAGGTCTTGAACCTCTTTGCCTGTGTCGCCAACGCTTTCTGTGCTGACAGGCAATTCTGCTAAGGTGGCTTGTAGCAAATGGGCATCGCTTGTTTCTTCGGCTACAACAGGGGCAGGACGTTTAACGGGCGCGCCGCATTTGCCGCAAAATTTCGCAGTCAGTGAGATGGGTTTTCCGCAAGCGCCGCATTCCATGGTGTTACCTGTGTCTTTCATTCAGATGAATAAATTCGGCACGGGGAGTATTTACCTGAGCCTGCGTGGTGTTCTTCACAATCTCTGATCACGATTTCTTCTGCGGCTTCCTGACTTTTGTCGGTGTATGCATCTGCGCAGTAAGCGGCTTCGCCATCAAAGCTGTAGACAAACGCCTTGTAGGGTTTGTCGGGAAATTTTTTACGGTTAAATCTTTCGAACAGTTTTTTGCATTTGCCCAGTAATGGGGGTTTATAGAGGCCGGCCAAGGGCTGAAAGCGTTTAGGTCTCTCCTGAGCGGCAAGCTCCTCTTGCAAGTTCGATCTTTCCACCGGGGCAGCAGCATCGTCAGAACCGTGATCTGTGGATGATGCATGGTCGTTGCCCTGCGCGTCCTGTGGCGGATTTGCCATATTTTGTTGCGGCGCAGCATCAGGCTGCGGTCCTTTAAGGAGCGCTTTCGAATAAAAATACATAGGCACATTGATGGCAGTCATCAATATCGCCATGATCAGGTATTTACTCAGGTTGGACATAGGGGAAAGTGAAATAGTCAATATTGACCACGGTTTGCAAGCCACTCTTGCATTACTTGGATCGGCTGATCATGCCTGTACTTGAGCAGCTTTGTGCGACATCAGCTGCAATTCGTAGTTTATTGAAGTAATGAAACTTCCTTTATTTGCATATGTGATGTAATTTATAAAAGAAAAATATTACCAAAGTTGATTTAGAATAGGTACCTTAGCATGAATGTTTACTATTGAGGAATAACATGGCCGATCAAGTCACCCAAAGCAGTTTGATCATTGGAGAAGGCGTGTTTTTCACCGGCACCATCCATGCGCCTGGAACTGCCAGCATCAATGGCACCGTCAAGGGGGAAGTCAACGTGTCCGATTTGCAAATCGGGCCCAAAGGCAATGTGGCAGGCAAGATAGAAGCCAAAGTCATTGATGTGCATGGACTTCTGTCTGACGATATTGTCTGCCACTACCATATTTTGATACACCGTACCGGTAGCGTTTCCGGTCAATTGGATTATTCTGATATCGAAATCGAGCGCGGCGGTCAGTTCAAGGGCACTATGGTTCAGCATGCAAACGCCAAAATTAGCAATAACCCTCAAAATGTGCAAGCCGTTAAAAATAATACGAAAATTTAATTTTATTGTATTTTATAATTAATTTATATTTAATTATAAGCTTAATTATTTTTTATGCAAAACCTGTCATCCGGTTTTGCACTTGATCCGTTATCAGTCTCAAGATTATTAACGGATCATTCATGTACAAGCCTCTCCATCTGCAAACCGACAGCAGCAGCGTCGAAATAGACCGTCGCTACCAGTATGTACCCTCAGAGCACACACCTATTCGCAATACCTTCGAACGTATCCGTACCCAGTTGGCACAGGAAGCAGAGCAAAAAAGCCGCCCTGTGTCCCGTTTGTACTCCAGCTTGAGAGCGGTTAAGCCTTAAGTTAGCGCTTTACCGGGCGTCGGCGACTATGATTCGCCATGGCACTTAAATCTACTGTTTACAAAGCGCAATTACAAATTGCCGATATTGATAACTCATATTACGCCGACCACGCACTGACGCTGGCCAGGCATCCTAGCGAAACCGACGAGCGCATGATGGTCAGATTGGCCGCCTTGTCGCTCAACGCCTACCAGTTACAAAGCGTTTGCAATGGCGACGGCGTTCTGGCTTTTGGCGCGGGCTTGTCCGACCCCGACGACCCGGATGTATCGCTGACCGATTTCACCGGGCGTAAACGTTTGTGGATAGAGGTCGGTCAACCTGACGACAAAGTCTTGCAACGCGCCGGTAGCAAATCGGATCGGGTGTTGGTCTATGCGTTTTCATCCTCTGCAGATATCTGGTGGCGTGGCATTGAAAACAAATTGCAGCGGCAGCAAAAACTGGGGGTGGTGAGAATTCCACACCAAGCTGCGCAAGACATGGCGGCCATGGCTGAACGCAGCATGCAATTACAAGTCACGATTCAGGAAGCAGGGATGACCTTGAGTTCCAGCCGCGGCAGCGTGCATTTCGAGCCAGTTGTCTGGTTGTGAGGGCCTGTCAACAAAAGATGATGGGCGCTTCAGTGGCAGGCCTTGCGTTTGAGCGGTGCTATCCTCGTTGATTGACCGAAACTGTTTGATTAAAGGCTGACCATGACATCTTCCATGCGCTACATAGAACACGGCACGGGCGGTGCCCCCGAGGTGATGCACCCGGCGCAAACCGGCGCGCCCCAGGCCGGTCCCGGCGACGTGCTGATCAAAGTGGCTTACGCAGGTGTCAACCGGCCGGATTGCCTGCAACGCAGTGGACGCTATCCGCCGCCTCCCGGTGCTTCCCCCATTTTGGGTCTGGAGGCCTCAGGCCATGTGGTTGCCGTGGGCGAAGGTGTGACGCAGTGGCGCGTTGGCGATGCAGTCTGCGGCCTGGCCAACGGCGGTGCCTACGCAGAGTACGTGGCCATTCCTCAAGGCCAGGTCTTGTCAGTGCCTAAAGGATTGAACTTGTTGCAAGCCGCGGCTTTGCCGGAAAACTATTTCACCGTCTGGACCAATGTCTTTCAGCGCGGCCGATTGCAATCGGGTGAAACATTTCTGGTGCACGGCGGTTCATCCGGCATAGGTTTGACGGCGATTCAACTGGCCAAGGCTTTTGGCGCGCGCGTCTTGTGTACCGTCGGTAATGCAGACAAAGTGCAGGCTTGTTTGAAAGCCGGTGCGGATGTGGCTATCAATTACCGTACTCAGGACTTTGTTGATGAAGCCCTGGCCGCCACTGCACAACAAGGCGTGAACATCATTCTGGACATGGTGGGCGGCGACTATATGCAACGCAATCTCAAGGCCTTGTCGGTTGACGGTCGCCTGGTACAGATTGCATTTTTGCAACCTTCTAAAACCGAGGTTGACTGGATAGGCTTGATGGTCAAGCGTCTCACATTCACCGGCTCGACTTTGCGTCCACGCAGCTTAGCCGACAAGGCGCAAATGGCGGCTGAACTCAAGCAAAACGTCTGGCCCATGATGGAGCAGGGTAAGTGTCTTCCAGTGATTCACCAAGTGTTTGATCTTGACCAGGCAGCTCAAGCCCATGCATTGATGGAGTCATCCACACACATCGGAAAAATCATGTTGAAAGTGGCGGGCGACTGATTGGCTTGCTTCACCATTTTGCGGTAGTCAAAATGAAAATGTCGGTCTTTTTTGGCATGGCTAAAGCGCATAATTCAGTAAGTTAAATGGACTTGTTGAGTAAAAAAACCGATGAAATCCCTTCATTCCTTGTTAGTTTTACCTTTGCTGATGTCTGCTGCGCTTCTTCACGCAGCGGATCAGCAAGGACACGCCGCCCACAGCCACGGAATGGGTATGCTTGAACTCGTCATTCAGGGTAAGACCGTCAAAGCAACGTTTGAGATTCCCATGGAAAGCCTGCTCGGTCATGAATACCTTCCCCGCAGTGCTGCGGAAAAAAAGGCCATGGCCAATTTGAAGGCAGGCGTGGCCAAGGCTGCTTATTTCATGAGCTTTCCTGCTGCCGCACAGTGCCAGGAAAAATCAATGAAAACTGAATCTGTCATGTTTGAAGGTAAAAAATCCGAGCACGCAGACTTGGATGCCGAGCTTGAATTTGAGTGCGCCAAGCCTGAGGCCTTGACCCAAATCGAATTTCCGCTGTTTGCCAAACACCCGCGCCTGGGCAGCTTGAAAGTCGACATGGTCAGCCCCAAAGGCCAAAAGTCAGTGACCGTCAAGACCAAAGACCCGGTGTTGCGCTGGTGAGCAAGTCTGCGATTCACCTTCGTGCGTTGACCCACGCTTGGACCGGCCAGCCGCCGTTGTTCCAAATCGAAGAACTGACTGTGACTCAGGGCAAACATTTGTTCATTCAAGGCCCTAGCGGTTGCGGCAAAAGTACGCTGCTGTCTTTGCTTGCCGGCGTGCAAGCGGTGCAAACCGGTGTCTGTCAGGTGCTGGGTCAGGACATGGCTGCCTTGACTGCGGTGCAACGCGACCGCTTGCGCGGTGAGCAAATGGGTGTTATTTTTCAGCAGTTCAACTTGTTGTCTTACCTGGACGTGCAAGCCAATGTGTTGATGCCCACGCGTCTCTTTCCAAGCCGGGCCGCTGCATCCTCTCGTGCATGGGGTAGCCCCGCTGATCAAGCCAAAGCGCTGGCTCAAGCCCTGGGTCTGGCAGAAAAAATGTGGCGTCAACCGATCAACCAGTTGTCGGTTGGTCAGCAGCAGCGCGTGGCAGCCGTGCGCGCTTTGATGGGTGCGCCGGAACTGGTGATTGCTGACGAGCCGACTTCAGCGCTGGATGACGCGCGGCAACTCGAATTCCTGGATCTGCTTTTGCACACCGCTGAAAAGCAAAACACCAGCGTCATCATGGTGAGCCACAACGCGCGGCTGGCGCATCGCTTTGACCAGGTGTTTGAAATGCACGCCGGAGGCCACTCATGAGTTTGTGGATCTCTCTTGCCTGGCACAGCGCCTGGTCGCGCCGTTTTGCTTTGGCCTTGGTAACAGTTTCTGTCAGCGTATCGGTCTTGATTTTGCTCGGTGTACAGCAATTGCGGGAAGACGCCAGACGCAGTTTTTCCAACGCACTGAGCGGTGTTGACTTGATCGTCGGCCCGCGCGGCAGCGCCACCGAATTGATGCTCTACAGCGTGTTTCAAATCGGCCGGCCGTCGCGCAACATGGGCATCAGCGGGTATGAGGAAATCCGCCGCATGCTCCAGGTTCGATGGGCGGTGCCGATACAGCTGGGAGACTCTTACAACGGGCACCCGGTGCTGGGCACGACTGCAACTTTGTTCACTGAATTCAAAAGCCAAGGTAAAGGCTTGCAATGGACTCAGGGGCGCGCTTTTGGTAACCCTGCGGACAATAGCGATGCCATGTCTGAAGTGGTGCTGGGGGCGGAGGTCGCCAGACGTTTCGGTCATCGCGTTGGCGATAAACTGGTTCTGACACACGGTGCCGGCGGCGGCCCCGAGGACACAGAGCATGATGATCATCCTTTGACCATCGTCGGCATTCTTGCCGCCACGGGTGCGCCCATTGACCGCACTGTGCTGGTCAACCTGGAGGGCTTTGAAGCCATGCACCAGGGTTGGGGCATGGGCATTTCGCCCAAATCATTGAAATCAGCCGCGGCGGCATTACCGCAGGTGGCCAACCCCCAAGACCTGCAGCCGGTCAGCCTATCGGCTGTTTGGGTAGGTTTGCACAATCGCGCCGAAGTATTCTCGGTACGCCGAAAAATTGAAAGCTTTAACCGTGATCCCTTGATGGCGGTGTTGCCGGGTGTTGCCTTGGACGAACTCTGGCAAGTCGTCAAAGTGGTAGAAAACAGCCTGGTGCTCATAGGCATGCTGGTGGCGGTCAGCGCCATGCTTAGTGTGGCAGCCGTGCTTCTGGTAGCCATGAGTGGACGCCGCAAGGAACTCGCCATATTGCGCGCCATGGGTGCCGCCCCCCGCGCTTTGTTGGGTTTTGTTTTGCTCGAGTCGGTTCTGGTGTGTCTGCTGGGTATAGTCTGTGGATACGCCGTCAGCCAATTGCTGATGTGGGGCGCTCAGGATGTGCTGCGCACCGGTTTCGGCGTCATGGTGCAACCCGGCTTACCGTCAGGCGAGAGTCTGGTCAGTCTGGCCGCATTGTTCAGCGTAGCCGTCTTGGCCAGTCTGATGCCCGCCTGGCGGGCTTACCGCTTGTCGCTGATGGATGGTTTGCATCCGCCGGCACTTTGAATCAGGAGATACACGTGTTCACTTTTCAAGCTTTACTTGCGCGTCGTCAAGCCTTGTTCATGCTGGCTGCACTGGCCGGCGCTGGGTTGTCTCGCGCTGAAACAGAGATTTACAAAACCATAGATTGGAATGACCTGATGCCCGACCCCTGGGTCAAGGAAATGACCAAGGACATGGCCGCCATGAGCAAGCTGTCTTATTTGCAGGATTCCAGTGACGAAGCAACTAAGGCCATGAGCGCCATCCGCAAAAAATTAGATGAAGCTCCGATTGTGAAAACACAGGTCAATAAAAAAGTGCGTATTCCGGGTTATGCCGTTCCCTTGGACGCAGAGCGCTCCGACAAACGCGAATTTTTGCTGGTGCCTTATTTCGGTGCATGCATACATACCCCGCCGCCGCCCGCCAATCAAATCGTACTGGTGCGACCAACCGCGCAAAGCAAGATCAAAAAAATGCCCGAATCCATGGACGTGTTGTGGGTGGAAGGCGAGTTAAAAGAAGGCCGCGTCAGCACCGGGCAGGGCGTCAGCGGTTATTTGCTGGAGGCTGTCAGCGTTGCCCCGTATGAGACTAAGCCGGTCAAACGCTGACCTACAATAGGGGTTGTTGATTTTTTGAAGTTGTATGCAAACCTCTGATCCCTCTGAAATCGCCGAGACCGCGCTCAGCCCTTTTAAAACTTATTGTGCTTTGCTGGTGTCTATACTTGCCATGGTTTTGGCGGTGTGCAATCTCGGCGGCAGCAATACCGGTAAGGATGCCATGATGAATAACATCCTGGCTTCTAACATGTATTCTTTTTACCAGGCCAAAAATGTGCGTCAGACCCAGTACAAACTGGCGGTCGATGACCTGGAAATTCAATTGACTGCTGATAAGCTGACCCCTGCATCCAAACAGTTACTGCAGGACAAGGTGGCCGCCTACAAAAAAACCATAGAACGTTATGAGTCCGAGCCTGAAAACGGTGAAGGCAAAAAAGAATTGATGGCAAAGGCCAAGGCGTACGAACTGGACCGCGATATTGCTTTGAAAAAAGACCCCTGGTTTGATTACGCAGAGGGCTTGCTGCAACTGGCTATCGTGCTGACCTCGGTCGGCATCATCACCGAAAGACACTCCATGGCTTATGTATCATTCCTGCTGGGAACTATTGGCTGTGTGTCTACGCTCAACGGTTTTTTCCTCTTTTTCTGAAACTTCCCTACTGAAAGATTTTTATGGCAACCAATATGGATCAATCCAACAACCTCGTGATCGGTAATGGCGTGACATTCAAGGGAACCTTGAATGTGCCGAAAAAAGCCACGATTTACGGCACGGTCGATGGCGAATTGACCGCTGAGGAAATATTTATTGGCCAGTCCGGCAAGATCACTGGCAAAGTCACGGCCCGCAGTATTGAAGTCGAAGGCGAGTTGCACCAGGTGATCCATTGCCGTGACCATTTGCACATCCGTGCCTCCGGTAAGGTCTCCGGCAAGCTCGAATATTCGCAAATTCAGATTGAGCGTGGCGGCGAATTCCGCGGCGAAATGCAACAAGTCGGCGCACCTCCTGTTTACCCTGCCGGATCCACAGCAATGGCTGCGCCAAAACCAGCCGCTGCGATTCCCGGCAAAGAAGCTAATTGATATTTTTTTCGCAAGCCCCCTGTGCTGAAGCTTTCATGCACAGGCAACTGAAGTTGTAAGACTTCACGTTTTTTTTCTCTATGCCCCGGATGCTGGTGCGCCTCACTGCATTTGCGGGCACATACAGCTTGGGGTCAAAGCCCTGGCTGCGTTTTTTACCATCCTTGAACTCAAAATTTGCGCCTATACAAAACAAGGGAGCATTCAGGTGGTTATTGATTTCAAACAGCATCAAACTGGGATCGTCGTTTGACCAGCCTGACTGCATCTCGACTTGCTTGAGTTCTGCAGGTGTTAATTCGGACTGTTTTAAGGGTGGGGCACTGGAAAACCTAGCCATGGCTTGAACCTGTGCCGTACAGCACAGACCCAACAAAAACCCTGTCAGTGCGGGCTTGAAACGCTCACTGCTTTTCCGCATGGGAACGGATTTTAAGGACAAAAGCGGTTATAGGAGGGGCAGGATGTCCTTGAGGTTGCTGCCGCTGTAGCTCGGGCGCGGACCCAGTGTTTCAAACGGCAGGCCCTGTCGGTTAACCCAAAAGCTTTTGAACCCAAACCAGGTTGCACCCAGCGCGTCCCAGCTGTTGCTGGATACGAAAAGCACTTCACGCACATCCACCGGGTAGTGGTCGGCCACCATGCCGTAACTCTGCGGCGATGTTTTGAACTGGCGCACCTCATCAACCGACAACACTTTGTCAATCAGGCCGGTCATGCCGGCGCTGCTGACCGCTGAATGCAACATGTCAGGGCTGCCGTTGGACAAAATGGCGCAGCGCATGCCGTTGCTTTGCAAAGTTTGCAGCACTTCCAGGTTTTCCGGAAAAGCTTCCAAGTGTGAATACTGGTCCATCAACTGCTTTTGTCTGGCCGGGGTCAGCTCGAGTTGCAGCCGTTGACAGGCGTATTGCAAGGCCAAACGCGTAAGGTCCCAGAATGACTGGTAATGCCGGCTGCCCATGGGGTTAAGCGGGTCGCTGAGCGACACTAGGCGGCTGTATTCGATTTGCTTGTCCCGCCACATCACTGACAAGGCGGATCCCTGGCCGGGAAACAGCGTTTCAGCCAGCGCACCGACGGAGTAAACGTCAAACAAGGTTCCGTAGGCGTCAAACACCACCAATCGAATCATTTGCGTACTCCTTGACAGTCAATCTGCTTGGCCGGCCCGTGTGCTTCTGTGCGTGCCCGCATAGCCGCATCGTATACTCATTTCATGAAGATACTCGTCTTGAACGGCCCCAATTTAAACCTGCTCGGCACGCGTGAACCCGAGCAATACGGCCATGCCACGCTGGCCGATGTTCAGCACCTGTGTGAGCTCACCGCCAAGGCACTGGGCCACGAAGTCGAATGTTTTCAAAGCAACCACGAAGGCGAATTGATAGATCAAATACATGCCTATGGCCGACTGCACCGTGACGGTCAGGCGCTGGGCGCGGTATTCAATCCCGGTGCCTTTACCCATACCTCGGTGGCCTTGCATGACGCTATCAAGGGTACCGGCTTGCCGGTGGTTGAAATCCATATTTCCAATGTTCATGCACGCGAGGCTTTCAGGCATCACTCGTATGTTTCGCCGGTAGCCAAGGGTGTGGTCGTCGGTCTCGGGATTCAAGGTTATGCATTGGCGATTCAAGGTTTGGCGGGAGGAGTTTGATGAACATACCCGTACTTTCATTGTTGGTTGCCGGTGTGCTGCCGGTTTGCAGCACCGCTGTGGCCAAGTGGGGTTTTTCGCAATTTGATAACCACAATCCCCGCGAATGGCTGTCCCGCCAAACCGGCTTTCGTGCCAGAGCCAATGCTGCACAGCACAACGCTTTTGAGGCATTTCCGTTTTTTGCTGCGGCGGTAGTGCTGGGACTGGTGTTGCAAATCGATGCCGCCGTGCTGGATCGCTATTGCCTGATCTTTGTGGCCGCCCGGGTGCTGTACCTGATTGCTTATGTGGCCGACATCGCTAGTTTCAGAACCCTATGCTGGCTGCTGGGCTATGCCAGTTGCATTGCCATTTACCTGCAATTACTGATCCGCTGAGCGAAACAGGCCTTTATTCTTTGATCACCCGGCAAGGGCCTTTGATGCCGCGCTTTTCCTTCATTTGTTCGCAACGCTCCATGGCCTTGCGTTCAGCCACGGCTGACATCTTCACGTAAATCGAGCAGGTAAAAATCATTTTTTCCTGGTCCATGCTACTGTCGTAGCTGACCACGCAGCGGCCTATGTCGCCCAAATTGGGTTTTTCATTCCGGTAAGCCTCTTGCAGGGGTCCGGGTAAATCGTGCAAATGCACGCCGGGGTAAACATAAGGTTCGGCATAGGCCGAAAAGGCGAGACCGGCGACCAGCACCAGCCATGTTGTTTTTACTGCTTTATTCATGATTTCTATCTTATGCCATTTGGCTGTCATCCGGCAGCGGGGTACCGGCGTTAAATTACAAAGCGCCTTGATGGACGCTTGCTTGAAAAAGGGGACATCCATGAAAAACCGCTGCTTGCCTGCACTTTTAATTCTCTTGGTAACTTCCAGCAGCCTGGTAAGGGCTGACACTGAGCGTTGGCATTCGCGCGGTCATTCAGAGGTTCGAATTTCAACGCACGAAGGCTGGAGGCACAGAGGCGATCATCACCATTACCGCGGCGACAGAGGATGGTCGCCACTGGCGACTGCGGTGGTCATTGGCACCACTTTTTATATTGCCAACACCTTGGCCAGCCAGCCGCCCGTCACAGTCATTGTGTCGCCGCCGGTGGTGCAGTACAGCCCGGTCCGGGTTGCTTATTTTTGTCAGGCTAGTCAGCATTACTACCCAGTAGTACCCATCTGTACCATGCCTTGGCAAATCGTCAACTATTAAGCTTAGATTTCCCGGTTCACAATTTCACCTTGGCGGCTTGAGTGTCTGATGGTGCCGCCCAGGGTTTCGATCTGAACCAGATTGCTTTTCTTTGCCGTATAGATTTTGCGTTTTAACCAGTCAATCTCTTCTTCCAGTGCTTTATCGCTTGACATATTCCGGTGCCAACTGCGTTTCTCAGCATCCCACCTGTAACCGCGCGCTTTTAACATGTCTTTACTGTCAAACGGAGAGCCTATGGCGTACAAACGAACTTGCGGTAGGTTCAAAGATTCCAGCAATTGCAACAGCGCCGGTTGCTGGCTTTGCGGCAGCACCATGGTCAACAGTTCCAGCAGCGCCCAGCAATCGGTTTCAGCCCGGTGCGCTTCATAAAAAAAACCTTGTGTTTGCAGCAAATATTCCAATTTGGCAGAGCTCACGCCCTCGGCTTTCCAGTCTATGTCTTTGATGCTGCAAGCCCATTGCTTGTTTTCAAACAGTGGCCAGCGTTGCTCGACAAAAGGCCGGTCAAAAGCCGCATTGTGGGCAATCACCACTGAGACATCTTTGAGCAGCGATTCGATGTCATCATCATTTATGCGTTTGCCGCTGACCATCTCGTTGGTGATGTGGTGAATGGCAATGGTTTCAGGGGGTATCGGGCGGCCGGGGTCTTCGAGCTGGTCGAAAACGCTGGTGTTGCCGTGGATGGTTCCAGTTTCCGGGTCAAATTCGAAGAACACCATACCAAGTTCAATCAGCTTGTCTGTGTCAACACTTAAACCTGTGGTTTCGGTGTCAAGCACAACGCCTTTTTGCAATCTACATCCAGGTCTGGGCGCTTCAAATTGCTGTCGCGGTACGAGGCGACGCAGCACTTTGTATCCGGGGTGTTGCTCCAGTTGCCGCGCCAGTTCTGCGGCTTCACTGTCTGACGGTTTGGGGAGGTACATAGAATGCTTGCATGGAAAATTCATATCATCAATCTATCAGTGTAAGCCCTGTACCGGCTCATAAGACCATGCGCATGAACACGGTAGCGGTTTGTTTGCCGCTGATCTTGGTCTGGTGCATAAGCACTGCCAATTTGACGGCAATGGCGCAAACACCTTCGTCGGCCAATGCCAACCCCTCCCAGCCTCAGGCCGAGGTCGTTGGTCTATATTTCACTCCTCCCGCGGATGTGGCTGCCGCCGTCATCGAAGTGATCGACAAAAGCAAAACCGAGGTGCTGGTGCAGGCCTACGGCTTCACCCACAACGGTATTGCGCAGGCTTTGCTCAGAGCGCATGCCAGAGGTGTGTCAGTCAAGGTCTTGCTTGACGCCAAAACCGACACCAGCAATCGCTACGTCACCGATTTATTGCAGGCTCAGCAAATTCCATTGCGGCTGGATGCAAGCCATGCGATCGCGCATAACAAAGTCATTGTGGTCGACGCGGAACTGGTAATCACCGGCAGCTTTAACTTCACCAATTCAGCGCAAACCCGTAACGCGGAAAATTTGCTGGTGTTGAAATCTGCAGGACTGGCAGACAGTTACAAGGCAAACTGGCAAACCCACTGGAACCACAGTAGGTGACGCTCAAGTGTGTTGCTTGATGGCCAAAGCGGATTCACTGATGAGTGCTGGACCGGCGTAAATCAAGCCTGTATAAATTTGCACCAGGTCTGCGCCTGCCTGGATTTTTTCAACTGCATCTGCTGCAGTCATCACGCCCCCCACCCCGATGATAGGAAACCCGGCGCCTAGTTCATGGCGCAAATGGCGAATCACGCGGTTGCTAGCTTCGCGCACCGGTGCGCCAGACAGCCCGCCGGCTTGCTCGCCATGCGCCATGCCCTGAACAGCATCTCTGGATAAGGTGGTGTTGGTGGCAATCACACCCCAGGCTTGGTCTATCACTTTGTCGCCTTGCATGCAAACACTGCGCAAGTTGTCGCAGACTTGTTGTAATTGCAGGTCGTCCAAATCAGGGGCAATTTTGATGAACACCGGCACCTGCTTGCCGTGCATGTCCGCAAGTTCGCAGCGGCGTTGCTGCAACACTTTCAGCAGACTGGTGAAGGCCTCATCGGTTTGCAATTGGCGCAAATTTTGTGTGTTCGGGCTGGAGATATTCACCGTCACATAGTCGGCATGCGGGTAAACCGCGTTCAGGCAAGTCAGGTAATCGTCGTTGGCATTTTCTATGGGGGTAGCCGCGTTTTTGCCTATGTTCAAACCCAGCAGCATGGGCTGTTCGCTGTGTTGCCGAAATGTTGCGCGGCTGACGTTGTTTAAAAAACTTTCCAGCCCTTGGTTGTTGAAGCCCAGCCGGTTGATGAGTGCCTGCGCCTGCGGCAGGCGGAACATGCGTGGTTTGGGGTTGCCGGGTTGAGCCAATGGCGTGACCGTACCGACCTCGACAAAACCGAAACCCATGGCCTGCCAGGCGTCTATGCAGCGTGCGTTTTTGTCCAGACCTGCGGCCAAACCGATGCGGTTGGGGAAGCTCAGTCCGCACAAGCGGACCGGGTCGTTCACGCGTGTTTGGCTGTACAACTGACGCAAGACGGTGTGTTGAGTCGCTGCCAGCATAGCCATGGTTTGGTCATGCACGGTTTCAGCGTCCACAGCGAAAAGCAACGGTCTAAGCAATGAGTAGGGCAGCGCTGACATGGATAATCCCTGATTGATGAACTAGGAATTGTCACCGATGAGCCAGACCCCACCCTCCCAGGACGAATTAAAAACACTTGTTGCCCACGCAGCCTTGAAGTATGTGGTGCCCGGCGAATACCTAGGTGTTGGTACAGGGTCTACCGTCAACAAGTTCATAGACGCTTTGGCGGCAAGCGGTGTCGCTATCAAAGGTGCAGTGTCTAGCTCACTGGCCTCTACCAATCGCATGAAGTCTCTGGGTATTTTGGTGATCGACTTGGCCTTGGTCGAGCGCATATCGGTTTACATAGATGGCGCCGACGAGATCGACCCCAAAGGTTGCATGATCAAGGGCGGCGGCGCGGCTTTGACTTGCGAAAAAATTGTCGCAGCCCAGGCTGATAAATTTATTTGCATCGCTGATGCGTCCAAGAATGTCGCTGTGTTGGGCGCTTTTGCGCTGCCGGTGGAAGTCATTCCCATGGCAGCGCCTGAAATCACGCGTCGTTTCAAGGCCATGGGCGCTGTGGCGGTATTGCGCACCGTGAACGGTCAAACTTTGGTTACTGACAACGGTCAGTATTTACTAGACGTGAAAGGTTTGCAGATTGCCGACGCTTGGTCTTTCGAGAACACCGTCAGCCAGTGGCCCGGTGTGGTCACCGTCGGCGTATTCGCCCACCAGCACGCCCATGTGTGCCTGCTGGGCACAGCACAAGGCGTGCAAACCATTGTTTATTGAGCGACGGCCATGCCTTGGTGGCGCAGCAAGGCGTCAAGCGTGGGTTCGCGGCCCCGAAAGGCCTTGAACGAGGCCATGGCAGGCCGGCTTCCGCCAGCTTCCAAAATAGATTGGCGGTAACGGCGACCTGTCTCTATGCTGTGTTCACCGTCGGCAGAAGCGGTTTCTTCGAAAGCGGCATAAGCATCGGCGCTCAGCACCTCAGCCCATTTGTAGCTGTAGTACCCAGCCGCATAACCACCGGCAAAAATATGGCTGAATGAATGCGGCATGCGGTTGAAAGCCGGCGGGTGCATGACCGAGACTTCGTCGCGGACTTGTTGCAGCACGGCCATGACATCGACATCATCAGCTGCATGCGAATGCACGTACATATCAAGCAATGAAAATTCAATCTGTCGCAATGTTTGTAAACCGCTTTGGAAATTTTTTGCCGCCAGCATTTTGTCAAACAATGCCCGGGGCAACGGCTCACCCGTGTCTACGTGTGCGGTCATGTGCTTGAGCACAGCCCATTCCCAGCAGAAGTTTTCCATGAACTGGCTGGGTAACTCGACTGCGTCCCATTCCACGCCGCTGATGCCTGACACATCTCGCTCATTCACCTGCGTCAACATGTGGTGCAGGCCGTGGCCGCATTCATGAAACAAAGTGATGACGTCATCGTGTGTGAGCAGCGGCGGCTGGCCGTTGACGCCTTCGGCGAAATTGCACACCATGTGGGCGACCGGGGTTTGAAGTTGTCCATTGTCCGGGCGCAGCCAGCGCGCGCGCACATCGTCCATCCAAGCGCCGCCGCGTTTGCCTTGGCGGGCACCCGGGTCCAGGTAAAACTGGCCCACCAATTCGCCTTGGCGCTCTATCCGGTAAAACAACACGCCGGGATGCCACACGGGCGCCTGGTCTTTGCGTATGCTGACCTCAAACAAGGTTTCAACAATTTTGAACAAACCGTCCAGCACCTTGGGCGCAGTGAAATAAGGTTTGACTTCCTGGTCGCTGAAGGCGTAACGCGCCTCCTTGAGTTTTTCACCGATAAAAGTCCAGTCCCAGGCTTTAGGATCGGCGATATGCAGTTGTTCAACGGCAAATGCGCGCATCTCGGCCAGGTCTTTCTCTGCATAAGGGCGTGCGCGCTCAGCCAGATCGCGCAAAAAACCGGTGACGTGCTCAGGCGACTCTGCCATTTTGCTGGCCAGTGACACCTGCGCGTGGTTGGCGTAACCCAGCAGTGCGGCTTCTTCGCGGCGCAATTGCAGGATTTCCTTCAAAACAGCGCTGTTATCGAACTGCAAATGCTCGGATTGGTCGGACGCTCGGGTAGCGTAGGCGCGGTAGAGTTTTTCGCGCAAGTCGCTGCTGTGTGCGTATTGCATCACCGGCAAATAACAAGGCATTTTCAATGTCAGCTTGAAACCGTCTTTGCCATCGGCTAGTGCGCCGGCATGCGCTGTTTGAAGAACGTCATCTGGAATGCCTGTGGTTTCGTCTTTGCTGACGATCAACGACCAGGCGTCTGTGGCATCAAGCACGTGTTCGCTGAACAACTGACTGATTTCCGCCTGGCGTTCCTGAATGGCGGCGAAACGCTCTTTGTTCGCGCCGGTGAGTTCAGCGCCGGACAACACAAAGTTACGCAGAGCGAGTACACGTGCGTGTTGTTGTTCCTGGTTCAGTTTGTTGGGGTCTATGGCTTTGTATTTGGCGTACAAGTCTTCGTCGGCACCCAGGCGCGTCCAGAATTCGGTGATGCGCGGCAGTTCCGCGTTGTAGGCGGCGCGCAACTCTGGCGTGTCGACCACAGCTTGAAGATGACTGACGGCACCCCAGGCGCGACCGAGTTTTTCAGTGGTTGTGTCGAGCACCTGAGAGATGCGTACCCAGTCAGCCGGAAATTCAGCACGCGTGACTTCGGCCAGCGCGGCGTCTGCAGTTACCAGGAGTTCGCTGATAGCGAGATTGACGTCAGCGGGTGTGATGCGGTCAAACAAGGGCAGACCGGAAAATTCAAGCAAAGGATTGTTCATTCAGTTTATGTGGAGTGTCGTTCTGCGGATTCAAGGGTGTTGACCAGCAGCATGGTGATGGTCATGGGACCGACGCCGCCCGGCACCGGTGTGATGAAGGAAGCCACCTGGCTGACACCGGCAAAGTCGACATCGCCGCAAAGCTTGCCTTCGTCGTCGCGGTTCATACCGACATCAAGCACAACAGCGCCAGGTTTGACCATGTCAGCGGTTAATACATTGCGTTTGCCCACAGCCGCCACAATGACGTCGGCTTGCAAGGTATGTGCTTTTAAATCAGGGGTAGCACTGTGGCAAATGGTGACTGTCGCGTTTTGTTGCAACAGCATCATGGCCATGGGTTTACCGACGATATTGCTGCGACCAATGACCACTGCATGTTTGCCGCGCAGTGAATAACCAATATGTTCCAGCATCTTCATACAACCGTGCGGTGTGCAAGGCCAGAAGCCGGGCAGGCCGGTCATCAATGCACCGGCGCTGGCCACATGAAAACCGTCGACATCTTTTTCCGGAGCAATGGCTTCAATGACTTTTTGTGCATCGATATGCGCCGGTAAAGGCAGTTGCACCAAAATGCCGTGGATGCTGTCGTCATGATTCAAGGCATGCACACGCGCGAGCAAATCAGCTTCGCTTAAAGCAGCATCGTGTTTTTCCAGTACCGAGTGGATGCCGGTTTGTTCGCAGGCTTTGACTTTATTGCGAACATAAACTTGGCTGGCCTGGTTATCCCCGACCAGTATGACGGCCAGACCGGCTTTGATGCCCCGGGACTTCAATGCAGTGACACGGTCGGAGACTTGTTGGCGCAACAGCGCTGACAGCGCGTTGCCGTCGATGATAGAGGCAGTCATATTACTTAGGATTTGGTGGAGTTAGGACCCAAGGCAATTTTCAGCAAATCTGCCACGGTATTGGCATTCAGCTTTTCCATGATGTTGGCACGGTGAGCTTCGACGGTTTTGATACTGATGCCAAGGTCGTCTGCGATTTGTTTGTTCAAGCGACCGGCGACGATGCGTTCGAGCACCTGGGATTCCCGCGCGGTGAGTTTGCCCATCAAGGCGTCGCGGTTGGCGGCGTGCTGGAAATCAGCAAAGGCTTCACGCGCTTGATCCAGCATGCGTTCGACCACGCTGAGCAACTCTTCTTCTTTGAAAGGCTTAGGAATGAAGTCCATGGCACCTTTTTTCATGGTAGTCACTGCCATGGGTACATCGCCGTGGCCGGTGATGAACACAACAGGTAAGGGCGATTTACGTTCTATCAGGCGATCTTGCAATTCCAGACCTGAGATGCCGGGCATGCGTATATCGACCAGCAGGCAGGCAACCTCGCGAGGGTCGTAACGGCTGAGAAAAGTTTCGGCAGAGTCAAAGCATCGGACACGGTAGTCTTTGCCCTCTAGTAACCATTGCAATGAATCGCGAACTGCTTCGTCGTCATCCACCACGTAAACATTGCCTTTTTTAGGAATCAAACTCATCAGTCACTCCAGATTGCTATCGATAAAAAAGCTCAAATATTGACCATCACAGGATTGGCAGGTAACCAGAAAGAAAATCGACAACCTACTATCGTGTTTCCATTGTAGATGTTCTCTGCCTGCATCCGGCCCTGATGCGACTCAACGATGGAACGGCATAAATTCAGCCCTATTCCCATGCCTTCTTTTTTGGTGGTGTAGAAAGCCTCGAACACACGGTGCATCACTTCTTCAGTCATGCCGTTACCGTTGTCAGTCACCGAAAACGCGACCACCTGCTGGCCTTCGATGATCTTGGGCACAATTTGCAATTCAACATGCCGGTCATCTATCGGACGTTTGGCATGGCCTATTGCCTCGGCTGCATTTTTAAGCAGATTGATCAGCACCTGCTCTATCAATATGGGATCGACCAGTATTTTGGAAATACGGTCTGACACATACAGACTCAGTCGTACTTGGCGGCGGCGCATTTCGAGTTCCGCCAGTTCAACCACTTCACTCACCATGGGGGCAATCAAGGTCAGCACGCGGTTGGATTCACTGCGCCGTATAAAACTTCGTATGCGTTGAATAATTTGCCCGGCGCGTTGAGCTTGATGCGAGGTTTTCTCCAAGGCCTTGAGCAATTCTTCCTCGGTGATTTGTTTGCCTTGAATACGCGTGACCATACCGTTGCAATAATTTGAAATGGCAGTCAACGGTTGATTGAGTTCATGCGCAACGCTGGACGCCATTTCGCCCATGGTGATCAATCTACTTGCGGATTGCGCCCGCTCTGCCTGCAAAGCTGCTTGTTCCTCGGCATGACGCCGGCTGGTGATGTCGGTGGATATCACCATTTGCGCCAGACGGCCGTCCACCCAGTTCAGGTAACGCGACCTGACCTCTAGCCATTTGTTCAAGTTGGGTAAATAAATTTCAGAATTCTCGGACTTTGCCTGCGTCAGTGTCACGCCCGGCATGCCGGAGAAATCGTCCATAGTCTCGTCATTGGTTGAAGCATTCAGCGATGACATGCCTGCTTGGGCCACCAGGTTCATGTGGCCTTCGCTTTGGTTGCCAAACCATTGGCGATAAAGCTTGTTGGCAAACAACAGTTCAGTACTACCTAGGGGCGTCACAGAGACTGAAGCATCCAGCGCTTCAAGCACAGTGGTGAAGCGTTCATAAGATGCGGACAATTGTTCACGTATGCGATTTGGCTCGGTGATGTCGGTCATGGAAGACATCCAGCCGGTTTGCTGACCGTGCGCGTCAATCAGCGGCGAGACATACAAGCGCGCGTCAAAGAGCGTACCGTTTTTGCGCTTGACGCGGATTTGAAAACCGCTCAGAGTGGTACGTCCATTGAGCTGATCTTCAAGCTTTGCGTTAAGCAAATGCCGGTCTTCCTCTGGCCAATAAGGGAAGGGGGAGCGTAATCCGACAAGTTCTTTGTCGTTCCAGCCGGTCATCTGGCAAAAAGCGGCGTTCACATAGGTGATGCGACCGTTCATGTCCATGGCGCGCATGCCCGTGAGAATTGAGTTTTCCATGGCACGGCGGAAATTGGTTTCTGCCACCAGTGCTTGTTGCGCATGCAAACGCCTGCGCGTATGCCGCCAAGTGCCTATCAGCATCCAGGTGGTCATGCCGCTGAGCAGCAAAACCAGCCAGAACAAGCCGCTACCTATCAACACCTGGGAAGTACGGTAGGCCTGGGCGCGCAATTGCAGGCTGTTACCAACCGTAGACACAGGAACGCTGTATTCATAAGCCTTTGCTTCCAAGGGCGCGTAATCAAACAAGCCGCTGCGGGGTTTGATGCTTTGACCAGCCAATAAATTATTGTTGGCGTCAATGAGTGAGACCGCATGCCTGGCAGTGACTTCGGAAGGAACTGCATAGCGCAACAAATTGTCTAGCGAATATTCAACAAGCACTACACCTTTGAAGATGTCGTTGTTGAACATGGGTATGTGCAGCTGAATATGTGCTTCCTGTAAGCCATTGGCATCGTCGGATTTGATCAAGATAGGCGTTGAATAAATCGAGCGCCTTATTTCGCGAGAAAGTAAAAAAGAATCTTCGGTTTGCGGATAAAGCAACCAGTTACCTTGCTTGGAAAATGCTTGCAAGTCTGCGGCGCTTGATGCGTAATGTGAGCGTACGCGACGAAAGGGATCTACCCAGCTGATGCTGGTCACTTCGGGGTATTGATTGGCCAGGTCCATGGCTTCTCTCGCAAATTCGATGACGGTGAATTTGTCGTTGCTTAAATCACGTGCCAGACGAAGCATTTGTTCCTGTTGCTCCAACAGGTGCAAACGCAATTTCTGTTGTGCGTATTCCAGGTCGCGTTGCACGCTTTCCTGTTCGCGTTCCATCTCTTCTATGCGCAGGTAACCGACGCTGCTGACGATGGTCAGCAAAAAAATACCGACGGCTGCAATAGGGGCCAGCAACGCAAACCGATCCTGGCGGCTGGGGCTTTGCTGTTTCCACCAGCTGACCCATTGGGAGGTAATTGCGCTTAGCAGTTTGCTTTTCATGTTTACTAGTTTAGGCGAATGACCCACACTGCTTTTAAAATTTCACGATATGAAATTCTATGGCGCAATTTGAAATTGTGCCAAAATATCCTAATCTTGTCATGATTCGAAACACGGCTATTTTGAGGAGACCACTATGTCAGCATTGCCCGACAACTTGCATACGTTTGCATCCAATGACAGCGACTCACAAGAAACGCGCGAATGGATGGATGCGCTGTCGGCGGTCATCGCATCCGAAGGTCCGGAAAGAGCGCATTTTTTATTAGAGCAGCTGTTAGAGCACGCCAGAGAAAACAGCATAGACATGCCTTTCTCGGCCAACACGGGTTATGTCAACACCTTAGAGCCAGACCAGGAAGAACGGTGTCCCGGCAATATAGAAATTGAAGAGCGTTTGCGCGCTTACATGCGCTGGAACGCGATGGCGATGGTGGTCAAGGCCAACCGCCACAACCCCGCCGATGGCGGCGACCTCGGCGGCCATATAGGTTCATTTGCTTCGTTAGCTCACATGTTTGGCGCAGGCTTTAACCATTTCTGGCACGCCGAAAACGAAAACCACGGCGGCGACCTGCTTTATATACAAGGCCATGTGTCTCCCGGTGTGTACGCACGTGCCTTTTTGGAAGGTCGGTTGACCGAAGATCAGTTGCTCAATTTCCGTCAAGAGGTCGACGGCAAAGGTTTGTCCAGTTACCCGCACCCCAAACTCATGCCTGAGTTTTGGCAATTTCCTACCGTATCTATGGGCTTAGGCCCGTTGATGGCGATTTACCAAGCCCGTTTTTTAAAGTATTTGCATGCGCGGGGCATCGCCAACACGGAAAACCGCAAGGTCTGGGTGTTTTGCGGCGATGGAGAAATGGACGAGGTCGAGTCACTGGGCGCTATCGGTCTGGCTGCACGCGAAAAACTCGACAACCTGATTTTTGTCATCAACTGCAATTTGCAGCGTTTGGACGGACCGGTGCGAGGCAACGGAAAAATCATTCAAGAGTTGGAGAGCGAATTCAGAGGCGCAGGCTGGAATGTGCTCAAGCTGATTTGGGGCAGTAACTGGGACTCGCTGATTGCGCGAGACAAAGACGGCGCGCTGCGCCGCATCATGATGGAAACCGTGGACGGTGACTACCAGGCCTTCAAGGCCAACGACGGCGCTTATGTACGCAAGCATTTCTTTGGTCGCGACCCGCGCACCCTCGAGATGGTCGCCAAGTTGAGCGATGACGATATATGGAATTTGCGTCGCGGCGGCCACGATCCGCAAAAGGTGTATGCGGCTTATGCGGCTGCGGTGAAACACAAAGGGCAACCCACGGTGCTGTTGATCAAGACGGTCAAAGGCTTCGGCATGGGTTCTTCAGGCGAAGGCAAGAACACGGTTCACCAAACCAAAAAATTGACCGACGAAGACATCAAAGCGTTTCGCGATCGCTTCAATATTCCGATTCCTGACAGCGAATTGTCCAAGTTACCGTTTTACAAACCGGCCGAAGACACCCCTGAAATGCGCTATTTGCACGAGCGCCGCGCGGCATTGGGCGGTTACCTGCCGCACAGACGCACCAAGGCCGATGAACATTTCACAGTGCCAAGTCTGAATGTGTTTAAACCTATCACCGAAGCCACGGCCGAAGGCCGCGAGATATCTACAACGCAAGCCTATGTGCGATTCCTCACGCAATTGCTGCGTGACCAGTCGCTAGGCAAGCGCGTGGTGCCTATTTTGGTGGACGAAGCGCGTACCTTCGGCATGGAAGGGCTGTTTCGCCAGATTGGCATTTACAACCCTGACGGTCAGCTTTACACGCCGGTAGACAAAGACCAGGTGATGTTTTACAAAGAAGACAAGGCCGGTCAGATATTGCAGGAAGGCATCAACGAAGCCGGCGGCATGAGCAGTTGGATCGCAGCAGCGACCTCATACTCAACGAACAACCGCATTATGATTCCGTTTTATGTGTATTACTCCATGTTCGGTTTCCAGCGCGTCGGCGATTTGGCATGGGCGGCAGGCGATATGCAAGCGCGTGGTTTCTTACTTGGCGGTACCTCTGGCCGCACCACATTGAACGGCGAAGGTTTGCAACACGAAGACGGTCACAGCCATATTCTGGCGGGCACGATTCCGAATTGCATCAGCTACGACCCGACGTTTGCGCACGAAGTCGCGGTCATCATGCAACACGGTTTGAAGCGCATGGTGGAAAAGCAGGAGAACGTGTTTTATTACCTGACGCTCTTGAACGAAAACTACGCCATGCCCGGACTTACACCCGGCACCGAAGAGCAAATCATCCAAGGCATGTATTTGCTGCAAGCAGCTGTTGGCGAGAAGAAAATGCCGCGCGTCAACCTCTTGGGCTCGGGCAGCATACTGCGTGAATCCATGGCTGCGCGTGAATTGCTGGCAACTGATTGGGGCGTGGCTGCGAATGTCTGGAGTTGCCCCAGCTTTAACGAACTCGCGCGCAACGGTGCCGATGCCGAGCGCTGGAACCTGATGCACCCGACTGCTACGCCGCGCGTGTCTTTTGTGGCGCAGCAACTTGGCGCGCATGAAGGCCCGGTGGTCGCTTCTACGGATTACATGAAGTCTTATGCAGACCAGATCCGCGCTTACATACCGGCGGGACGCAGCTACAAGGTGCTGGGTACCGACGGTTTCGGTCGCTCGGATTTCCGCAGCAAATTGCGCGAGCATTTCGAGATCAACCGGCATTACATTGTGGTGGCTGCATTGAAAGCGCTTAGCGAAGAAGGTGTGGTGCCAGCAGCGACTGTGGCCAAGGCCATTCAACAATACAAACTGTCAGCGGACAAAATCAATCCGCTGAACGCATAAAGCAAGAGGACACTTCACATGGCAATCATTGATGTCACCATTCCCGACATCGGCGACTTTGACGAAGTCGCTGTCATCGAACTGCTGGTCAAGGCCGGCGACAAAGTTCGCGCCGAACAATCGCTGATCACGGTCGAGTCTGACAAAGCCTCGATGGAAATTCCTTCTTCACACGCCGGTGTGGTCAAAGAATTGCTGGTCAAGCTCGGCGACAAGGTCAAGCAAGGCTCACTTTTATTGAAGCTGGAAATGGCTGATGTCGAAGACGCTGCGGCTATTCCTGCTGCGGTTGTTGCACCGCTGGCTGCAATTGCGCCAGTGGTTGCCGCGCCGCCGGTTGCTGTTGCTGCTGCCAGCGTTGCTGCGATGGTGGCACACGCTGCTGTGGTCGCCGTTGCTGCACCTGCGCACCATCCCGCCGCTGCGCTGTCCGGGCATTTGCCGCATGCGTCTCCATCGGTGCGCAAATTCGCGCGAGAGCTCGGCGTGCCTTTGAGCGAAGTCAAAGGCAGCGGACCCAAAGGCCGTATCTCTCAGGAAGATATCCAATCTTTCAGCCGCGCTGTCATGACCGGCGAAACGCGCACCCAAGCGCAATCTGCCAAAGCACCCGCAGGTGACGGCGCTGGCCTGGGTTTGATTCCTTGGCCCAAAGTGGACTTCGCTAAATTCGGTCCGATCGAGCGCAAAGAGTTGGGTCGCATACAAAAGATCAGCGGCGCCAATCTGTTGCGCAATGCGGTGATGATTCCTGCCGTCACCAACCATGACGATGCAGACATCACAGAGCTTGAAGCGTTTCGCGTGCAGACCAACCTGGAAAACGAAAAGTCGGCAAAGGCTGGAATTAACGCAAGCGTTAAGGTGACCATGCTGGCTTTCCTCATCAAAGCCTGTGTCAATGCCTTACAAAAATACCCGCAATTCAACAGTTCGCTCGATGGCGATGCGCTGGTTTACAAACATTACTGGCACATCGGTTTTGCCGCAGACACGCCCAACGGTTTGATGGTTCCCGTACTCAAAGATGCAGACAAAAAAGGCATTTTGCAAATCAGCATCGAGATGGGCGAGTTGGCGAAAAAAGCCCGCGACGGTAAACTCAGTCCTGCAGAAATGTCCGGTGCAACATTCACCATTTCCAGTTTGGGTGGCATTGGCGGGCGTTATTTCACGCCCATCATCAATGCGCCTGAAGTCGCTATTTTGGGTGTCTGCAAAAGCCAGATGGAGCCCAAATGGAACGGCAAAGAATTTGAGCCGCGTTTGATGCTGCCACTGAGTTTGGCCTGGGACCACCGCGTGATTGACGGCGCGGCCGCAGCGCGGTTTAACGCACACCTCGGACACATCTTGGCCGACTTCCGCCGGATACTTCTTTAAACACACAGCGCAGACGCTGTTACACATACAGCGCAGACGCTGCCCCTCTGGATCAAGACATGGCACAGATTGACATACAAGTACCGGACATTGGCGACTTTGACGAAGTGGCCGTCATCGAACTGCTGGTGAAAGTCGGCGACACGGTCAGCGTAGATCAAAGTTTGATCACGGTCGAGAGCGACAAAGCGTCGATGGAGATTCCTTGCTCGCACGCCGGTGTGGTCACCGCCATGAAAGTGAAGTTAGGCGACAAGGTCAAACAAGGTTCAGTCGTGCTGACAGTGAAAGCTTCAGGCGCTACAGCGGCTCCTGCTGCAGCGGTTGTGAGTGCGCCAGCGGTTTCCTCACCGGCGCCTGTAGCGGCAACGGCCCCGGTTGCTGCAAAACCCGCTGCATCTATCGCCAGCAGTTATGCAGGCGCTGTAGATGTGCAATGCGATCTGTTGGTTTTAGGCGGCGGCCCAGGCGGTTACTCAGCGGCGTTTCGTGCAGCGGATTTAGGCTTGAACGTGGTGTTGGTCGAGCGCTATGCGCAACTCGGCGGCGTGTGTTTAAACGTGGGCTGCATTCCTTCCAAAGCGCTGTTGCATGTGGCTGCGGTGATTGATGAAGCCAGCCACTTGAGCAGCATGGGCGTGGAGTTTGGCAAAGCTAAAGTCAACTTAGACGGATTGCGCGGCTACAAAGAAAAAGTCATCAACAAACTCACCGGCGGTTTGGCTGCGATGGCCAAAATGCGCAAGGTCACCGTGTTGCGCGGTTACGGCGCATTCGTCGGCAGCCACCATGTGGTGGTGGAAGAGACCACAGGCACGGCGCAGGAAAAAACCGGCGTCAACAAAGTGGTGGGTTTTAAAAACTGCATCATCGCCGCTGGCAGTCAAGCTGTGCATTTGCCTTTCTTGCCGGACGATCCGCGCGTGGTTGACAGCACCGGTGCATTGAAATTGGCCAAAGTGCCCAAGCGTATGTTGGTTTTGGGCGGCGGCATCATTGGTCTGGAAATGGGCACGGTGTACAGCACACTGGGCGCGCGTTTGGACGTGGTGGAAATGATGGACGGCTTGATGCAAGGTGCTGACCGCGACCTGGTGAAAGTCTGGCAAAAAATGAACGCGCCGCGCTTTGACAACATCATGCTGAAAACCAAAACCGTTTCAGCACGCGCCATGGCCAAAGGCATTGAAGTGACGTTTGAAGGCGAGGGCGCACCTGCGCCGCAACTATATGACTTGGTGTTGCAAGCCGTGGGCCGCACGCCTAACGGCAAAAAAATCGCAGCCAACAAAGCCGGTTTGGATGTGACCGATCGCGGCTTCATCAACGTAGACATTCAAATGCGCACCAACGTGCCGCACATCTTCGCCATTGGCGACATCGTGGGGCAACCGATGTTGGCGCACAAAGCCGTGCACGAAGGCCATGTGGCTGCAGAAGTCATCGCGGGTGAATTGCAAGGAAACCATGAGCTGGCAAGCGCTGCTTTCAACGCGCGTGTCATCCCTAGCGTTGCATACACCGACCCCGAAGTGGCATGGGTAGGCTTGACCGAAGACCAAGCCAAAGCACAAGGCATCAAAGTGAAAAAAGGCCTGTTCCCTTGGGCCGCATCCGGGCGCGCGATCGCCAACGGACGCGACGAAGGGTTCACTAAGTTGCTGTTTGACTATTCACCGGAAGCAGGTTCGGGTGACGGCCATGCGGGCCGGGGCCACGGCAAGATATTGGGCGGGGGCATGGTCGGCACGCATGCCGGCGACATGATCGGCGAAATTGCTTTGGCGATAGAGATGGGCGCTGACGCAGTTGATATTGGCAAGACAATTCACCCGCATCCCACTTTGGGCGAGTCGATTGGCATGGCGGCGGAAGTGGCGCATGGCAGTTGTACGGATTTGCCGCCTGCGTGGAAGTAAACCCAGAGCTTCCATAAACCTTCGCAAAGCCCGAACTTGCAACGGTTCGGGCTTTTTTTATGTTTTGCGTGGATGTACCAATCCATCGCCGAATACGATAAACACTGAAAAATCCTTGCGTTTTGGTATCATTCCAATAAAATGAGTGCATTGATGCTTATAGGTAGGAGGTATATCAAATGGCGAACGTGAATGTAAGAAACCTGCCCGATGAGGTTCATCGGGCCATCCGAATCCAAGCCGCCCACCATGGCCGCAGCACCGAGGCGGAAATTCGCGACATCCTGGAGCGGGCAGCAAAGCCGCAGGGGCGCGTGAAACTTGGCTCGTTCCTAGCTGCCATCGCCCGCGAGGCTGGCGGCCTGACCGATAAAGAACACGCCTTGTTAGAGAGCGTGCGTATCAAGACTACAGCGCGTGCGGCGAGTTTCGAATGATCCTGCTCGATACGAACGTCATTTCGGAGCCGCAGCGCCGGGAACCCCATGCCCGCGTCCTTGAATGGATAGACGCGCAAGCGCTGGAAACGCTCTACCTGTCTGTGGTCACGGTAGCCGAGCTGCGTGCAGGTATCGCGCTCCTACCTGCCGGAAAGCGCCGCGACAGCCTGCATGACAACTTGGAAAAACGCCTGTTGCCCATGTTCGCCAATCGGGTGCTGTCGTTCGACATGGCTTGCACAAAAGCCTACGCCGAGCTACTGGCCAAGTCCCGCGCTGCCGGCTTGGCGATCGAAACGGCCGATGCCTTCATCGCAGCCATCGCCCTTGCCAACGGCTTCGCCGTCGCCACCCGCGACAACGGTCCTTTTGAGGCTGCTGGGGTGACCGTCATCAACCCTTGGGAAGCATCGCCATGAAGCAATGCGAGCGACCCCCGGCAAAGCATCCTGCATGAAATGGCGTTAAAATATTACTTGTTTCGTCGAAAAAATTTCACAAGAAACTAGGAGTGTGTCATGTTAACCAGCGCAGTTGAGGCCCCCAATAAGTCCATCGTCCTAGGCAAGGCAACGATCCGTGCGGCTCATGAATTGAACCTTTCTAATGCTGCGTTGGCACGAGTCATTGGGTTGAGTGAACCCACTATCAGTCGAATTTCGGCAGGAGCCCGAGGAATCGACCCTTTGTCAAAGGAAGGCCAACTTGCCTTGCTGCTAGTGCGGGTTTTCCGCTCGCTGGATCCTTTGGTTGGCTCAGACGTGCAAAAACGGCATGAATGGCTGCGCAGCCCAAACAAGGCACTCAATGGGACGCCGGCCTTGATGATCGAAACACCACATGGTCTTGTGACAACGCTGTCATACCTGGACGGCATGCGCGCTGCTGCTTAATGTCCGAGTCCTTGTGGGATCCAGCCTGGATACAGGAACATGTCGTAACGTTGGCCACGCGTTCGTTTCGTCTGGTCGAAACGCAGCATATCGCCGCCACCATGCGCCTTGTAGATTCTGCGGACGAACAGGATTTGCTAGAGCAAATGCTAGAGAGCAATAAGCCACCTCTGCCAGCCCAGGCTCTCGGTCTTCACTACTTGCTGGCCGCTCCGTTTCGTTACGTTCCCCACACAGGATCCAGATTTCGGGGTGTGAACACACCGGGCATTTGGTACGGTGCCGATGATCCCTTTTGTGCTTGTGCAGAAATCGCTTATTGGAGAAAGCGTTTTTTGCTTGATAGTGTGGGCCTCGTAAAGCAAGAACTTTCAACGGAGCACTCAATGTACGAAGCTGTCGTGAAAGGACGAGCCATTGATTTGCAGTCTTCGCCATGGAATCAGGCGCAACTTCACTGGCACCACCCAAGCGATTACACCGAAACGCAAAAGCTTGGCCAGTTGGCTCGAGATTCTGGACATGTGGCCTGGATTCGGTATGGCTCGGTTCGGGCACCCGGACATACATGCGCCGCTGTATTGGATCCGCTTGCCTTGAGCTTGCACTCTGCTCAAGTGCAATTTGAACAATGGCATTGTCACACCACGAGTGACAAAGTTATATTTTCAAATGGCCGCGAGAGGTTTGATTTTTCGTAGCGCTCGCTAACCGCCAATACCTGTGCGGGAGGTATCTCAAGTAGCAACCTGATTCACAAAATGAGATATATCGCACACAACTGCTTTTTTTATCGCCTCGAATTGCATTGCATTGCATCGTTGGGTCATTCATTTCGTGCTGGCCTAGGCTGTTTAGTTCGTGACCTCCGGCTCACGTTCGGTCGCGGGAAGTCACTGCCCGGCATCCGCTTATCCAAATTTAGCGTCAGCTCCACCGCCTGAGGTATGTTGAACTCCAACATTCGCTCGAAAAGCATAGAGCCGGCAGCGCGTTGTGCGTTCCCCAAGTCTTGAAGCTGTAGGGCAATGTCAAGTAGCCACTCAGTACCCAGATACCATGAAGTGGCAATATTGCCCATTTGGTCGCCTGCTGTGTCAAGTAGCGCGTGGGCCACGCGACAGACTCGCTCAGGTTCGGCGGCTACTAACTTGGCCAGCAATTCAGGAAGGTGCTCCGCGCGCCCGTTCTTCAATACGCTGGGGTAAACCACAAATGCGTCCAGCAGCTCGCGGGTTTCTGGGTCAGCAGCAAACCCATCAGTTAAAAAGAGTTCCGAAAGGGCATCTAAAACTTGCTTATCGACACTGCAAAGCAGTTGCAATAAGAGTGGATGAACAACGGGTCTTGTTATTGGCTCATGCCAGAGGTGAGCCACGCAAAAAGCTAAGCCGCGAGAGGCAAATGTGGTCTCTCCAGTTGCCAGCGAATACGCCAGTTCTCGCGACCAGATCTCCTCGGGTGATCTTGCGTATCTCAAGCCAATTAGCTCGCCTGCGCCTTGGCTGTTCGTAGCTTCATTCAAGGTACGCATTACCCAACGTTGAGCTGATGCACGCGAACACCAATGGTACGCATGAGCAACGAAGTGAACCCAGGCCCGTCCGTTTACGATGGAGGGAAATTTATCTAACAGCGTATCGATCAGCGACTCAGCCCGTGCGCGCTCTGCCGTCCGAAGGTTCAACAACTCGTGTCTGAGTAACGCCTCCCAGACCTTTGGTGATTCATATCGAGAAGTATGACCTTCGAGAATGTCTAGCCAGCGATCAATCCGTGCCGGCTCTGCACACAGGCATGAAGCTGTAAGAGCACTAAGAGTTGGGTAGTTCCCATTCGGGAGGGTCATAAATGAGCCATGCCCCCAAAGCACTGACGACTGATAGCCAGTGGAATCAGATTCATCTTGATGGGTTGACTCTTGAATTAGGGGCATCAACCATCGTTCCATACGGTCAATCAATTCATCGGGAACTGGAGATTCTTTGCCGACCGCGTTCCCGATCGCGCTCGCGGCGTCCTGACGAAAATCGGCGCTAACAAACCCCTTGTCTTCAAGTTCGGCCACCAAGGCATACAGCGCAGTGGCAGCAAGGCCGCCTGGTATCAGTTCTCTCAGAACCAAACCAACTGGAATCTCGTTAAGTCCTGGTTTAAGCGCCTTCAGGATTCGAAGTGCCTTGCCTAAATCCTTTTTTGCAAGGCTAGCCAATTCTCGACCAGCCTGGATCGCACCACCTGTCATGCGATGCCTCGGATGGTCCCATTCCGAAGCATCAGTCAACTCGCTGAATAGATTCAGAACATCCGCGTCAGAAGCCTTCGCCATCTGCTCAGAACTTACAGGGCTTTCAATCGCCTGCATTCCAGAGAAATAGACGTCACGCTCCTCCAGACTCGGAAATGCGCGCTCTTCCTCGGCTACAAGCCGCTGCAGGTCCCGACTGCGATGTGCAGCCGGTAGCGCGCGAAGTAGCCGTAAGCGATGCTGTCTTGCCCGTCGAAGCCGTCGATGTCGAACGTTGACATCGTCATCGGCTTGCGCCGTAGCCGTGTAATAGTGCCAATTGATTAAAGTTGTTTCAAGTAAAGCAAGGCCTGACTTATTGAGAAGGGGGCTTAATGCTTTGATCAGAGCGATGCTTTCTTTATGAACATCGGAGTATGGTCCCATCACAAGTCGCCTTGCGTCTGTTACCAAGTAATCAAACACGCGCAATGGCAAGTGCCTAGCAGCCCGTATGCGTCCATAAGAGAGAAATCTGTGCACAAGCAATAGATCAGACCCCGCATATTCGTCTGCAAAGTCAAGATAGCCCGCTGCATCTGTCTCAGCCCATGCTTGTACGGCTAGCTGCACAGAACGTATCAATGGGCAGTCCTGATGTAGCTTTTCCTCATCCAGATCTTGGAAAGTCAATCCACTAATTTGCCGATAGCAAACCACAACGCCCGGCTCATCAGTTGCGCATAAGCTTAAGCCTTGGAGCAGCAGCGGCCAAATGTTGACAACGAAAGCTTGCGGCGCGGCCTGCGCGATAGCCTCCATGTCATGAAACTGCCGCGCTTCAAGAATGATCTGAACGCGCTGGGACACACCCACTGCTACGGTCTCATCGTCTTCCAGTAACGTGGGGAGCGGCACTTCGGCCGATTCAATTTGGCGCTTGAGCCATGCCGCTACGATTCTTGGCGCTTCGGCGGGAAAAGCTGCGCTAACTACACCCGCCAAGTGTCCGATGGACCACTCGGCAATTGGCGTTCGTCCAGCAATCGTAACTAGGCTATTCAACCAATTACCTATCCTGGGAACCACGTCGCCAAAGCCCAGCACCTGCCAACTCAACTCGTCGCGGGTCTGGTTGGGTAGCCAGTGGAGAACTACCAAGCCAACGGCAGTGTCAGTATCAAAGTGCAGCGCCTGCCGAAGCAAGGGCAGCAACATCTGAGCCTGATCATTAGCCGGCGACATCATCCTCGGGAGGTGTGTCGGCGCTAGGACTGCAAACCATTCAGGGCTTCCAATGGCAGCCCCTATGAATCTAGGCAAGAACCACTTATCTGGCAGTGCCCGTTCTACCAGTTGCCTCTCTACTGGTAGCGGCATCGTCTGCCGCCCCAGGAATTCAATCAGAAGCATCTTTAGATGCGGACGCAGATCAGTTGCCCATAGTCTGTTGATCTCTGTGCCATAGTCCTCAGGGCTTGCTCCACGGAAATATCCGAGGGCATGCCACAACTGCGGACGGATTCGCATGCTACTTTGATGCGCTAGCACTGTTTCTGTTAGGCTGCCACTTTCCTCTAGAAAGCTGCGCGCCCGGACAAATTCGTATAGCGTTTGGTGCCGGAATTCCACCCGACCTGGGACTTTGTCAAGCAGTAGCAGACCAGACGAAGCTAACGCCTGTATCTCCACAAAATGGTTCTCTACGATGGCTAATGGCAGGCCAAGCACTTCGCGGTCAGCCATAAGTTTCGCTAAATGCTGTATAGCGACCTTGCGCTTTCCTGTGGGGTCGCTGGTTACCTGCGTCTCCCATTGCTTTTCCAGCAGCCCATGGAAGTCCAGCGTCAGAGTGGTGGCATCCAGATTCCTAAGGGCTGGGTCATGCCTTTGCTCAAAGGTACGGCACGAAATGACCGTATGCACGCCAGGTGCATCACAAAGATCCTGAACCAAATCGAGCAAAACGCGCAGACGCGCGGACTGTTGAACGACTAGGTCGGCCAACGCATCAACTTGGTCAATGACCACAAGCACGGGGCCACTTTTAGCAAGCCGCCTTAAAACTGATGATGTTTCAGCACCAAGGTTCAAATGCCGCGTGAGTGCTTCTCTATTCAGCAAATTTGGAGGCAGGCTATCAGCTTTGATTGCCAGAACAACCCATCCAGCTTCTTGCTTTTCCTGTGCAAGTCGAACCAATAGGGACGACTTCCCGCATCCTGGTTCGCCTAGTAGCAAGTGCGTGCTTGTCTCCGCACCAACAACATTAGCAATTAGCGTGTGCAGTTCTGGGCGTGGAAGCCAAGTGCCGTCAGGCAACGTGCTTGGCCAGCTCAGTAATAGCGCTGACGCATTGCGCATGCGTAACGCTAGCTCACCGGTCTCATGCCAACCAGCATGCGGGTAGTTCACCACTGGAAAGCCGGAGGGTGGTACGTTGGTCACGCCAACCAGAAACTCGACTAAGGTTTTATGTGCGAGCTCTAGGCGTGACTTAGGCTTGGCGACTTGCAAGTGATCACCATCGATTCCCGTTGGCACTACAAGGGTGATGCCTGGGTCGCAGCTGTTGGCATCAACAATTAGTTGCCAAGGCCACTTAAATAAAAAAAGCGTCCTCCAACTTATGTAGGTGACTTTGGTTTCGAATAGCACTCGCACCGAAAAGCGGCGTTCGTGTTGCAAGTTTCGAAACTGGCTGTTAATCAACTTGAGC
Source organism: Bordetella parapertussis (assembly GCA_945870575.1). Classification (GTDB taxonomy): domain Bacteria; phylum Pseudomonadota; class Gammaproteobacteria; order Burkholderiales; family Burkholderiaceae_C; genus Limnohabitans. Next base: position 134,317 of record CAMBSK010000001.1, on the reverse strand, counting down.
CAAGAATCATCGCGCACCATGTTGGTTACTGGAGAGTTTGTTCGCAGGATGACTCTTAACCTGTGTGCCAACGTCGCCAGACTTGAACTCTGGTGAGGTGTCGCTACGAAAACCACACCGGCAACTGTGTCGAGCAAAGCAACCCTTCGCGGATCGCCGAGTGAGGCGGCTTGCGTCATTCCAGACTTAATGACCAAGCCACCAAGGCTGTGGCCTATCAAGACCAACTTCTTGCCCTGAAAAGTCGATTCTGCCTGGAGGGCGGCGAACAAGGCTTCGCCGAGGTCGACCAAATGCATAGCCTCACCGGTCCAGCCTGAGGGGGCGGCTTCATATCCTGCAACCCAAACATGGCACCCGATGTCTTCGCCGATCCAGTTAGGCCAAAGTGTTGTGTGGTCCTTCGGGTTATGCATCCAAGTTGATCGCGCCTCACCACCGAGACCGTGAACGAAGATGATGTGAATTGCATTTGGTGCAAGAGCTGTGTGTATCCGTGTCAGCGTTGCCATGCGCTGTCCTTCCATTTATATTTTGAGCAATATCGTGAAGTAGCTTGAGCACTTCATTCTGATGTTGTGAATGGTGTCCAGTAATCCGATGGTCATTGGCCAGTTTCGGGTATTTTTTTGACTTCTGCGTTGGAAGAAATGGTCCACAATTTGAAATTCAAGTCGAAGCTCGGTCTTACTCGCAATGTGTACGCAGGCTCTTCAAACTGTGAAGATTTCCAAAGAAGTTAGCTGCGAATGATTGTAATTTGTCCACTACAGTTGGTCAGCACGTCTTACCCGGTGACCGCAAACGCTGCAATCTTGTCTTCAAGAAAAATTGCGTTTTTTTATCTCTGAAGTATGCCTAAAGCCCAATCCAATAAATCCAATATCTATTTGTCAAAATTTCTTATCTGGCTTATCACGGCAAAGTTAACACGCAGTTTAAGACCGCAAGGGGTCGGTCGTTATTAATCAACTGCTCACTGAGTGGAGTCCAACTCCAGTCTTTTGCCGCAGCCTACGGCTCCAGCGCCTTCAATGCCCCCGTGTCAAAGCTGTAGGCGAGCTGAGCGGGATACAAATTCGTCAGTGCTACGACCTTACCGGGTAACTCCGTGTAGCCATTTGGTAGCGGGAGGCCTTCATCATGCGGACGCACAAAGATGGGCTTCGCCGTCGCTTCCCGCGACAACGGTCCTTTTGAGGCTGCTGGGGTGACCGTCATCAACCCTTGGGAAGCATAGTTAAGAAGAAATACCATTGGCCTCAGGCCAAGCATCCCGCATGAAATTACTGCATCGCAATTGCGCTACACTTTATTCATGAAAACATCCACTCTGCCTTCTATTCGCGTGGAACCGGCCTTGCGTTCCACAGTCGAGTCCTTGCTGGCTGAAGGAGAGTCCTTGTCCCAGTTTGTAGAAACTGCGATACGTCATTCAGTGCAACAAAGGCAACAACAACATACATTCATTGAACGTGGCCTCGCTTCGCTGGCGGCTGCTGCGCAAAGCCAAGACTATGTCAGCGCTGACCATGTGTTGTCGGATTTACGCACCCGGTTGACCAAGGCGCGTGCGAAAGTAAAACAGCCGCGTGCATGACCTACAAAGTCCGACTGACGCGAGACGCACAAGAGGATGTGCGAGAGCTTTTTGATTTTTTGCTGCACAGAGAACTGACCCGCCCTGGCGGCGGTGACTTAGGGATAGCCGACAAAGCGATTGCTGCGCTGGAAAACGGTTTTGCTACTTTGAAGAGCTCACCTTTTACTTGCCGTAAAGCATCCAACAACCTGTTGCTGCGCGAACTCATCGTGCCTTTTGGCGCTACTGGCTACGTGGCTTTATTTGAAATCACAGATTCTCAAACGGTGACCATTGCAGCAGTGCGACATCAGCGAGAAAGTGACTTTCACTGAATGTATTGCGGATGCGTTTAAAAATTTGCCAAAAGCTTTTAGGCACAATGGCGCTGAAGAATAAATTCGTCTCCGTATTCAATTCGCTCTTAACCACTTTATAAAAACTACGGTCACTGTCATGCCCACCATCTTCCACGCCTTGCTTCCTGTGATCTTGATGGTCAGTTGCGGCTATCTAGCGGGCAAGCTGCGCTGGGTATCCGACCAAGGGCTGAAAGATATTTCCAAGTTGGTATTCAATTTGCTGGGCCCGGCTTTGTTGTTTCGCACATTGTCTAAAGTGCAATTGGCCGAGCTGGATTTAAGCCCGGTCATGATGTACCACGTGCTGACATTGTTGTGGTTTACTGCCTGGGTGATGATTTACGGTCTAACGCAGCACGGCTGTATGCGTGCGCTGGGCGGCACTTATAGCAATGCCGTGATGATTGGTATTCCCATGGTCTCACTGGCCTACGGAACGCAGGGTTTGGTGTACATACTCACGCTGGTCTCTGTACACGCCTTGATTATTTTGACCTATGCCACTTTATTGTTTGAGATTGCCAGTGCGCGCGAAGCCGGTCGCATGCCGGGTGCGCAGGTGCAAAGTTTGCGCACTACGGTATTGAAAGCGGCCAAAGCCGCGGTGCTGCATCCTGTGTCTTTACCGGCTTTTCTGGGGCTGATGTTTTCTCTCACAGGTTTCGAATTGCCCGAACTGATAGATAAACCGCTGGACTGGTTGGGCCGCTCGTTTTCTCCCTTGGCACTGATCATGGTCGGTATTCAATTGCATCAGGTGTTAGGCCGTGGCAAGTTAGGGCAGACGAAAGCCGATGGTTCTGAACCCGCTGTTATTTGGCGCGAAGTTTTTCAAATCGTCGCTTTGAAAAATGTGTTTCATCCTTTGTTGATACTGACCGGCGGTTACTTGCTGTGTCTGCCACCTTTGCCAATGACCGTGATGATGCTGACCGCGTGTATGCCGGTCGGTGCCAATTCTTATTTGTTCGCCAGCCGTTACAAAGTCAGAGAGGCCGAGGTGTCGGTCAGTCTGTCTTTGTCTGTGGTGTTTGCGCTGGTCAGTGTGCCTGCTATGCTGGCTTTACAACACGCTGTCACCGGTTGATTCCAGCTTCAATGCCTGCCAAACCCTGAAAGCGGCATAGGCATCGTTGGCCGCGTAAATCAGCTGTGCTTCTGTCAGCCGTTCATTCGCCCAATTACTGGTCGCTGCTTTTTTGGATTTGATGAAGCGTTTTTCAAACAGCACAGCTACCGCGCCCTTGACGCCCATGTCTTTACGGTAACCGCGCTCACGAAACACGGTGTTGAGTTCAAGCATATCTGCCGGATCAACGCCCAGTTTGTGGATGATGCGTTTGCGGTCATCCCCGAGTCCAAAACCGGCTTTCACAATCCCTGCATGCCCCAGCAAACCGGCAGCGACTGCGCGGCATTCGGGGTCATGAAGCTGAATCACCCAGGCGCGTTCTGCGGTGGCCAATTGCAAAATATGCGGCCCGTCGGAAACCTCACCGACCTTGAAAGTGGGTTTGGATTCTGTGTCAAAGCCCCAGGCCTGTGCCATTAATAATTGCTCACGAGCTTGCAAAGCCTGCGCAGTAGTGCAAACCAGTTCTATGCGTTCCAGACCCAGTCGCTCAAAGGGCGGCAGCAGGGCAATGGCTTCTTTGTCAGGCGTGGCGTGGCGAGTTTGCATGCAGGCCATTGTCTAGCAGTTTCTTGCGTGTCCTTGAACATGGCTGATAGGATGCGTGAGTTTTCAAACAAGAGACATGAGGGGATATTGCCATGACAGTGATTTACGAAAAACGCACTTACGCCGTCCGGGTCGGGGAAATGCCAGAAGTCAAGCGTTTGTACAGCAGCGAAGGCTGGCCGGCACTCAGCGCTGGCGGTCATGACAAACACTTAATTGGCTATTTCACCAGCGATACCGGCGACTTGCACCAATTGATCCATTTGTGGAAATTCGACAGCGACGAAAACCGCCGTGCCTTCTGGGCGAAGTTGTTTGCCGATGAAAAATTCATGGCCTTCGCCAAACAGTTGCGTCCCTTGATCAATTCGCAGAACGTGCAATTGATGGTGGCCGCACCCTGGGGTCCGCATCCCTGAGGCTTGAAAGGGCTCACGCGTTCTTAGACGCTTAGCCTTATCCTCAGGATGCTTTCACAGGCACAAAGCCGTCACCGGACTTGCGCATTTGTATCAGTGGAAAACATTTTTCTTCGTCCTGGTAGATAGACACGCAATCCAAGCATTGAAAGCATTCGGCGTAATCTATTTTCCCTGTGGGCTCAATCGCCTGGTATTCACAGCGATGACGGCAGGTCTGGCATGGTGTGCCGCAGGCCTCGCGCCTAGGAATCCATGACCAGCTTTGCAGCACATTGACTGCGGCCAGCGCCGCGCCTAAGGGACACAAATAACGGCAGTAGCCACGGTAGACCAGCACTCCTAAGCCCAGGCAAACCACTGCCCAGACTACATACGGCCAGTCGTGCACAAAGTAATAGGTGATGGCGGTTTCAAAAGGCTCTACCTTGGTCAGGTAGTCTGAATACGCAGGCGCCACGTACAAAGACCCAAGAATAGCAAGCAGAAAAACGTACTTAACCCATTTCAATTTTTTATCCAAAGACTGCTTCAAGCGTTTTTGATGCAAACCTATACGGTTAGCCACCATGCTGATGAGTTCCTGCAACGCACCGAACGGGCACAGCCAACCGCAAAACGTGCCGCGTCCCCAGACCAGCAGCGTGCCGAAGACAAACACCCACAAGATACTGCTGATGGGGTCGTTCAATAGAAAATCCAGTCCTCCACCTGAACTGAGCGACGCAATAGCAGAGGTGATGTTGATCACTGTCAATTGCCCTTGCGCATACCAACCTATGAAGCCCAGCGTAAAACACAGGTAAGCGGTGCGAACCACGGCCAGCGTCCTGGCGTTAGCGCTTAAGCTTTTTTGCATGACCAGGCCGGTGGTCAATAAAACCAAACCTATGAGCAGCACGCCTATTTCGATTTGCCTGTCCAGCCACAGCTTCACCCAATCCAGCTCTAGCCAGTTGGTGTAACGTAAATCTGTGATGGAAGCACGCCAACCATGAAAATGATGATCAACAGCAAACAGTTTTTCTTCTACCTTGTTCAAGACAATATTGCTACCGTAACGCCGCTTCAAATGGAAATTCAATTCAAAGGGCTGCGTGGCATCCAGTGGCGTGGCTTTTTCAGCCAATAGAAAAAACGCATATGTGGTTTTTGGGTAGCCAGGAACCGATAAGCCTTTTTCGTAATCGATCAACTGCAGTTTTATTTCTTTGCCGTTTTGCGACAACGTGAAAGGCTGCGGTTCAGTCAGCCATTTGTCACGTTTGTTTAGCAGGTCTAAGTGATCATTCAGAGTCACCATCAAGGCCTGTTGGGTCCGGCGCTTATTGGTGATGTAGCGCCACCCTTCTGCGTCCAGCAGATTGCGCCCGGCCAAAGGATCGGCCAGCAAGCTGGCGTGAAAAACCAGCGCATCCTGCTCGTCTTTCAGCTGTGTTTGCAAATCATTCACAGGTGCGTTGGAAGTGGCATAGGTGTCGCGCAGTTGCTTGATGCTCACGCGCGTCGCCGTCACCAGACTGTTATCAAGCAATGCGTTCCAGTCAAGCGGCGTATAGCTGTCAGAATGTGCACGCCGCTGAGTGGCATTGGCCATGGCCTTGGCGGCCGCGCTGTCTGCGCTGATGTTGAGCTTTGCCATGGCCACCATGGCTGCAGACGAAAGAATGCTGCGGTTGATGGCTTTGGCTGTGACTGTGCCGTGGTGCACACCCGTGAGCTCTGCTGTGTGTGCGCTTCTGCTACCGGCTTCGTTCCAGTACAAAACTTCCACTATGTGTTGTAAATTAAGTTCTATGTACTGAGAAGCAAAATCCATTAATCTGATGGTGCCGGGTTTGTTCAAAAAGAACGGCTCTTTGTGGTCAATCAATATCACGTCACGGTAAACGCCAGTGGTGTCCATCATCACCAGCAAGTCCACAGGTTTGCCGCTGTAGCCTCGTACCGGCTCCAGATCTATGGTCTCAAAGGCATACCCGGCAAGTTCAGGTTTGGCTGAGGGCGCAGACGGGTTTTTCAGGAACAAGGGATAAGCGGAAATATCGGCTTGAATATCGCCAACCAGATACCTGCCTTCCAGCAGGTTTTCAATTTCAGTTTTATTTAATAAACCCGCGACAGACTGTGCCGATGTCAGCAGCAATAAGGCGCTGAGAAATAAGGCTTTAAGCATCAAAGCATTTTGCTTGAACCGGTTCAGTTGCAATCAGGGTATACATCCATACGGGCAGTGCTGATGAGCTTTATTTTTCATAAATTACCGGCCTAGGGTTTGCACTAGGACGTTTACCCTAGGGGTCACAACACTGGTTTCATGGTTATCATGATCTTTGAAAGTGATCACTATGTTCGCTCTTGAACGGATCATTTTTAAACTTCGCATAAACAAAGGAGATCCAATGAAACTTTCGACCATCATGTCAGTGGCGATTTCGCTGCTGATGGGTTCAGCGCTTGCACAGCAAGAAGAGACAAGGCACCACGCCTTAAAAGGCCCGATCGACGACAACGCACTGACCTGGGCGCCGACCCAGTGGGGTGCAAACGACCGGGCTGGCAGTGCCAACCATACAAAAAACAGCGCTAATATCGCCAAAGCTTTGTCGACCGTCAAACAAAACAAAGCTATTACCATTGGTAAGCATTACCACTCAGAGGCTCCCGGTTTCGGGCCACGTAAATGGAACATGTGGATTCCCGGTACACCCACCGGCGGTCCTTTCGGCATAAACGCCTTGGTCTACCATGATGAATTGGTCACCACACAAATCGGTCAGATTCAAACTCAGTTCGACGGCCCTGGTCACATTTATGTGAACACCTCTAAAGGCCCGATGGGTTACAACGGCATTATCAGCTGGGACGCATATGAGCGTGGCGCCGGCGGGCAGGTTATGGGCATGGGCCCGCACGGTGTTGATCACATTGCCGATTTAGGCTTTGTATGCCGTCTGGTGGTGTTGGATGCCGTGGCTTACCGCAAGTCACAAGGCAAACTGTCTTCCACTGCTGAAATGCTGCCTATTCCCCGCAAGCCGGGCGACATCGGCATCATCACAGGTGATGACGTTCAAGCCATTGTGAAAGCGCAAGGCATGAAAGAAATCGGCGCAGGCGACTGTGTGGCTTTGCACACCGGCCAAGGTAACACTTGGGGCGCAAGCCGCTTCAAGTCTATGACTTCTGAGCAACGTGCTGCCGCCCGTGCCATGTTTGCCGATGGCGAACCCGGCTATGGCATCAGCGCTTGTCAGTACATGGCCAGCAGAAACATTGCGCTGACCATGGGTGACACCTCTGCCAATGATGCACAACCTGGCAATGAGATTGAAGGTTATGCCGTTCCTTGCCACACGGAAATGCAAACACGTCGCGGTATTTGGAACCTGGAAAACGTCGACACAGAAAGCCTGGTTAATGCAGGCGTGAAAGAGGGCGCATTCATTTGGGCACCCTTGAAGATTCTCGGCGCTACCGGTTCTCCTGGCAACCCTATGGTTTTGTATTAATCAAGTCTTGGCCTGATTCCATCAGGTCTTGAAATATGAAAAGCACTTCCCGAAAGGGAGGTGCTTTTTTTTAGCGCTTTTCGACAAGAAAAAAATATTCAGGTGCGCAATCAGGTGCACACACCACGGCCCAACCAGCTTCTTCGCTGTTAAAGCCGAAGTAAATTTGGGTTTCGTCTTTGATGTCGTTCACCGTATCCATGCGGATCATTTTTTTCGGTGCTTGCTTGTCTGGAAAATTACGGAGGTTTTTAAAAATCGTCTCGTATGCTTCTTGGCGTTCGGCTGCGTCTGCTTCATAAGCGGAAATACGTCTGAAAAAGCGCAAACCGGGCTCAGGTTTACGAGTTCTGGGTGAAAAGGCTGAAATAAAAGGGCGGTCAAAATAACTGTTGGGGTAACGCCAAAGCCAATCATCGTTATTGCTGATGAATTGGTTGCAGTCTATGTTTGTCATGAAGTCCAAAACTTTAGGAAAAGTGAAATTAAACAAAGTGCGGCAATCCACTTTTTGTTCTTTCTCATCCGGCACCTGACCGTTGTGCGCCATGGCTGAACCGCCAATCAACAAAGTAATTGCTAAAGTGGCCAATTTGTTTTTCTTAAACATGGGTTTTCCTGTTCTTCAAAGAAATCTATTTTAGGCTTAATCAAGCACGTAAGTGATGCCCGGTAGTGAAATCGTTCTTGCCGCAGACATCGCGCCCTTTGAGCAGCCACAAGGGACGGGTAGCGAAATTCAGATTCAAACCGGTTTCACCTTTGGCTGGATGCAGCTCGCGGTCAAAGTGTGAACTCGTCGGCATATAGCGAATTGCTACGCCTGTGCGCCGCAGGTCTGATGTGTTGGCGTTAGCGCCGTGGATCATGTAGACATCGTGCAGCGACATTTGTCCGGGTAGTAACTCCAGGTCATGGGCCGTTGCCGGGTCAAAGCAGTCAGCGTTAACCGACTGGTTCAGCGTTAATTCTGATCTGTCTTCATGCAAATGCGGATGCAAGACTTTGTTTTTATGTGAGCCTGGAATGACGCGCAAGCATCCGTTCTTTTTCAAGCTGGGTTCAAGCGCAATCCATACCGTGCATGTGGCCAGAGGGCGTATCGGCCAGTACTGGCCGTCCTGGTGCCAAGGGGTGGCATAACCGTCTGCGGGTGGTTTGCAAAACACCTGGCAACCCCATAACGCGATATCGCCGCCTATCACCTGCGACACCATGTCTATCAGCGGCGGGTACATAGCAAGCTCTAGAAAACGACTGCTGCCGATCACGCCGTCGTCGTTTTTTCCTTCGATATGTGCGCTGACCAATTTTTCCGGGCGAACGCCAGGGTTAGCGTCTATCAATTGCTGAAGCGTAGTTTGCAGCGCATTCACCATGTGAGCGGGCAAAGTGAAGGAGGGAACGATATAGCCGTTTTGACGGTAATCTGAAATTTCTTTTTCGCTCAATATGGATGAAGTCATGTCAGCCCCAGATGTTTTTCTCATCAATGAGTTTATACATAGGCGACTCAGGGGTTTTCCCTTTATCAAACCTTAACCATAAAAAAACCCCGCAACGCTTTCACGGTGCGGGGCTTGTTCAGCCATGAAGCAAATCAGCTCAGTGCGTGACCTTGTGCGTTCACGAAAAAAGCGTAAATGAAGGTTGAGCCTGTCATGAACAAACGCTTGCGCTTGGTGCCGCCAAAAGTCAGGTTGGCAATACTTCAGGTGTGTGCAGGAAAGCCAGCATGGTGCCATCAAGGTGATGCTCGCGCACGACATTGGTCTGCATGCCGCACCAGCCCAAGCCGCACCACACGTTGCCGTCGGTGTCGCAACGGATATGTTTACTGTTTCACAGCTTCGACTTGAATCAACAGCTTGACTTTGTCAGGAATACCGAAGTCGATGCCCCAGTTCATGCCCCATTGGCTGCGCAAAATGGTGGTTTCAAAGTCTCCGCCGCAGACTTCACGCTTGAGCATGGGGTGGTCATAGCAATTGAAATTGGTTGCTTTCAACACCACAGGCAAGGTTTTACCCAGCATGGTCAAGCTACCGGCGACTTCAGACACTTTGTCTGCGTTGAAGCTGAATTTGTCAGCCGTGAACTTCATGGTCGGGTGTTTGGCCGCGTCAAAAAAGTCAGGCTTTTTCAAGTGGGCGTTGAAAGCCTCTGTTCCTGTGTTGATCGAGTCTGCTTGTATGGTCAAGTCCACTTTACCGGTTTTGCCGGCGCGGTCAAATTTCACAGTGCCTTCTTTTTTGTCAAAACGGCCGCGGTTGGTCGATGTGCCGAAGTGGGTCACTTCAAAAGTCACAAAAGTGTGAGTGGGTTCGATGGCATAAGTAGCAGCTTGTGCTGAAACTGCACTGGCCAAAGCCGTTGCGGTCAAAGCGGATGCAATGAAAAATTGACGCATAAATACTCCTGATTGAAAATTGAAATTAAAGCTTGGCAACGCCTGTCAGTACAAATTTGAATTTCACTTGTACATCGTCAGCCACCATGGAGGTGTCTGACCATTCGTTGTCACCGATCTTGAAGGGCAAACGCTTGAGAGTGAATGCACCTACGGCGGTGGTGAGGCCGCCGGTTTGGCTCAGGTTGACCGGGACGACGATGTCCTGGCTCAAGCCTTTGATACTGAGTTTTCCAATGACTTCATATTTGCCGGCACCCGTGCTTTTGACCGCGCCGGATTGAAAACCTGCTTTAGCAAATTTGGCGGTGTTGAACCAATCGGCTTTGACCAGTTCCGCATCTGTTTCCTTGGAGCCCAGCGTGGCACTTGCCATGTCAACGCTGAAGTTGATTTTGGCTGCGACGGGTTTGGCCGGGTCGAAACTGATTTGCGCATCAAATGTTTTGAAGCGCCCCTCAACCGGCACGCCCATCTGCTTGCTGACAAACACGATTTCGCTTTGACTTGCTTGCAGTTTTTGCTGGGCTTGTACTTGCAGCGAAGCCAGAGCGGATGAGGCTATGAAAAGAGGGAATAAAAATTTGTATGAAACCATGGAATTTTTTGTGTGAATTAAGAATGACGGACAGGCAATATACGTTGCAACATAGCGTGTTTGTCGACAAACTGGTGTTTCAGCGCGGCGGCCACATGCAAGCCCACCAGGCCTGCCAAGGCGAAAGCGCTGATTTCATGCCAGGGCTTGATCAACTCAGCCAGCACCTTGTCTGCAGTGACAAAATCCGGCAGCGGCAAGACGCCGAATACAACCACTGGATAACCCGAGGCCGAGCTGTAAGCCCAACCTACGAACGGCACGATGAAAAACAGCGCATACATCGAGTATTGCGTGCCTTGGTGAACCAATTGCTGCCACGCCGGCATGTGTTGTTGGATGTGAGCTGGCAGGGGAGGCGGTTGATGGGTGATACGCCACACCAATCGCAAAACAGTCAACGTGAGTACACAAATACCGGCCCATTTATGCCAGTTGAAGAGTTTTAACTTCAGTGGCGAAACCGGTAAGTCCGCCATAAAAAACCCCGCTGCAAACACACCGGCCAAACCCATGGCCAGCAACCAGTGAAGCAGCATGGCGATTAATGAGTATTTGTCTGTTTTAGGCTTTGCTGCCAAGTTTTCTTCTTGCATGTGCGTTAGTTTATGGATGAAAAAATCTAATGCATCAAATATGATTGATTTGATTGATCAAAATAATTGATCAATCAAGCCGATATGGACTTTCGAAACACCCATGCCTTGTCAGGAAAAGCCGTTTAGGAAAAAAAATCGCCGCATCAGCGGCGAAACAGTAAGCGTGAGCCAATCGTTAATTGCGCTGAACTTTGTTTTGTACTGGTAACAAGGTGTATTCGATGTCCAGATCGCGCTTGCCGTTGGAATTCAACTCAATCCAGACCACACGCTGGCCGCGTTTGAACTGAAAGGAATTGTGCAAGCTTACCCGCCGGCTGAGCAACATTTCCCAGCCCTTGGCCTTGGCATCTTCAACCAGCTCATCACGAGCCACATCCAGGCAAGTGGCACCACCATCGCATTGAATCATTCTCTTAGTCACCACAGGTGCGGGTGCGGGTGCTGGAGCAGGGGGAGCGGGTTCAGGCTTTCGGGCGTTTTTCGAACCTTTTTTCGCAGGCGCAGGGAGCGGTTTGACCTGGACCGCTTCAGAGATCACAGGGAGTGGTCCGGGTTTATCGCTGAAAACAGCACGGGCGTACAACCGGCCGAGCATTTGCTCCCCGAAACCCACGACGGTTTCTTCATTGATGCGTGTCGGTGTTGAGCCTGGAATCCACGGAAAATCGTATGTCGGCTCTTTTTGCCAACGACGCGGTATTTCGCCTTCACGCAAAGTGGGAATATAGGGGGCAAACAGCATAGGGCCTGCCGCAGCGCTGGCATCGTCAGCTTGTAAGGAAAGCGGCTTAGGCGGTGTCACAGGCGTGGTTTTGGCCTGTGAGGCTGCGGGTGTGGTTTGGTTCAAATCCACGGTTGCAGTTTTGGCCGCTGCGGGAGCAGGGCTGTTGATGGGCACAGCGGGTTCGTTGGTGTTCAGTGAAACCGCAGGAACAACTGCCGGTGTTTTTTTGCCGGCTTGTTCGCTGATGCGTGGCGGCAATTTCACGACTGCGAATTGTCCTGCGTCATCGTCTTCGTCCAAACCCAGGAAACTGGAACAAGCAGTCAGCAACATACAGGCAGTCATCAGACCGAGGGATTTCTTGGAGTGGCTAAAAATGGGTTGCATACATCAAACTTTGTGAATTTGGGTTACCCGGATGGGGTCAGTCATTGGACGCAGATTCGCGTCCGCTAGGACGGTTGCCACGTTGGTTTAACAAAACCGAATAGACAGCGTCCACCCCGGCGGTGGTGTTCGTCAGTCGAATGTCCAGAATCCGGTCATCCTGCGTCAAGGTCACCACATAACTCGTGCCTAAGCGCATCAAGGAGTGCAACTGCCAGTTTTTCAACAGGGCGTCCCCGATCAATTCGTTATGCACCTGCTCACTGTGTGACTCGGGCAGGGTGGCGAAAAAAATCCCGGTTTGCTGATTACCTTCACCCAACAAAACGGTTTGTTCGTGCCGGGTCAGCAGCATCGAATCCACGTAGGGGTACATCGAACTTTGTAAAACAGGCCAGCGTGTTTGTGCGTGCAGCGATGGTGACATCACCAGCACCCAACAAATCAGGGCCATGGTCTTCAAGGCGTTCAGTGAAAAATGTCTTGGTGTCATGTTGGACAGAACTTCAAAAAGGGAAAAGGCAAGGTTTATTCCTGTCAAACCTTCAGTACCCACAATATATCAACAAAAATGATCAAATCATCAAAAACAACAGTCCTAATGGAATAAATGACAAATACTCTAAGGTGAATATCGAATTCAAAATGCCCATCAAAGTGATAGGAAGAATAATAAATAATTCAATTATTGAATTCTGAAATAAATCTCATTTTTTGAGATTCGACAGAAGTTTAAAATTAAAGCTATATCGAGGGGGCTCAGCGCCGACGACTGCCGCCTAAGAGGCCGCCAAGCACGCCGCGTACGATTTCGCGGCCTATGGCAGAACCAACTGTTCTAACCGCGCTTCTAACAACAAGTTGAGCCACGCCATCATGCCTGCCGCCACGCGGTCCGGTGGAGCCGAACAAAAGTTCAGACACCTGGCCCATGACCCCGTTATCAGCAGGTGTTGCAGCAGTTTGCATGCTTTGTTTGGCTTGGCTGACCGCGTGCTCGTCCATGGCGGGCGCTCGTCCTTTGATTTTTTCGTAAGCTGATTCGCGATCCACGGTTTTTTCGTAGACACCGGCAACCAGGGATTCAGACATCAACACTTTGCGTTGCTCAGAAGTAATAGGGCCGAGTTGACTGCCGGGGGGCAGAACAAACACGCGTTCGGTTTCGCCGGGGCGTCCTTTTTCGTCAAGCAGGCTGACCAGGGCTTCGCCCACAGCCAGCTCAGTGATGGCAGCTTCAATGTCCAGCCCTTTTTTCTGCCGCATGGTTTGTGCTGTTGCCGCCACTGCTTTTTGGTCACGAGGCGTGAAAGCACGCAACACGTGTTGCACCCGGTTGCCGAGCTGGCCCAGCACACTGTCGGGTATGTCCAACGGGTTTTGTGTGACGAAATACACGCCCACGCCTTTGGAGCGCACCAGGCGCACCACGAGTTCAATGCGTTCAACCAAGACTTTGGGTGCTTCATTGAAAAGCAAATGCGCTTCGTCGAAAAAGAACACCAGTTTGGGCTTGTCCAGGTCACCGACCTCAGGCAGTTGCTCGAACAACTCAGAAAGCATCCACAGCAAAAAAGTGGCGTACAGACGCGGGGAGTTCATCAGCTTGTCGGCTGCCAGAATATTCACCAGACCGTGGCCGTTGCCGTCGGTTTGCATGAAATCGTGGATGTCGAGCATGGGTTCGCCAAAGAAGCGGTCCCCGCCTTGCGCGTCAATCTGCAACAAGCCACGTTGAATCGCGCCTACGCTGGCGGCGCTGATGTTGCCGTATTCGCTGGTGTAATCCTTGGCGTTTTCGCTCACGTGTTGCAGCATGGCGCGCAGGTCTTTCAAATCGAGCAACAACAAGCCGTTGTCATCCGCGATCTTGAACACCAGGTTGAGCACACCTGCTTGGGTCTCGTTCAGATTCAACATGCGCGACAACAACAAAGGCCCCATGTCACTGACAGTCGCGCGCACCGGGTGGCCTTGTTCACCGAACACATCCCACAGCGTGACCGGACTGGCGGCAAATGCCGGTGTGTCGAGGCCGCGCTCTTTCAATACCGCCGCCATCTTGTCAGACAACTTACCGGCCTGACTCATGCCCGTCAGGTCGCCTTTGACATCGGCCATGAACACAGGAACACCTATGCGGGATAAACCTTCGGCCATGGTTTGCAAAGTAACGGTTTTTCCGGAGCCAGTGGCACCGGTAATCAACCCGTGGCGGTTAACCAGTTGCGGCAACAGAAAACATTGAGTGCTGCTGTTGCGGGCGATCAGTATGGGGTCTGACATGGCGTGCGACAGGCTGTGCGGATTCAGCGCAGTGAGGGATCCGCTTGGGTGGCAACTGCACCAGCGCTGACACGGCGGGCGCCATTAAAACGTTTGCGCCAATAACTGTCCGACATGTTTTCAATACGCACTTCGCCGCCTGACCGCGGTGAATGGATGAAGCGGCCTTCGCCGACATAAATACCGACATGGCTAAAAGTTTTGCGCAAAGTATTGAAAAACACCAGATCGCCGGGTTGCAATTCGGCCTTGTCTATGGTTTGGGTGGCAGCCGCTTGTGCTTTAGCGTTGTGCGGCAACACCAAACCCAGCGTGTTTTCGAACATGGCTCGAACAAAGCCGCTGCAATCAAAACCGTTGGTGGTACTGCCACCGCGCTTATATGGCACGCCCAGAAAACCCATGGCGTTGACCACCAGATCGGAGGTTTGGTTGCCTACACTTTTGCTGATGTGATTGATCTGCGACAAAACCAGCGACTGGTTGATGAAGCTTTCCAGATCATCCTCTTCGGGTACCACAGGCGCGGCATGCGCGAAACCTAGGGAGAGGCAAACAACAAGTATCAGTTTGAGCATATGCCGCAATTCTACTGGCTGAGGCACCGTAGGCCGACTGTCGCACAATCACCTCATCTCTTTTCATTTGTATTTAAGGAATTTCATATGTTTCGTGCCCTCGTCCTCGACAAAGAACCCACATTCAACGCAACCGTCCAATCGCTGGAAGAAAACCGTTTACCTGATGCCGATGTGCATGTGCAGGTGGCTTATTCAACACTGAATTACAAAGAGGGCTTAGCCATCACCAACAAAAGCCCGGTGGTGCGCGTCTGGCCGATGGTGGCCGGCATTGATGGTGCTGGTTCGGTCATTTCTTCCACTCACGCCGATTGGAAAGCAGGCGATCATTTCGTACACAACGGCTGGGGTGTAGGCGAAACCCACTGGGGTTGTTTGTCTGAGCAAGCAAGATTGAAAGGCGATTGGCTGGTCAAGTTGCCCAAGGCCTTCACGCCGCGCCAGGCCATGGCCATAGGCACCGCTGGGTATACGGCCATGTTGTGCGTGATGGCTTTGGAGCAGCAAGGCGTGCAAGCTGGTAAAGGTGAAGTGCTGGTGACCGGAGCCACTGGGGGGGTAGGCAGTGTGGCTGTGGCTTTGCTTGCCAAGCTCGGTTACCAAGTGGTAGCCGCCACCGGCAAAGCCAGCGAAGAAGCGTATTTGAAAAGCTTGGGCGCGCAAAGCATCATGGACCGCGCTGAATTGTCGGCAGCCGGTAAACCGTTTCAAAAAGAACGCTGGGCCGGAGTGGTCGACGCCGTCGGTTCGCATACCCTGGCCAATGCGCTGGCCCAGACCCGTTACGGCGGCGCAGTAGCCGCCTGCGGACTGGCCCAGGGCATGGATTTACCAACCACGGTCATGCCGTTTATTTTGCGCAACGTGCGTTTGATCGGCGTGGATTCGGTGATGGCACCGTTGTCCTTGCGACAGCTTGCCTGGGACAGATTGGCGCAGGATCTGGATACGGCCAAGTTGGAGAGCATGATCGAAGAAATCACGTTGGATCAGGCGGTAGAAAAAGCCCATGCGCTGATGGCTGGTCAGGTGCGCGGCCGCATTGTGGTGAAGATTTAAATTATGTTGCTAGACGCTGAAGATTCCCAACTCGTGCTCATTGATTACCAGGAGCGCTTGATGCCGGCCTTGTTTCAAGGTGACGCCTGCCTGGCCAACGCCATGCGCTTGGCGCAAGCCGCACATGTGTTGTCGGTGCCGGTCTGGGGCACCGAGCAAAACCCGGGCAAGCTGGGCAGCAACCCTGCCGCAATGAAAGCTTTGTTCAAACAAACCTTGGCCAAAATGCAATTCAGCGCCTGCGAAGAAGGACTGGTGGAATGGTTGCGGCCTGAGGTCAAAACCAAACCGGCAGGCAACGCGCGCAGCCTGCCCAAGCATTTGCAAAAACCCGCTGTAGCCGCAGATGCACCGGCAAGCATAGTGCTGGCAGGTGTGGAGGCGCATGTGTGTCTGATGCAGACCGCTTTGGATTTGCTGGAAGATGAATTCGAAGTGTGGGTGGTAACGGATGCGTGCACGTCGCGCACCGAGCGTAACCGTGACGCAGCCTATGACCGTTTGGCCGCAGCCGGGGCCGAATTGCTGACCACTGAAATGGTCTTGTTTGAATGGTTGCGCAGCGCTGAGCATGAGCATTTCAAAGACATACAAGCATTGATCAAATAACAACGTCCCCCGGAGATACGCTGTGAATAATTACGCCAGTTTTTACCAACGATCCCTGAATGAACCTGATGCCTTTTGGGCAGAGCAGGCCGGATTGATTGACTGGCAGGTCAAGCCTACGCAAATTTGCGACTACAGCAAACCGCCTTTTGCCAACTGGTACCAAGGCGGTCAGACCAATTTGTGCCACAACGCGGTAGACCGGCATTTGAAAGACCGGGCCAATCAAGCTGCTTTGATATACGTGTCTACCGAGACCGGTGTGGAAGTCACCTACAGTTTTGCGCAACTCAGCGACGAAGTGCAGCGCATGGCGGCCATCTTGCAAAGCCTGGGCGTGAAGCAGGGCGACCGTGTGCTGATTTATATGCCAATGATTGCCGAGGCTGCTTTTGCCATGCTGGCTTGTGTGCGCATAGGCGCGGTTCATTCGGTGGTGTTCGGTGGTTTTGCTTCGCATTCGCTGGCCACCCGCATAGATGATGCCAGCCCGGTGCTGATCATCAGCGCAGACGCGGGTTCGCGCGGCGGCAAGGTGGTGCCCTACAAACCGCTGTTGGATGAAGCCATTTCACTCAGTCAGCACAAACCGTCTGCAGTGTTGATGGTGGACCGCGGTTTGTCGGCGTTCACCACTGTGCCGGGGCGCGACCAAGGTTACGCAGCCTTGCGTCAGCAGCATTTGAATGCGCGCGTGCCCTGTGTCTGGCTGGACAGTGCTCACCCGAGTTACACCTTGTACACCTCGGGCACCACTGGCAAGCCCAAGGGAGTGCAACGCGACACCGGCGGATACACCGTGGCCTTGGCTGCCAGCATGCAGCATATTTTTGAAGGCAAACCCGGCGAGGTCTATTTCAGCACCAGCGACATTGGTTGGGTGGTCGGTCACAGTTACATCATTTACGGGCCCTTGATCGCTGGCATGGCGACGCTCATGTACGAAGGTTTGCCGACCCGCCCGCACGGCGGTGTCTGGTGGGAATTGGTTGAAAAATACAAAGTCACACACATGTTCAGCGCCCCGACGGCGGTGAGAGTATTGAAAAAGCAGGATCCTGCGCTGCTGTCCAAATACGATATCTCCAGCCTCAAAGCTTTGTATTTGGCTGGTGAACCCTTGGATGAACCGACGGCTCAATGGATTGCTGACGGACTGGGTAAACCCATCATCGATAACTATTGGCAGACCGAAACAGGCTGGCCTATTTTGACCGTGGCCAATGGCGTACAAAAAATGACCAGCAAGTTCGGCAGCCCGGGCGTGCCTATGTATGGCTTTAACGTGAAGCTCTTGAGCGACAGCACAGGTGAAGAACTCACCGGTGCCAACGAAAAAGGCGTGGTGGTCATAGAAGGACCGTTGCCGCCGGGCTGCTTGCAAACCCTATGGGGCGACGATGATCGTTTTGTCAAAACCTATTGGCAAAGCGTACCTGGCAAGCTGGTGTATTCCACGTTTGATTGGGGGGTGCGCGACAAAGACGGTTATTTCTACATTCTTGGCCGCACGGATGACGTGATCAACGTCGCCGGTCACCGTTTGGGTACGCGGGAAATCGAGGAAAGCATTTCCAGCCATCCGAATGTGGCTGAGGTGGCGGTGGTTGGCGTGGCTGATGATTTGAAAGGCCAGGTTGCCATGGCATTTGTGGTGGCAAAGGACGCTAGCGCGCTGGGTGACGCGGCTGCATGCTTGAAGTTAGAGGGTGAAATCATGAAACTTGTCGACAGCCAGTTGGGCGCTGTGGCCAGGCCGTCGCGGGTATTGTTTCTGAGCTTGCTGCCCAAAACCCGCAACGGCAAGCTGTTGCGCCGGGCGATACAAGCAGTTTGCGAAAAACGCGACCCCGGCGACTTGACGACGATTGATGACGCCACACCGTTGCAACAGATCAGGCAGCAACTGGGCTGACCGCCAGTTAGTGGCACAATGTCAATACATACCGGCGTTATCCAAGGTGCCGGTTGCATCCGTTATCCGGTTCAGCCGTGTCACGGAGGGTTCATCAACCAAGCTTATGTTTCCTGCAGGGAAACGGAGGTCAGCAATGAGCGATTCACCGCAGACGGGTTCGTCCGTCTATCTAGCCTATGCAGGCAACACTTATCTCTTCGGCGGCAACGCGCCCTATGTTGAAGAGATGTATGAAAACTATCTCCTCAACCCCGGCAGCGTACCCGACTCGTGGCGTCAGTACTTTGACGCGCTTCAGCATGTGCCTGCTGTTGACGGCAGTCAAACCAAGGATGTGCCTCACCTCCCGGTGATTAATGCGTTTGCCGAGCGCGCCAAGCAAGGCGGCACGCGTGTGGTCATGGCCAGCGCCGACCAGGAAATGGGTCGCAAGCGCACCGCAGTTCAACAATTGATCGCGGCTTACCGCAATGTCGGCCAGTTATGGGCCAATCTCGACCCGCTGCAACGCACTGGCCGCCCCGACATCCCAGAACTCGAGCCCTCGTTCTACGGCTTCAGCGATGCCGACCAGGAAACTGTGTTCGACACCAGCAACACCTTCTTTGGCAAAGACCGCATGAGTCTGCGTGAGCTGCTCAACGCTTTGCGCCAGACCTATTGCGGCACGCTGGGTGCGGAGTACATGTACACCACCGATATGCGGCAAAAACGCTGGTGGCAAGAAAAGCTGGAAAGCATTCGCAGTCACCCGCAATTTTCGATTGAGAAGAAAAAACACATTCTGGATCGACTGACTGCAGCCGAAGGTTTGGAGCGCTATCTGCACACCAAGTATGTCGGCCAAAAACGCTTTTCACTCGAAGGCGGTGAAAGCTTTATCGCTGCCATGGATGAATTGATTCAGGCCGCCGGCACGCAGGGCGTGCAAGAAGTCGTCATAGGCATGGCTCATCGCGGTCGCTTGAATGTGCTGGTCAACATCATGGGAAAGATGCCCAAAGATTTGTTTGCCGAGTTTGACCATACCGCGCCAGAGGAATTACCGGCCGGTGACGTGAAATACCACCAGGGCTTCAGTTCGGACGTTTCTACCGCTGGCGGTCCTGTTCATTTGTCCCTGGCTTTTAACCCCTCGCATTTGGAAATCGTCAACCCCGTGGTCGAAGGCTCGGTGCGTTCACGCATGGATCGGCGCGATGACCCTCGCGGTTCACAAGTATTACCAGTGCTGGTGCATGGAGACGCGGCTTTCGGTGGACAAGGCGTCAATCAGGAAACCTTGGCACTGGCCCAGACCCGGGGTTACACCACGGGCGGCACGGTTCACATCATCATCAATAACCAGATAGGTTTCACCACCTCTGACCCGCGTGACATGCGCTCATCTGCGTTTTGTACCGACATCGTCAAAATGGTTGAAGCTCCTGTGTTGCATGTGAATGCCGATGATCCCGAAGCAGTCGTTCTGGCCACCCAACTTGCGCTCGAATACCGCATGACTTTCAGCCAGGACGTGGTGGTTGACATTACTTGCTTTCGAAAGCTCGGACACAACGAACAGGACACGCCCAGTCTGACGCAGCCTTTGATGTACAAAAAGATTGCGGCTCACCCGGGTACGCGCAAGCTGTATGCGGAGCGCCTCAGCGCTCAAGGCTTGGGCGAGAGTATTGGTGACGATATGGTGAAAACTTTCCGCGCTGCACTCGACGCGGGCAAAAACACCTCCGAACCGGTGTTGACCAACTTCAAAACCAAGTTCACGGTAGATTGGAGTCCGTTCCTTGGCAAGAAATGGACAGATGCCGCGGACACAGCATTGCCCATGGGCGAATGGAAGAGATTGGCAGAACGCATCACCACCTTGCCGCCGGGTGTGACACCGCATTCGCTGGTTAAAAAAGTGCTGGATGACCGCGCTGCCATGGGTCGGGGTGATCTGCCAGTGGACTGGGGCATGGGTGAGCACATGGCATTTGCTTCGCTGGTGGCAAGTGGTTTTCCGGTGCGTTTGTCCGGTGAGGATTCAGGCCGTGGCACCTTCACGCACCGCCACGCCGTGATCCACGATCAGAACCGCGAAAAGTGGGACACAGGCACCTACATTCCATTGCAAAACGCGGCGGATAACCAGGCTCCTTTCACCGTCATCGACTCCATTCTTTCTGAAGAAGCGGTACTCGGTTTTGAATACGGCTATGCCTCCAATGATCCGAACACACTGGTGATCTGGGAAGCGCAATTTGGCGATTTCGCCAATGGCGCGCAAGTGGTGATCGACCAGTTCATCGCCTCCGGCGAAGTGAAATGGGGCCGTGTGAACGGCATCACCCTCATGCTGCCGCACGGCTACGAAGGCCAAGGCCCCGAGCACAGTTCAGCGCGTGTCGAGCGGTTCATGCAGTTGGCGGCAGACACCAATATGCAAATCGTGCAGCCCACCACGGCCAGCCAAATCTTCCACGTGCTGCGCCGTCAAATGGTTCGCAATCTGCGCAAGCCCTTGATCATCTTCACGCCCAAATCTTTGTTGCGTCACAAGGATGCCGCGTCTCCGGTGTCCGAGTTCACCAAGGGCGGTTTTCAGACCATCATTCCTGAGTCCAAAGACCTGAAGGCAGACAAGATCAAACGAATCGTGATCTGCTCCGGTAAGGTGTATTACGACTTGTCCAAAAAACGCGAAGAGGGCGGGCATGACGACACGGTGTTGTTGCGCCTAGAACAGATCTATCCGTTCCCGCACAAAGTGTTTGCCGCCGAGTTGAAAAAATACCCGAACGCCATCGAGGTGGTCTGGTGTCAGGACGAACCGCAAAACCAGGGTGCCTGGTTTTTTGTGCAGCACTACTTGTTTGAAAACATGGCCTCCGGCCAGAAACTGGGTTACAGCGGCCGCGCCGCATCCGCCTCACCCGCTGTTGGCTATTCGCATTTGCATCAGGAACAGCAAAAAGCTCTGGTCGATGGTGCGTTCGGCCGTCTCAAAGGTTTCATATTGACCAAATAAGCAGGGGCGCTTTTCAGCGCTTGCTTGGTGTCTGTCATTTATTCAGGAATTCAACATGTCTATCGTAGAAGTCAAAGTCCCCCAGTTATCAGAATCGGTGGCAGAAGCCACTTTGTTGCAATGGAAAAAGAAAGTCGGTGAATCAGTCAGCGCCGACGAAATCCTCATTGACGTCGAAACCGACAAAGTCGTGCTCGAAGTGCCCGCGCCGTCTGCCGGTGTGTTGGTTGAAATTCTTTGCGCGGATGGCAGCATGGTCATGGCAGATCAATTGATAGCGCGCATTGACACCGCTGCCACTGCAACTGCTGGCGCGGCGCCTGCGGCAACTGCTACTGTTGCAGCTTCTGTCGCTGCACCTGCTGCTGCCCTATCCTCTTCATCCAAGTCGGATGTGCTCATGCCTGCCGCCGCCAAATTGATGGCGGATAAGCAAATGGCTGCCGGTTCAGTCATTGGCACCGGCAAGGACGGTCGCGTCACCAAAGGCGATGTGCTGGGTGCAGTGGCTGCCGGTGTCAAACCGGCGCCTGCGGTCATACCAACTGGCGCGCCCACCAAGGTGTTGCCGCAAGTTGTTGGCCCGTCTGTGAACCTCGGCGAACGCCCAGAGCAACGCGTGCCCATGAGCCGCTTGCGTGCCCGCGTGGCCGAGCGATTGCTGCAATCCCAATCGACCAACGCCATTCTGACCACGTTCAACGAAATCAACATGGCCCCAGTCATGGAAATGCGCAAGCGCTTTCAGGAAAAATTCGAAAAAGAACACGGCGTGAAGATCGGCTTCATGAGCTTCTTTGTCAAAGCCGCGGTACATGCGCTGAAAAAATACCCGGTGCTCAACGCTTCGGTTGACGGCAACGACATTGTTTACCATGGCTATTTCGACATCGGCATCGCTGTCGGTTCACCGCGCGGTTTGGTGGTGCCCATACTGCGTAACGCCGACCAAATGAGCTTTGCAGAGATTGAGAAAAAGATTGCTGAATACGGCGTGAAAGCTCGCGACGGCAAACTCGGCATCGAAGAGATGACCGGCGGCACCTTCTCCATCAGCAACGGCGGTGTGTTCGGCTCCATGTTGTCCACTCCCATCATCAACCCGCCGCAGTCGGCTATTTTGGGTGTGCATGCCACCAAAGACCGCGCCGTGGTCGAAAACGGCCAAGTCGTGGTACGCCCGATGAACTATTTCGCCATGTCTTACGACCACCGCATCATTGATGGCCGCGAAGCTGTGTTGGGTTTGGTGGCGATGAAAGAGGCATTGGAAGATCCTGCCCGTTTGTTGTTTGATATTTAAGCGATGCCAACCATATCGATGTTCTACGGTATTTTGGTGTCTATGTATTTCATGGACACCAGCGAGCACCATGCTCCGCACATTCATGTGTTTCATCAAGACTTCGAGGCGGTTTTTGCCATTCCCACTGCCGACATGTTGGCGGGTGAATTTCCAAAAAATAAGCGTCGTTTGGTAGAAGCGTGGATTGAAATCCACGCCGAGGAGTTAATGGCAGACTGGTCCTTGGCCATTGAGGGCCGTGAGTTATTCAGGATTGATCCACTCAAATGAACACCATTAAACCTTTGCTGCCAAAAGTCTCCAAGGTCCAAGCCTTAGATGATTTTGAGTTGCGCCTGGAATTCACCGATGGATCGGTCAAACACTTTGATGTCAAACCCTATCTGCATTTCCCTGCGTTTGAGCGTTTGAAGCAGGGCGACTTGTTTACCAAAGCGCATGTTGCCAATGGCACGGTGGTTTGGGATGACCGACTTGATTTGGCACCGGAGACTTTGTATCTCAAGGGTGTTGACACTACTGAATTAGCTAGCCTTAAGCGGGATGCATGACGGATCTTTTTCGACCAATATGCGAAAACTCGGTCACCCCCACCTCAGTGCTGATTCTTTTGGTTCTTTATTTGAATTTTTTTTGATATTCCGTGTAACTGATGTTTGGAAATAAATCATGAACAAACCATTTGATGTCATCGTCATCGGCGCCGGCCCTGGTGGCTACATCGCTGCGATTCGCGCAGCCCAACTTGGCATGAACGTCGCCTGTATCGACGAATGGAAAAACGCGTCAGGCGGCCCGGCCCCCGGCGGCACTTGCACCAACGTAGGTTGCATTCCGTCCAAAGCCTTGTTGCAATCGTCCGAGCATTTCGAGCAGGCGAATCACCATTTCGCCGATCACGGCATCTCCGCCACCGGCGTCACAATGGACGTGGCCAAAATGCTCTCGCGCAAAGACACGGTGGTCAAACAAAACAACGATGGCATTTTGTATTTGTTCAAGAAAAACAAGGTCACGTTTTTCCACGGTCGCGGCAGTTTCGCCAGCAAGTCTGAAGCTGGTTATGAAATCAAAGTGTCCGGCAAAGCGGAAGAATCATTGACCGCCAAGCAGATCATTGTGGCTACTGGTTCCAGCGCGCGTGCATTGCCCGGTGTGCCTTTTGATGAAGAAAACATCCTCTCCAATGACGGTGCGTTACGCGTGGGTTCAGTGCCGAAAAAACTGGCCTTGATTGGTTCAGGTGTCATTGGCTTAGAGATGGGGTCAGTCTGGCGGCGACTGGGCTCGGAAGTCACCATTTTGGAAGGCCTGCCCACTTTCCTAGGCGCAGTGGATGAACAAATTGCCAAAGAAGCCAAAAAGATTTTCGACAAGCAAGGTTTGAATATCCAACTCGGTGTCAAAGTCGGTGATATCAAGAGCAGCAAAAAAGGCGTCAGTGTCAACTACACCAACGCCAAAGGCGAAGCGCAAAAACTCGATGTGGATAAGTTGATCATCAGCATCGGCAGGGTGCCGAACACCACCGGCTTGAATGTCGAAGCGGTGGGTTTGAAACTGGACGAGCGCGGCGCGATTGTGGTGGACGTCGATTGCAAAACCGCTTTGCCGGGTGTGTGGGCAGTGGGTGACGTGGTGCGCGGCCCCATGCTGGCGCACAAGGCGGAAGAAGAGGGCGTGGCTGTGGCTGAGCGCATTGCCGGTCAATACGGCCATGTCGACTTCAACCTCGTGCCTTGGGTCATTTACACCAGCCCCGAAATCGCCTGGGTCGGACGCACCGAGCAACAACTCAAAGCCGACGGCGTGGCCTACAAAGCAGGCACATTCCCGTTTTTAGCTAACGGGCGCGCACGCGCTTTGGGCGACACCACCGGCATGGTCAAGATGCTGGCGGACGCGAAAACAGATGAAATTTTGGGCGTTCACATCATCGGGCCGCAAGCCAGCGAGTTGATCTCTGAAGCAACAGTGGCGATGGCGTTCAAAGCCAGCGCAGAGGACATCGCACGTATTTGCCATGCGCATCCGTCTTTGAGTGAGTCCACCAAAGAAGCAGCATTGGCTGTAGACAAGCGCACCTTGAATTTCTAAGCTTTCAATTACCTCGACATGCCTTGACTTCCATGCAACTGCGTCAGTCACACAACTCGGCTCAAACCATTTCTGCCACCAAGGCCGCCGCCATGGTCAAGTCCGGCATGTGGATCGACTACGGTGCCACCTTGTGTCAACCCGATGTGTTCGATCATGCATTGGCATTGCGCAAAGAAGAATTGCATGACGTGAAGTTCCGCTCCTGCATCACCATGCGTCCGCGCGCAGTGCTGGATCAGGATCCCGAGGGCAAACACTTTCATTTGTTCAGCATGCATTTCTCCGGCTACGACCGCAAAATGCACGACGCTGGGCGCGTGCACTACCTGCCTGTCAATCTTGGCGAAATACCAGACTATTACAAGCGTTTCATCGCGCCGGTAGACATTGTTGTCCTGAAGACTTGTCGGATGGACGAGAACGGTTATTTCAATTTCAGCGCCGCCAATTTGTGGCACCGCGACATCATTGAGCGGGCGCTTATCGTCATGGTTGAAATCACCGATGGCCTGCCGTATGTCTTTGGCGTTAACAACGGCGTACACATCAGCGAAGTGGACTTCATCATTGAAGGCGACAACCAGCCCGCGCCTGTGCTGCCAAATCCACCGGCCTCTGAGGTGGACATTGCAGTCGGTAAATTGATAGCCGCAGAAATTGAAGACGGTTCTTGTTTGCAAATCGGTATTGGAGGCATGCCGAATGCGGTTTGCGAACAATTGCTGCACAGCAACGCACGCGACTTGGGTGTGCATTCAGAGATGCTGACCGAAGGCATGATGGCTCTTTACCGAGCCGGAAAGATCACCAACGCACGCAAGCAACTTCACACCGGGAAAATGGCGTTTTCATTCGGCTTGGGCTCGCAGGCGTATTACGACAGTTTGCACCGCAACCCGGATATGGCTTGCCTGCCGGTGGCAGACACCAATTTGCCGCATGAAATCATGCGCAACCACCGCGTGGTCGCTATCAACAACACCACGCAAATGGACTTGCAAGGGCAAGCGGCTTCTGAGTCTGACGGTTTGCGTCACATCAGCGGCACCGGTGGCCAATTGCAGTTTGTGCGTGGTGCTTATGCATCCGAGGGTGGCAAGTCCTTCATGTGCTTATCGTCTACGTTTGAAAAACGTGGCGAGCGTAAAAGCCGCATCGCTTTGTCCTTGACTCCTGGCAACATGGTGACCACACCGCGCACCGACATGATGTATGTAGTCACCGAATTTGGCATTGTCAATCTCAAGGGTAAATCTGTGCCGGAACGGGCTTTGGCGCTGATATCTATCGCTCACCCCGATTACCGCGAAGAACTCACACGCCAGGCCTATGAACACAGGCTGATTCCAAGAGGCTTTAGCTTCAATTGAGAGACGTTGTGGCTGACACTTTCAATTCCGCTGGTTCAAACACGTGGTTTTTGATGACCAGGTTTTTTTTCAATCTCTTGGGCACTCACACTGCTCAATCCTGTGACTGAAAGCGCCAGCCCGAATGCGGTCATCAAAACAAGTCGGCGAAACATGAATAAGAACATGCTGTTTGCTTTGTTGATGTGTGTGATTTATTGATTCTAATTACGAATTATTATTATTTACATTGACTGAGATAAACAACACCTTAAATCAACAACTGGTAAAGTTTGAAAGTGCCTCATATTTAGTCAAAATCCATTAAAGTGCACAATACGCAGGCCATGTCCGTACTTGAAACTTACCAGCAGGAACTGAGAAACCGGGGATTTATTGCCGATCCGGCCCAAATGGGTGCGGTGACAGTACTTGATCGCTGCGCCTCTGAGTGGGATCAATACAAACACAAACGGGGCAACAAACTCAAAAAGCTGATCAATCACCCGGACATACCTAAAGGTGTGTATTTGTACGGGGGTGTTGGCCGCGGCAAAAGCTTTTTGATGGATTGCTTTTACCAGTCGGTGCCGATAGAGCGCAAAACCCGTTTGCATTTCCACGAATTCATGCGCGAAGTCCACCGCGAATTGCGAGAATTACAGGGCACTGTTAACCCCTTAGATGAACTCGGCGTGCGCATGGCAAAACGCTTTAAGCTGATTTGCTTTGATGAATTTCATATCGCCGACATAACAGATGCGATGATTCTGCACCGGCTGTTGATGGCCATGCAGCGCAACGACATTGGTTTTGTCACCACATCGAATTTCCGCCCGGATGAGCTGTACCCTGACGGCTTGCACCGCGACCGGCTTTTACCGGCCATTGATTTGCTCAACGCCAGCATGGATGTTGTCAATGTAGACCACGGGGTCGACTACCGGGGAAGAATGCTTGAGCAGGCGCAGTTGTACTTAACGCCTTGCAACGAAACCACCGAAGCGCTCATGCAGGACACCTTCAACCGGTTGGCAGAATCGCCGGATCAGGACGGGCTGTTGACCATTGAAGAACGGAAATTGTGGGCCAAGCGGCGGGCAGGTGGCATGGTCTGGTTTGATTTCAAGGTGTTGTGCGGCGGTCCGCGCTCGCAAAACGATTTTCTGGAGATTGCCAGCCAGTTTCACACGGTGTTTCTGAGCGGCGTGCCCAGAATGGAAGTTCGTATGTCCTCCGAGGCGCGGCGCTTTACCTGGTTGATCGACGTTTTGTATGACAGACGTGTCAAACTGGTGATTCAGGCTGAGGTTGAACCCGAGGCCTTGTACACCGAAGGCCCCATGTCTCACGAATTTCCCCGAACGGCTTCACGTTTGCGTGAAATGCAGTCGGCCAGTTTTTTGGCGCTGGGACGCCGTATGGTGGATACTTCATTGACATAAGCATGGACTTGAATATGAATAAAACGCTGATTCTTTCCGGCTTTTGCCTGGGCATTGCCTTTCCATTGCAAGCCTGGCAGGCCGTCAATACCCCGGTCGTACTTCCCTCTGAACAAAGCCTGCAAGGCGTTAACGTCGAGGAAGAGCGTGCGCGTATCAAAACCGCCCGCGATGCAGCTTTAAAAGAATACAAAGATACGGTCAAAGCGTGTTATCAGCAAATCGTGGTGAGCAATTGCAAGATGGACGCTCAACAGAAAAAAATTGAAATAGACAACGATTTGCGTCGCAAAGAGATTTTGCTCAATGCCTACCAGCGCCAACAGACTACTGACAAAGCCTTGCAGCGAATAGAAGAAAAACAAAGCGTCGACAAGCAAATCGATAACGAAGAAAAACGTATCGAATTTCACAACATCTACCTGGACAAATTACAAGAAAACCTAGATAAAAATGAAAAACACCTGCAGCAACAGGAAGAGATTGAAGCCAACCGCGAAAAGTTTGAAAAACGCATGCAAGAGATCAAAGAACGCCAGCGCAGGCAGCAGGAAAAAGCAGCCGAGGTAGCCAAAAAACGCGCTGATTACCAACGCAAATTAGATGAAGCTGAAAAACACCGCCAACAAGTTGAAGGTGACAGTGCAAAACGCACGCAACCGCCCGAGCCGCCCATGCCTAAACCCCGCCCCGAAGACATGCCCAAATGACGGGGGAATGCCTTGTCTGATAGTCTGAGCGATGTGGTGCGGGAAATGTTCACCCCGCAGGGGCCGTTGGCGCGAGCCACCGCTTTTTTTCAACCGAGACAAGGACAAACTGACATGGCCTTGGCCGTGGCCCACACGCTGGAGAACGGCGGATCTCTGGTGGTCGAAGCCGGCACCGGTGTTGGCAAGACATTCGCCTATCTTGTACCCGCTTTGCTCAGCGGCGAACGGGTCTTGCTGTCAACCGCCACTAAAACCTTGCAAGACCAATTGTTTGCCCGCGATATTCCTGATGTTTTGAAGGCGCTGGGTCTGCCCTTGAAACTGGCCATGCTCAAAGGTCGCGGCAGTTACCTGTGTCAGCAACGGCTTGAACTGGCGTTGCAATCAGCCACTTTGCCAGATCGCCCGTCGGTCAAAACCCTGGCTGTTGTGCAAAAATGGTCGCGCACCACCATGAACGGCGACCTGGCCGAGGTGCCGACGCTGGATGAGCGTTCGGCTCTGATTCCCTTGATCACCTCCAGCCGAGATAATTGCCTCGGCTCGCCGTGTCCCCACTGGCGGGATTGCCATGTCAATCAAGCACGTCGCGAAGCCATGGCCGCCGATGTGGTGGTCATCAATCACCATTTGTTTTTTGCCGACATGGCGGTGCGTGAATCCGGCATGGCCGAACTGTTGCCATCGGTGCGCGTGGTGATTTTTGATGAAGCCCATCAGTTGAATGAAACCGGCATACAGTTTCTGGGTAAGCAACTTGGCAGCGGGCAACTGCTGGATTTGACACGGGATGTGCTGACCGCCGGACTGCAACTCGCGCGCGGTCTGGTGGATTGGCAATCGGTCACTGGTGCGTTTGAAAAAACCATACGCGACTGGCGCTTGGTGGTCGGTAAACAGCCTGCCAATGCAAAACTGCGCTGGAACCAGCCGCAGCCCCAGGGCCTGGATGAGCAAGACTGGCAACAGGCCTTGCAGGACGTCAAAAATGCCGCCATCAATTTGCAATCAGCCTTGGAAACGGTGATAGATGCTGCACCGGATTTTCAACGGCTCCACGAGCGCCTGGAAGAGGTCACCGGACTAATAGACCATTTCTCCCAAGCCTGCGCTAGCGGTTCTGTGCGCTGGCTGGATGTCGGGGCACAACTGCGTTGCATGGAAGCGCCGCTGGACATTGCAGATGTGGTGCAAAGCAAATTACTCGATTCGCAAGTGCTGACCGTGCCCAACGCAGACCGCGAGCCCGTCGCCTTGCCGCGCAGCTGGATTTTCACCTCGGCCACCTTGGGTACGGATGACACTTTGAGCTGGTTCACCGAACCCTGCGGTTTGCAAAACGCACAGGTATTGAGGGTGCAAAGCCCGTTTGATTATGAAAACCAGGCTTGGATGTACGTGCCTCGCCTCATGGTCTCGCCCAAGGATCCGGGCCACAGCGCCGAAGTCGGCGATTTGTCGCTGTTGGTGGCGCGGGCGCTTGGCGGTCGCACGCTGGTGCTGACCACCACCACCCGTGCTTTGCGGGCTATAGGTGAGCAATTGCAGGCCGCCATCGGCGACAGCGGTGAGTTGGATATTCTGGTGCAGGGGCAGCACCCAAAGCGCGAACTGATGCAACGTTTCCGCCAGGCCATAGAACCGGGCAGCACCGGCGCGGTATTGGTGGCGACAGCCAGTTTTTGGGAAGGTTTTGATGTGCCCGGCGACGCCTTGCAGGCCGTGGTCATCGATAAGCTGCCGTTTCCTCCGCCGAATGACCCCTTGGTCGAGGCGCGCAGCCAGCGCCTGGAGTCACAAGGGCGCAGTTCTTTCAATGATTATTTTTTGCCGGAAGCGGCAGTGTCTTTGAAACAAGGGGCAGGGCGTTTGATACGCCGTGAATCGGACCGTGGCGCTTTGGTGGTGTGCGACAACCGGCTGGTCAGCACGCCTTATGGACGCAGACTGCTTGCCGGTTTGTCGCCGATGAAACGCCTGGATCAGTTACCGCAATTGATACAGGCGCTAGAGAGTATCACCAGAACTTGAACCAGCTTTTCTTTTCAACTGGCGCCACAGGTGCCGGTTTGGGAAAGAATTTGCTCTCGGGGAAAGAGGCTTGCAACACCCTTTGTGTGTCGTCACGCAACTGGGTGAGGCCCAGTGCCTGGTAGGACTCAATAAGAATAATGAGCGCGGTTTCCGCAGCCTCGCTGTTGGGATAATCGTTCAAGGTGGCCTGAGCACGGTTGACCGCTGCAACATACGCACCTTTTTTGTAGTAAAAGCGGGCAACTTTCAACTCGGATTTGGCCAGCAGGTTGATGATGTGGCGCATGCGCAAAGAAGCGTCTTCTGCATATTTGGACTGGGGAAAGCGTGTGACCAGTTCCCTGTAGGCCTCAAAGGAGTCGCGCGCAGCCATTTGGTCGCGCTCGGCCAGATCTTGTTTGAACCACTTGGACATCAGTCCCATGTCGTCGTTGAAATTGATGGTGCCCTTGAGGTAAAGCGCGTAGTCAACCGCAGGGTTGGCAGGATTGAGCTTCATAAACCGGTCCAGCGTCATCAGCGCACCGATGCGGTCTCCGTTTTTCAATTGCGCATAAGCCTTGTCGAGTTGCGCCTGTTGCGCCAGTACGGTGCCTGCCGCGCGACCTTCGAGCTTGTCAAACAAGTTGATGGACTTATCGTACAAGTTGCCTCGCATATTGTCCTTGGCCTCGGTATAAATCTCCTCAGGTGTCATTTTGGCGGTGGGGTCTTTTTCTTCGGTAGCGCAACCGGCAAGCAACAGACCCGCGAACAAGAACGATAATGAAAAAAATCTCAACACATTGAACCTTAGAACATTGAACTGAACCGATTATCAACGATGCATCCTGACACCCGTAGCAATACCCTTTCGCCAATTGCAGCAGAGGTGGACGCCGATGAACTGGATGCCGAGGTAGAAGAACGTCGCCTGGAAATCCCGCCGCAACTACACCGCGAGCGTTTGGACCGCGCGCTGGTGCAATTAATGCCCGAATTTTCGCGTAATCATCTTAAACAACTGATCGAGCAAGCCTGTGTCAGCAGCAATGCACTGGCCGTACCGATTGCCAAAGTGGCTTACCTGGTCAAGGCGGCCGAAACCATCACTGTGCGTTTGCAGCCTACCGCCATGTCGCAGGCGTATGTGCCGCAGGCCATGCCGCTGGATATTGTGTATGAGGATGCGCATTTGCGCGTGATTCACAAACCGGTCGGGTTGGTGGTGCATCCGGCACCGGGTAATTGGAGCGGTACCTTGCTCAATGGTTTGCTGGCACTTGACGCATCTGCCGCGCAGGTGCCGCGGGCTGGCATTGTTCACCGCTTGGACAAAGACACCAGCGGTTTGATGGTGGTCGCGCGCACCCGGGCCTGCATGGACGCGCTGGTTCAAATGATTGCCGCACGCGAGGTAGCGCGCGAATACCTGGCCATCAGCCAGCGCCCCTGGCGCGGCGAGGTACAACGTGAAGTTGAATTGCCCATAGGCCGGGATCCGCGACAAAGACTGCGCATGGCGGTGGTTGATCTTGAGCGTCTATCGGGCAAAACCGCACACACCAGCCTGGAATGTCTGGACAACAACGACCAGGGCTGCTTGGTGCACTGCACCTTGCATACCGGCCGTACCCACCAGATCCGGGTTCACATGGCCGCCATCGGTTTGCCCTTGCTGGCAGATGGTTTGTACGGTGGTGCGGGCAGCCCGGACATACAGCGCCAGGCCTTGCATGCTTTTAGCCTGGCTTTTGTGCACCCCTTTAGTGCGGAATCCTTGCATTTTCAGGTCGCCCTGCCAGCGGACATGCAAGCCGCGTTGGCCGGTATGGGACTGCACTACCCCCTCAGTTAGAATATCCGGTTAATTTCCCCCGGAATAAGACTATGAACACCCTGGATGCCAAGCGTGTCCTTGAGACGGCTTTGTTGTGCGCCTCCCAGCCCCTACAGGTGCGGGAATTGCGTCAACTGTTTCATGACGAACTAGGCGCTGACACTCTTAAACACCTGCTGGAATCGATACAGCAGGATTGGCAGCAACGCGGGCTTGAACTGGTCAACGTGGCCAGCGGTTGGCGTATGCAAAGCCGCCCTGAAATGCGAGATTTTCTCGACCGGCTACACCCCGAAAAACCGCCTAAATATTCCCGCGCCGCCATGGAAACCCTGGCCATCATTGCTTACCGTCAGCCGGTCACACGCGGTGACATGGAAGACATACGCGGCGTGACGGTGAATTCACTGGTCATCAAACAACTCGAAGACCGCGGCTGGGTGGAAGTCATAGGCCACCGCGAAACGGTCGGTAGGCCCATGCTTTTCGCGACTACGCGCCAGTTTTTGGACGACCTTGGCATTGCCTCTTTAGACCAGTTGCCGCCGCTGGAAACACAAGGCGCGAGCGAAGGGTTTTTTCAGCAACTGGAAGTGGCTGAAGAAGCTGACCCGGCCCAAATGCTCATGTCTTTAGACGCAGACGACACGGATGTCGAGGCGCAGTCTATGGACTTGCCTTTGACAGACACCACTTCTCAGGAAGTTGACCACCAAGCGGACAAAACTCAGTGACCAAACCCGGTATTCAGTTTGACGAAATAGTCTCCGGCGCCTACGACGATCAAGCGCTTTCCCCCGCACATGCTGAGCCTGTCAAACGCGTGCTCAGCGCACAACCCGACACGCCCAAACTGCACAAAGTGCTGGCCCAGTCCGGGCTGGGTTCGCGCTTGGACATGGAGCAGATGATTGCCGACGGCAAAGTGCTGGTGAATGACGAGCCCGCACACGTCGGTCAACGTATCCAATATGGCGACCGCATCAAAGTCAACGGCAAGCCGCTCTTTGTCCGTATTGAACCGCCGCCGCCGCGTGTGATCGCCTATCACAAGCCGGCCGGTGAAATCGTCAGCCGGGACGACCCGCAAAGCCGCCCGACGGTGTTTCGCAAATTGCCGCGCTTGCAAACTGGTAAATGGCAGTCTGTCGGTCGTCTTGACTTGAACACCGAAGGCTTGCTGCTGTTTACCAATTCCGGTGAACTGGCTAATAAATTGATGCACCCGCGCTT
Organism: Bordetella parapertussis; assembly: GCA_945870575.1. Taxonomy (GTDB): domain Bacteria; phylum Pseudomonadota; class Gammaproteobacteria; order Burkholderiales; family Burkholderiaceae_C; genus Limnohabitans. Next base: position 100,575 of record CAMBSK010000001.1, on the reverse strand, counting down.
CGGCCTAGAACGTGAATACGCGGTGCGCGTATTGGGCCACTTAAGCAATATCGAAAAGGCCAAACTGCTGGAAGGTGTGCAACTCGAGGACGGGGAAGCGCGTTTCGGCAGCCTGGAGGAGGGCGGCGGCGAGGGTGCGAATTGCTGGTACCGGGTGACCATCCAAGAAGGCCGTAACCGTGAGGTGCGCCGCATGTTCGAAGCGGTGGGTCATGCGGTCAGCCGCCTTATTCGTATCCGTTACGGAAAAATGTTGCTGCCGCGCGGCTTGAAGCGCGGCGAATGCATGGAACTTGACGGCGCCGACACCGAGCAGTTGATCCGCAGCGCCGGGCTGGGTCGGGTGTCTGCCAAAACTGCCGGTGTCCGCCAATCCACGCCCGCACCCGCGCCTGCACGTAAAACCCGTTCCAACAACCCGGTTACCGCAGCCAAACCCGATTTCATCGGCGCTGACAGTCTGTCAAGGCAGCGGCGCGACCAAAAAACACAAGCCTCACGTAAAAAGGCTTTACCGCGCAGGGCTAAAATCAGCTGATATTGGTTATTCGCCATTATTTTTGTCAACTTTCTGGAAACTTTTCTCATGACTATCGAACGCACACTCTCCATCATCAAACCCGACGCAGTCGCCAAAAACGTCATCGGCCAAATCTACAGCCGTTTTGAAGGCGCAGGTCTGAAAATCATCGCTTCCCGCATGGCGCATCTCAGCCGTGGCGAAGCCGAAGCTTTTTACGGTGTCCACAAAGCGCGCCCTTTCTTCAAAGACCTGGTCGATTTCATGATCTCCGGTCCTGTCATGATTCAGGTGCTGGAAGGCGAAAACGCCATCCTGAAAAACCGCGATCTGATGGGCGCTACCGACCCGAAAAAGGCCGACAAAGGCACCATCCGCGCTGACTTTGCCGACAGCATCGACGCGAATGCGGTTCACGGCTCTGACGGCCCTGAAACCGCAGCGCACGAAATCGGCTTTTTCTTTGCCGGCCTGAACGTTTTCAACCGTTGATGGCGGCTCGCCCCGCCTGCCCATGAAAACCAATCTGCTGGATTTCGATCTCGACGGTTTGGTGGCCTGGTGCGAGGCGCAGGGCGAGAAAAAATTCCGTGCGGTGCAACTGTTCCGCTGGATACACCACAAAGGTGTGTCTGATTTTTCGCAAATGACCGATCTGGCGCAAAGCCTGCGCCTAATGTTGCAGGAAAAATCCGAGGTACGCGCCTTGCCCGTGATCTCTCGGCACGACTCTGCCGACGGCACCATCAAATGGATGTTTGATGTCGGCCTGGGCAACGCCATAGAAACCGTATTTATTCCTGAAACCGACCGAGGCACTTTGTGCATTTCATCTCAGGCCGGTTGCGCGGTGGGTTGCCCGTTTTGTTCCACCGGCGCGCAAGGCTTTAGCCGAAATCTCAGCACAGCAGAAATACTGGCGCAACTCTGGTTTGCAGAAACCACATTGCGCCGCGAATTTGGCACCGATGAACGCGTTATCTCCAATGTGGTGATGATGGGGATGGGCGAGCCCTTGCAAAACTATGCGGCTTTGGTCCCGGTTTTGAAAACCATGCTCGACGATCACGGTTACGGCATGTCGCGCCGCCGGGTGACGGTGTCCACCTCCGGGGTGGTTCCTATGATCGAGCGGCTCAGCCAGGATTGCCCGGTGGCTTTGGCGGTTTCATTGCACGCCCCTGACGATCTGCTTCGCGACCGATTGGTTCCGCTGAACCAGAAATACCCGCTGGCCGAGTTGTTGCAAGCCTGCCGTGACTATTTGGCGTATGCGCCCCGGGACTTCATCACATTCGAGTATTGCATGCTTGATGGCGTGAACGACTCTGATGCGCATGCCCGCGCTTTGGTCGCGTTGGTGCGCCCGCAGCACAGCGAGCCACTGCCGTGCAAATTCAATCTCATTCCCTTCAATCCGTTTCCGGCCTCTGGCTTGTTGCGCTCTCCGCCCGTGCGCGTCAAAGCGTTTGCAGCACTTTTGTCTGAAGCAGGCATCGTCACCACTGTGCGTAAGACGCGCGGGGACGACATTGCCGCCGCCTGCGGTCAACTGGCCGGTGACATACAAGACCGCACAGATATTGCGGGCAGACGCGCCAAAACCATTCGCATACACGCCTAATTACGGCAAAATCTCTTCATGAATCAACCTATCCCTTTCTCCAAGCCGCACCGTCAGCGCAGTTTGCAAGCGCGTGTGAGTTGGGGCGATCAGGTGGTCACCGTTGGCGGCGACGCGCCGGTACGGGTTCAATCCATGACAAACACTGACACTGCTGAGGCCATCGGTACGGCTATTCAGGTCAAAGAGTTGGCGCTGGCCGGTTCGGAGTTGGTGCGTATCACGGTGGACACGCCCGAGTCCGCCAAAGCGGTTCCTTATATCCGCGAGCAGTTGGACAAAATGGGCGTGCATGTGCCGCTCATCGGCGACTTTCATTACAACGGACACCGTTTACTGACCGATTTTCCGGACTGCGCCAAGGCACTTTCTAAGTACCGCATCAACCCCGGCAATGTGGGCAAGGGCGACAAGCACGACAAGCAGTTTGCCCAGATGATCGAGGCGGCCGTACGTTATGACAAGGTGGTGCGTATTGGTGTGAACTGGGGCAGCTTGGACCAAGAATTGTTGGCGCGTTTGATGGACATCAATGCCGGGCGCGATTTGCCGTGGGACGCCAAGCAGGTGATGTACCAAGCTTTGGTTACCTCCGCGTTGGAGTCCGCTGAATTGGCTGAACGCTTAGGCTTGGCGCGGCACCAAATTATTTTGAGTTGCAAGATGAGCGGCGTACAAGACTTGATCGCCGTCTACCGCGAACTGGCGCGTTGTACTGACCATTCATTGCATTTGGGCTTGACCGAAGCTGGCATGGGCACCAAAGGCACGGCAGCGTCCAGTGTGGCTCTCGGTGTGTTGCTGCAAGAGGGCATAGGCGACACCATCCGCGTGTCCTTGACACCGCAACCCGGTGAAGCGCGGACACAGGAAGTGCTGATTGCCACAGAAATTTTGCAAGCTTTGGGGCTGCGTACATTTGTGCCCAGCGTGACCGCCTGTCCAGGCTGCGGACGCACCACCAGCACCACGTTCCAGGAACTCGCCATGCAAATTGACGACTACCTGCGCTACCAAATGCCAGTGTGGCGTAAGCAATACCCGGGTGTGGAAAACCTCAAAGTCGCGGTCATGGGTTGCATCGTCAATGGACCGGGCGAAAGCAAGCACGCCGATGTCGGCATCAGCCTGCCGGGCAATGGCGAAGCGCCAGCCGCGCCGGTGTTTATCGACGGCGAAAAGGCCCTCACCTTGCGCGGCGACAATATCGCCAAAGAATTCCACGACATTGTTGAAAATTACGTACACAAGAAATACGCGGTCAAGGCCTAAGTGCTGACTGCTGCTGAAAACCATGGTTGACAAATTAACCGCCGTCAAAGGCATGAACGACATATTGCCGCCCGAGTCTGCGCGCTGGGAGGCATTGGAAACCGCTGTGCGCGAGGTGATGCGACTGCACGCCTACCGCAACATACGCACGCCCATCGTCGAACCCACGGCCTTGTTCGTGCGGGGCTTGGGCGAAGTGACCGACATTGTGGAGAAGGAAATGTATTCCTTTGAAGATCGGTTGAACGGCGAACAACTGACGCTGCGCCCCGAGTCCACCGCCGGTGTGGTGCGCGCGGTCGTTGAGCACAACTTGTTGTACGAAGGCGGCAAGCGCTTGTATTACATGGGGCCGATGTTTAGGCATGAGCGCCCGCAACGTGGCCGCTACCGCCAGTTTCACCAGATCGGCGCCGAGGCGCTGGGTTTTGGCGGCGCAGAAGTCGACGCCGAACTGATTTTGCTGGCCTGCGCTTTGTGGAAAGCCATCGGTTTGCAGGACGTGCGTTTAGAGCTCAACAGCCTAGGTCAGCCGCCGGAGCGCTTGCAGCACCGTGCTGCTTTGATTGCTTATTTTGAACAACACGCCGATCAGTTGGACGAAGACGCCAAACGCCGTTTGCACACCAACCCCTTGCGCATATTGGATAGCAAGAATCCGGCGATGAAAGCTTTGAACGAGGCTGCACCCAAGTTGCTGGATTTTTTGGGCGCTGACAGCTTGGCGCATTTCAACGCAGTGCGCGCCATTCTGGATGCGAATGGCGTGGCCTACAGCATCAACCCGCGCCTGGTGCGCGGCATGGACTACTACAACCTGACTGTGTTTGAGTTCATCACCGAGCGACTCGGCTCACAAGGCACGGTCTGCGGCGGCGGGCGCTACGACTACCTGATAGGCGAAATCGGCGGTAAGCACGCGCCTGCCGTGGGTTGGGCGCTGGGTGTTGAACGCGTGCTTGAATTGCTCAAAGAGCATGGCAGTGCCTCCCCTGAGGTTGCGCCGGACGCTTACGCCATCATTACAGATGCAGACTTCTTGCCTTTGGTGACACCCGTATTGCAAACTTTGCGCAACATGGGCGTGTCGGTGCAAATGCACGCTCCCGCGGATTCCACAGGCGGCATGGGCAGCATGAAATCTCAGTTCAAAAAGGCAGACGCCAGCGGAGCGCGTTTTGCACTCATCTTCGGCCCCGACGAACTGGCGCAGCAACTGGTTACCGTCAAGGCTTTGCGTGACGGCGAGGGTGCACAACGCACCGAAGCACTCGAACATATTGCCGGTTGGGGCCACAGCCTACAATCGTCTCTTTGACATTCATACAGTTGGAAACGCATGGCTACGCATCTTGACCTCGAAGAACAAGAACAACTTGACCAGTTCAAGCATTTCTGGAACCGCTGGGGCAGCCTGATCACTGGCTTGCTCACCGTCGTTTTACTCATTTACGCAGGCTGGAACGGCTGGAATTACTGGCAGCAGCGCCAGGCGACGCAAGCCGCAGTGTTGTATGACACCTTTGAAAAGGCAGTGCGCGAAAAAGACGATGCCTTGATGGCCCGCTCCTTGTCCGATTTACAAGACCAGTTCTCCCGTTCAGTCGTCACCCAACAAGCCGCGTTGTTGGCTGCCCGCATTTATGCAGATAAAAACCAGTTGCCTGAAGTAGAAAAATCGCTGCAATGGGTGATCACACAAGACCGCGATCCGGGTTTTGTTGCTGTGGCCAGACTGCGTTTATCGGCTTTGGAAATTGAGCGCAAAAATCTGGACAAGGCAGCCGCCCTGGTCCAAGGTCAAAAGGCACCGGCGGGTTTTCAACCCCTGTTTGAAGACCGCCTGGGCGATATCGCTGTGTTGCAAAAGAAAAACGATGACGCAAAAACACATTTCCTGGCAGCCTGGAAAGGCATGGAGGAAACCAATGAATACCGCCGCCTGATCGAGATCAAGCTGGCTGCATTGGGCGTCAATCCCAAAGAATCAGGCTCATGAATCACAGCTCGCGCCAGTCCCTTGTCTTGATTGCCTGGGCAAGTGGCCTCATTTTTTTAACGGGCTGCGGCTCCGGTTCGCCCAAACCTGTTGCGCCACCCATAGGCGAAGTCAAAGTACTTCAGCCCATCTCGCAGTCATGGGCGCTAAAGCTACCGCCTCCGATTCAGCTGACCCAGAGTTTGCAGGTCATCAACCAGAAAGTTGCCGTGTCGGGTGTTACCGGACAGGTAACGCTGGTGGATTTGAGTCAGGGTAAACAGCTATGGCAAATCGATCTTGGCAAGCCTCTGCAAACTGGTGCCGGTTTCGACGGCGACAGTGTCGCCGTGGTCAGCGTTGCCAATGAACTTAATTTGTTGCAGGACGGCAAACAAGTTTGGCAAAAGAGCCTGCCTGCGCAATCCTTCACCAACCCTGTGTTAGCGGGCGAACGTGTTTTTGTTTTGTTGGCCGACCGCTCAGTGGTGGCTTTTGACAAAGCCGACGGCAAGCGTCTGTGGACACAACAACGCCCCGGCGAACCACTGGTGCTTAAGCAAAACGGCGTTTTACTTCCTTTTCAGAACACCTTGCTGGCCAGCCTGGGCGGACGTTTCGTCGCACTCAACCCAGACAACGGCCAGGTACTTTGGGATGTGGGCATTGCCAATCCGCGCGGGCTGAACGACCTTGAGCGCTTGGTCGATCTGGTCGGTACCGCTTCGCGCTATAACAATTCAGTATGTGTGCGTGCCTTTCAGGCGCAACTGGGTTGCGTGAATGCTGTCCGGGGTTCTCTGGTATGGAGCAGGGCTTCAGTCGGTAACAAAGGCATTAGCGGAGACGAAACCACTTTGGTGGGTGCCGAGTCCAATGGTGTTGTGCGAGCCTGGAGTCGCGGCAGCGGCGAAAGACTCTGGGACACTGACCGGCTCAAATACCGTGACTTGAGTCAACCCTTATGGACCGCCAAAGGCGTGGTCATCACCGATGAAGGTGGTTGGTTGTATCTGTTGTCCGGCAAGGACGGTAGCCTGCTGAACCGATTGCAATCACCTGCCACGGGGTTTGCCTCTGCCCCGACCGCCTTGGATAACGGAAGCTTTGTGGTTCTTGCCCGCAATGGTCTGTTGCTGGCCTACCAACTGCCCTGAGCGGCGGGAAATTCTGTGAAACCTGTACTGGCCATTGTCGGCCGTCCCAATGTCGGTAAATCAACGCTGTTTAACCGCATCACCAAAACCCGCGACGCCATCGTCGCCGACTATGCAGGACTGACACGCGACAGGCACTACGGCAACGCCAAACACGGCAAGCACGAGTTCATCGTGATTGACACCGGTGGTTTTGAGCCGGATGCCGAAAGCGGCATCTTCAAGGAAATGGCCAAACAAACCCGTCAGGCCGTGGCCGAGTCTGATGCTGTCATTTTTGTCGTCGATGCGCGCGAAGGTGTGTCGGCGCAAGACCACGACATTGGCAATTACCTGCGCAGACTCGGCAAGCCCTGCCTGCTGGTGGCCAACAAGGCCGAAGGCATGCAAAACGGCGTCAAACTGGGCGAGTTTTTTGAACTCGGTCTGGGCGAGGTCATGCCTGTGTCGGCCTCTCACGGCCAGGGCATACGCAGCATGATTGAGGCGGCTCTTGAACCCTTGCATTTGCCCGACGAGGACGAGGAAGAACTGGACGACGGCACCCTCAAGCCCATGAAGCTGGCCGTGGTCGGTCGCCCTAACGTCGGTAAATCCACGCTGATTAACACCTGGCTGGGCGAAGAGCGTCTGGTGGCCTTTGATCTGCCGGGCACCACCCGGGACGCCATCAGTATTCCATTCGAGCGCAACGGCCAGCAGTTTGAATTGATAGACACTGCCGGCTTGCGCCGGCGCGGCAAAGTGTTTGAGGCGATAGAAAAATTTTCCGTGGTCAAAACCTTGCAAGCCATCGAATCCGCCAACGTTGCCCTGCTTTTACTCGACGCCACCCAGGGCGTGACCGACCAGGATGCGCATATTGCCGGGTACATACTTGAGACCGGGCGCGCAGTGGTGTTGGCGGTCAACAAATGGGACGCGGTCGACGCTTACCAGCGCGAATTGCTGGCGCGCTCGATTGAAAGCCGGCTCGCTTTTTTGAAATTTGCCAAGCTCCACCATATTTCAGCCGCCAAACGTCAAGGCTTGGGCCCGGTGTGGCTGTCTATTGCCCAGGCGCATCAATCGGCCATGTGCAAAATGTCTACGCCTTTGCTCACGCGCCTGTTGCTTGAGGCGGTGCAGTTCCAGGCGCCCAAGCGCGGCGGTATGTTCAGACCCAAATTGCGCTATGCCCATCAAGGCGGTATGAATCCTCCGGTCATTGTGGTGCATGGCAATTCGCTGGAACACGTTACCGATTCCTACAAACGCTACCTGGAAGGGCGTTTTCGCAAGGCTTTTTCGCTTGAAGGCACGCCGCTGCGCATCGAAATGAAAACCTCGACTAACCCTTACACGGATAAAGATTGAGTATCAACCCGTCACAAACCCCGGCTATTTCAGCTGTGGTATGTTATTAACTTTATCACCAAACACGGAGAATATCGTGAATCAAAAAGGGCAACTCTTACAAGATCCGTTCCTTAACATTCTGCGCAAAGAGCATGTACCGGTGTCCATTTACCTGGTCAACGGTATCAAATTACAAGGCCAGATCGAGTCTTTTGATCAGTACGTTGTCTTGTTGCGCAATACCGTCACGCAAATGGTTTACAAACACGCAATTTCCACCATTGTCCCCGGTCGTCCGGTGAATTTCGCCCAGGCCGATGGCGTCGAATCTGCTGATTGATTTTTTGACCTACAACCCCTTCATCCACTCCGTTGACGAACACTGATCAAGCACCCCAGGCCACGGCGTTGCTGATTGGCGTCGATTTCGGCTTGCCTCATTTTGATAACGAACTTGATGAATTGGCTCAACTCGCCTTGACCGCCGGTCTGGAGCCTGTGGCTCGTTTAACTTGTAACCGTAAAGCACCTGATGCAGCATTGTTCGTGGGCTCAGGTAAAGCCGAGGAAATCAAGGAACTCGCTTTGTTACACGGTGCCACAGAGGTCTTGTTTGACCAATCGCTATCACCCGCACAGCAACGCAACTTAGAGCGTCACCTGGGATTGCCGGTGAACGATCGCACCATGTTGATTCTGCAAATATTCGCCCAGCGCGCCCGCAGCCACGAAGGCAAATTGCAGGTAGAACTGGCGCGCTTGCAATACCTCAGCACCCGGCTGGTCAGACGCTGGTCTCACCTTGAACGCCAGCGCGGCGGTATCGGCAACCGCGGCGGCCCCGGTGAAACACAGATCGAATTGGACAAACGAATGATCGGTGAATCGATCAAACGCACCAAAGAACGTTTGTCCAAAGTCAAACGCCAGCGCAACACCCAGCGCAAGCAGCGCCAGCGTAACCAAGTGTTCAATGTGTCCCTGGTCGGTTATACCAATGCGGGTAAATCCACCTTGTTCAACGCCCTGGTTAAGGCGCGCGCCTATGCAGCCGATCAGCTCTTCGCCACGCTGGACACCACCACACGACAGCTGTATTTGCCGCACGACGGCGGCGGTGGCAGTCATTTGTCTTTGTCTGATACGGTTGGCTTTATTCGCGATCTGCCGCACGGATTGGTGGATGCGTTTGAGGCCACCTTGCAAGAGGCTACGTCGGCGGATTTGTTGTTGCACGTGGTGGACGCCTCTCACCCGGGTTACCCGGAACAAATAGAACAAGTCATGTTGGTGCTGAAAGACATAGGTGCCAGCGAAGTGCCGCAGTGGCTGGTGTTCAATAAAATCGACGCTTTGTCAGCTGAACAAATGCCGCGCCTTATGCAGGACATGTACCTGTACGATGGTTTGGCTATTCCCCGCATGTTTCTGAGTGCGAGCACCGGTTTGAATCTGGACAGTCTGCGTCAGCGTTTGCTGCAGCATGCCCAGCAACACGCCGATGAACGCTTAACCCTTCTTCCCGCTGATGAACCTGTATGAAGAATCAGCGACCTTTGCCGCTTTAGGCACAATACTGTCTTGCAACATTTTTTGACCGATTGCACATGAACAATAAAATCTGGGCTTGGCCTATGACAAACTGGTTATCCCACCTACAGTGGTTTTTCCTTTGGATGCGTTCGGTTTGCGTCGCCGTTTGGCTGCGCCTGCTGGGTATGTTTAATTTGAATGACGGCCGCTGGGGTCGTGGCGATGAGCAACCGAGCAACACCGCGAACGGATCAGATCCCGGGCAACCAACACCGCCACCTGAAGGCAATCGCCGCCCGCCGCCTTCGAAAGGTCCACCTGATCTGGACGAACTCTGGCAAGAGTTGAACCGCAAACTTGGCCAACTGTTCGGCGGCAAAGGCGGACCCGGCAGCAACCCGCCGGGCTCTGGCGGCGGTTTTCAGCCTCCATTTAAAAATGCCGGTTTAGGCTTGGGTCTTGTCGTAGGCGTGTTGGCGCTTGTCTGGCTGGCGTCCGGTTTTTTCATCGTGCAAGAGGGTCAGCAAGCGGTTATTACCCAGTTCGGCCGTTACCACAGCACTGCTGGCGCCGGTATCAACTGGCGCATGCCCTACCCGATACAACGCCACGAAGTCGTGTTTGTGACTCAGATTCGATCATTGGACATCGGGCGTGATACCGTCATCAAGGCCACCGGTTTACGCGAATCAGCCATGCTGACCGAGGATGAAAACATTGTCGAAATCAAATTCGCTGTGCAATACCGCTTAACCGATGCACGCGCTTATTTGTTTGAAAGTAAAAACCCAACCGATGCGGTGATGCAAGCGGCTGAAACAGCGGTGCGAGAAGTGGTAGGCAAGATGCGCATGGATGCGGCCTTGTCGGAAGACCGGGAGCAAATCGCACCGCGTGTTCGCAAAATCATGCAAACCATACTCGACAATTACAACGTTGGTATCGAAGTGGTCGGTATCAACTTGCAGCAAGGTGGCGTGCGTCCGCCAGAGCAGGTTCAAGCGGCGTTTGACGATGTGCTCAAAGCCGGTCAGGAGCGCGAACGTGCCAAAAACGAAGCAGAAGCGTATGCTAATGACGTGATTCCCCGCGCTGTCGGTTCCGCCTCGCGCCTCAAACAAGAAGCCGATGCCTACAAGTCCCGCATCGTGGCGCAGGCGCAAGGTGATGCCCAACGTTTCCGTTCGCTTTACAGCGAATACCAGAAAGCCCCTCAAGTCACTCGTGACCGTTTGTACATCAATGCTATGAAAGAGATGTATAGCAACGTGACCAAGGTGTTGGTGGAGACCCGACAGGGCTCCAACATGCTTTACCTGCCGCTTGACAAGATCATGCAAATGAACGGCGTGAATGCTCCAGAGGCTCCGCTACTGCCCCCGCCCTCTAGTGACTCTTCCTCATCCGGCGCTTTGCCTGTTGCCCCTGGCGGCGACAGCAGAGGACGTGACAGCCGCCAACGTGACCGCGACCTACGCTAAGGTGATATCGATATGAACAAAATAGGTTTTTACATTTCCACCCTGTTGCTGGCGTTGCTGATTTTCAGTTCCACCATTTTTGTAGTAGATCAACGCCAGTTCGGTGTAGTGTATTCATTGGGTCAGATCAAAAAAGTTATCACTGAGCCAGGTCTGAATTTCAAACTTCCACCGCCGCTGCAAAACGTGAACTTCATTGACAAGCGCTTGCTGACCCTTGACAACGTTGACTCTGAACCCATGCTCACTGCTGAGAAGCAGCGCATGGTGATTGACTGGTATGTGCGTTGGCGCATTTCCGATCCTTCACAGTACATCCGTAACGTCGGTCTGGATGAAAAAGCCGGAGCTCAGCAACTCACCCGCGTTGTTCGCAATGCGTTCCAAGAAGAAATTAACAAGCGCACCGTCAAAGACCTGCTGTCTCTCAAGCGTGAGGATTTGATGGTGGATGTCAAGCGCGAAGTGATTGAAATCGTCAAAGGCTCAAACCCGTGGGGCATTGACGTGGTTGACGTGCGCATCACTCGCGCAGATTATGTGGATACCATCACCGAGTCTGTGTATCGCCGCATGGAAGCTGAGCGCAAACGCGTGGCCAATGAATTGCGTTCTACCGGTGGTGCTGAGGGAGAAAAAATCCGAGCCGATGCTGACCGCCAGCGCGAAGTCACTTTGGCCAATGCTTACCGTGACGCTCAGAAAATAAAAGGCGAGGGCGATGCTGAAGCTGCGCGTTTGTATGCCGATGCCTTTGGTAAAGACGCTCAGTTTGCGCAGTTCTACCAAAGCATTGAAGCCTATAAATCCAGCTTTAATAAAAAATCCGATGTCATGGTGCTGGACCCGAGCAGCGATTTCTTCAAGGCCATGCGGGGCGGCGGATCGTCTGGGTCTGCCAAAAAATAAGCGTTGGCAGTAGCCCATGGACAGCCACAGTGTGTGGACTGCAATCGCCCTGGTCTTGATCGTCGAGGGCTTGCTGCCGTTTATTTCACCGTGCATCTGGCGCAAGACTTTTTTGCAATTAATGCAATTGAATGACTGTCAGATCCGCTTTATCGGACTGGGATGTATTGTTTTTGGAATGTTGTTTTTGGAATGTTGCTTTTGGAATGGTTGTTGTGAGCCTGTCGCCTGTTGTCAGCAGCAATCGGCATACGGCTGTCACAGACCGGTAGAATCTCTTTTTTAACAGTACTTCATACTCATGGCTGCCTGGGTTTTGCCGGATCATATTGCGGACGTTTTGCCTTCAGAGGCCCGGCACATCGAAGAATTACGTCGTTTGTGCGTGGACACGGCCAGGGGCTTTGGCTATGAGCTTGTCATGCCGCCCTTGCTCGAGCATGTCGATTCCTTGTTGTCTGCCCCCGGCAGCGCGCAGGATCTGCAAACTTTCAAAATGGTGGATCAGCTCAGCGGTCGAAGTCTGGGCTTGCGCATAGACACCACGCCTCAGGTAGCACGCATAGACGCGCACTTGCTCAACCGCAGCGGAGTCACCCGGCTTTGTTATTGCGGTCCAGTGGTGCACACCCTGCCTGCCAGTCCTTACGCCACCCGCGAGCCCTTGCAGTTCGGCGCGGAAATTTACGGCCACACCGGCCTTGAAGCCGACCTTGAAATACTTCAACTGGCTTTGCAAAGTCTGCGTACCGCCGGACTTTCAAATTTCCACGTAGACCTGAGTGATGCACGCATTCTCCCAGCTTTGCTCAAAGGACATGCGATCAGCCATGAACTGTCTGCGACCATCAGCGATACCTTGTCGCATAAAAATGTCAGCGGCATGCGCGAACTGGGAAAGCATTTGCCCCAGCCGCTTGCCAAAGCCTTGCAGTCGCTGGTGCAGATGTACGGCGATATCAGCGTTCTTGCGCAAGCCAGGCAAGAGTTTTCTCCGTGGCCTGAGGTGCTGCATGCTTTAGATCAGCTTGAATGGCTTGCCTCGCATGTCAAGCACCCGGTCAGCATAGACCTGGCTGATTTGCGCGGTTTTGCGTACTACAGCGGTCCGCGTTTTTCTATTTTTGTGCCTGAGACCAGCGATGCATTGGCGCGCGGCGGCCGCTATGACGAAGTTGGTGCTGTGTTCGGGCGCAAACGCCCGGCTGCCGGTTTCAGTATGGATATCAAAGCCCTGGTCAGCTTGCTTGCACACCCGCTACCTCAAGCGGCGATACGCGCGCCTTGGGGCGAGGACGAGGCGCTCAGCCAGACCATTGCGCAATTGAGGTTACAAGGCCATACCGTGGTCTGTATGTTGCCGGGTCACGAAAGCGAAGTTGACGAATTTCATTGCGACCGTGAATTGATTAACCATCAGGGCGTTTGGACAGTCCGCCCTTTGAAAACCAACTGAGACAAAGACGATAAAGCTATGAGTACCAAGCAGGCAAGACACGTGGTGGTGGTCGGCACCCAATGGGGTGACGAAGGCAAGGGCAAGCTTGTCGACTGGCTGACTGAACGCGCACAAGGCGTGGTGCGTTTTCAAGGCGGCCACAACGCTGGTCACACCCTGGTCATCAATGGCGTCAAAACCGCTTTGCATTTGATTCCCAGCGGCATCATGCGCCCCGGTATCCGTTGCTACATAGGTAACGGCGTGGTCTTGTCGGCAGGTAAGTTGTTTGAAGAAATTGAAGGCCTGGAAAAAGCTGGTGTTGAAGTGCGTTCACGCCTGCGCATCAGCGAAGCTTGTCCCTTGATCTTGCCTTTTCATGCAGCCATTGATGTTGCGCGCGAAGCAGCACGCGAGCAAGGCGGCGTAGAAAAAATTGGCACCACCGGGCGCGGCATCGGGCCGGCTTACGAAGACAAAATCGCCCGGCGCGCGTTGCGTGTGCAGGATTTGAAATACCCCGAGCGTTTTGCCGCTAAATTGCGAGAATTACTGACACTGCACAACCATGTGTTAAGGACCTTCCTTGGTTCGCGCAGCTTTTCTTTCGGCGATGCCTTAACCCCTTATCTTCTCAACGGAGAAGTCCAGTTCCAACCGGTGTATGACGAAGCCATGCGCCATGCCGCTTTGCTCAAACCCATGATGGCCGATGTGTCGCGCGAATTGAACGACGCACACACCGCCGGTTCAAATCTGCTGTTTGAAGGCGCACAAGGTACTTTGCTGGATGTGGATCACGGCACCTACCCTTTCGTTACCTCCAGCAATTGCGTGGCCGGTAATGCCTCGGCCGGTGCAGGCGTAGGCCCCGGATTTTTGCACTACATCCTGGGTATCACCAAAGCCTATTGCACGCGTGTAGGCGGCGGCCCATTCCCAACTGAGCTTGACTGGGCGGTCGAGGGCACCCCGGGCTGGCACATGAGCACGGTCGGGGCTGAAAAAGGCACGACCACTGGCCGTTATCGACGTTGCGGCTGGTTTGATGCGGCATTGCTCAAACGCAGCGCACAAGTCAATGGCTTGAGCGGTTTATGCATCACCAAGCTTGATGTGCTTGACGGTCTGAGCGAACTCAAGCTGTGTACCGGCTACAAGTTGCACGGCGTGCACACCGACATCCTGCCCAACGGGGCAGAAGACATTGCCGATTGCCAACCGGTTTACGAAACCATGTCCGGTTGGAGCGTGAGTACCGTCGGCATCACTGATTACCACAAGCTGCCGCCGCAAGCGCAGGCTTATCTCAAGCGCATAGAAGAAGTCACCGGCGTGCCTATTCACATGATTTCCACCAGCCCGGACCGGGACCACACCATCCTGATCCGTGACCCGTTTCAACCTTGAACTGCGAGCATTGCCATGCTGACTGAAGATGGAAAACATTTGTACGTGTCTTATGACGAGTACAACAACCTGCTCGAGAAACTGGCCATCAAAATCCACCAGTCAGGCTGGGAATTCGACACTATTTTGTGTCTGGCGCGCGGTGGTATGCGACCCGGCGATGTGTTGTCCCGCATATTTGACAAACCGCTGGCCATCATGTCCACCAGTTCTTACCGCTCTGAAGGCGGCACCGTGCAAGGCCATCTGGACATAGCCAGGTACATCACCACACCTCAGGGTGAAATTGCAGGGCGCGTGTTGCTGGTTGATGACCTGGCCGATTCCGGCCATACCTTGAGTGCTGTCATGGACTTGTTGAAAAACAATTACGCACCTATCACCGAGTTGCGCAGTGCAGTCATCTGGACCAAAGGTGTGTCTGCTTTCACCCCTGACTTTTCAGTCGAATACCTGTCAACCAACCCTTGGATACACCAGCCTTTCGAGGCCTATGACACCATGCGCCCGCTGCAGTTGCTGGAGAAATGGCGGGTTTGAGGCATGAAGCCTGATACCGCGCTCATACACCATGCTTACCAGCCACCTGGGGCTTTCGCGTCCCCGCAAATAGCTGTTCACAAAGCGTCTTCTGTGTTTTTTCCGGATGTCAAAGCCATGCGCGAGCGCAACTGGTTGGACAAAACCGGCTACACCTACGGCTTGCACGGTACGCCGACAACTTTCACGCTGGAAGAAAGAATTTGCCAGCTTGAAGGCGCAAAACATTGCGTCTTGCTGCCCAGCGGTTTGGCGGCCCTGGCTCAAGTCAATTTGGCTTTGCTGAAAACCGGCGACGGTATTTTGATTCCGGACAATGCCTACGGGCCTTTGAAATCTCTGGCAGAAGCTGAATTACAGCAATGGGGCATCAGCCACCGGTATTACGACCCCATGGATCCGCAGTCGCTGGCCGACAACATACAAGCTGACACTCGACTGGTTTGGCTGGAAGCGCCGGGCTCTGTGACTTTGGAATTTCCTGATTTGCTTGCACTTGTGCGCCTCTGTCAATCGCGCAATGTATGGACTGCATTGGACAACACCTGGGGTGCCGGTGTGGCATTCCAGCCCTTTGATTTATTGCCTCAGACGGCCGGTAGCCGGCTCGGTACCGATGTGTGCGTGCATGCCCTGACCAAATACCCCAGCGGCGGCGGTGATGTGTTGATGGGCAGCGTCACCACATGCAGAGATGATCTGGCGCGCAGCTTGAAACTCAGCCACATGCGCCTGGGTTTTGGCGTGGCCGGCAATGATGCTGAGCTGGTGTTGCGGTCTTTGCCAAGCATAGTATTGCGGTACAAAACACAAGATGAGACGTGCCGAAAACTGGCCGTCTGGTGTTTACAACAGACCGCTTTTGCCCAGGTTTTGCACCCGGCCATTGCCGCTTCGCCCGGACACGCGCATTGGCGGGATTTGTGTGCCGGTGGTGTCGCGGCTAACGCCGAGGTGCACAGCGGCGGGGCAGCGGCCAGCTTGCTGAGTTTGCGATTTGATCCCGCGTTTAATCAGGCACATATCGACAGGTTCTGCAATGCACTCAGGCTGTTCAAGTTGGGCTTTAGCTGGGCCGGGCCGGTCAGTCTGGCGGTACCCTACGATTTGAAAAAAATGCGTCAATACGCGCCTGCTGAACTGCTGCAAGCCGGCTTTGTTCGCCTCGCAATTGGACTTGAGTCGCCAGAAGACTTGATCGCAGACCTGTCGCAAGCCTTGTCGTCCATGGCCTGAGTCAGCGGCTACCCCTTGAATTTTTTCAGGCAAGGTTTTATTAATCGAATTGCGCCGCGAGCTTGTCGGCCAAGGCTTGCATGGAAGCAGCGTGTCTGTCTGCCAAAGGTGCTGCCGTAGCTTGCGGGTAACGTACAAAATTGCGCGCCACCGATCTGGCGTAAGTCGGGTCGTAATGGCTTGTCAACAAGTCACGCACCACTTGTTCTACCTCTGCGTTAACCAACTGTTGCTGCCATGCGTTCACCACGTTTTTCCCTTTTAATTCCGTCAACATAGACAGCCGTTCGCTGAACAAACCTAGGTCATCTGCGAAAAAAGCATAGTCGTCGAGCAGCAATTTCACACGCTCATCGTCACTGAGTTGAAGATCGATACACGGGCTTTGCCGCATCACCTCCATCAATGCCTGAGGCACAGCCAGGTTACCGACTTTTTTGCTTTCCGCCTCGACAAACACGGTGCGCTGGGGATCAAAACCGCGTAATTTGTCCCACACCAGTGTGTCAAAATGTTTTTGGCTGGGCTGAGGCTGACCCGGAATACGCCCCAGCACCGAACTGCGGTGTTTAGCCAGATCTTCCAAGTCGAGCACCTGAGCCCCTGAATGGGAGAGCGCTTGAAGTAAACGTGTTTTGCCTGAGCCTGTCGGGCCGGTGATGACTTGGAAATGAAGCAAAGGCGCCAGTCGCGCAATATCTTGGATCATTTCTGCGCGAAACGCTTTGTAGCCACCTTCTATCAGCCAGACACGAAAGCCAATCTGACCGAGCACCAGCGCCAACGAGCCGCTGCGTTTGCCGCCGCGCCAGCAGTAAATAAGCGGTTGCCATTCCTTGCTTAAAGGCATGACATGTCTATCTATGTGTCGCGAGATATTCGCGGCCACCAGAGAGGCGCCGACTTTGTTGGCTTCAAACGGGCTGACTTGTTTGTACAAGGTACCGACTCGAATCCGTTCTTCATTGGTCAAGGAGGGCCAGTTCAATGCATCGGGCAAACGGTCGAGATCAAACTCATCCTCTGTGCGTGCGTCAATGATGCAACTGAATCCGCCGTTGTCAGACCTCAGGGCCATGCGTTCTATGGCTTGAAGGGCAGTGATAGGGCGAGCCGCCATCAGAGCATCTTCTTCAACACAGGCCAGACGTTAGCCAGTATCTGCGGATGCGCTTCTGCCTTGGGATGGATGCGATCCGCTTGAAACAAGGCAGTAGGGTCGGAGGCATCGGCAATGCCTTTAAGCAAAAAAGGCACCAGCGATATCTTTTGTTTTTGACTGATGGTTTGAAACATACGGCTGAAGTCTTGCGCATAAGCGGTGCCGTAGTTGGGCGGCACTTGCATACCTATCAATAAAACTGAGGCTTTGATTTTCTGACTGGCGCTGATCATGCCGGTCAAATTGCCCTCAGTCATTTTCAATGAAAATCCGCGCAATGCGTCATTGCCACCGAGTTCAATGACCACCAAAGCGGGCTGATGTTTTTGCAGCAATGCAGGTAGGCGGGCCAACCCGCCGGCGGTGGTGTCGCCGCTGATGCTGGCGTTGACCACCTGCCATTGCGGCTTATCCTTGGCTAGCTGAGCGGCCAGCAGGGCCACCCAACCGCTGCCGCGTGCAATGCCGTATTCGGCGCTCAAAGAGTCGCCGACGATCAACATAGTTTTTCGTTCTGCGGCCCGCAGCACGGCGGGCGATAGACCCGACGCGCACAGGCTTAAGGCTTGCAAGTTAAAGTCTCTGCGTCTCAACACGGATCTCACTGAATGTCCTCACCACTGATTGCTGTCTCTCATTTGTACAAATCGGTCACCGATGCCACCGGTACCCTGGACATTCTCCGCGATATCGATTTCACCCTGAACCCGCAGCAAACCGTTGCCATCGTCGGCGCATCCGGCTCGGGCAAAAGCACCTTGCTGGCCATCATGGCGGGCTTGGACACGCCTACTCAGGGAACGGTTCATCTGGCCGGTCAGGATATGTTTGCCTTGAACGAAGACGACAGGGCTGGTTTACGGTCTCAACACATAGGCTTTGTGTTTCAAAGCTTTCAGTTGCTGTCGGCCTTGACTGCGCTTGAGAACGTCATGCTGCCGCTGGAGCTTGCCGGTCACCCTGAACCTAAACCGGTGGCCAAAGACATCTTGGTGCGTGTCGGACTGGCTGAACGTTTAAATCATTACCCCAAAGTGATGAGCGGTGGCGAGCAGCAGAGGGTGGCACTGGCGCGCGCTTTTGTGGTCAAGCCGCAGGTGCTGCTGGCTGACGAGCCCACCGGCAGCCTGGACCACGCCACCGGCGAGACGGTCATGCAGTTGATGCTTGAATTAAACAGAGAACTGGGCACCACGCTGGTACTGGTCACGCATGATCTGGCTTTGTCAAAACGTTGTGAGAAGCGTTTGATGATGCAGGCAGGGCGCGCCTCCTGGGTGGACTGAGCGGCTTCAGCGGGTGCGCTGTTTCATGGCGCGTTCGACTTCGCGCTTGCCCTCGCGGTCCTTGATGGTGTCGCGCTTATCATGTTCTGCTTTGCCTTTGGCCAGCGCGATTTCACATTTGATGCGGCCGTTTTTCCAATGCAAATTCAGCGGTACCAGCGTATAGCCTTTTTGCTCGACCTTGCCTATCAAACGCCGGATTTCTTCCTTGTGCAACAGCAATTTTCGCGAACGAATGGCGTCCGGGTTGACATGGGTGGACGCGGTTTTCAGCGGGTTGATCTGACAACCGATAACGTACATCTCGCCGCTGCGTATCACCACGTAGCCGTCGGTCAGTTGCACTTTTCCCTCGCGCGCAGCTTTGACTTCCCACCCTTCCAAGACCATGCCTGCTTCCAGGCGTTCCTCGAAAAAGTAGTTGAAGGCGGCTTTTTTGTTGTCCGCGATACGGGTTTGGGGTGCAGTTTTGCTGGCCATAAGAGGGAAATTGGATACAACGGGGTCTTTACAATCGCCCGCAACGCCAGTGTGGCATGAACTGCATTCTATGAAAACCGTTGAGAAGTCTGTATTGATCTGGTTCAGCGCCCGCGAAATGTTCGATTTGATTGTCGATGTGCCCTCGTACCCGCAGTTTTTGCCCTGGTGCGACAAGGCCGACATTCTCACCACCACTGACGACGGCATGACCGCTCGCATAGGCATGGCTTTCGGCGGCTTGCACAAAAGTTTCACCACGGCCAACACACACATTGACGGGCGCCAGGTCAAACTCGATTTGATCGACGGCCCGTTCAAACATCTTTCAGGCGTATGGGACTTTATCCCTGTGGGCGAAGAACAGGCCTGCCGCGTCGAGTTGAAACTCTCCTACAGCTTTGATTCCATGTTTGGCGCCATCGTCGGTCCGGTGTTCGACAAGATCGCATCTACTTTGGTCGATGCCTTCGTCAAACGTGCTGAAGCGGTTTACCAGCGATGAAAATAATCATTGCCATCTCGATGGCTGCCAGACAACTTGACTTGTACGAATGGCAGACAGACGACAAGGCCACAGTCGAAGCTGCATTGCAGTTTTTATGTACCCAGTCTGAACCGTTTGCTGCGCAGTCAAGCTTGGTTTGGCAAACCGCGGTCTGGGGCAAACCTGTTGAGCGTGCGTATGTCCTCAAAGACGGTGACCGTCTAGAGGTACTCAGAGCTTTGCGCGTCGAACCTAAAGTGGCGCGGCGTGAACGTTTTCAAAAGCAAGGCGCCAAAACCGCCGGTTTGTTTGCCAAACGCAGAGCAGGTGCTAAACCGGGTTATTGAACCGCCCAATAGTATGCTTTCATATTCATTCTGAGCGGTCAAGCTCGTTTTGAAAAAGTAACTGCGACAGGATCGGTAGAATCTATTTTTTGGAGATCTACCCTATGCGCCTTCTTGGCAAAGCGCTGACCTTCGACGATGTGTTGTTGGTCCCCGCATACTCCCAAGTCCTGCCCAAGGACACCCGCCTTTCCACCCAGTTTTCACGCCGCATCTCGCTGAACCTGCCGCTGGTGTCTGCCGCCATGGACACGGTCACAGAAGCCAGGCTGGCCATTGCCATTGCCCAAGAGGGCGGTATGGGCATCGTGCATAAAAACCTGACAGCACTTGAGCAGGCCGCCGAAGTGGCCAAAGTCAAGCGCTATGAAAGCGGCGTTGTGCTTGATCCGGTCATCATCACGCCGCAACACACGGTGCGCCAGGTCATGGCCTTGTCAGACGAACTAGGCATTTCCGGTTTCCCGGTGTGTGATGCGGGCAAAGTGGTCGGCATCGTCACCAACCGCGATTTGCGTTTTGAGTCGCGCTACGATTTGCAAATCAAAGACATCATGACGCCGCGCGAGCGTCTGATTACTGTGCCTGAAGGCACCACACCCGAGCAAGCCAAGGCTTTGTTGAACAAACACAAGCTAGAGCGACTGCTGGTGATCAATGAGGCTTTCGAGCTCAAAGGTTTGATCACCGTCAAAGACATCACCAAGCAAACCAGTTTCCCGAATGCGGCGCGCGACAGCGCTGGGCGTTTGCGGGTAGGCGCGGCGGTGGGCGTAGGCCCCGGCACAGAAGAACGCGTAGAAGCTCTGGTTCGCGCCGGTGTTGACGCCATTGTTGTTGATACCGCTCACGGCCACAGCCACGGCGTGATAGAGCGGGTCCGCTGGGTCAAACAAAACTATCCGGACATTGACGTGGTAGGCGGCAATATCGCCACCGGTGCGGCTGCGTTGGCATTGGCTGAGGCCGGTGCGGATGCGGTCAAGGTCGGCATTGGCCCGGGCTCGATTTGCACCACGCGCATCGTTGCCGGTGTCGGTGTGCCGCAAATTACCGCCATCGACAACGTAGCCATGGCCTTGCACGGCAGTGGTGTTCCTTTGATTGCTGATGGTGGCATTCGCTACAGCGGCGACATCGCCAAAGCGATTGCAGCCGGGGCCTCCAGCATCATGATGGGAGGCATGTTCGCCGGTACCGAAGAAGCGCCTGGTGAAATCATTTTGTACCAGGGCCGAAGCTACAAAAGCTACCGAGGCATGGGCAGCATAGGTGCCATGCAGCAGGGCAGCGCCGACCGTTATTTCCAAGAGGCCACCACGGGCAACCCGAATGCCGACAAACTGGTGCCGGAAGGTATTGAAGGCCGCGTGCCGTACAAAGGTTCCATGGTCAGCATCGTGTACCAGATGGCCGGTGGCGTGCGCGCCGCCATGGGTTACTGCGGCTGTGCCAGCATTGACGCCATGCGCAACCGCGCTGAGTTTGTGGAGATTTCTGTGGCCGGTATGCGCGAAAGCCATGTGCACGATGTGCAAATCACCAAGGAAGCGCCGAATTACCGCGCGGATTGATGTTCCCTAAGACTTGTTTGTCTGCATTTCAGAACTTCCATGGCACACCACAAAATACTGATTCTTGATTTCGGCTCGCAGGTCACGCAACTGATTGCTCGCCGAGTGCGCGAAGCGCATGTGTATTGCGAAGTCCATCCTTGCGATGTCAGCAACGATTGGCTGCGCGATTATGCCGCCGACGGCATGCTCAAAGGCATTATTTTGTCCGGCAGCCACGCCAGTGTTTACGAAGACGACACTGACAGCGCGCCCTCGCTGGTGTTTGAGTTGGGCATTCCCGTGCTGGGCATTTGCTACGGCATGCAAATCATGTCGCAACAACTCGGCGGCAAAGTGGAAAGCGGGCATCAGCGCGAATTCGGCTACGCCGAAGTGCGCGCGCGCGGCCATACCGATTTGTTGAAAGACATCGCCGACTTCACCACGCCCGAGGGCCACGGCATTCTCAAGGTGTGGATGAGCCACGGCGACAAGGTGACAGAGCTTCCTCCCGGCTTCAAGCTGATGGCCAGCACCGACAGTTGTCCCATCGCTGGGATGGCTGATGAATCACGTCATTTTTACGGCGTGCAATTCCACCCTGAAGTCACGCACACAATACAAGGCAAAGCCTTGTTGAACCGTTTTGTGTTGGATATATGCCGAACGAATGCCGATTGGGTGATGACCGGTTATGTCGAAGAAGCCGTGGCGCGCATTCGCGAAAAAGTCGGTGATGAAGAAGTGATTTTGGGTTTGTCAGGCGGCGTCGATTCATCGGTTGCGGCTGCATTGATACACCGCGCCATCGGCGATCAACTCACCTGTGTTTTTGTGGATCACGGATTGTTGCGATTGAATGAAGGCGATGCGGTCATGGCCATGTTTGCCGGACAACTGCATGCGCGCGTGGTACGCGTGGATGCGAGTGCATTGTTTTTAGGCAAGCTCGCAGGTGTCAGCGATCCAGAAGCCAAACGCAAAATCATAGGCGCTGAATTTGTCACCGTGTTCAAAGAACAAGCCGCCAAATTGAAAGCGGGCGACGGCGGGCACAAAGGTGCAACCTATCTGGCGCAAGGCACGATATACCCGGATGTGATTGAGAGCGGCGGCGCGAAAAGCAAAAAAGCCGTCACCATTAAAAGCCACCACAACGTTGGCGGCTTGCCCGAACAACTCGGTTTGAAACTCTTAGAACCCTTGCGAGATTTGTTCAAAGACGAAGTGCGCGAGCTTGGCGTAGCTTTGGGTTTGCCTTACGACATGGTGTACCGCCATCCGTTTCCCGGCCCTGGCTTGGGCGTGCGCATACTCGGCGAAGTGAAATCTGAATTCGCTGATTTGCTGCGCAGAGCAGACGCTATCTTTATTGAGGAACTGCGCAATACGCCATTCACTGGGGATGCATCCGCCGTGGCATTTGGCGGCACGCAAGCCCCACGCAATTGGTATGAAGCCACCAGTCAGGCCTTCGCTGTGTTTCTGCCGGTGAAGTCTGTCGGTGTGATGGGCGACGGCCGTACCTACGACTACGTGGTGGCTCTGCGCGCAGTCATTACCAGCGATTTCATGACAGCTGACTGGGCAGAACTGCCGTATGGTTTGCTCAAGAAAGTATCCGGGCGCATCATCAATGAAGTGCGTGGCATCAATAGGGTGGTGATGGATGTGAGCAGCAAACCGCCGGCGACCATAGAGTGGGAATGAATATGACTGACACTTACCTCATCACCGGCGCCAACCGAGGCATCGGCCTCGAAATGTCCCGAGGTGTGTTGGCCGCCGGTGACCGCTTAATCGCAGTGTGTCGCCAACCGGCCAAAGCCACTGAATTGAACGCATTGATTGAAAAATCCGACGGCGCAGGCGTTGTTTACGCCGCCGATACTTGCGACGAAGCGGCGCTGAATTCGATTGCCGCGCAGGTCAAGGGCGCTATCGATGTGGTGGTTTGCAACGCCGGCGTCATCAGCGCGCGTGGCGGTATCGAAGACGCAGACAACAATGCCGCCGCTATTTCAGAGGTCTTGATGACGAATATGGCAGGGCCTTTTTTCACTGCCCGGGCTTTTTTAAGCCAGCTGAAGTCCAGCAAATACCCGCGCATCGCCATCATCTCTTCCTACATGGGCAGCCAACAGCACCAAGGCACATCCGCCCACTTTTACCGCGCGTCCAAAGCAGGTGCAAACAATTTGATGGTGACTTTGGCGCATGAACTCAAATCTTCCGGTATCACCGTGACTTCATTTCATCCCGGCTGGGTACGTACCGACATGGGCGGCGCAGGTGCCGATATCAGCCCTGAGGAAAGCGCTGCCGGTCTACTGGCTCGATTCCGTGGCTTGACGCTCAAGCAGTCGGGCGCATTTTTGAATTACGACGGTAAACCTCTGCCTCTTTGATAAGGTTTCACCGGCAGGCCATCATCCTTGCGGATCAAACACACAGGCCACGGCGTATGCGCCTAGGGTCAAGCCTTTTTTACTGTCAAGCCAATGGCTGGCGAGCCGGAATGCGTGTGAATCCGTGCTGGCCTGCACAAAACTCTGTTCATCCAACACACCTACACACGCTTTTTTGCCTAAGCCGCTGAGGTCTATCTTTAAGGGCTGTGCGCTCAAGTTAGCCAGCAAAATCCGTTTACCTTCTTTCTCCTGCCAACCCAGGCTGGCAAGTCGCTGCGAATCGCTGTTGCTGATATTCAGCAGTTTGTGTCCGGAGGCGCAATTCAAAGATGCCAAGGTATGAAACACCGGATAAACCGTGTGTCCAGCCATTGACGCAGACAAATTGTCAAACCATGGCTGAGCTTGATCAGCCTGGCGTGAATAAATCACACCCAGTGGTCCTGTAGGTGCGGCCATGCTGATGCGCGCCACACCTGTATGCACAAGCGTGCTGACATAGCCCAAGGTCCACGCGGCTGAAAACAGGCCGCGCTGACGCGGGTCCATTTTGGCGAGACAAACTCGACTGTTGTTAGCGTTGTCCGAGAAACGCGCTCCGTGCGGGTTATCGCGCGCGCCTATGCCGCTAGGTCCTACGTGGTGCGGTTTGCCGCCCGAGAAATGTTTGGCTGTGTCAATCTGCCAAGGCACGGCTTCCAAGGTTTCCATCACCGATCGGTCATCGGCTGCATGCACGATAGGGCTGGTGGAATTGGTGATGAAGTCCAGCGCTTCGCAAGGTGGGCGTTTGCGGTTGAGTTCGGTGAAAAATGAAAACATACCGCCACCCAGTTGTGCTGTCGGGAAAGCTTGGCGCGCCGCCAGATAAAGCGAATCCAACTCAGGCGCAGGCGGGTAAATGCCGCCAGGCAGCACCGACTTTAAATGCCCCACAGGACAGACGCAGACCATATCCGGTTGCAAACCAACCGCCCGAGCATGCGCCGCTAACTGCATGAGTTCCGCCGCAAAACCATCCAGGCTTTGCACCACCACTTCGAGCATCACTTCAGCTTTCAATGCGCGGCTGAGTTGTGCGTATTGACGCAACAAGGCTTGGTCGTGGTGTTGGCGTGGATCGAAGAAGCACACTAAGAATTTGGGCGCCAGTTTTTTCATTAACGGAAGTTTGGACAGTGCGTTATCCACTTCTTCAGCTGGAACGCCCAGACCGATGGGCGGAATGACCGTGTCTAAAGCAGAACCGACCCGGACTTGCAAAGCCGCGGCTTTCGCCAAAGAAGCATGCCCGGGGACAGGCCCTGAAAAATGCAGACTGACCGATTGCTCAATCGCTTCACCGGCAGGCAAGGCGTAAGGCCAGGGGCGCGACAGCGGACGCACATAGGTTTTGAATGAAGAGTCTGTCCAGTTGCGGTGGTCCTCCATTTCAAACGCATCGCCTTGCATGACGCAACGCGCCCACACGCCGGGCAACACCTGGTGTGACAAAGCTCTGATATTGCGAAACGGGCAGTCAGGGTTGACCTGTTCAGGAAATTGACTTTCCGTCACCGTGCCGTCTACATGCTCAACCTTGAGCATCTGACCAACCACGCCTGTGAGCGGATGCAGCACCACGAAACCGGTACGCGCAGTCAGAAAATCGGTTGTAGGCGTGGCCTTGCCACGAAAAATAAGCGAACCGTCTGCGTGGCCTTCGATATGCGCTTCATAGTCAATCGATTGGTCATGGCGTGTGCAACTGGCCTGGTAACTGATGACAAAGCTGCTGGGCTGCTGTTTGATGGACAGATTGCGCAACACGGGCGTGTAAGTGCCCCAGTTTTCATCCCGCACCAGAAAGGAGAGTGCACGCAATACCTCGACACCTTTGAGGCGTATGTAGCGTAAATTACCATTATCAAATTCGACAGACAGCGCGCCTGCTACCAGCGTTTTTCCCGCTGTGTCGGCTTCCAAGGTACCGGTAGTTTTGATGAATGAGGAAGGTTCTGCCAATGCCATGGTGTGCTCCTGAAAAAAATCAAACGGTTGCGCCATTGGCAATCACCAAGCCGCTGGTGGGATCGATGACGATGACGCGGTTCATATCTATCTCTAATGCCAACCGCTCGCCGCTGCGATGCACATCGCGGGCCAGCAATTCTGCAACCGTAGCGGAAGCCCCGAGTTTGAATTCGACAAAAGTGCGTGAGCCCGTGGGCTGCACCAGTTCAATATCAACATTGATTTGCGCAATATCTTCGTGTTCTGAAGCTTGTTTGCGCATATGTTCAGGCCGTATGCCGAGTTCTATGGCCATGCCAGTTCTGGTGTGCAAATGACCAAAACGCCCCGGGGGCAGTCTCAGCGATAAACCGGGCGCAATCTGCGCGTTCAAGCCTTGGCTGTCTGAGTGCAGCACCGCAGGAATGAAATTCATAGAAGGCGATCCGAGGAAACCGGCTACATAACGAGTGCGCGGATGCTCAAACAATTCAAGGGGAGCACCTTGTTGTTCGATCTGTCCTTCGCGCATCAACACAATCCTGTCAGCCAGCGTCATGGCTTCGATTTGATCGTGGGTGACATAAATCATGGTCTTGCCCAGTTCCTGGTGCAGTCGCTTGATTTCGCCGCGCATCTCGTCGCGCAGTTGAGCGTCCAGGTTGGACAAGGGTTCGTCAAACAAATACAAACGCGCATCCCGCACCACGGCGCGACCGATGGCCACGCGTTGCAACTGACCGCCTGATAACTGTCGGGGATATCTGTCCAGCAAATGGCTGATAGCCAGCATATCGGCGGCGCGCTGTACTTTGCCCGGTATGTCAGCCGCCGGGTTTTTACGCGCGCGCAAACCAAAAGCGATATTGTCAAACACTGTCATATACGGGTAGAGCGCATAGTTTTGAAACACCATGGCGATGTCGCGATCCCGCGGCGGCATGTCGTTGACACGTTGACCGGCGATAGACAGGCTGCCTTGATCGGCGTACTCGAGACCGGCAATGGTTCGCAGCAATGTGCTTTTGCCGCAACCTGACTGACCGACCAGCACAGTGAATTCCCCGGCAGGTATGGACAGGTCTATGCCTTTGACCACATGGTTGTTGCCATAGTATTTGTGAAGCCCTTGGATAAGCAAATCCGCCATGTGTTTTTATCCTTTGACCGCGCCCAGAGAAATGCCTCTGACCAGGTAACGTTGCATGAAGACCACCGCGATAAACACAGGCAAAGTGCCGAGTACCGACATGGCGGCGATTTTGGTCCAGAAATTGGATTGACCACCGAAGTAATGCGTGACTTGTACGGTGTACGTGGTGACCTCGGTGCGTGTAAGTACCAATGCAAATAAAAATTCGTTCCAAGCAAATATGAAAGCAAAAATGGCGGTGGCAAACAAACCGCCCTTGCACATGGGAAGCACTACTTTGTAAAACACCTCCCAAGGCGTGCAACCATCAACCAAGGCAGCTTCTTCCAGTGAACGCGGTATATCTTGTATGTAGCCGCGCATCATCCAAATCACATATGGAAGATTGAACGCGGTGTAAAGCAAAATCATGCCGATATAAGTGTCCACCCAACCTAGGAAGACATAAAGCAAAAAAATTGGAAATACCACGGCAATCGGCGGCACCATGCGCTGGGAAATGATCCAGTTGGACAAATCATCGCCACCGGTTTTGTAACGCGCCAGGCTGTAGGCGCACAGCGTACCTATGCTCATGGCAAGCACAGTGGACACAGAGGCCACCACCAGGCTGTTAAAAACCGAGACCGCATCGCCGTCTTTGAATAGCACCAGATAGTTGCTCCATTGCAGCGCGGCCGGCCACCAGACGGGAGGAGAAGCGTAAATCTCGTCGGCGGTTTTGAACGAATTCATCGCCAGCCAATAGACTGGAAACAAAAACGCAATCGTGATCAAAACGGCGGCGCTAAAGCGAAGCCCCAAGCTGATACGGGAAGAGAGCGGTACACGGTTCATCTTGATAATCCCACACGCTTTAAGGCCCACATCAGCACGACACTGAGCATGACCACGATCAGCAAAGCCACTGCCGCGGTATAGCTGGTTTCAAATTGTCTGAAGCCCTGGTTGTAAGTAAAAATGGAAATGGTTTCAGTCATAGTGCCAGGCCCGCCCTGGGTCAGAGCCCAAACCACATCAAACAAGCGGAATAAATCCAACATGCGGATTAGCAGTGCAATCGCCATCACCGGCCAAATAGAGGGAAGAACAATCAGAAAAAATATGCGCCAGTAACCCGCGCCATCAATGGCTGCGGCTTCGAGTTGTGATTTATCGACATTAGCCAGCGCGGCTAAAAGCAGCAAAAACATAAACGGTGTCCATTGCCAAACCTCGGCGACCAGAATGGCGGGGTAGACCAGTTCGGGTTTGATGGTCCAGAGTATGGTCATTTCTTGTCCGAATAACCAGCCCAACACCTGGTTGATCGGACCGAAGCGGTTGTCAAACATCAAAGACCAGATGGCACCGGCCACCACGGGTGAAACCACCACGGGCAGTACCAACAGACCGATCATGATTTGCCGACCCGGCAATTTGTTTAAAAAAAGTTGCGCCATCGACAAACCGATGAATAACTCCAACGGCAGAGCAATGGCCAGAAAAATCAAGGTATGCATGACGGCTTCCCATAGCCGCTGGTCTTCAAAAATAGCGCGGTAATTCACCAACCCGACAAAGTCGGAACTGTTGTCCATCATGGTGATGCCCTGGAAGCTGACAAGGATCATGTAAATCAGGGGGAAAACAGCCACCAGCAACAGCACCAGCATGGCTGGGACGATCAGCAAGCGTGCGAACAACTTTTGCTGGTCATGGATAGTGGGGGAAGCAACAGAATGTCTCAAGACGAGGCCTACCGGATGATCAACGAATTCAAGGTGTCAAACAGGCAGCGCCGTGAGAACGGCGCTGCGCTGATGACGGTATACCTACACAGAGGCTTATGGCTTAATTAGGATAAGCGCCGCCTTTGGCTGCCCAGGCCTTGTAAACAGCTTTTTGCTTGTCTACGCCGACCTTTTGAGTGGTTTCATTCCATGACTTGGCAACATCGTCCAGAATTTTCTTGGGATCTTCCCCGGCCCACAAGCGGCTGATGCCCTGGCGCAGTGCTTCTTCATATTTGTCCGTTTGAATCAAAGACAAATCGAGCAAGCCAGTTTTGGAACCTGCTTGAAGCGCAGCCAGATAGTCTTTGGCGTCCGGCCATTTGGCCATGTATTCTTTGCTGGTGAAATGGGAGTCACGGAAGGGATCGCGCAATGTGTAAGGCAGTTGCACACGTTGCATGGAAATCTCTTCGCTGTTGAGCCACTGAATGAACAAATACGCGAGTTCTTTGTTCTTGCTGTTAGAGGTCACAGACAAAGCGAATCCGGCCGCCAGTTCAGGATGACCGCCTGGTGGCAGTGCGTAACCGACTTTACCGGCCACTTTGGACTCGGGCACCCACTTCATGGCTTCATCCTTGATGTAACCGGCAGCGAATCGGCCATAGGGCGGCCATGAAATGGTCATGGCGCTTTCGCCTTTGAGGAAAACAGCCAAGTTTTCTACAAAACCGAATTTCTCCACGCCCGGGGGCATGAATTTATTTTCATTGCGCCAGTCGGTCAAAACCTTGACGCCTGCCGGACCGTTGATTTGCGCTTTCATATTGCTGTCAAAGAATTTGCCGCCTTCATTGCGGAAACGTTCCTGGAACATGAAGTTACCGTAACCGGGTTCACGGAACTGAGATGCGCCGTAAGTACCTTTGGCTTTGAGTTTTTCAGTCAGGAATTGACCGATTTCTGAAAATTGTTTCCAAGTTGTAGGTGGGGCCAGTTCATAGTTAAACTTGGCTTTGAAGTCTTTGCGCAATCCGGCATCGGCAAAAATATCTTTACGGTAGTACATGATGAAGACATCGCCATCATCTGGAAAACCGTAGATCTTGCCGTTCACCTTCATCTGGTTATCGCGGTAGGTGGGCGCGATTTTTTGCAGTTCATCGCGGTATGCGTATTTGTCCACCATGGCGTCCAGCGGCTCGAGTGCACCGGCCTGAACCAGGTCAGGCATCCAGGACGGGATCACGTTCAATGCGTCATAAGCACCGGTACCGGCGCGGTATTCCTGCATGATTTTGGTGAACATTTCTGCGGTGGGGACCTCAATCACGTTGATCTTGCAACTGGTGAGTTTTTCCCACATCGGACCGGAGAAATTTTTAGGGTCTAGCGATTGCAGTCCGGCTTCCCATACAACGGTGATGGTCTTGCCGTTACACATTTTTTTAGCTGCATCAACAGCACGTTGAGCAGTACTTTGCGCCTGCGCCATGCCTGTAGCCAACAGCATGGCAGATGCCAAGGCTGTCAGACCACTCAAGTACAGTTTTTTGAAATGAAAATTCACATTGGTCTCCTTGATATTTTTCGTGGGTAGAAACTTATAAAAAATCAGACAGTGCAGTTGAACTGACTGCCAACCTTCAAACGACAACAACTGACAGCTATGGTTTTCCCTCCTTTTGTGTTCAAGCTTTGACGATGGACAAAGGCATGCGCCCGTTGGCAAACGACACCACACAACCAAGACCTTCCCGCGCAATATGGTCGAAGCATTCGTCGGTCCAGCACAAAGAATGTGGTGTCAGCAAAACGTTTTCCATTTTTAACAATGGGTTGTCTCGAGCCACGGGTTCTTGCTCGAATACATCAAGCGCGGCACCGGCGAGCGCGCCGGATTGCAACGCATGGATCAATGCAACTTCATCAATCACAGGGCCGCGCGCCATGTTGATCAGGTAAGCCTGTTTTTTCATCAATGCTAGGCGATGCGCGTTTAAAAAATGGCGGGTCTGAGCATTCAAAATCAAACTGCAAACCACAAAGTCACTTTGACTCAACAGAGTTTCGGTGCTGACGTGGTCTGCCCCCAATGCTTCTATGCGCGAAGTGGCGACATGCGGATCAGATGCCAGGACGCGCCAACCAAAAGGTTTGGCCAAAGCCAGCAACTCCTGGCCTATGCCACCTGCGCCGATCACACCGAGTGTTCGGGTAGTCAAGCCCAGGCCCATGTGGCTGGTGCGTTCATGCCAACGGCCCTCGCGGGTTAACTTGTCTTTGGTGATTAAACGACCGGCCAGCGCAAACACAAAGGTCAGCGCTGCCACTGCCACCGGACGACGCACCGCTACCGGCGTGTTGGTAGTGATGATGCCTTTGTCGGCCAAAGCTTTGACGTCGACCGAGTCATAACCGACACCGTGCCTAGCCACAATCTTCACCCTGCAATCTGCACGCGAAACAGAATGCGCCGTGACTTGCGGGCTGTTGAGGTACAAACCGTCATAACTTGCCATGATGTCTGGCGTGATTTCGCTGACCGATTCAGGCAGAAATTCATAATTGATACTGGCTTCTTTGTTCAGTATTTCCATGGGACCGGGCCCGAAACTGGGTTTGCCGCTGGCATCTAGCAGGTCTTTGGAAAGACCGAGTTTGAATGCCATGTTCAGTCCGCCTTTTTCACATGCTGAATCAAGTTGCTGAATCCTTGCTGCAACATGCCTGTGTCAGTGCCTGTGGCAATCATGGTGTAGCCCATGGCCATGACCTTGTCGGCCCAAGCCGCGTCCGTGGCCATGAAACCAGCGACTTTGCCGTGTTTTTTGGCGACGTCCGCAATTCGTTTCATTGCGGCAAGAAACAAAGGATGCTCAAACTGAGCGGGAATGCCCATGAAATTGGACAAATCGAAATGACCAACCCAAAGCACGTCTATACCGTCAACCGCGGCAATGGCTTCAACCTGGTCGAGACCGCGTTCGGTTTCGATCTGAGCGATGACCAGGTTGCGGTCGTGAAAATCGCGCATTTTTTGAATGATGTCACCAGCTTTGTAATCGCATTGTGCGAAGCCAAAGGCCGCGCCACGTCTGCCCAAGGGCGGGTAGCGGCAGGCCTGAACAATCGAGGTAGCTTGTTGTGCAGACTCGACCATGGGAATCATCACGCCGTGTGCGCCGATATCCAAAGAACGCGCCAACCAGGTGTATTCCCCCACAGGGACACGCACCATGGGCGCAATAGGCAAACCACGACACGAAGCAAATAAGCCTTTCAAGGACTCTATGTCCAGGCCGGTGTGCTCCATATCGTAAATCACATATTTCGCACCCGCGTTGTGCAAAATGCTGGACAGGCCCGGGGAAAAAAATTCGAACACCATGGCACCTGCCACGACCTGGCCGGACATGATGGATTGTTTGAGGTCAGAAGACATGGATGCTCAATCTGGTAAACGTTCAGAATAACGAGCAAAGCACAGCCTGTATTTAGGTGTAATTACTAGGAATATGTCCCTCCCAACTTGATGATTTTTTTAAGCTTGGGCTAGCCGGTTTTAAAACCCATGGCCGCTGTTATCATCAAAAACTCGGCTTGAAAAGCCACATGACTTTGCTGTTTCCCCTGGCATTCTTGCGCGTTGACCTGTATCAATACTATGAAAAAACCTTTGCGGCATGATTTATATATGCCGATGGCAATCTTTAGAGGCAAATTTTCATGAAATGGTTTGTGATTTTGCTTTGGCTGACCGCCATTTTTTATGGCCACTACAGAGGCCGTGTCAGGGCCTCATGGCAAAAGGTGTTTCTGGACCATTCTGCGGTGCTGGCTCCTATCAATGCCTTGATGGTGTTGTGCTCCAAAGTCACCACCAAACCTTATGTGCCTTTGAACGAGTTGCCGGAGCTGCAACAGATTCAAGACAATTGGCAAGTGTTTCGCGCAGAGGCTTTGCATCTGTCTGAATTGCAGCGCATCAAGGCACCGGACAAGCACGATGACATCGGTTTTAATTCATTTTTCAAATACGGCTGGAAGCGTTTTTATTTGAAGTGGTATGACGCTGCGCATCCTTCGGCTGCCCAGTTGTGTCCGCAAAGCGTGGCCATCTTGAAAAGCATTCCCACGATCAAAGCCGCGATGTTTGCAGAACTTCCGCCAGGCGGGCAACTGAACCGGCACCGCGACCCTTATGCGGGCTCTCTGCGCTATCACTTAGGGTTGGTCACGCCGAATGACGATGCGTGTTACATCGATGTGGATGGGGAGCGTCACAGTTGGCGTGACGGGCAGGGTGTGGTGTTTGATGAAACTTACATACACGAGGCCTATAACAAAACATCGCAAAACCGCATTATTTTGTTTTGTGATGTGGAGCGACCTTCGCGCTTGGCTTGGGTGGCAGCATTGAATCGCTGGTTCAGCCGGGTGGTGATGTCAGCGGCCAGTTCGCCTAACGACACAGGGGACCAGACTGGTGCGATCAATAAGCTCACGCATTGGCATTTCTTGTTGGACGAAAAGCGCAAAGCTTTCAAAAACTGGAATCGCCGGGTTTATAAGTTGACCAAATACAGTTTGATTGCGTTGATAGTGCTCGGCGTTATTTATATTTAAGACACGCACAGGCCGACCCATCGGTTGTTGTTGGCATTTCTGTAGTTCTTTAAAGACACGCATAGGCCGACCCATCCGGACTTGGTTGGCATTCCTGCGGTTAGAAGACACGCACAGGCCGACCCGTCCGGTGCGTTTTTTTTCTCCGCTTTCGCTCGAAAAAAACGCCCCCGCCTGTTCAGCCTAAAGTGGTGTTTTTGGCTTGCGAATTATTTCCTTGTACTGTTGGCTTTGTTTGTTGAACCGCAGAAATGCCATCGGAGGAAATTTATCGATCGGACAAACGACATGGCGGGCGGGCCGACGCGAACATTGGCGCGCAGCGGCAGTGAGCGGCGACCGAACCGGCATGGCGCGAATACATCACATAAAGCTAAACCGACATGGCGTGAACAAATTGCACAAAGCTAAACCCGCATGGCAAACATCAGGTCTTGTCCAACGCCTGCTCTATATCCCAAATAATGTCGTCCAACGTCTCCAAACCCACACTCAAGCGAATCAAGTCAGGCGGCACACCCGCTGCAATCTGCTGCTCTTCAGACAACTGACGGTGCGTCGTGGAAGCAGGGTGGATCACCAGACTTTTTGCGTCGCCAATATTCGCCAAGTGCGATAAAAACTGCACGTTCTCAATGAAAGATTGACCCGCTGCCGCGCCACCTTTGACACCAAACGTCAACACCGCACCGGCACCGCGTGGCAAATACTTTTGGGCCAGTTCATGGTCCGGGTGATCTGCCAAGCCCGGGTAATTCACCCAGGCCACTTTGGGGTGTTTTTGCAAATGTTTGGCTACTGACAAGGCATTGCTGCAATGCCTGTCCATGCGCAATGACAGTGTCTCCACCCCTTGCAGCAACAGGAAGGCATTGAAAGGCGAGAGCACCGGGCCGAAGGTGCGCATGCCCTCCATGCGGCATTTCATGGTGAAGCCGAAGTCGCCGAAGGTCTCAAAAAACCGCACACCGTGGTAGCCGGGAGATGGCTCGGTCATGCTTGAGAAGCGGCCGTTGTCCCAGGGGAATTTCCCAGATTCGATGATGACGCCGCCCATGGTGGTGCCGTGACCGCCGATGAATTTCGTCGCTGAATGAATGCTGATGGCAGTGCCCCATTTGAAAGGCTGACAAAGGTAAGGGCTAGCAAAAGTGTTGTCGATAAACAGCGGCACGCCGGCGTGGTTACCGATCGCAGCGACAGCTTCTATATCCAACACATTCAGCGATGGATTACCTAGTGTTTCGGCGTAAAGCGCTTTGGTTTTGGGCGTGATGGCTCGGGCGAAGTTCTCGGGGTCTGAGGCATCGACAAACACAGTCTCAATGCCCAGCTTTTTGAAATTCACACCGAGCTGCGTATGCGTACCGCCGTACAAAGTCTTGGCTGCGACTATCTGGTCACCGGCCTCGCAAACATTCAGCAAGGCAATCATTTGCGCCGCCATGCCGCTGCCGGTGGCTACAGAGGCGCGACCGCCTTCTAAGGCCGCAATACGCTCTTCGAGCACCGCGACCGTGGGGTTAGAAAGCCTTGAATACACATTGCCGAAAGTTTGCAGGTTGAACAGGCTGGCGGCGTGTTCAGCGCTGTCAAACACATACGAAGTGGTTTGGTAAATGGGAACTGCGCGGCTACCGGTGGCGGCGTCAGGAATTTGCCCGGCGTGCAGGCTGAGCGTGTCAAAACCGAATGTGCGATCTGCCATTATTTTTTACTGAGGTGGGATTTGACGTTGAGCAGAGACGACGCCGGTGTTGACACCGAACCAGCCCAGGCCGCCGAACAGGCGTGCATGTTCTATTTTCACACAGCGGTCCATGATGACGGTCAGGCCTGCTTTTTCGGCCATCGCGCGCGCATCGTCGTTGACCACACCGAGTTGCAACCACAGCACCTTGGCGCCAATGTCCGCTGCTTGCTGCGCAATCGCCGGGGTATCGGCCGGTTTGCGAAACACATCGACGATATCCACCGGAAAAGGTATGTCTGCCAGGCTGGCATAACAGGTTTCATCCAGGATGCTTTGGTACTTGGGGTTGACCGGCACGATGCGGTAACCATGGGCTTGCATGTACTTGGCAGCAAAGTAGGAGGGGCGGAACCAGTCTGCCGATAAACCAACCACAGCGATGGTGCGGTGTTGTTTCAACACCTGTTTCAGTAAGCGTATGTCACTCATTTCCGAGATATTAGCCGATAACTGAAATAAAGATTGCTTTATGTGACAAAACAGTGCATAGTCTGAAATCGATTATCAGTTTATGTCGTTGTAGTTCGTTTTTAGTTCTGCCCTCATAGGTATTTCTCCCTTCGTCTCTTCGCCTTTTCTGACCTTCGACCCCGAGGGGGGCTTCCCTTTTTTTTAAGAAATGCAATAAATGGCAACAGGTACAGTGAAATGGTTTAACGAGTCCAAAGGTTTTGGCTTTATTACACCCGAAGACGGCGGCAAAGATTTGTTCGCTCATTTTTCCGCGATCCAGAACCAAGGCTTCAAAACCCTGGCAGAAGGTCAACGCGTCAGCTTTGAAGTGACCACCGGCCCCAAAGGCCTGCAAGCGTCCAACATCAAATCCGCCGATTAAGCCGCAAGCTTAAAGGCAGCTGATGTCCAAAGAAGAAATGCTGGAAATGTCCGGCATGGTGCGCGAGGTGCTACCCGACTCGCGCTACCGTGTCACTTTGGACAACGGCCACGAACTCGTGGCCTACACCGCAGGCAAGATGCGCATGCACCACATACGCATCCTGGCCGGCGACAAAGTCACCTTGGAACTCTCTCCTTATGACATGACCAAAGGTCGTATCACCTTTAGACATATCGAAGGCAAAGGCCCGAGCGGACCACGTCGCAGACGGTTTTGACCCCCGGCCCGTCCGATACCGGATTGGGCTATTTGGTCAAGCATGAGTGCATTGCCATTGACGGCGGTGCCACACTGAACATACGTTCGTTACTGGACAAACAACAGTTTCACGATCCGCTAGGCATTGCCCTGGCTTTAGGCGTTTCTTCCGCCACTTGGCCTTTATTCGGTCTGGTCTGGCCATCGGCCCGGAAAATGGCCGATGTGATGCAGACTTTTCCGATTGCCGATCTGCGAATTTTGGAAATCGGTTGCGGTCTGGGATTGGCCAGTCTGGTGATTCACCGCCGACTTGGCAATGTCACCGCCTCGGATTACCATCCCTATACAGAACGTTTTCTGAGCGCTAATTTATTGCTTAATGACATGCACACCTTGCCCTATGTCAGCGGCCATTGGGAACGCGCCAATCCGCTCTTAGGCGAGTTCGATCTGATCATAGGCAGCGACGTGCTTTACGAGCGGGATCACCCGCTGCAACTCGCCGGGTTTATTCAGTGCCATGCAGCAGAACATGCACAAGTGTTGATCATTGATCCCAACCGCGGCAACCGCGCAGCATTTCACAAAGCCATGCATAACAACGGGTTTGCACTCACACAAACTGATTTACTCACGCCCCTACAGGACAGAACGCCATACCGCGGCCGTTTCCTCAGCTACCAACGCGACTGATTTCAAGGCCGGCATGGGTTACATTGCGGCGCATGAATGACGAAGATTTCATGCAACTTGCCTTGGCGCAAGCCGAACTGGCATTGGAGGCCGGAGAAGTGCCTGTCGGCGCCGTGCTGGTGCGTGAAGGGCAGGTGATTGCCCGCGCGCATAACGCACCTGTTGGGCAGCACGACCCCAGCGCCCATGCGGAAATACTGGTTATGCGTGAAGCTGCTGCCAAACTCGGCAACTACCGGCTTGACGACTGCACCTTGTACGTCACGCTTGAGCCTTGCACCATGTGCGCCGGGGCCATCTTGAATGCGCGACTATCTAAAGTTGTGTGGGGCGCGCCTGAACCGAAAACAGGCGCGGCGGGGTCGGTACTCAACGTCTTCGAAAACCCCGAACTCAACCACCAAACCCTGAGTCACGGTCATGTGCTTTCACAAGCGTGTTCACTGCCTCTGCAAACATTTTTCAAGCAACAACGACTCATACAAAAAACCAAGGCCGCGGCCACTCGCTTGCGCGATGACGCGGTGCGTACGCCCGACAGTGCGTTCGAGCAGTTGCCCGGGTACCCGTGGCAGCCGAATTACATCAGCGATTTGCCCGCATTGAACGGCTTGCGTATGCATTACCTGGACGAAGGGCCTGCAACCGCGGAAGTGACTTGGTTGTGCTTGCACGGCAACCCCGCCTGGAGTTATTTGTACAGGCACATGATTCCCGTTTTTCTGGCCGCCGGTCACCGCGTGGTCGCGCCTGACATGCCTGGCTTCGGCAAAAGCGATAAGCCTAAAAAAGACAGCACACATTCGTTTGAATGGCATCGCCAAGTGTTGCTGGAATTCGTTGAAGCCATGGATCTCAGGCATATTCAACTTGTGGTGCAAGACTGGGGCGGCATACTCGGATTGACACTGCCTATGGCGCAGCCCTGGCGTTACCAGTCGCTGCTGTTGATGAACACCATGCTGGCTACCGGCGAGCAGCCCTTGAGCGAGGGATTTCTAGGCTGGCGTCAAATGTGCGCTGACAAACCCATGTTCGACGTGGGCAAGTTGTTTGCACGCGGCAACCCGCAAATGAGCGCAGACGAATGCGCTGCCTATAACGCGCCGTTTCCTGATGCTGGTCATCGCGCTGCGTTGCGAGCATTTCCCCCTATGGTGCCCTCTTGTGTTGACAGCCCCGGCGCAGCAATTTCGCGCGATGCTGCGGTCTTTTGGATGGAACAATGGCAAGGCCGCAGCCTGATTTTTATCGGTAAACAAGATCCCGTGCTTGGCGAAACGCTGATGCGTGATTTGCAACAACGCATTCGAGCTTGCCCCGAGCCCGTGGTGTTGCCGCAAGCAGGGCATTTTGTACAGGAACACGGCCATGAAATTGCATTGCAAGCCGTACAGACATTTTTAATTCAAACTCAGCAGGAGACAGGCAGTGAAATCCGATAGTTCAAACACAGTTCGTGTCGCCGTGATCACCGGCGGGGCCATGGGCATAGGCGGCGCAGCGGCGCTACATCTGGCGGCATCGGGTCACCGGGTCATCATCGCCGACCGCGACAGGCAGGCGGCTGACCTCACCGTTGCAGCACTGGTGGCTCTTGGTCACCAGGCCGACGCCGTCACCATGGATGTCAGTGAGCCTGCATCGATTGCGTCCGGGTTTGCACACATTGAACAACTCACGGGCCGCTGCGACATATTGGTGAACTCGGCCGGTGTGGCCACGGTGGCAGCTTTTTTGGATTTCAAGCTGGAAGAATTTCAACGCACCATGAACATCAACGTCACCGGTACGCTGCTCTGCAGCCAGCACGCGGCGCGGTTGATGGTGAAACACCAATGGGGGCGCATCATCAATATTGCCTCTGTGGCCGGTATGCGCGCGGTGGGCAGCGGGCGCACTGCTTATGGCACGTCCAAAGGCGCGGTCATTGCCTTGACCCGCCAGATGGCCGTTGAACTTGCCGAACACGGCATCACTGCCAATGCAGTTTGCCCCGGCCCGGTCGACACGCCGCTCACGCAAAAGCTGCATAGCGCGCAATTTCGCCAGGAATATGCCAAGGCCATTCCTATGGAGCGCTACGGCAATGTGGATGAAATAGCAGCCGTGGTGCAGTTTCTGGCGTCGGCGCAAGCGTCTTACATCACAGGCATCGCCATGCCGGTCGACGGTGGTTTTCTGTCCAGCGGCGCACGCGGCTTGTGAGTTTTTCAACACCTACATTGACTACAAGGCCTGCGCATGAGTGAACGCATTAACGCCAGCTACCACCTCAGCACGTCGGCCGACCCGCAGCGCACTGCTGCCTTGATTGCCGGAGAGCAGTCCAGCGGCACTTTCATCGCCATTCCCGGGGAAGACGAGGCGCTGAAAGCGCGCGCTGCCGCCACATACGACATACAGACTTTGGATGCTCAGCCGCTTGAAGGTGATGTTCGTCACTACCGGTTGACGCTGTCCTGGCCGCTGGCCAATATCGGCCCGTCTTTGCCTAACCTGATGGCAACCATAGCCGGTAACTTGTACGAGTTGCGGCCTGTCAAATCATTGCGTTTGCTTGACTTTGATCTGCCTCTGGCATTCGCCGATGCCTACCCGGGTCCTGCCTTCGGCATAGTCGGCACCCGCGCCTTGACCGGCGTGCCGCAAGCGCCGTTGATAGGCACCATCATCAAACCCTCGGTGGGTTTAAGCGCTGCTGACACGGCTACCATGGTCGAACAGTTGTGCGCCGCCGGCATAGATTTCATCAAGGACGATGAGTTGCAGGCCGATGGCCCGGCTTGTCCGTTTGACGAACGTGTGCGGCTTTGCATGCAAGTCATACGCAGCCACGCAGAGCGCAGCGGCCGCAAGGTCATGTATGCATTCAATCTGACGGGTGAACTCGATGAGATGCGCCGCCGCCACGACCTTGTCATGGCCGAGGGCGGCACTGCGGTCATGCTGAGCTTGAACTCTGTCGGCATGAGCGGTTTCAACGCCTTTCGCAAACACGCGCAATTGCCTGTTCACGCACACCGCAACGGCTGGGGCTATTTGCAAACAGGCTGGTCTTATGTGGCCTGGCAAAAACTCTGGCGTCTGGCCGGTGTGGACCACATGCATGTCAACGGCATCGCCAACAAATTTCAAGAGGACGACGACAGCGTGATTACCTCCGCCCGCGCCTGCCTCAAGCCCTTGTTCAGCCACAAGCCTTGTGCGGTGATGCCTGTGTTTTCCTCCGGGCAAACGGTGATGCAGGCGGAACCGACCTGGCAGCGGCTGAAATCGCCGGACTTGATTTACCTGGCCGGTGGCGGGCTGTTCGCGCATCCGGGCGGCATTGCATCCGGTGTGAGCGCATTGCGCCAAGCCTGGGACGCGGCCATGGCCGGCGTGCCTTTGCAACAGGCCGCAACTACCCACCGTGAATTGCGCGAGGCCATCGCCACCTTCGGTTCAGTGCGTTGACACCTATGACGCACACACTTTCACCACGCGCCCGCGTGCTGTTTTACGGCGACGATTTCACCGGCGCATCCGACAATGCTGCTCAGTACGCGCGTCACGGTTTGCGTACCCGTTTGTATTTCTCCAACCCCGGATGGCAAAGTTTGCAAGTAGCGGCTAGTGAATGCGATGTGATCGGCGTAGCGGGTACGGCGCGCTCGTTGGACCCGGCGGCTATGACCGACGAGTTGTTGCCGGTGTTGCAGGACTTTGCGTGTTTAAACGTGCCGCTGGTTCAATACAAATGTTGTTCTACGTTTGACAGCGCCGCACACACTGGCAGCCTGGGACACGCCATCCGCTTGATGCGTCAGGTCTGGCCGGACAGCTTTGTACCGGTGCACGCAGCCACGCCTGAATTTGGCAGGTACACCTTGTTCGGCCACCACTTTGCCCGCGCTGATACTGAGGTGTACCGCTTGGATCGCCATCCGGTCATGTCGGTGCATCCTGTGACACCCATGCACGAATCGGATTTGGCTATGGTTTTGAATGAACAAGGCTTCAAACCCGAACGCCTCATAGATTTGCGCATGCTGGACCAATACCAGTCTTGCCCCGAAGACTTGGCTCTGGCATTGCTGAAAGCCGACAGCGCTCTGTTTGATGGCTATACCCAGTCTCAGGCGGTGACCACAGCGGCCGTGCTTTGGCAACTCTCCCGGCAGCGACAGGTGTGTGCCATGGCGGCTCAGGGTTTGGCCCACGGGATGGGACAGTATTTGCGCGAAAGCGGACAACTGGCAGCCGATACACCTGTGCAACAACTGGCCGCCACCGACCGCTTGCTGGTTTTGTCAGGCAGTTGCTCGGCTTTGTCAGCAGCGCAAATAGATGCGGCCCGGCAGTCCGGTTTTTTATGCATGAGGCTGAGTAACAACATTTTGTCGGGTCAGGATCAAGCTGGTTTTGCCGACTTGCAGCAAAAGACATTACAAGCACTGCAAGCCGGACAAAGTGTGGTGGTTTTCACTGCTGAAGGTCCGCAAGACCCGCATACTGCGCAACTCAGAAAGCTGACTGAACACTGGTCTTCCGCTGAGTTGACGCAACGCATAGGAAATTGTTTCGCGCAACTGGCAGGCCGCGCTTTCAGGGAAACAGCTTTGACGAGGCTGGTGGTCGCAGGCGGCGATTCATCAAGTTTCACCATGCGCGCTCTGGGCGCAGAGGCTTTGCAAATCAAGGCCAGCCATTTCATACAAAACGCGCATTTCGCCAGCCTGGTTTCCTCTGACCCGCAGATTCATGGAAAAGAAGTGCTGCTCAAAGGCGGCCAAGTGGGAACGGCATCGCTGTACGCATTGGCACTGGATGGTTTCGGACCGCTTTGAACGCGTTTCGATAAAGTCTTTCTTCAGCAGGCTGGCGGCTTGGCGGTACATTCAAGCCAGCCGCTTTCTTTGATGAACAAGCAATTCAAACACTTATGCATATTTATATTTACTCACCCTCTGGCGCTGTGCGCGACAAAGCTGCATTGCGCCGCGCCGTCAAACACCTGTCGAAGCAAGGCCACGATGTGGAGCTTGACCCGGACGCTATAAGCAGCGAACAACGCTTTGCCGGGGACGACGACACGCGTTTGCTGGCCATCGCCCGGGCCGCAGCCAGCAGTGCCGATGTGGTGATGCTGACGCGTGGTGGCTACGGCATCACGCGACTGATGAAAAAGCTGCCTTACAAAGCCATTGCAAGTTCAATCAAGCAGGGAAGCCGCTGGGTTGGGCACAGCGATTTCACGGCGCTGCAAATGGGTTTGCTGGCCAAGACCGGCTCACACACTTGGGCCGGGCCGCATGCGTGTGCGGATTTCGGCGCTTTGTCTGTGGACGCAATCACGCAGGATTGTTTTGACGACTTGGCGCAGGGCAGGGGGGAGGGTGCCGGTTGGCGTTTGCCTGCTTCTGATCTGGCGCATTTGCCCAAGCGTTCCATGCTGGCCGAAGAAGCGGTGTTGTGGGGTGGCAATCTGAGTGTGTTGTGCAGCTTGATTGGCACGCCTTATTTGCCACCGGTTGAGCAGGGCGTGTTGTTTTTGGAAGATGTGGCTGAACATCCTTACCGGATAGAACGGATGTTGACGCAGTTGCTGCATGCCGGTGTGCTGGCGAAGCAGCAGGCGATTGTGCTGGGGCAGTTCACGGATTACAAACTCACGTCGCATGACAAGGGTTTCAAGCTTGATTCGGTGGTCGCTTGGTTACGCAGTCAACTGAAAGTGCCGGTGTTGACGGGTTTGCCGTTCGGACACGTAGCAACCAAGCTGTGTTTGCCGGTCGGTCAGAAAATCAGTTTGTTGAGGGAAGGGCGGGAGGCGTTTTTGCTGTGGGTTCATCAAGGACATCATTCGCACGTTTGATAAAGCAAGGTGTTCACGCCACGCCGGTTCGGTCGCCGCTCTCTGCCGCTACGCGCCAATGTTCGCGTCGGCCCGCCCGCCATGTCGTTGTCCGTTCGCAGTTTTCTCCGACTGTATTCCTGCGGTTCGATGAACCATTATTCTTTGTCAATGAAACAGCGTTAGTACCTTAAACATCACAGAGGCCGACAGAGGGGGCATTTTTGCGAGTGCGCGCAGCAAAAATTGCACCAGATGGTCGGCCAATGCGTGCCTTCACAGAGTCGCGCAAATACCTTTTAACCGCATCTACAATGCTTTGAGAACTTAATTAACCCCTAAAGTCCAAATGATCAGCTACACCAAACACTACATCAACGGCGCTTGGCAAGAGGCCATATCCAAAGCGCATTTCGAGGTTCATGACGCCAGTACCGAAGAAGTCATGGCCGCGGTTCCGCAAGGAACGGTGGAAGAGGCCGCTCAAGCAGTGTTGGCGGCATACAAGGCTTTCCCGGCATGGTCAGCATTGAGCGTGGAAGAACGTTGCCAATACATAGACAAAATCGTTGCCGGTTTGAAAGCGCGTACCGATGAAATGGCCACCGCCATCGCGCGTGAAGTCGGCA
Source organism: Bordetella parapertussis (assembly GCA_945870575.1). GTDB lineage: Bacteria > Pseudomonadota > Gammaproteobacteria > Burkholderiales > Burkholderiaceae_C > Limnohabitans. The sequence goes on along the minus strand of CAMBSK010000001.1, from coordinate 56,908 downwards.
TGCCGATCAAGTTGTCAAAAATGGTTCAAGTCGGCGGCCCGGTGTACAACTGGGGCAACGCCGCCAAAGTCGCCCGTGCCTATCAATACGAAGAAAAAGTTGGCAACTCTATGGTGGTGCGCGAGCCCATAGGCGTGGTCGGCTGCATCACGCCGTGGAATTTTCCTTTGAACCAGATCACTTTGAAAGTAGCACCGGCCTTGGCCGCAGGTTGTACTGTGGTGTTGAAACCCAGCGAAATCGCCCCGGTCAACGCCATGATTCTGGCTGAAATCATCCATGAAGCTGGCTTGCCTGCCGGTGTGTTCAATCTGGTCAACGGCGCAGGACCCGTGGTCGGAGAAGTGCTGGCCAGCCACCCGCAAGTCGATATGGTCAGCTTCACCGGCTCAACCCGCGCAGGAAAGCGCGTGGCGGCATTAGCGGCGGAATCGGTCAAACGCGTCACCCTAGAACTCGGCGGTAAATCAGCCAGCATACTGCTTGCGGACGCAGACTTTGAAGCCGCTGTCAAAGGGACTTTAGCTGCATGTTTTTTGAACAGCGGACAAACTTGTTCGGCCCATACCCGCATGCTGGTGCCTGAATCTCGCTACGACGAGGTCAAAATTTTGCTAAAAACCGGCATCGCCAAATACCCGCTGGGCCCCAGCCTGGAGGAAAGCACTCGTTTAGGCCCGCTGATCACCGCTACCCAGCGCGAGCGCGTGCTGGGTTTTATTCAGCAGGGTTTGAAGGAAGGCGCTGAGTTGATTGCCGGCGGCACAGACAAACCGGCCTTTGAACTTGGCTATTTTGTGCAACCGACAGCATTGCGGGTCAAGCCGGATGACACTTTGGCGCGTGAAGAGATTTTCGGCCCGGTGCTGGTGGTTCTGACTTACAAAGACGAAGACGAAGCCATTCGCATCGCCAACGACACGATTTACGGTTTGGGCGGCGGCGTTTGGAGCGGCTCAGATGAACACGCCATCGAGGTTGCGCGCCGCATGCGCACCGGCCAAGTCGATATCAATGGGGCTCCGTTCAACGGCAACGCACCGTTCGGCGGTTACAAACAATCGGGCAACGGCCGTGAAAACGGTAAATTCGGCTTTGAAGAGTTCCTGGAGCACAAGGCGATTCAACTCAAACCGGCTGAAAAAGCCTGACCCACCCATTTCTCCATTTAATACGATGCATATTATGTTAAGTCAAAAAAACTCTGTATCCGGTACTGCCTCCAAAGCACTGCTTTTCCCCTTGTTGTTGACATGCGCCTTGGCCTCGGCCCAACCCGGTCCGGCGCGAAACGAGTCGGCCATGCAAGAAACACGGGACATCGGCGCGGCCATGCTCAAAGAACTCAGCCAGACTTTACAAGCTGCCATAGCAGATGGCGGACCTTTGAATGCCATCGGCGTATGCAAAACCAAAGCACCTGAAATTGCCATGTCCTTGTCCATGAAACACCAGGTTCAGGTGTCGCGTGTGGGAACACGTGCCCGCAACCCTGATATGGGCGTGCCCAACGAATGGCAAACCAAGGCACTTGAAAAATTCCAGTCCCGGCTTGCCGGCGGCGACAAGCCGTATGACATTGAGTATGTGGAAGTGGTTAAATCCGGTGCTTATGACTTGGAATTGCGTTACGCTAAACCGATTGTGCTGCAACCCATGTGCACATCCTGCCATGGCACACCTGAACAAATCAGTCCTGAGATTAAGGAAAAACTCAGCAAACTCTATCCGAACGACAAGGCCATCAATTACAAACCCGGTGATTTACGCGGCGCGGTCGTAGTTACCCGCTTGTTGTCCAATTAATCTGCTTTATCGTCTTCAATGTTGACTTCGATAATGTCCACCGTGACTACTCGTCTGCCAGGTAACTGCTTCGAATAAGGCGTTTTCTTGGCATTCGGTTCCAGCGGTCTGACCCGAACCACGCTTGTGACTTCATTACTTGGTCTGGTCACAGCCTTGTTCTCGGTCATTTTCTTTTCGTTCGCGCGAGGTACTTCATCCTTTAAAACTGGTTCTAACTGAACCGGGTTTTCAATTGCTTCTGGTACAGGACTTTTGAACACGGGTTGAACCGGGTTAATCTCAATGCTGCTGGTTTGCAAGGCAGGGCCGGTTACAGCTTCTTGCAATTCATCTTCGTTTTGTATGACTGGCTCAGCTACTGGAGTCTCATCCAGGGAAAACACTTCAGCTTGTTCTACAGGGGCTTTAGAGATGTTTTTCTCATCGGTATCTTGTAATTCTACCGGTGGTTCAGCTGTCTTTTCCTCAACTGCGACAGCCGTTTTTTCCACAACAACTTCTTCTTTTGTCTCATCTTTTTCACGCATCGCGGCCAGCTCACGTTCTGCTTGTTGAATCGCCTGAGCGCTGTATTTCAGGTTCCAGGCAGTCGTGAATGCCAGCAAATAGCGTTTGGAATCTTCTTTTTCAGGCTGTTTAGCCATGTCGAGCGCAGTCAAACCCAATTTATTTTTTATGCGCGGGTCGGCGCCCTCCTCCAGCAGCAATTTCACAGACATGGCACTGCCGTAACTGGCCGCCATCATCAGAGGCGTGGTGCCGTTGGGCGACTCAGCGTCAAGATAAGCCTGTTGGTCTAGCAACAAACGAATCAAGTCTATGTGACCTTTGCTCGCAGCGTAGTGCAAAGCCGTCCAACCGGGTTTGTTGACATCCGCCCCCTTGCTGATCAAGCTATCTGACAATGACAACTGGTTATTAATGGCTGCCAGCATGAGCAAGGTTTCGCCGTCTGCGCTGATCACGTTCAAATTGGTTTTTTTGCTGTTGATCAGTACATCCAGCACCTTCATGGATTTTTTCTGGTAGCTCAGTATCAACGCAGGAACATTTTTAGGACTGGGGCTGTTGGGGTCAAAACCGCGTGCCAACAGCTTGCTGACAACCTCGGGCTGATCCATTTCAATGGCTTTGAAAAAATCAGCATAAGAACCCGCTATGGATATATTAAATCCAATTAAAACATATAGATATAGACTTAACTTAATGTAAAATCTCAATTTAAAACCCTCTTAAACAAGTGGTCGAAATTGGCGGATGTCAGTTCCCCTACTTGGTGATCTTCCAACTGCCTCAGGCTGGCAATTTGTCTGGCTACCCAGGGCACCAGCGATGGGTCATTGGTTTTGCCCCGGTGCGGTGCCGGAGCCAAATAGGGACTGTCAGTTTCAATCAGCATCCGATCCAGTGGCATCCAACTGACGATGTCGCGCAAGTCGGACGCATTTTTAAACGTCAGAATACCGGAAAAAGAAATGTAAAAACCGAGATCCAGTGCAGCTTTTGCCACCTCAGCGGTTTCTGTAAAACAGTGAAACACGCCGCCCACCGAGCCGTCCGTCCCGTTCTCGCCCTCTTCTTTCAATATCGCCAGGGTGTCTGCGCTGGCACTGCGGGTATGAATGACCAGCGGCAAATCCAGTTGCCTGGCCGCCCGTATATGCAGCCTGAAGCGCTGGCGTTGCCATTCCATGTCAGCCACTGAACGGTCGCCCAACCGGTAATAGTCCAGGCCGGTTTCGCCTATGCCGACCACCTTGGAGCGCTGACCAATGCGCAGCAAGTCGTCGAGGGTTGGTTCCTGTACCTGGTCTTCGTCAGGATGAACGCCTGCGGTGCACCAGAAATTGTCATAGGCCATGGCTAAGCCGTGCACATCCTCAAAAGTTTCTAGCTGGGTGCTAATCAACAAAGCGCGGCTGACTTGAGCCGTTTGCATGTCCTGGCGGATCTCGCTCATGCGGGATTGCAGCTGAGGAAAATTCAAATGGCAATGGGAATCGGTATACATGCTTCAGCGCCCCGGGCTCAGGGCTGATTGCGCCCGGTTGACCCAGGCCTCGACCAGCAAACCTTGCTGGTACGGGTGATCTACAGTTTTAGCGCTTTGCAGCAATTCGCGCGACCATTGGCTGAGCGCCTCAAACCTGGCACCCTTGGGCAAATCGTCCGGCTGAAAATAGCGGGGCGCACCGCCTACGCTGGTTTGCAGCATGTCGTGACACAACTTTTGCAAACTGGACAAAACCAGCGCCGCCGGGTTATCGGCCAGCACACCAGTATCGCCCCGGCTCAGTTGTAGCGGCAAAGCGCGCCAATGGTTGGCTTGAATCCCGGCCTGGAACAAGGCCAGCGCGTCCTCGGGTCTGCCACCGGCTGCCTGCAACAAGGCTTGTGCCTGCGCTGCGGGCACGTCTTGCGCCGCCAGCCATTCGCAGGCCGCAGCAACAGTCGGCCAAAGCATGCTGTGGCTTTGGCAGCGGCTGCGCACCGTCGGTAACAACTCATGCGCCGCGTTGCAAGCAAGTATGAAGCGGGTATTGCCGGGCGGCTCTTCCAGGGTTTTCAACAAAGTATTGGCGGTGATGGTGTTCATGCGCTCGGCCGGGCTGATCAACACCACCTTGCCAGCGTCAGTGCCGCCGGTGGTTTGGGTAAAGCCCAGCAATTGGCGCATGGACTCGACCCGGATTTCACGGCTGGGCTTGCGATTTTTTTCGTCTATGTCTTTTTGCGCTTTCTCAGACAAAGGCCAGCCCAGTTCCAGCATACCGGTCTCGGGCATCAGCACGGTCAAATCGGAATGCGCACGCACCGCTATGCCGTGGCAACTCGGGCAAGTGCCGCAAGCCCCGTGCGCCGTCGGTTGCCGACATAACCAGGCTGCGGCCAGTGCCAAACCGAGTTCGTATTGACCCAAGCCTGAAGGGCCTTGCAGCAAAAAGGCTTGGCCGGAACGCTCCACCAGACTTTGCAACTGGGTTTGTAACCAGGGGGCAAGCGGGCTCATATCACCTCCGCAGTCAGTAATCCGCGTTCACGCAAGGCGTTCAATACCGCTTGCCTGACCGAATCCATGGGCGCATCGGCTGCAATCCGCACAAAACGCTGGGCATCTGCCTGGGCTCGCGCGGCGTAAGCATCATGCACCTGCCGGAAAAATGCCTGTGGCTGTGACTCGAAACGATCCGGCACCCTGGCCTGAGCCAAGCGTTGCGCAGCGATGGCGGGATCGAGTTCAAACCACAAGGTCAGCCCGGGTTGTCGCAGACCGCCAGTTGGTAAAGCCTGTACCCATTGCTCCAGTTGAGAAAGCACTTGCAAGTCAAACCCGCGCCCGCCGCCCTGGTAGGCAAACGTAGCATCGGTGAAGCGGTCGCACAAGACCACATCGCCGCGCGCCAGTGCCGGCTCAATCACTTGTTGCAAATGGTCGCGTCTGGCGGCGAACACCAGCAGGGCTTCGCACAAAGGGTCCATGGCATCGTGCAACACCATGTCGCGCAGTTTTTCAGCCAAGGCGGTACCGCCGGGCTCGCGGGTTTGAACCACAGTGTTGCCTTGACGGCGAAAAGCATCCGCCACCGCCTGTATGTGGCTGGATTTGCCAGCGCCGTCAATACCCTCAAAACTGATGAAAATGCCTTGATACATAAGGCTTATTGTGCCTTGCCGCTTGAGACTGAACGCTGGTAGCGGTCTACCGCTGCATTGTGATCGGCCAGGTTGTCGCTGAACTGGCTGCTGCCATCGCCACGCGCCACAAAATACAAGGCTTTGCTGGTGGCCGGATGCAAAGTGGCCTTCAGGGCAGCCATGCCGGGCATTGCAATAGGCGTAGGCGGCAAGCCCCGGTATACATAGGTGTTCCAGGGATGATCGGTTTGCAGGTCGGCGCGCCGCAGATTGCCGTCAAAGGATGCGCCCAAGCCGTAAATCACGGTCGGGTCGGTTTGCAATGGCATGTTGATACGCAAGCGGTTGTGAAACACGCTGGCAATCATGCCGCGGTCGCTGCTCAATCCGGTTTCTTTTTCAACAATGCTGGCCAACGTCAATGCGTCTTCTGCGTTTTTCAAGGACAAGCCCATGTCCCGGTTGGCCCAGGCGGTTTCCAGGCGTTTGTCCATTGCGCGTGCGGCGCGGCCTAACAACTCCAGATCGGAACTGCCTTTGCCGAAGTTGTAGGTATCGGGGAAAAAACGTCCTTCGGGCGAGACGCCGGACTTGCCCAAATGGCTCATGATTTCGTCATCGCTCAAACTTGCTGAATCGTGTTTGAGAAACGCCGATTTGTCCATGGCCTGGCGCAGCAGCCGCCAGTTCCAGCCTTCGACGATGGTCAGGGTTTTCAGGTTTTCCTCGCCGCGCACCAGCTTGTTCAGCAAGTCGTAGGCTGAATTGCCTTGGGTAATTTCATAACTGCCGGCGCGAATCAGCCGGGATTGGCCGCTGAACTTGAAAAAATAATAAAGCAAGGTAGGAGAAACATCGACCCCGGAATGCGCCATAACCGCGGCTATGGTTTTCACCGATTGGCCGGGCTCAATGGACACATCGACCGAGGAGGCGCTCAGGGGCAGCGGACGCCAGACCCACCAGGCTGAAACCGAGAAGATCAACAAAGCGGTCAAGAGCAACAGACTGACCATGCGCCAAAACCAAGTAATCACTTGCCTGTCCTGAGTAAAAGCTAAAGCGGACATGATAATAGAGGCATGATGCCTACTCACACTGATCAAGCTTTGCCATTGTTGCCGAATAGCGGTTCCTGCGCCCTGTCTCACCTTGGTGTGATTGCTGCGCGCGGATCCGATGCAGCGCATTTTTTACACAACCAGCTGACACAGGATTTTGTGCTGCTCGATATGCAGCACGCACGCCTGGCTGCGTTTTGCAATGCCAAGGGTCGCATGCAAGCCAGCATGACCGGCTTCAAAACCTCGGTCGAAGAAGTCCTGCTGGTGATGCGTGCCGATTTATTGCCGCAAACCTTGAAGCGATTGAACATGTTTGTCATGCGTTCCAAGGTCAAACTGAGCGATGCATCTGCAGAATGGACGGTGTTCGGGCGTTTCGCAAAAAAAGTGGAAATGCCCAGTCCCTGGAAGTTAAGCCATGACGACTCTGGCTGGTCGGTATCGCTTTACCCTGCCTGCGGTGTGGCCCGGTTTTTATGCCTCACTCCCGCAGAATCTCCATTGGCTGACAGCGGTCTGGATTTGTCTGACTGGCTGCTCTCGGACACACTGAGCGGCGTCGGCGATGTGCAAGCCGCTACCTTCGAAGCCTTTGTACCGCAAATGCTGAACTACGAGTCGGTTGACGGCGTGAATTTCAAAAAAGGTTGCTACCCCGGTCAAGAAGTCGTGGCGCGCAGCCAGTTCAGAGGCGTATTAAAGCGCCGCACCTACCTCGTCAGCAGCGCACTGCCGTTGCAGGTTGGACAGGAAATTTTCCATTCCAGCGACGCCAGTCAACCGGCAGGTCAAGTGGTGCAAGCAGTTTCAAACCGGCAGCACGGTCATTGGGCGCTGGTATGTTTGCAAACCTCATCCACTGAAGCGGGTGAGTTACACCCGGCAGACACGCCGGGCAGCGTGCTGACGCTACACCCCCTGCCCTACACCTTGCGCGAGGATATTTAACCCTCAAATTTCACATAGCCGCGTGCAACATGACGCGGTAATCCGCCACGCTGGCGTCGCGCGGATTGGTTTTGTGCGAATGGTCGGCGAGTGCACCTTTGATGATGTCGTCAAACTGCGCCTCTGTCACGCCCATGGCAGCCAGGCCTGAGGGCAAACCCAGAGCCGCGTTCATGTGTTTGATGGCATCACCCAAAGTTTTCGCTGGATCACTGCCGGGCACCAGACCCATGGCTTGCGCCATGCGAGCCAGACGATTTTCTTTTTGAATGGATTCAGCTTGAGCATTGAATGCGATGACGGCGGGCAAAAACATGGCGTTCAAAGTGCCGTGGTGCAAGCCCGGGTTGATGCCACCCAAGCTGTGGCTAAGCGAATGCACGCAACCCAGGCCTTTTTGAAACGCCAGCGCGCCTTGCATGGACGCGCTCATCATTTGCAAACGCGCGTCGCTGTCCTGGCCGTTGCGCGTGGCTTTTTCAATGTTCGCCCAACCGCGTTGCAAACCGTCGATAGCAATGCCGTCGGCCGGCGGGTTAAAGGCCGCCGACATGAAAGTCTCCATGCAATGCGCAATCGCGTCCATGCCGGTGGCGGCTGTCATCAAAGGAGGCAAGCCCAGAGTCAGGTCCGGATCTAACAAAGCTGTTTTGGGCACCAGGTGCCAGGAATGGAAACCGAGTTTGCGACCGTCGTCCACAATGATGATGGCGCCGCGCGCCACTTCGCTGCCGGTACCGGCTGTGGTGGGAATGGCGATAAGCGGCAACACCTTGTCGGTGATACGCCCGGACCCGCCTTCGATGGTGGCGTAAGTGGTCAAGGGGCCGGGATGCGTGGCTGAGATGGCCACGCCCTTGGCGCAGTCCATGGACGAACCGCCGCCGATGGCGATCAGGCCGTCGCAGTTGTTTGCATGGCACAAAGCGGTGGCCGCGCGCACCGCAGCTTCGGTGGGGTTGGAAGGCGTGCCGTCATACACCGCGCAAGTCACACCTGGCAAGGCATCCAAAGCTTTTTGCAGCAGACCGGCGGCCTTGATACCGGCGTCGGTGACGATCAGCGGGCGGCTGATATGGTTGCGCTGGCATTCATCAGCAAGACGCTTCAATGCGCCAGGTTCGATATGGATTTGGGTTATGTAGAGAATGCTGGACATGGGCTTAGCCTCGAATGCGTTGTAGGATGCTGCGACTTTAACGGACTCCGGCAGAAACTTATGCAAAGACAGGATTTTCGATTCTTTCACCCTCTGCGCGTGCGCTGGGTGGAAGTCGACATGCAAAAAATCGTCTTCAACGGCCACTACCTGATGTACTTTGACACAGCGGTCGGCGACTACTGGCGCAATCTGGTGTTGCCCTACGAGCAAACCATGCATGAGTTGGGCGGCGATTTGTACGTGGTCAAGTCCTCGTTGGAATACAAAGCCTCAGCGGTCTACGATGATTTGCTGCACATAGGCATGCGTTGTCAACGCATAGGCAACTCTTCCATCACTTTCCAAGCCTGCGCTTTTCGCGGCAAACAGGTGCTGGTCACAGGTGAACTGGTGTATGTGTATGCCGACCCGGCCACGCAAACCTCCAAACCGGTGCCGCAGGAGCTACGCGATACCTTGCTTGGGTTTGAACAAGGCGAGGCCATGGTCAAGCTGCAACTGGGCAGTTGGGCTTCTTTGAAAAAAGTGGCCAGTGGCTTGCGCAGCGAAGTTTTTATCGAAGAACAAGGCGTCAGTCAGGAACTGGAATGGGACGAATTTGATGGCCGCAGTTTGCACGCTGTATTGCGCAACCGCATGGGCTTGGCCGTGGCGACAGGTCGACTGCTGCCTGCGCTAGACGGGGTGTCCAAAATAGGCCGCATGGCGGTCAAGCGACAACTGCGCGGCTTGAAGCTGGGCGACCATGTATTGACTGGCTTGCTCGAAGCCGCTGCCAAACGCGGCGACCACGAAGTGGTGTTACATGCCCAATGTTCTGCTGAAAATTTTTACAAGAGACGAGGCTTTACAAGACGCGGCGATGTGTTTCAAGAAGCGGATATGGATCATGTAGAGATGTTCATCCGATTGTGATTCGCGGCTTGTGAATAAAGACCGGAATTATTCTGAAATTGCCATCACAACGCATGAACCCGAGCACTGTCCGGCCTGAGCAACCATTCTGCCAATTCATCAGCCAGCCTGCCTGACTCAGCAATCGCGGTTCGCCACACTTTCACCCGCCCTTTCAGATCGCGCTTGTAAGTCATGAAGTCGCTGCGATCCGGCAGTTTGCCATTGGGCAATGTTTTCAACCATTCCGGATTGGGTGCCAAGACGATGGTGGTGTCCAGAAATGGCGTGGCCGCATGACGCCGCGTCAGTTTTTTGTCCAGCCAGCCGGGTACCACTTGTTTTTGAAAATGCGGGTAAAGCGTCAAGCCTTTGGCGGCTCTGTAGTCCAGGTGTAAGTGGTAGTCGGTGATGCCGCCGTCCCAGTAGGCACCGTCAGGTGCGCCGTCTATGTCTTGCACAGCCTTCAACACAAACGGTATGGAACAACTGGCCAGCACCGCTTGCAAAAAATTTTCTTCCGACAAAGCCAGCTGCTTTGTTCTGTAGTCATTGGTGTGAAACGGCAGCGCTTGCGGGTGACCGAGAAACGACGACGAAAACACCACGCGTTCCAACCATAAACCCATGGCACGGCGGCTGATGGCATTGGTCAGGTAGGCGCCTGCGTAACCGAGGGCAGTGCGCACCGGCGTGTCACGGTGCAAGATGCCGCGCCCGTGCGACGTCATCACATGTAAGCGATAACGCGGATGCTGCAAAACCTTGTGAATGCGGCCATCGTAAAAGCGGTGTAAGTTGGCAGAGAAATCATCGCTCACTTGTTGCGCAGTCGGCCTGTGTTGCCCTGGTGCCAGTTGGTAATCCTGGTGCACATAAGCTTCTTCCAAAGCCAGCAACTCGGCACGCGGGTCCGGCAAACACGCTGTGGCCATGCGCCAGGCACCTATGGATGCTCCGACCAAATCGATAGGCTGGTTGCTTCGCGGCAACCACTGGTCAAACAAATAGCGGTCTATGGGCCCGAGTATCAAACCCTTGGGCCCGCCGGCCGCGCCGGGTATCACGCTGATGTCCTGGGGATTCAAGCCGTTGGCTTTGATGTGTGCCAGTGCAGCGGGGCCTGCGTGTATGCGCAGCGCCTTCACTTTTTCAGCCCTTGCAATTTGGCAAACGCACTCGCCATGGCCGAACCGCTTGCAACTTGCGGTGCGGCGGTATAGCTACCACCGCCGCGTGGGCGGTTATCCCGTCCTGTGTTCGCATTTCGTTTGTCTGGATTTGATGTTGCTGAAGGTGTTGAATCTGTTTTCATGGACAAGCTGATGCGTTGCCTTGACACATCAACTTCCAACACTTTGACTTTGACGATGTCACCGGTTTTCACCACCTCACGCGCATCGCTGGTGAATTTGTTGCTGAGTTGGCTCACATGTATCAAACCGTCCTGATGTACGCCGATATCAACAAATGCGCCGAACGCAGCCACGTTGCTGACCGTGCCTTCGAGCAACATGCCGGGCTTTAAATCGGCCACGGTTTCCACGCCTTCATTGAAGCGAGCCACTGCGAATGCGGGTCGCGGGTCGCGACCGGGCTTCTCAATCTCTTTCAGAATGTCGCGCACCGTGATGACGCCCACCGTGTCGTTGGCAAACATCTCGGGGCGCAATGTGGCGAGCATGTCTGCACGCCCCATGAGCTTGTCAATCGGCTGGCCGCTGTGATGCAAAATTTTTTCCACCACCGGGTAACTCTCAGGATGCACCCCGGTCATGTCCAATGGGTTGTCGCCGCCCCGTATGCGTAAAAAACCCGCGCATTGCTCGAAAGTTTTAGGACCCAAGCCCGTCACATCGAGCAATTGTTTGCGGTTGGCAAACGCACCGTGGCTGTCACGCCAGCGCACCACCGATTGCGCCAAATGTTTAGACAAACCGGAGACTTGGCTGAGCAAAGGCACGCTGGCGGTGTTTAAGTCCACACCGATGGCGTTCACGCAATCTTGCACCACGGCATCCAAGCTGCGGTTCAAATCGAAAGCATTCACGTCATGCTGGTACTGTCCCACGCCTATGGATTTCGGATCGATCTTGACCAACTCGGCGAGCGGGTCTTGCAAACGCCGCGCAATGCTGGCCGCGCCGCGCAGCGATACATCGACATCCGGCATTTCCTGGCTGGCCAATTCACTGGCGCTGTACACCGAAGCACCTGCCTCGCTGACCACCACTTTTTGCATGGCGATGGCATCCGGCAGTTTGGCTAAACGCTGCATCAATTCAGCGGCCAGTTTGTCGGTCTCTCGGCTGGCTGTGCCGTTGCCGATAGCAATCAGACTCACACCGTGCGTGACACACAAGTGCGCCAAGGTGTGCAAGGCACCGTCCCAATCGCGGCGCGGTTCATGCGGGTACACCGTGTGCGTGGCCACCAGTTTGCTGGTCGCATCGACCACGGCCACTTTCACGCCGGTGCGTATGCCGGGGTCCAAGCCCATGACCATGCGCGGACCGGCAGGTGCAGCCAACAACAAGTCGCGCAAGTTATCGGCAAACACTTTGATAGCCACCTTGTCTGCGGATTCGCGCAAGCGTGTCAATAAATCGCGTTCGCAAGACAAGCTGAGTTTGACCTTCCATGTCCAGTCAATGCATTGACGCAGAAAATCATCCCCTGCGCGTTGTTTGTGTTGCCACTTTAAATGGCTGGCGATTCGACCCAGTGCCAGTGACTCGGGTTTGACTTTGCTGTCAGGGGCGGGCTCGGTTTGCGGCACTGCGAGTTTGACGTCCAGCAACTCCAACGAGCGTCCGCGAAAAACCGCCAGCGCGCGGTGCGACGGCACTTTGCACAGCGCTTCTTCGTAATCGAAATAGTCTCTGAACTTGGCGACATCCGGGTGCTTGTCGTCTTTGCCTTTGGCCAGACTGCTGTGCAAACCAGCCTCCTGCCACAGCCATTCGCGAACCAAGTTGATCAAGCCTGCGTCCTCAGCCCAACGCTCGGACAGCAAGTCCCGCACGCCATCCAACACGGCTTTGACGGTTGAAAAATCCGCGCCTTCAATCGCATCTGCGGCCAGCACAAAAGACAGCGCTTCGTGCGCTGGATCAAGTTGCGGTTGGGCGAACAATTTGTCTGCCAAAGGCTCTAAACCGGCTTCACGGGCAATCATGCCTTTGGTGCGACGCTTGGGCTTGTAGGGAAGGTAAAGGTCTTCAAGCTCCTGTTTGGTCACGGCCAGCAGCAAAGCTTGGTGCAACTCAGGTGTGAGTTTGCCCTGCTCTTGGATACTGGCAATCACCGTCTCACGCCGCGCCTGCAATTCACGCAAGTAAGCCAACCGGGCTTCGAGTTCACGCAGTTGTATATCGTCTAAGTTGCCAGTGGCCTCTTTGCGGTAACGCGCAATGAAAGGCACGGTCGCACCGCCGTCAAGCAAGGCCACCGCGCTTTTCACTTGCTCAGGGCGTACCTTCAACTCTGCAGAGAGCTGGTTTTCAATAGACAGCATCAACTACCCTCTTAAAGCCTGCTTCAATTGAATGCCTATGTCCGGGCGTTCTGCAAACGGATCCGGCGGGTTGGTGCCTGCGACGATAGCGTCAAAACGTGTTTTTGCATTGCCCAAGGCTTTGGGGTGGCTGTAAATATAAAACTGGTTCAGGCGTATCCCGTCAAACACCATTTGCGCGACTTGCGCGGCGCTGACCTTACCGCTGCCGACTGCTTTGTCGCTCATGGCCTGGCCTATAAGTTGGCTTTGCGTAGGTTGAGAGGCGGCCAAATGTCCCGGGCGGTTGCGTTCGCTTTGGTTGATACCGGTGGGCACAAAATAAGGGCACAGTACGCTGGCACTCAACTGGTCAGTGACCAGATTTAAATCCTGGTACAAAGTTTCAGTCAGAGACACCACGGCGTGTTTGGTGACGTTGTAAATGCCCATATTGGGCGGTGTCAGTAAACCTGCCATGCTGGCGGTGTTGACGATATGGCCTTGCCAATGTGGGTCTTGTTTGGCGGCTTCCAGCATCATCGGTGTGAATAAACGCACGCCGTGAATCACGCCCCACAGGTTCACACCGAGCAGCCATTCCCAGTCTTGCAAAGTGTTTTCCCAAACCAGTCCGCCAGCGCCCACCCCTGCGTTGTTGAACACAAAATGCGGCGCACCAAAGCGATCTTTCACATCCTGAGCCAAGGCTTGCATGTCGTCAGCGTTGGACACATCGACACGCTTGGCCATGACTTGCACACCCAGTGCTTGCATTTCATCATGCGCGGTTTTGAGTGCGTCTTTTTGCACATCGACCAACACCAGATTCATGCCGAGTGACGCACCTATGCGCGCGCACTCCAGGCCGAAACCGGAAGCGCCGCCGGTCAACACCGCTGTTTTGCCTTTGAAATCCGTGATCATGCGTCTGCCTTTTTCATGATGAAGCCCATGCGCGGAAAGTGCACGTGTACCGTGCCGGTCAGCGGGTCATTGCGTTCCAGAGTTAATCGTGTGCGGGTGGCGGCAACGAGTTTGCCGGCCGTCGGTTCGGTGCCAAAACTGTCGGCAGCCACCGTGACCTGTGTGCCCAGGGGAAAGCCGTGTTCGTCTTGAAACACGTCATCCGTCAATGGCGCAGGCTGTGCTGCTTTGGCAATGTCAATCGCCTTGGCTGCCGGGATGGTCTCGTGCTCTGCATGACCGAACTCAGCCATGCGGGTTGCCCAGGCGCGCACCAAAGGCGTGGCATCCAGAATGCTGTCAATCACAGGCACTTTGGCATAGGTGAACCAAACCGAATGGTAAACAGAAAAGTCCGCCAGACAAGGTGTGTCGCCCAGTAAAAATAAATGATCTTCCAGCATGCTGGAGATGCGACGCAAATGGCTTTTGTACATGGCGGTGGCGTCGGCGGCTGGCATGCGGGCAGCGCCGCCGCGCATGGCCTTTCGGTCGTCGGCAAACATCTTGACCACATCTTCTGGCATGGTGGCCATCACATGTTGCGCACCTTTGGGTTGAAAGTTGTAGGCCATGGCCACGGGAAACAACAATGTGTCTGCCCATTGCGCCAGACTGCGAACCAGTCCTTTAGGCGCGGCGTTGTAAAGCGATGGTATGGGCGAGATGTGTTCAAGCACATCACAGATCAAAGCGGTGTCGCAGTAAATATCAGCACCAATTTGCAGCACCGGTGTCTTGCGGTAACCGCCGGTCAGCGGTATCAAATCCGGCTTTGGCATGACCATGGGAATGTGTACGCCTTGCCAAGCAATGTTTTTGTAGCCGAAGATGAGCCGGATTTTTTCGGCAAACGGCGAGGTGGGGTAATGGTGAAGAATCATGTGAGCTCAGATCTTGACGACTTGCTTACCGAAATTTTTGCCCTTGAGCAAACCGAAAAATGCCTCTGGCGCATTCGCCAATCCGTGCGCCACAGTTTCACGCGGTTTGAATTTGCCGCTGCCAACAAGCTCGCCGAGTTCTTTCAAGGCCACAGGCCAATCGGCCGGGTGTTCACTGACGATAAAGCCTTGCACTTTCATGCGATTCACCAGAATCAATGAAGGGTTGGTCATGGGAATCGGGTTGCCGTTGTAGCCGGAAATCATGCCGCACACCGCAATGCTGCTGAAATGGTTCATGCGCAACATGACAGCGTCGAGCACCATGCCGCCGACGTTTTCAAAATGGCCGTCAATGCCGTCGGGGCAGACTTCTTTCAAGGCTTTGGACAGCGACAAATAATCGGCATGCTGTTTGTAATCTATGCAGGCATCGAAGCCAAGTTCATTCGTGACGTAATCGCATTTGTCTTTGCCGCCTGCGATACCGATGACGCGACAACCGCGTGCTTTGGCCAATGCACCAAATGCGCTGCCGACCGCGCCGCTGGCCGCACTCACAGTCAATGTCTGACCGGCCTTGGGTTCGATGATGCGCACCAAACCGTGCCAAGCGGTCACGCCGGGCATACCGACCGCACCCAGGTAATGGCTGATAGGCACATGCTTGGTGTCTATTTTGCGCAGCATGCCGGGCGTGTTGGCGTCGACCACGCTGTAGGTTTGCCAGCCACCCATGCCGACCACTTTGTCACCGGCCGCAAAACCGGGATGGCGGCTCTCCACTACTTCGCCGACGGTACCGCCGATCATCACGCTGTTGAGCGCTTGCGGCAAGGTATAGCTTTTGACATCGTTCATGCGCCCGCGCATGTACGGATCGAGGCTGAGGTATTCGTGTTTGACTAACACCTGGTTGTCTTGTAAGGCCGGCGTGTCAAGCGTCAACGCTTGAAAATTCTCGGCCAGAGGTTCACCCTTGGGGCGGCTGACGAGATGGATTTGTAGGTTCTGCGGCATGTGTATCTCCTAAGTGTTTTTTGAAAAAGTGGCATGAATGGGGATTAACCGCCGGATATACAGCTGACACCGCCGTCCACCGCCAGCCACTGGCCGGTGATGTGTTTGCCTGCATCAGATGCGTATAACAAGGCCAGGCCTTTGAGGTCTTCGTCGTCGCCGAGGCGGCGCAGCGGAGCGTGCGCAGCCAGTGCTTCTTCGCCCAGGCTTTTCATCAAACCGGCGGTCATTTTGCTGGGGAAAAAACCGGGGCAAATCGCGTTCACGCGTATGCCGTGTTCGCCCCATTCGCCTGCCAGTGCGCGGGTGAAATTGATGACCGCCGCTTTAGATGTGTTGTAGGCCAGGGTTTTCATGCCGCTGGGGTTACCGCCGAGCCCGGCAATGGACGCCACATTGATGATGCTGCCACAGTGACGAGCAATCATGCTGTGCTTGCCTATGTACTGGCTGAGAATGAAATAGCCCCGCACATTCAAGTTCATCACTTTGTCCCAGGCCTCAATCGGGTGGTCCTCGGCAGGTGCGCCCCAGGCGGCACCGGCGTTGTTCACCAGAATATCAACATGGCCGAATGCCTTGAGTGTTTCAGCAGCCAAGCGGTGAATGTCTTTTTCATCTGCGCAATCAGCGGCTATCCATTGCACATCAATGCCGGCGGCTTTCAATTCAGCAGCGGATGTTTCCAGGTCAGACGCTTTGCGCGAACTCAGCATGATGCGCGCGCCCGCCTCTCCCAGCGACTGCGCGAGTTGCAGTCCGAGTCCGCGCGAACCGCCGGTGACCAAAGCGGTCTTGCCGGTCAAATCAAAAAGTTGTTTCACTGTGCGTGTCATGGTGTGTTTCCGTTCAAAAAAAGGGGATCAAAAAGCGTCTTCAGGCATATCGGCGCAAGTGGCATCCCGTGATTGAACCACGTTCAGCCAAGCATCGATTTTGGGTAATTCGTAATTGAAAAAATACTGGCAAGCTTGTCTTCTTCCATGACTGGCGGCGTCATCAGCTTGGCTGGTCAACGACACGTCTAACCAAATCCACGCCAGCACGGTGTGACCAAAGGCTTGCATATAAGGCACTGCATTGGCCAACGACAAAGCCGGGTCGTTGCCTTCCCAAGCGTCGTGAGTTGCTTCAACCACTTGTGCCCATGCGCCTTGCAATGCTGTGGCTTGTTGTTTTTGTTCTGTCGACGAAGTGCTTTCGCAAGTAGCTTGTATTCGTTTTCCCAACAGCTGCAGTCCCAAACCCTTGTCCAGCAACACTTTGCGACCCAGCAAATCCATGGCTTGTATGCCGTGTGTGCCTTCGTGGATCATGTTCAAGCGGTTGTCGCGCCAATATTGTTCGACCGGGAAATCGCGTGTGTAGCCATAACCGCCGTGGATTTGTATGGCCAGGCTGTTGGCCTCTAAACACCATTCGCTGGGCCAGCTTTTCACGATAGGCGTTAGTACTTCCAGCAGCCATTGCGCTTCGTGTCTTTGCGCAGGTTCGCCGGTGTGCAATTCATCGACCAAGCGGGCGCAATACAAAACCAGAGCCAGCGCGCCTTCACCGTAGGCTTTTTGCGCCAGCAACATGCGCTTGATATCGGCGTGTTCGATCAAACGCACAGGCGGCTGAGACGCGTCTTTGCCAGCGTGCCCGACCGGTCTGCCCTGGGTGCGGGTGCGTGCATAGTCCAGCGAAGCGTAATAGCCCGCCAGCCCCAGCATGGTGGCAGCCAGGCCCACGCCTATGCGCGCCTCGTTCATCATATGAAACATGCACCGCAAGCCTTCACCCGGTTTACCGACCAGGTAGCCTATGGCACCTGCACTGCCGCGCACCGGGTAGCGGCCTTCGCCGAAATTCAGCAAGGTGTTCACGGTGCCGCGCCAACCGAGTTTGTGGTTCAACCCGGCCAGTGCCACATCGTTGCGTTCGCCAGTCAATTTACCTTCAACATTGACCAAATGCTTGGGCACAATGAACAACGAAATACCTTTGGTGCCAGGAAGGGTTTTGCCGTCTGCGCCGGGAATTTTTGCCAGCACCAAATGAACAATGTTTTCGGTCAGTTCGTGGTCACCGGTAGAGATCCACATTTTGTTGCCGCGCAGGCGATAGCGCGCCCCAAGCAGGTCGTCTAAATGGTCAACGCCATCGGGCGTGGCGCGGGTAGTGACATCCGACAGCGATGAACCCGCTTGCGGCTCGGACAAACACATGGTTCCCGCAAAACGACCGGAAAATTCGTTCAATGCAAACACTTGTTTTTGCAGATCGCTGCCGTGTGCCATCAACAGATTAGCGTTACCCACGGTCAACATGCTGGCGCCTATGCTGACTGAAGCGCAGGCAAAAAACGCATTGGCAGCCGCTTCCACTGTGTAAGGCAATTGCATGCCGCCGATGTCGTAATCTTGCGCTGCGCTAAGCATGCCGCTGGCGGCATAAGCGTTCAAAGCCTCTTGGGTACAAGCAGGCAATATGACTTTCTCGCCATCAAACACCGGTTCGTGCACATCCACCATGCGGTTGAACGGCGCGTATTTTTCGCGGGCTATGCGTTCACAGGTACCTAGCACCGCGTCAAAGGTTTCGCGTGAATGGTCGCTGAAACGGGGACGTTGGTTCAGTTGCTCTATCTGAAGCCATTCGTATAAGAGAAAGTCAGTTTGTTGGCGTAATTGCATGGGTAAATGTTTAAAAAGCCAATGTAACTGTGTTTAAGTCTGGATGCTGGCACATGAATGACAGTGTCGATCTGCGCTGCTGGCTTTCCAAAGAAGGGTTTGTCATGACGGCCCGCATTGTTTAAACGACCTAATATGCCAATACTGCTCAATTCCCAGTCATTTTGTCACCGGCTATGCAAGAATTGGACTTTATTTTATTTTTCTCAAAAGGATAAACCATGTTCAAAGGCTTGGCAGGCAAAACAGCCATTGTCACAGGCGGCGCGACCTTGATAGGTGCAGCTGTTGTCAAAGCGTTGCAATCGGAAGGTGTCAAAGTCACCATCGCCGATATTGACCGTGAGCGCGGACAAGCCTTGGCCGATTCCTGCGGTGCAGGCGTGTGGTTCAGCGCCACAGACATCACCGATGACGCACAGTTGCAGATCTGCGTGGATGAAACCGCGAAACGCTTCGGTAGCGTGAATATCCTGGTGAACCTGGCTTGCAGTTATGTGGACGACGGCTTGAACGCTTCGCGCGCTGACTGGATGACCTCACTCAACGTGAACGTGGCCAGCGCTGCCATGCTGTTGAAAAGCGCCTTGCCGCATTTGAAAGCTGCCGGTGGCGGCGCGGTGGTGAATTTCACCAGCATCTCATCCAAAGTGGCGCAAACCGGGCGATGGCTTTACCCCACCGGCAAGGCTGCTTTGGTGCAACTCACCCGCAACATGGCCATGGACCTGGCACCGGACAACATACGCGTCAACAGCGTGTCGCCGGGCTGGACCTGGTCGGCCATCATGGACCAGTTGACTGAAGGCAACCGCGCCAAGACCGATGCGGTCGCTGCGCCGTTTCACTTGACCCGCCGCGTCGGTGACCCGGATGAGGTGGCCCAAGTGGTTTTGTTTTTGTGTTCCGACCACGCCAGTTTCGTCACCGGTGCCGATTACGCTGTAGACGGAGGTTACAGCGCTATGGGCCCGGAATCTTATGTTCCGGCCATTCCCAAATTAATGGAGTAAATGCACATGAAAGTCGCCATCATCGGAGCAGGTTTTGCAGGTTTGAGCACCGCCAAGGTATTCCAATCTTTTGGCCATCAGGTCAGCGTGTTTGAAAAAGAGGCAGATGTAGGCGGTGTCTGGAGCGCGTCCAGACGTTACCCGGGACTGACCACACAGAATGTGCGTGACACCTATGCTTTGTCAGATTACCCCTACCCCGCAGACTACCCCGAATGGCCAAGCGGCGAACAGGTTCAGCGCTACCTGGCCAGCTATGCCAGCCATTTCAAGCTGGATTCCTTGATCGAACTCAATACCGAGGTGCTTGACGCGCAACTCGATGAACAACAACTGAGCTGGCAGGTCAAAACCCGCAGCAACGGCCAGGAGCAGACGCATCCGTTTGATTACCTGGTGGTGTGCAACGGCATTTTCTCGCAGCCTGCGGTGCCTCATTACCAAGGTGAGGAAGAGTTTCTGGCCGCCGGTGGTCGCATTTGTCACACCAGCCAATTGACCGATTTAGATTCAGTCAGCGATAAGCACGTGCTGGTGGTCGGCTACGGCAAATCGTCTTGCGACGTGGCGCAAGCGGTGTGTGAAAAAGCAGCATCTACCCGGGTGGTGGTCAGGCAACTGATTTGGAAAGTGCCCAAAATGCTGATGAATGTGCTGAACTACAAATACCTGCTGCTGACCCGCATGGGCGAAGCTTTGTTCAAGTACATCACGCTCAGCGGTTTTGAAAAATTCCTGCACGGCATAGGTAAACCTATGCGCAATTCCATGATTTCGCAAGTGCAATGGGTGGTCACCACGCAGTGCAAACTCAAACAACTCGATTTATTGCCCGATCAGCCGTTTGAAACGATTGCGCGCAGCACAGTCAGTTTGGTGACCGATGGATTTTTCGAGAATGTGGCGGCGAAAAAAATCACAGTGAATAAAAACACGCAAATCACGCGTTTGTCCGCAGGCGCTGACGGGCGTTTTGCCGAACTTGCCACTGGTGAAAAAGTGGCTGCCGACGTTGTCGTTTGCGGCACCGGCTGGCAACAAACAGTGCCGTTTTTATCGTCTGCACTGATGAGTCGCATCACCGACAGCGAGGGCAATTTCCGTCTCTACCGTTCCATGACACCGGTGGCTGTACCGCGCCTGGCTTTCAACGGTTACAACTCATCCTTCTTCAGCCAACTCAATTGTGAAATAGGCGCGCTGTGGCTGATTGACACCATCAAGGGCGGCTTGAAACTTCCCACAGAACAAGTGCAAAACCAGACTATCACCGACAGACTGGCCTGGATGTACGAGCGCACCGCAGGCAAACATTCCAAGGGCACCAACATTATTCCGTTTTCACTGCACCATATTGATGAACTGCTCATAGACATGAAGCTGCCCATGGATGCACTGACCCGGTTCAAACAATGGCTGTTGCCGACCAACCCGGGGGATTACCGCTACGTGACCCGCGAAATGCTGGCTCGTTACAAAGCCTGAAACAAAAAAACCGGCAAAGCCGGTTTTTTTGTAGTTAAAACGCTGTTTGTTCAGTGAATCAAACGGCGTTTGTTTTACAGCACTTCAAACACACCTGCCGCGCCCATGCCGCCACCAATACACATGGTGACGCAAACGCGTTTGGCGCCCCGGCGCTTGCCTTCGATCAAAGCATGACCGGTCAGGCGTTGACCGCTGACGCCGTAAGGGTGACCGACAGCAATCGCGCCGCCATTCACATTCAACAATTCAGGCGGAATACCCAGCTTGTCGCGGCAGTACAGCACTTGCACCGCAAAAGCTTCGTTCAATTCCCACAAATCAATGTCGGCAACTGTCAACCCCAGGCGCTTTAACACTTTGGGAATGGCGTAGACCGGGCCTATGCCCATTTCATCCGGCTCACAACCGGCCACAGCAAAACCCAGGAAACGGCCTAGTGGTTTGAGGTTGTGTTTGGCTGCGTATTCTTCGCTGGTCACCACACATGCACCTGCACCGTCGGAAAACTGCGAGGCGTTACCAGCGGCGATCACGCCACCCGGTACCGCAGGTTTGATGCCGGCGATGCTCTCGACAGTCGTGCCTTCGCGCAAGCCTTCATCCACACTGACGGTGACCTCCTTGGTCATCATGCCCATGATTTTGTCGACCACACCGGCTTGCACGGTGATGGCTGCGATTTCGTCGTTGAATTTACCGGCTGTCTGAGCGGCACAGGCTTTTTGCTGGCTGGCGGCTCCGTATTCGTCCATGCGATCCCGGCTGATGTTGTAGCGCTTAGCAACCTGCTCGGCGGTTTGCAACATGTTCCAGTAAATCTCCGGCTTTTTCTTCATCAACGCCGGATCCGACAACATGTGCTGGTTCATTTCCTGCTGCACGCAAGAAATGCTTTCCACACCGCCTGCCACAAACACATCGCCTTCACCGGAGATCACGCGTTGCGAAGCCAGCGCAATGGTTTGCAAACCGGAGGAGCAAAAGCGGTTGACGGTCAAGCCGCTGACTGTGATGGGGCAATCGGCCATGAGCGCGATCTGGCGCGCGATGTTGGCGCCGGTAGCACCCTCGGGATTGGCGCAGCCGATGATGACGTCCTCGACTTCGGCGGCGTCAATACCGGCGCGCGCAATCGCGTGCTTGACCGCGTGGCCGCCGAGTGTGGCGCCATGGGTCATGTTGAATGCGCCTCTCCAGCTTTTAGCCAGCGGCGTGCGTGCAGTTGAAACAATGACGGCATTTGTCATGGTGTGTCCTTAGTTGAAATTTTTACCTTCGGCGACCAGGCGGGCCAGCAGCGGCGCCGGTTGCCAAAATGATGCGTCGTCGTGCGGGTTACGTGCAAATCGCTGCATGGCTTGCACCATGTTGAACAAGCCGAATTGATCGGCGTACATCATGGGGCCGCCGCGGTACACGGGGAAGCCGTAACCGGTGACGTAGACGATGTCTATGTCGCTGGCGCGCGCTGCAATGCCTTCTTCCAGCAAATGCGCTGCTTCATTGACCAGCGAAAACACCAGGCGTTGCACGATTTCGTCGTCGCTGATTTTGCGTGCTGATATGCCGAGCGTTTGACGGTGCGCGATCACCATGTCTTCGACTTCCTTGCAGGCTATCGCATCACGTTTACCCGGCAGATAGTCATACCAGCCCTTGCCTGCTTTTTGGCCGAAGCGGCCCATCTCGCACAACAAATCAGCGGTTTTGCTGTATTTCATGTCCGGCTTTTCAAGGTAACGGCGTTTGCGTATCGCCCAGCCTATGTCGTTGCCTGCCAGGTCACTCATGCGAAACGGGCCCATGGCAAAACCGAATTTCTCTATGGCTTTGTCAACCTGTTGCGGTGTACAACCTTCTTCGATGAGGAACCCGGCCTGACGGCTGTATTGTTCGATCATGCGGTTGCCGATGAAGCCATCGCAAACACCGGAGACCACTGCAGTCTTTTTTATTTTCTTGGCAACCGACATGACAGTGGCCATCACGTCTTTGGCCGTGTCAGCACCGCGCACAACTTCCAGCAGTTTCATCACATTCGCCGGACTGAAAAAGTGCAAGCCGACCACGTCCTGCGGACGCTGTGTGAAATGTGCAATCGCATTCACGTCCAGCGTGGAGGTGTTGGAGGCGAGTATGGCACCGGGTTTCATCACTTCATCCAGTTTTTTAAAGACTTGTTCTTTCACGCCAATCTCTTCAAACACAGCTTCTATGACCAGGTCTGCGTCTTTCAATTCTTCGTATTCCAAGGTGGTGCTGAGCAAAGCCATGCGCTCTTTAAACTTGTCTTCTTTCAACTTGCCTTTTTTCACTTGCGCTTCGTAGTTGCCGCGCAATACGGCTACGCCTTTGTCGAGCGCTTCCTGCTTCATCTCCAGCATCTTTACCGGGATACCGGCGTTAAGAAAATTCATGGTGATGCCGCCACCCATGGTGCCAGCACCTATGACGGCCACCGAATTGATGTCTCGTTGTGGCGTGTCGGACGGCACATCGTCAATTTTGGAGGCTGCGCGTTGCGCTACAAACATATGGCGCAGCGCGCGGCACTCGGGCGTCCACATCAGATTGGTGAAGATTTCGCGTTCGGCTGTCATGCCTTGCTCGAATTTCATCTTGACAGCGTTTTGCACGGCTTCAACGCATTTCAACGGCGCAGGGTATTTGCCTTTGGTCATGCCGTTGACCATGTTCAAACTGAATTTGAAGAAAGCGTCTGCGTTCGAGTGCTTGCACGGCAAATTGCGTATCAGCGGCAGCGGAGACTTGCCCGCCACAGATTGGGCAAAAGAAACCGCTTCTTGCAGCAAACTGTCTTTGGACGCGGTCATCACATCAAACAATGTCTGACCTGGCAGTTTGGCCAGCATCTCGCTTTTCACCGGCTCGCCGCTGACGATCATATTGAGCGCGGCTTCGACGCCGATCACGCGCGGCAAACGCTGGGTGCCACCAGCACCTGGAATCAAACCGAGTTTGACTTCAGGCAGTGCAATATCAGCGCCCGGTGCGCAGACACGGTAATGGCAACCCAGGGCGAGCTCAAGACCGCCGCCCATGGCCACAGAATGAATGGCTGCGACCACCGGTTTGCCGGCGTTTTCAATCGCATTTATTACGCTGAGCAAATGCGGTTCCTGGGTGGCCTTGGGCGTGCCGAATTCTTTGATGTCAGCACCGCCAGAAAAAGCCTTGCCAGCGCCGGTGATCACAATCGATGTCACCGCTTCATCTGCCTGCGCCTGGCTCAAGCCTTGAACAATGGCTTGACGGGTTGACAGTCCCAGACCGTTGACCGGCGGGTTGTTCAAAGTGATCACAGCAACATCGCCGTGGACAGCGTAATCAGCACTCATGGGTGTTCCTTCATGAAAACAAAATATAAAAAAATAGAACGGTCGTTCTTTTTTAGATGATTGTAGACGCAAGTTAAGCGTTTAGGATCAGACTTCCAGCCATTCTTTTCGAACGCCAACGTCTTCTCTGAGTTGAGCCGGGGTGCCGTCAAACACAATATTGCCATGGCCCATGACCAGCGCGCGGTCGGAGATTTGCATGGCAATGGTCAGCTTTTGCTCAATCAGCAGCACCGACACGCCGCGATTTCGCAGTTCGCGCAAAAATTGACCGACGAGTTCGACAATTTTGGGCGCCAGTCCTTCCGTGGGCTCGTCAATGATGATGAGTTCGGGGTCGCCCATGAGCGTGCGGCACAAGGTCAGCATTTGTTGTTCACCGCCTGAGAGCACACCGGCTTCGGTGTGCTGGCGTTCGCGCAATCGCGGAAACAACTGGTACATGTCCTCAAAATCCCAGCGACCTGCGGGTTTGTCGCCTTTCAAGCCCAGCAACAGATTTTGATGCACCGTCAATTTGGGGAAAATATCGCGGTTTTCCGGCACGTAGCCCAGGCCCATGTGGGCAATATCAAAGGGCTTGCGTTTGAGCAGGCTTTGGCCTTTGAAACTCATGCGTCCTTCACAGTCCACCAGACCCATAATGGCCTTGGCGGTAGTGGAGCGTCCGGATCCGTTGCGCCCCAGCAAAGCCACAATTTCACCCTGACCGACGGCAAAACTCACGCCTTGCAACACATGGCTTTTGCCGTAATACGCGTGGAGTTGGTCAATTTGCAACATGGTCAATGGCCTTGTTCTTCCATGCTGCCCAGGTAGGCTTCCTGCACGCGGGGGTTGGAGCGAACCGCATCCGGCGTGTCAAAGGCGATGATTTCGCCATAGACCAGCACGGCAATTTTGTCTGCCAAGCCGAACACCACGCCCATGTCGTGCTCAACCGTGAGCAAGGTTTTGCCGTGGGTGACGGTTTTGATCAACTCGATGAAACGCTCTGTTTCACTTTTGCTCATACCGGCCGTGGGCTCGTCCAGCAAGACCACGTCGGCGCCACCGGCCATGGTGATACCGATTTCCAGCGCCCGTTGTTCTGCATAGGTCAGATTCATGGCCAGCACTTCGCTTTTGTGCGCCAAATGTATGCGCTGCATCCATTCGTTGGCCAACTCGTTCGCATCCTTGAGGCGACTGAGAAATGACCAGAAACTGTAGCGGTGACCCAAGCTCCACAGCACCGAACAGCGCAGGTTTTCAAACACGCTGAGCTTGGGAAAAATATTGGTGATTTGAAAACTGCGCGACAAACCCTGGCGGTTGATCTCGAAAGGTTTCAATCCGTCTATGCGTTGCCCGTGCAAATGGATTTCACCGCTGCTCGGGGCAAAACGGCCGCTGATCAGGTTGAACAAAGTGGATTTACCGGCGCCGTTAGGACCGATGATGGCCACGCGCTCACCGGCGTTCACAGCCAGGTCAACGCCCCGGATGATTTCTGTTTTGCCAAACTGCTTGCGCAAATTTGTCAGAACCAGCGAATGCGCTTGACTCATGCAAGCTCCTTGCGCGCCGTCTGCTGCGCGAGTTCGGTATGTATTTGTTCCCAGGCTGTGAGGAAACGCCGTCTGACCCATTCAAAAAAGGCTAAGCCCAATAGCAAAACCAACACGGCGCTGATCCAAGTGCTTGCGTTGCTGGTGTCCAGAGCCATGCCTGCAAAATTCAACAGCGGACCTGTGCCTGCATTCAATTGAAGGTGGTAAATCATTTCTATCAAAGAACTTGCGCCGGTCAGCACCAACAACGCAGCGACAAAAAGCCCGGCATAGGTGATGCGCAATCTACCGAATGCGCCGGCTTTGATAACGCGAACATTCATCATGATGAGTCCGGCAAAACCGCCGGGCGCATACACCACCATGAAAAGAAAAATCATGCCCAGATAAAGCAGCCAGGCTTTGGTCAATTCAGACAGCAGCACAAACGCCAGCACCATGAGAATGCCGCCCAGAATTGGGCCAAAAAAGAAAGTGGCTCCGCCGAGGAACGTAAACAGCAGATAAGCGCCGGAGCGCGCCGGGCCTACCACTTCGGCCGTGACGATTTCAAAATTCAAGGCGCCGAGTCCACCGGCAATGCCTGCAAAAAATCCTGCAATGATGAAAGCCCGGTAGCGCACTTGCTGGGTGTTGTAACCAATGAACTCTACGCGCTCCGGGTTGTCACGCACTGCATTAAGAATGCGGCCCAAAGGGGTTTGTGTCAACGCGTACAACAAGGCCACCGACACAAAGGTGTAAGCCGCAATCAGGTAGTACACCTGGCGCTGCGGGCCATAGTTGATGCCCAGGAAGACTTCACCGGCCACCCGGTTGCCGGACACCCCGGCCTCGCCGCCAAAGAACTCGGAAAACATCAAAGACATGGCGAATACCAACTCTGCCATGCCTAAAGTGATCATGGAAAACGCCGTGCCTGATTTGCGTGTGGTGACAAAGCCCAGCAACACAGCGAAAGCCATGCCAGCCAAGCCGCCGATCAATGGAAGCAGGGTGACAGGCAAATGCAAGCTGCCCTGGCTGACTGCATTGAGTGCGTGAATGGTGAGGTAACTGCCCATGCCGCTGTAAACCGCATGGCCAAAGCTCAGCATGCCGCCCTGCCCCAGCAACAGGTTGTAAGACAGGCAGGCAATGATGGCTATGCCCATTTGCGACAACATGGTCATGGACAAATTGCTGGTAAATACCCAAGGCACCACCAGCAACAGCAGTGCAAAACCCAGCCAAAGCATCAGCTTGCCGGCGTCATGATTGGCTTGTGAGTTGGTCATATCAGGTCTCCCGCTTACCTAAGAGGCCGCGCGGTCGGAATATCAAAATCAAAACCAGCAGCAGGTAAGGAAGAATAGGTGCAACTTGGGACACCGAGAGTTTCAATATGGTGTTGTCTTGCCAGTGAGCTGACAACACCAGGCCGGCATCCGTGAGTAATTGCATCAGCGAATAATCCACTGCCACTGCAAAAGTTTGCACTATGCCAATGAGTAGAGAAGCCAGAAAAGCACCGCTGAGCGAGCCCATGCCACCGACAACCACAACGACGAACACCACCGAGCCGACGGTGGCGGCCATGGCCGGTTCGGTGATAAAAGTAAAGCCACCGATCACACCGGCGAGTCCGGCCAGACCGGTGCCCATGGCGAACACCAGCATGAAAATGCGGGGTACGTTGTGGCCTAAGGTTTCAACCGTTTGCGGATGGGTTAATGCAGCTTGAATGATCAAACCGGCACGCGTTTTGGTCAGCACCCACCACAAGCTGATCACCATCAACATGGCGGTCAGCATGACAAAACCGCGCGTGGCAGGAAAAGGTGAACACACCACCCGCACGCCTTCGGCTGCTTGACAAAGCGCGCCTGCTTCGCCTCTGACGAGAGACAAACCTTGTTGTGAGTGATTGATCAGGGTGAACATAGGGCCTTGCAAAAAAACCGGTGGATTGAATTCCACCGCAACCCGGCCCCAAATCAGTTGCACCAGTTCCAGCACGATGTAAGACAAACCAAAGGTCACCAATAATTCAGACACGTGGCCCATTTTGTGGACCTTGCGCAGCACCTGACTTTCAAACACCGCCCCGGCGGCACCGGTCAAGACAGGCGCTAGCACGAGAGCCGGCCAGAAACCGAAGACACCGCTGAGCGTGTAACCGAAATAAGCCCCCAGCATGTAAAAACTGGCGTGCGCGAAATTCAGCACGCCCATCATGCTGAAGATCAAGGTGAGGCCTGAACTGAGCATGAACAGCAGCAGGCCGTAGCTCAAACCATTGAGCATGGAGATGAGGAAAAATTCCATATATCAATTACCGCTGCGCGTTGCCAGGCTGAATAAATTATCGAGAAGCAATGTCAGATTCACATCAGGGCATTTTCATCTGGCAGCTGGTCGGTGTGCTTGACACATACGGCTCGAAGGTTTTCACCGGAGCCAGGGTCATGCCGGTGTTTTCCGGGCTGTAAGGGTATTTTTTATCCGCTTTTTGCCAAACCGAGATGAACAGGGTTTGCTGCAACTGGTGGTCGTACTTGCGCATTTCCATGTCACCGTTGAAGCCCTTGAATTTGTAACCGTGCATGGCGGCAGCCACTTTCACCGGGTCGGTGGATTTGGCCTGTGCCATGGCGCCAGTGAGTAAATCAAAAATGCTGATCATGGAGCCGGTGTACAAATCGTCATTGAATTTGGCTTTGAAACCGTCACGGTATTTGGTCATGGGGCCGCTCATGTTGTAGTGAGCGTAAGCAACCTGAAACACACGACCGGCTGCACTTTGACCAAGCGAGGTAGGTGTGCCGCTGACACCGGTGTAATAGGTAAAGAACTTGCCTGTGTAACCACCTTCATTGGCGGCTTTGACAAGCAATGCAAGATCAGAGCCCCAGTTGCCGGTGATGATGGAATCTGCACCCGAGGCCTTGACCTTAGCGATGTAAGGGGCAAAGTCACGAACTTGCGCCAAGGGATGCAGATCTTCACCGACGATTTGTATGTCCGGGCGTTTGCGAGCCAGCGTTTCCTTGGCGAATTTAGCGACTTGCTGGCCGTGCGAATAGTTCTGGTTCAGCAAATACACTTTTTTCACGTCAGGCAATTCTTTGATGAAAGTGGTCATTGCTTCCATTTTCATGGAGGTGTCTGCGTCAAAGCGGAAATGCCAGTAACTGCATTTGCTGTTGGTCAGGTCAGGGTCAACTGCGGAATGGTTGAGGTAAACGATTTCCTTGCCCGGGTTGCGTTCGTTGTGCTTGTTGACCGCGTCGACCAATGCACCGGCAACCGATGAGCCATTTCCTTGGGTGATGTAGCGCACGCCCTGGTCCATGGCGGACTTCAACTGGTTCAGGCTTTCAGCCGGGCTGAGTTTGTTGTCAAGCCCGATGATTTCAAACTTCACACCAGCCACATTGTTTTTGTTGTATTCCTCGGCCAGGTATTGCAGGGTTTTCAGCTGGTTGGAGCCCACAGGCGCCATCAAACCTGACAATGGGTCTATCCAGGCGATTTTGACGGTCTCACCCTTTTGCGCAAATACATTGAAACAAGACAGGGTAGTGAGTAACAAAGCCATACCGGTTTCGCGAAACAACATTTTTATTCTCCTAGAAATTCATCAATCTGAATTAAGTGAAGTCAGGGTTATACCTGCAAGTGAACGCCCAATTGAATTATGACGGTAAGCGGTAGTCGGCAAGTTGTTCACGCAAGCGTGTTTTCAACATTTTGCCTGTCGCCCCCAACGGAATTGAATCGACAAACAACACATCATCAGGTACTTGCCATTTGGCGATTTTGCCTTCGTAGAATTTCAATAACTCCGCCGCAGTCAGCGGACTGCCGGGTTTTTTGACCACCACCACCACCGGCCTTTCATCCCACTTTGGATGCGCCATGCCTATGCAAGCGGCCATGGCGACATCAGGGTGTGCCATGGCAATGTTCTCCACATCGATGGAACTGATCCATTCGCCGCCGGACTTGATCACGTCTTTGCTGCGGTCGGTGATTTGCATGAAGCCTTCGGGGTCGACGGTGGCCACGTCGCCTGTAGGGAACCAGCCGCCGACCAGCGGTGACGGACCCTCCTGCTTGAAATATTCGCGTATCACCCAGGGGCCTTTGACCAATAAGTCGCCGTACGACTTGCCGTCGTTAGGTTGCTCCACACCCAGTTCATCAACGATTTTGAAATCAATGCCGAAGATGGCCCGTCCTTGTTTCAAGCGGATTTTCATTTGCTCTTCGGGAGGCAATTCCAGGTGTTTGTTCTTTAACGTGCACAAGGTTCCCAGCGGACTGAGCTCAGTCATGCCCCAGGCGTGCAGCACTTCCACGCCATAGTCGTCGTTGAAAGCCTTAATCATGGCGGGCGGACAGGCCGAACCGCCTATGACGGTGCGTTTGAGGAAATTGAAGCGCAAACCCCCGGCCTTGACATGGCCGAGCAACATTTGCCAGACTGTAGGTACGCCTGCGGCCAGCGTGACTTTTTCTGCTTCCAGCATTTCGTAAACCGATTTACCGTCCAACGCCGGGCCGGGAAACACCAGTTTGCAACCGACCATGGCCGCGCTGTAAGGAATGCCCCAGGCATTCACATGGAACATGGGTACAACGGGCAACACGCTGTCGCGCGCCGACAAGCACATCACATCGGGCAAAGCGCAAGCGTAGGCATGAAGCAAGGTTGAGCGGTGGCTGTAAACAGCCGCTTTGGGGTTGCCGGTGGTGCCGCTGGTGTAGCACATGCAGGAGGCGGCGTTTTCATCGAGTTCGGGCCAGGCGTAGGCGGTTGAATGTTGAGACATCCACGCCTCGTAGCTGACCAAGCCGGGGACGCCACTGTCTGCGGGCAATTTGTCTGCATCGCACATCGCGACCCAGTGCTTGACCGTCGGGCAGTCTTGGCGGATTTTCTGCACGATGGGCAGAAAAGTCATGTCAAAACACAGCACGCTGTCCTCGGCGTGGTTGACGATCCAGACCACTTGCTCGGGATGAAGGCGCGGGTTCAAGGTGTGCAACACGCGTCCGCTGCCGCTGACGCCGAAGTACAACTCTAGGTGCCTGTAACCGTTCCAGGCCAGCGTGGCAACTCTTTCGCCGACCGGTATCTGCCAAGCATCCAGGGCATTGGCAACCTGACGGGAGCGGGCAGCAATCGTGGCCCAGCTGCTGCGGTGCATATCGCCTTCTACTCGGCGGGAAACGATATCGGTGTCGCCGTGATGCTTTTCGGCGAACTCAATCATGTCCGATATCAAAAGATTTTGTTGCTGCATCAATCCCAACATGGGTGTCTCCTGGTAAGTCTTTTAATGACGCTTCAGCGCTTATTGTTCGCGTATTGTGCACAATCAGACGATGCAATCTTCACCAACAATTGAATTCATGCTGGATTGGCAGCACCCCTATGACGCTTTGGGGACAGCTTTTTACGCCAGCGTTCAACCTACGCCGTTAAGCAATGTGCATTGGGTGGCGCGTAACCACGCCCTGGCCGAGCAATTGGGCTGGCCATTACAAATGATGGACAGCGAAAATTTACTGTCAGCCCTCTCGGGTAACTCGGTCTTTCCCGGCAGCCAGCCGTTTGCGAGCGTTTACAGCGGGCACCAATTTGGTGTCTGGGCCGGTCAACTCGGCGACGGGCGGGCCTTGTCACTAGGCTTGTTAGACACCGCCTTAGGCCCTCAGGAATTTCAGCTCAAAGGTGCCGGTCTGACACCGTATTCGCGCATGGGCGACGGCCGCGCCGTGCTGCGTTCAAGCATCCGAGAGTTTTTGTGCAGCGAAGCCATGCACGGCCTTGGCATTCCAACCACCCGTGCGTTGTGCCTGACCGGCTCGCCGGATCGCGTGCTGCGCGAGGAACTGGAAACCGCCGCCGTGGTGACACGGGTGGCGCCAAGTTTTTTGCGTTTCGGCCACTTGCAGCATTTCGCCGCCAACGGTGACACCGCATCATTGCAACGGCTGGTTGACCATTTCATAGCAACGCATTTCCCGCATTTGTTGTCGGTTGAGGCTGGTTCTAAGCGTTACACAGCCTGGCTGGCCCGCGTTACCCGATTGACCGCTGAAATGCTGGCGCAATGGCAAGCTGTCGGCTTTTGCCACGGCGTGATGAACACCGACAACATGAGCTTGCTGGGCCTGACCATAGATTACGGACCGTTTCAGTTTCTGGACGGTTTTGACCCGGCGCATATTTGCAACCATTCAGACCACCAAGGGCGTTACGCCTACGGCAGACAACCGCAAGTGGCTTACTGGAATTTGTTTTGTCTGGGTCAAGCCATGCTGCCGCTGATTGAAGACCAGGACATGACGGTAGCGGCGCTGGAGAGTTTTAAAACCGATTACCCGGTGCTGGCCGATCAGGCCTTTGCCGCCAAACTCGGACTTACCGGTTCACAGTCTGGTGACCATGAGCTGATTGAATCGCTGTTGACACTGCTTGCCGCCGAAAAAACCGACTTCACTATTTTCTGGCGCCGCTTGAGCCACGCCACAGCTTTGTTGGCAACTCAGGTGCCTGCGCATGCTTTTGAAAAAGTGCGTGACCTGTTTATGCAGCACGAGGGCTGGGATAACTGGTTGCCCGGTTATGTGAACAGGTTGCAAGCACAGGACTTGCTGAAAGCTTCTGCGCATATGCTGCAAACCAACCCGAAATACGTGTTGCGCAACCATTTGGGCGAGCAAGCGATACAACAGGCGAAAATAGGCGACTTCTGCGGTGTCGCTGATTTGTTGCGGGTTTTGCAAACGCCGTTTGACGAGCACCCGGATTTTCATCACCTGGCCGGGTTTCCGCCCGATTGGGCTTCTTCCATTTCCATCAGTTGTTCCTCATGAAATTACCCGAAAACAGTGCCGAATGGCGGGCCCATCTGGCAGCCAAAAATGCCGAACCGGTGGCCTATGAAGTCACCCGCCATGCCGCGACCGAACGCCCCTTCACCGGTCGCTATGAAGCGCATTGGGCCAAAGGCGTTTACCGCTGCATGTGTTGCGACAACGAATTGTTCAGCTCGGTCACCAAATTTGACGCCGGTTGCGGCTGGCCGAGTTTCTCCCAGGCCCGCGACAACACCGCTATCGAAGAACGGGTTGACCGCGCCCACGGTATGCTGCGCACCGAGACCGTTTGCTCTGTGTGCAAAGCACACCTGGGGCATGTTTTTCCCGATGGCCCGGCCCCTACCGGCTTGCGTTATTGCATGAATTCAGCAGCTTTATCTTTTCAGCCTGAAGAGGATAAATCATGAAAATGTTGATGGATTTTTTCCCGATTGTGCTGTTTTTCATCGCGTTCAAACTGGCCGGTATTTATGTGGCCACCGCCGTGGCCATGGCTGCTACCTTAGTACAAATCGCCTGGCTTTATTTCAGACACGGCAAGGTCGAGCCTATGCAATGGGTCAGCCTGGCCATCATCACTTTTTTCGGCGGCGCCACCTTGCTCACCCATGATGAAACCTTTATCAAATGGAAGCCGACCATTCTTTACTGGCTGATGGGCGGTGTATTGCTGATTGGACAACTGGTCTTCAAACGCAATCTGTTGATGAAACTCATGTCGGCGCAAATGAGACTGCCCGACCCTATTTGGCTTCGCTTGTTGTTTGCCTGGGTGGCGTTTTTTGCTTTCATGGGCTTAGCCAACCTCTGGGTGGCTTTCAATTTTGACACCGACACCTGGGTCAATTACAAATTATTTGGCGGCATGGGCCTGATGCTGGTGTTCGTGCTGGCGCAAGCGGTCTACCTGGGGCGTCACATACAGTTGGACGAAACAGAAAAACCGGCGGACGCTCCATGAATATCACTGCGCAACAACTCGAAAACAGCTTACAAACCGATTTACAGCCCTTTTTCTTGCAAGTCGAGGATGAAAGTGCCGCCCACGCCGGTCATGCAGGCGTTGACGGCAGCGGACACGGCACGCATTTCCGTGTACGTATCGGTGCTGGGGTATTTAACGGTTTGAGCCGTGTGGCCAGGCACCGGCTTGTGTATGATTCTCTGCAACAATTCACCGACTTGGGTTTGCATGCCTTGGCCATTGAAATGGTCGACTTACCAGCTTGATGCGCGGGTTTGTTTTCAACCCGACTTACTCTTTTGAAAGTTTTTTCATGAAAATCTCTTTGATCAATCCCCTGATCGTCGGCTTGATAGCCTGCGCCAGTCTTGCCGCTCAGGCACAAAATCTGGCAATCGTTAATGGCAAGCCTGTTCCCAAGGCACGTGTGCAGGCATTGGCCGCTCAACTCGAGCGTTCAGGCCGGGCCGTCACCCCTGAGATGGAGCAGCAACTGCGTGAAGAAGTCATACTGCGTGAAATCTTTATGCAGGAAGCGCAAAGCATGGGCATGGACGCCACCGAAGAATTCAAAGTTCAGATGGATCTGGCCCGCCAAGGCTTGCTCATACGCGAACTTTTTGGCGAATACCAACGTAAAAGCCCTGTCACCGATGCAGATGTCAGAGCTGAATACGATAAATTCGCAGCCGCCAACAGCACCAAAGAATACAAAGCCCGTCACATTCTTGTAGACAAAGAAGAAAAGGCCAAAGCCGTTTTGGCCAGCTTGAAAAAAGGCGGTAAGTTTGAAGACATCGCCAAAAAACAATCTAAAGACCCAGGCTCAGGCGCCAAGGGCGGAGACTTGGATTGGGCTAACCCCAACAGCTTCGTCAAAGAATTTTCCGTGGCCATGACTGCGCTGAAAAAAGGCGAAACCACTGCTACTCCAGTCAAGTCACAGTTTGGCTACCACATCATTCGCCTGGACGATATACGCAGCGCAGAACTGCCCAAGTTTGATGATGTCAAGCCGCAAATCCTGCAGCAATTGCAACAAGCCAAATTGGGTGAATACCAACAGTCATTGCGCGAGAAAGCCAAGATTGAATAACTATTCTGGCGTTTGATATGCGAAAGCCCTCTTCAGATTGAAGAGGGCTTTTTTTATGGTGATCCGGCTTATTTCAACAAAGGCGTGGTGTTTGAATTAATTCCTGTATTCACGGGTATGACATGGGCGAGCGAAAAAGTCTCGCTCATCAACAATTTGCCGGTGCGTATTTTTTCAAACTCATTGATGATGATGCTGGCGTCTGTATGGTTTTGAATCAACAGCTTGATGATTTGCACGAGATGCTGCTGCAAGGCCACGGTTTTTTGCTGTGCACCCGTCAGCGTTTTTTGTGCCTCGGTCGGTGCTGGCGCATGCGACTCATGGCCATTCTTGTCGTGGTTGTGGTTTTGCACTGCCACCGCTTGTTTGGCTTGGTCTTCGGCCAGACTGCTCAGATCAGCCAGCAGCAATGAAAGATCCCCGTAGCTGTTGTAGAGCAAATCAGCCAATTCACGGTCTTTGGTCAAGCTCATGGGTACTTCCTTGTTGTTTGTTAAAAAAACTACTCGCTCTTGTCAGCCTACCCAACGCCGGGCGTTGCGCCACATGCGCATCCAAGGGCTGAAGTCGGTGGGCTTCTGGAAATTACTTTGCGCAGTCCAGCTAAATTGCAGCTGGCGGAACACGCGCTCCGGGTGCGGCATCATGGCCGTGAATCTGCCATCGTCTGTGGTCACTGCGGTCAAGCCGCTGGGGCTGCCGTTGGGGTTGAACGGATAGGCTTCGGTGGCCTGCCCGTGGTGATCGGTGAAACGCATGGCAGCCAGCACTTTGTCAGCGCTACCGCGTTCACTGAAATCCGCATAGCCTTCACCGTGCGCTACGGCAATCGGCAATCGACTGCCCGCCATGCCTTTGAAAAACAAACTAGGCGTTTCCAGCACTTCAACCTGCGACAAACGCGCCTCGAAACGTTCGCTTTGGTTATCGGTGAAACGCGGCCAATTCTGGGCACCAGGAATCAGCACCGCCAATTCGGCAAACATCTGGCAACCATTGCACACGCCGAGTGCAAACGTGTTTTTCTGGTCAAAAAAGCTTTGAAACTGGTCGGATAAAGCTGTATTGAATGTGATGCTGCGCGCCCAACCCTTACCCGCACCCAAAGTGTCGCCGTAGCTGAAACCGCCGCAGGCCACCAGCCCTTGAAAGTCTTTCAAATGCGCGCGTCCCGACTGCAAATCGGTCATGTGCACGTCATAGGCTTCAAAGCCTGCTTCGGTGAACGCATACGCCATTTCCACATGCGAATTCACACCTTGCTCGCGCAAGACCGCTACACGAGGGCGTTGTTTGTTGATATAGGGAGCAGCGACATTGTCGAGCGCACCCGGCGTTAAATACACATGCAAGCCCGGGTCTGCGGGCAGTCCGGCAGCGGCGTGTTCAGCGTCTGCGGTTTGCGGGTTGTCGCGTTCACGGCAAATTTTCCAGCTGACGCTGTCCCATACCTGGTGCAAATCAAACAGACTTGCGCTGAAAATTTCTTTGGCATCGCGCCAGATGCTGAGTTCACCCACGCCTTTGTTGATGCCGCTGGACGCAGGCCGGGTTTTACCGATCACATGGCTGCAAGCCGATAAACCGTACTGCCGAAGCAATTGCATGCTCAGATCACGCACTTCTGTACGCACCTGAATCACCACGCCGATCTCTTCGTTGAACAAGGCTTTGAGCGTGAGTTCATCGCGCCTGGCGTTGACTTGCTGTGACCAGTTTTTGCTGTCGCCGTGGTCGGCGCGGCTGTCCCTGATGCCGTCGCCTTCGGTGACCAACAAATCCACATTCAAGGCCACGCCGACGTGACCGGCAAATGCCATCTCGGCCACACAGGCCAGCAAGCCGCCGTCGCTGCGGTCATGGTAGGCCATGACCCAGCCCTTGGCACGCAAATCATTGATGGCGATCACCAGGTTTTTCAAATCGTCCGCGTGGTCCAGGTCAGGCACCAAACCTCCTGCCTGATCCAGCGCCTGCGCCAAAATACTGCCGCCCATGCGCTGTTTACCGTGTCCGAGATCTATCAAAATCAAGCTGGTATCGGTTTCGGTGGCGTTCAATTGCGGCGTGAAATTACCGCGCACATCGTCCAAGGTGGCAAACGCGGTGACGATCAAACTGACCGGTGAAGTCACTTGCATAGACTGACCGTTATCCAGCCAACGGGTGCGCATGGACAAGCTGTCTTTGCCGACGGGAATGGAAATACCCAGCGCCGGGCACAACTCCAGTCCAACTGCTTTGACAGTATCAAACAATGCCGCGTCTTCCCCGGGTTCGCCACAAGCGGCCATCCAGTTGGCGGACAACTTCACCCGCTCCAAAGTGACAGGCGCAGCCAGCAAATTGGTAATGGCTTCAGCCACCGCCATGCGCCCGGAGGCTGCTGCGTTAATGGCGGCCAGCGGCGTGCGCTCGCCCAGCGCCATAGCCTCGCCTGCCACGCCTTTGTAATCGGCCAAGGTGATGGCGCAATCGGCCACCGGTACCTGCCAGGGCCCGACCATTTGATCCCGGTGGCTTAGACCGCCCACCGTGCGGTCGCCGATGGTGATCAAAAAACGTTTGCTGGCAACGGTGGGGTGTGACAGGACTTTAAGCACTGCGTCTTGTAGGCTGACACCGTCGGTATGAAAAGATTCAATCTCGCGTGTCAGACGCTGCACATCGCGAAGCATTTTCGGTGGCTTGCCGAGCAACACATCCAGTGGCATATCCACTGCGTCTGATGTGTCGGTGTGCTTGACGGACAGATGTCTTTCCTCTGTGGTGACACCCACGACAGCGAAGGGACAGCGTTCGCGTTCGCAGAAAAACTGAAACTGCGACAAAGACTCAGGCGCTATCGCCAGCACATAGCGTTCCTGGCTTTCGTTGCTCCAGATTTCCTTGGGGGACAAACCGCTTTCTTCCAGCGGCACTTGCCGCAAAT
Source organism: Bordetella parapertussis (assembly GCA_945870575.1). Lineage (GTDB taxonomy): Bacteria > Pseudomonadota > Gammaproteobacteria > Burkholderiales > Burkholderiaceae_C > Limnohabitans. The sequence goes on along the minus strand of CAMBSK010000001.1, from coordinate 19,067 downwards.
CAAAACGCGCACCGCGACCGGCATCGTTGACCAGTTCGGGAAAGGCATTGGACAAACCGCCAGCACCCACATCGTGAATAGCCAATACAGGCGTGTCTTTGCCCAGGGCATTGCAATGGTTGATCACCTCTTGTGCGCGGCGTTGAATCTCGGGGTTGCCGCGTTGCACCGAATCAAAATCCAAGTTGACCGCGTTGCTGCCGCTGGCCAGCGAACTGGCAGCGCCGCCGCCCATGCCTATGCGCATGCCCGGGCCGCCGAGTTGTATCAATAAAGTCCCTGCGGGAAACAAAAGTTTGTGCGTGAGTTCGTCGCGCACCACACCCAAACCGCCTGCCAGCATGATGGGCTTGTGGTAACCGCGTTGAACACCGTTAACCACTTGTTCATATTCGCGGAAATAGCCCAGCAAATTCGGTCTGCCGAACTCGTTGTTAAAAGCCGCTCCGCCCAATGGGCCTTCGGTCATGATTTGCAAAGCCGAAGCCATGTGCGAAGCCTGTCCTATGCTGCTGCCCCAAAGTTTGGAGACGCTAAAACCGGTGAGGCCTGCCTTGGGTTTGGCGCCGCGACCTGTCGCGCCTTCGTCGCGAATCTCGCCGCCAGCACCGGTGGCCGCGCCCGGAAACGGCGAAATAGCTGTCGGGTGGTTGTGCGTTTCCACCTTCATCAAAATATGCTGCACGCCGCTGGTTTTGTCGTAGCGCGGCATATAGCCGGTGAGTGCCGCAGTGAATCTTTCCACCTGATGCCCTTGCATGATGGCGGCGTTATCCGAATACGCGACCACGGTGCGTTGAGGGTTGGTTTTGTGCGTATGTCGGATCATGCCGAACAAGCTGTGGCTTTGCACCTGGCCGTCAATGATGTAGTCGGCGTTGAAGATCTTGTGTCTGCAATGCTCGCTGTTGGCTTGAGCAAACATCATCAACTCGGCATCGGTCGGGTTGCGCTGAAGCCGGTTGAAAGCGTGCAACAAATAATCGATTTCATCGTCTGCCAGCGCCAGACCGTTATCGGTATTCGCTTGCATCAGCGCTTGCCGTCCTTGTTTCAAGACGTCGACGCTGACCATGTCGACGGCATTCAGATTTTGCAAAAGCACGCGCGCCGACAAGCGGTCCGCCCAGACAGACTCGGTCATGCGGTCATGCAACAAAGCATGAATTCCTGCCAGTTCTATTGGAGACGGTTGAGAAGCGTTCTTCAACTCCAAGCGGTACTCGGTCAGGCGCTCCAGGCGGTGCAACGCAAAACCGCAATTGCGAGCAATATCACCGGCCTTGGAGGCCCAGGGAGACACCGTGCCCTGGCGCGGTGAGACCACCAATGTCAGCGTGTCAGCTGATACAACAGTCAAGGCCTTGTCGGCCACAGCGCCCAGCAGTTGCGCCAAACGGGCAGCGTCGACGGCTTTCAGCGGCCGGTCGGCTGCCAGTAGGTAGACATGCGTGGCTTGCAATGATTGAATGGCCGCACAAACGGATTGCAATCTGCTGAGCAAACGACGGGTTTTGAAGCTACTGAAGGCGGGGCCGCCCTGAAAATTACTGATCTGAAGGGTCACGGGGTGGCCTTGGGTTTAAGAGGGCTTAGCTGTGAACGGGTACAGCGTGTCATGCCTGAATTTTAACGGCACTGCCGAGCCGCTTAAAACAGAGCGCGTCAGCCTGAGATAATTCGGCCATGAGCATCACATACAAAAACCAACACGGCATTGACGGCATGCGCATTGCGGGCCAACTTGCGTCTGAAGTGCTGGATTACCTGACCCCACTTGTGCAGCCGGGCATCACCACCAACCACCTTGACAAACTGGCGTTTGACTACATCACCCAGGTGCAACAAGCCATACCGGCCCCGCTGAACTACAACCCCAGCGGCAACAACCCCTACCCCAAATCGATTTGTACCTCGATCAACCATCAGGTATGTCACGGCATACCCAGCGACAAGGTCTTGAAAAAAGGAGATATTGTCAATATTGACATCACCGTCATCAAAGGCGGATGGCACGGCGACACCAGCCGCATGTTCATCGTCGGCGAAGGCTCTATCGCCGCCAAACGACTGTGCCAGCTGACTTACGAGGCCATGTGGCACGGCATTGTCAAAGTCAAACCGGGAGCCCGGCTCGGCGACATCGGCCACGCGATTCAGGTATTTGCCGAAAACCACGGCTTTTCTATCGTACGTGAATTCTGCGGTCACGGCATCGGTCAGGTGTTCCACGAAGAGCCGCAAGTGCTGCACTACGGCAAGCCCGGCACACTGGAAGAGCTCAAACCCGGCATGACGTTCACCATTGAACCCATGGTCAACGCCGGTAAACGCGATATTAAAGAAATGGGCGACGGCTGGACCATCATCACGCGCGACCATTCCCTGTCTGCGCAATGGGAGCACACGGTGCTGGTCACACCGACCGGCTATGAAGTTCTGACGCTGTCCGAAGGCAGCCCTGCCCTGCCCGCCTTTGTCACCACCACGGCGTGCTGACGCGTGAATCACTCCGCATCAGATTTCAGACACCGTAAATCTGCACTGCTGGCTCAATGCGCCGCAGAACAAAGTCTGGCTCGCGCGTCCCGTGTCCACGCCCATTTAAAACTGCTCAGCGATTTATGCGATGAGACTTTGTATAGCTTGTGGGAAAAGGCAAACATGCCTGAAACCACCTGCCTGTTGGCGGTCGGCGGTTATGGCAGACAAGCGTTATTCCCTTATTCAGATGTCGATGTGCTGGTCTTGCTGCCGGACGGCACCAGCGCTGAAGCTGATGAAGTGTTGAAAAACAAGATTGAGATATTCATAGGCAGTTGCTGGGACACGGGCCTTGAGATCGGATCAAGCGTGCGCAATCTGACGGATTGCGTCAACGAAGCCGCCGCCGACATCACGGTGCAAACCGCCATGCTGGAATCGCGTTTTCTCACCGGCAACCGCCGCTTGATGCAAAGCTTCAGCGACAGCTTTAACGCCAGGCTGGAGGCCAAGGCTTTTTTCACCGGCAAAACGCTGGAAATGCAGCAGCGGCATAACAAGTTTGAGAACTCACCGTATTCGCTGGAACCCAACTGCAAAGAGTCGCCCGGCGGATTGCGCGATTTACAAATGTTGTTGTGGCTGGCCAAGGCCAGCGGTCTGGGTAGCAGCTGGAAAGACTTGCATGCGCGTGGCATGGTGACGGCTTTGGAGTTAAGGCAATTACTGCGTAACGAAAGCCTGTTGTCGTTGCTGCGCTGGCGCTTGCACTGGAGCGCCAGACGCAGGGAGGACCGCCTGGTGTTTGATTTGCAAACCCTGCTAGCGCTTGGCCTGGGCCTGTCAACCGATGGCGGCGACGGCAAAATGGCCCGCGCGGCAAGCGAAGCTTTGATGAAGCGTTATTACTGGGCCGCCAAAGCGGTCACCCAGTTGAACCAGATCATTCACTTGAACATTGAAGACTGGTTGTTTCAGCAGACGCAATCGCATCCGCCGCGCCAGTTGAACGAGCGTTTTATTGACAAAGCCGGCATGCTTGAAGTGGTTGATGATGATTTGTACCAGCGCGATCCGCACGCCATTCTGGAAACCTTTCTGATTTACCAGGAAACCGTGGGTGTCAAAGGTTTGTCAGCCAGAACCTTGCGCGCGCTTTACAACGCAAGAGATTTGATGAACGCGGCCTTCCGGCGGGACCCGGCCAATCGCGCCATGTTCATGCGCATTTTGCAAACCTCGCATGGCATCACGCACGCCATGCGCTTGATGAACCAAACCTCGGTGCTAGGCCGTTATCTGTGGGTGTTCAGGCGCATCGTCGGACAAATGCAACACGATTTGTTTCACGTCTACACCGTCGATCAGCATATTCTGATGGTGCTGCGTAACGTGCGCCGCTTCTTCATCGTTGAACACGCGCACGAATACCCGTTTTGCTCGCAACTTGCTGCCGGCTGGGAACAGCCTTGGATTTTGTACGTGGCGGCGCTGTTTCACGATATTGCCAAAGGGCGCGGCGGCGACCATTCAGACTTGGGCGCGCACGAGGTGCGTTTGTTCTGCCGCCAGCACGGTATTGCCAAAGCCGATCAGCAGTTGATTGAATTCCTGGTCAAACACCACTTAACCATGAGCAACGTGGCGCAAAAGCAGGACTTGAGCGACCCGGACGTGGTGAATGCATTTGCGCAAAGCGTAGGCAACGAGCGTTATTTGCGCGCCTTGTATTTGCTGACTGTGGCCGATATACGCGGCACCAGTCCGAAAGTGTGGAACGCCTGGAAAGGCAAACTGCTGGAAGACCTGTACCGGGCCAGCGCCGCAGTGCTTGGTGGTCAGGCGCACGACCCGCATGCCTTGGTTGAAATGCGTAAGCGCGAGGCACTGGAAACGCTGAATTTGTACGCCATGCCTTTTGAATCGCACAAAGATTTATGGAACACACTCGATGTCAGTTATTTCATGCGCCATGAAGCTGCTGACATCGCCTGGCATACAAGGCAGTTATCCAGACCGCTGGCTTTGGCCAAAGCGCAAGGGGTACAAACAGCTGTGACTGTGAAGGCGCGTTTGTCACCCTTGGGTGAAGGTTTGCAAGTCCTGGTGTACACGCCGGATCAGCCGGATTTGTTCGCGCGTATTTGCGGTTATTTTGATCAAGCTGAATTCAGTATTCTGGATGCCAAAGTGCATACCGCGAAAAACGGTTATGCGTTAGACACCTTCCAGGTGGTCACCCCCATGTTGAATGTGCATTACCGCGAACTCACGCCTATGGTGGAAAACGGTTTGAAACAAGCAATTGAAAACGGCGGCCCCTTGCTCAAACCGCGCCAAGGCGGGCGGGTATCGCGTCGCGTCAAAAGTTTTCCGGTGGCGCCGCGCGTGCGTTTGCAACCCGATGAAAAAGCGCAGCGTTGGCTGCTCAGCATTTCAGCCAGCGACCGCGCCGGTTTGCTGTATGGCGTGGCGCAAATACTGGCGCAGCACCAGATCAATGTGCTGTTGGCTAAGGTCAGCACTTTGGGGGAGCGGGTTGAAGATACTTTTTTGATTGATGGCGCGGCCTTGCAGCACAACCGCACACAAATCGATCTAGAAACACAATTGTTAACCGTTCTCGGCGGCAGTTGAACCAGGTCAGCGGCACAGCCAGGCGGCGCCTCGAACGCCGGATGAATCCCCGTGCACGGCCTGGCGTACCGGCGTCGTTGCTTTGACACCGAAACTGTATTTTGAAATCAATTCGCCTATGCGCGGGTAGATTTCCTGCACATTGCTCATGCCGCCGCCAAGCACGATGCAATCCGGATCGATCAAATTAATGACTTGCGCCAAGGCCCGGCCCAGGCGGTTCACATAGCGTTCAAAACTTTGGCCCGCCTGCGCGTCGCCATGACGCATGGCTTGCACGATATCTTGCGCCGATAAGTGATGTCCTGAGTGTCTGAGGTGGTCTTGCGCAAATGCTGTACCGCTGATCCAAGTTTCCAGGCAACCTGTCAGACCGCACCAGCAAGCCGGGACTTGCAATTCATCTGCTGTCGGCCAAGGCAGCGGGTTGTGCCCCCATTCGCCTGCAATCGCATGCCGTCCAGTCACTAGCTGACGGTTCACCACGATACCGCCGCCGCAACCGGTACCCAGAATCGCAGCGAAAACCACATGGCAACCGCTTGCTGCACCATCGACCGCTTCGCTCAAAGCCAGGCAATTGGCATCGTTTTGTAAACGCACTTCACAGCCAAGCAAATGTTGCAAATCATCTTGCAGCGCTTGGTGGTTCATCACCTGCGTATTCGACCCCCTGACCAGACGCGTGTCCACATCCAGACAGCCCGGCATGCCTATGCCAATACAGCCGGGTTTGTCTGTGCCCAAGTTTGTGCAAGCTGCATGAAGCAGCTTTTCAATGTTTTTCAATATCAGCGGGTAACTGTCAGCCGGTGTGGTCTGGCGATGGCGAAAAACAATGTCACCTGTTGCATCCAAGACTGCGATTTCAGTTTTGGTACCGCCCAGGTCAAAACCGAATTGCAGACTCATGGCGCTTTGACCAAAGCCATTAAAGCCGCTTCATCCAGCACCGGTATGCCCAAGGCATTCGCTTTTTCCAGTTTGCTGCCGGCAGCCTCACCGGCAATCACACCAGTGGTTTTTTTACTGACGCTACCCGCCACTTTGGCACCCGCCTCTTCCAGCAGGGCTTGCGCCTGCTCGCGCGACAGCGTGGGCAAGGTGCCGGTGATGACGTAGGTGTGACCGGCCAGCGGCAGATCCAGTCTTACGCCGGGTGCTGACTCTTGCCAGTTCACTCCGCAAGCGCGCAGTTGCTCGACCACTTCACGGTTGTGTGCCTGATCAAAAAAGGTCCGCAGACTTTGCGCTACCACCGGACCGACATCGTTGACGGTCAAGAGTTGATCAATGCCTGCGTTCATGATGGCATCCATGCCGCCGAAGTGACGCGCCAGTTCCTTGGCCGTGGCTTCGCCGACATGGCGTATACCCAGTCCGAAAATAAAACGCGGCAAGCTGGTTTTTTTCGAACGTTGCAGACTGGCTAACAAATTGTTGGCGGATTTGTCCGCCATGCGCTCCAGCACCGCCAGCTGACTAAAGCCCAGCTTGTACAAATCGGGCAAGGTGTTGACCAGACCGGCATCGACCAATTGATCCACCAGTTTTTCACCCAAATCCTCGACCTCAACAGCGCGCCTGTGAGCGAAATGCAAAATAGCCTGCTTACGTTGCGCGCTGCAAAACAAACCGCCGGTGCAGCGGTAATCCGCCTCACCTTCATCGCGCAAAGCCAGGCTGTCGCAAACTGGGCAATGGCTTGGCATGGTGAATATCTGCGCGTCCTGCAAGCGTTTTTCAAGCATGACTGACACCACTTCAGGAATCACATCACCGGCCCGGCGCACGGTGATGGTGTCACCGATACGCACATCTTTGCGGCGGGCTTCATCCTCGTTATGCAAAGTGGCATTGGTGACGGTGACACCGCCTACAAACACAGGGGCGAGTTTGGCCACTGGCGTGAGTTTGCCGGTACGGCCGACTTGCACCTCAATCGCCAGCACGGTGGTCAACTCTTCTTGCGCCGGGTATTTGTGTGCCACGGCCCAGCGCGGCTCACGGCTGACCATGCCCATGCGCGATTGCATGCTGATGTTGTTGACCTTGTAGACCACGCCATCGATGTCAAACGGCAAGCTATCGCGCATGGCAGCAATGTCTTGATGAAAGGCGACCAAACCTTGGGCACCGTGGACAAGCCGGGTGTGTGCCGACACTGGGAACCCCCAGGCTTTGAGCTTTTGCAAAACCTGCTGGTGACTGCCATAGGTTTTCAAACCATTCAGTGTGGCGTCTACTGGGCTGAGCGAGGTTTCATCGTCCGCGTGAAAATGCAAGGCATAAGCGAAAAAACTCAACGGTCGCTGGGCTGCAATTTTCGGATCTAGTTGCCTGACTGCACCCGCTGCTGCATTGCGCGGATTGACAAACGTCTTTTCATTTTTCACACCTTCTGCAATGCGATTGCGTTGCCGTTGATTGAGGTTTTCAAAATCGTCACGTCGCATATACACCTCGCCACGAACCTCTATATCAGCAGGTGCATCCGGGCTCAGACGTAAAGGTATTTGACCAATGGTGCGTATGTTGTGCGTCACATCCTCGCCGGTTTCGCCATCTCCTCGCGTGCTGGCTTGAACCAACACTTGATGGCGGTAGATCAGGCTGATGGCAAGCCCGTCAAACTTCAACTCTGCCACGTATTCAACCGCAGGATGCAAAGGACTGAGTTCCAGTTGTTTACGAACGCGAGTATCAAACTGAAACGCACCCTCTTTGCTGATATCGGTCTCGGTGTGAATGCTGAGCATCGGTACCTTGTGCGATACCTGCATGAATGAAGCCACGGGTGCGCCGCCTACCCGTTGCGTAGGTGAATCCGGTGTGATGAATTCGGGGTGCTCAGCTTCCAATGCCTGCAATTCGCGAAACAGCCGGTCGTACTCGGCATCCGGCATCAGCGGATCATCAAGCACGTAGTAATGGTGGCCTGCCGATTGCAGTTGTTGCCTCAGACGGGCCAGCCTATCGCGCATGTCTTTGATCAGCTGAAAAGACGACGCGCTTGCAGCGAACCGGCGGCCAGATCGCGAGCGGCAAGCTCATCGTAGAGTTTTCGCAAATCCTGGTCGATCATGTGAATCGCCTGCTCGGACAAAGATTGACCGTTGTCGTCGGTGACCATGCCGTCCATGGCATCGGCCAAAGACTGTGCGGCTTCGCACATGCGGGCAAAGGCCTGCTCTGATTGAGACACCTGCGGCACGTCCAATGTCAGACTGATGCTGCGCAATGCAGCCTGATTAGGGTCTTCGGCCATAGCGGCACGCGCATCAAAATGTAAAACCAGTACCGGCGGCAAACCGGTGTGTGATGCAGGTACCACCATGCGACCGGGGATGACGCCGGGAACAAAACCCTGGCGAGCTGCCTGCTGTTGCACATAACCCGGACTCCATGCTGATTTACGCGCCTGCAAGGTGAAGCTGAGTTGTGCGTCGTGGGCACCGGCAAACTGATCGAGTTCACGCGCATGGGCCAGCGCTTCATGCATATCGGGAAATTCAGGCGTGGCTGAAAAGACTTCGGCAAACGCCTGGGCTTTGACAACAAACTCGGAGAACTCGATTTCATTCAACGGGCCTTGGCGGTTAGCCACCTGAATACCAGCTTGAAAACCGCTGTAAAAACGCTGGGCCTGCAAAATTTCCCAATTGCCGTTGTCTGCATTCAAGCCTTCAACGACAAAGAGTTTGTTGCCAACCCTGCGTATCGGCGGCAAAGCGGCCAGCGCGGCTTCGCCGGAAAAGGGTGTATCCAGTTCCATGGTGGCAATCACATCGATCAATGCATCCAACTGCGAGGACACATTACGCACCAGCACGTCGTGATGAAGATCGGTATCCATGGATGGTTCACGCCTGTCACCATCCAGGCCGGAAACCACCTCCAGCGCCTGCAATTCATCGGCAGTCACCAGGGATTCAGCCTGTTTGGGCTGACTTTGGCGCGAGGTCCAGGTGCTGTGCGCCACCACTATCACCAGCACCAGGCCACCGGCAATCGCCAGCCAAAGTTGCAAATTGCTCATGAGCAAGCCTTCATGAAGATTCAACCATGGAGACTGCGGCCTCCATGTCAACCGCCACGATACGTGACACGCCTTGCTCCTGCATGGTGACTCCGATAAGTTGTTCGGCCATTTCCATGGCGATCTTGTTGTGCGAAATAAAAAGGAACTGGGTTTCTTTAGACATGCTGGACACCAATTTTCTGTAACGCTCGGTGTTGGCATCATCCAGCGGCGCGTCGACCTCGTCAAGCAGACAAAACGGCGCCGGGTTCAGTTGGAAAATGGCAAACACCAGCGCGATGGCGGTCAAGGCTTTTTCACCACCGGACAACAAATAAATGGTTTGGTTTTTCTTGCCCGGGGGTTGCGCCATCACTTGCACGCCAGAGTCCAGAATTTCATCGCCCGTCATCACCAGTTTGGCGGTGCCGCCGCCGAACAACTCGGGGAACATCAAGCCGAAATGGTGGTTGACCGTTTCAAAAGTTTGACCCAGCAGCGCTCGGGTTTCAATATCGATTTTGCGAATCGCATCTTCCAGCGTGTTGATGGCTTCGTTCAAGTCGGCAGATTGCGCATCCAGGAAATGTTTGCGCTCGCTAGCGACACCTAGTTCATCAAGCGCCGCGAGATTGACTGCGCCCAGCGATTGAATCTCGCGCTGTAACTGGTCTACTTCGGTTTGAAGTCCGTGCAATTTCACTTGATCCGCCTGAATGCAAGCCTCAACGGCGGCCACATCGGCTTGCGCTTCCTGCAAGAAACGGTCGTACTGCTCGAAGCCTAGACGCGCAGCCTGTTCCTTTAACTGTGTGTCAATAATGCGTTGGCGCATGGGATCGAGTTCGCGTTCTATTTTCAAGCGTTCTTCATTGCTGGTGCGTAATTGCTGTGTCAAACCGTCGTACTCAGAGCGCTTGCCGGTAAGCAGGTTTTCCCGCTCGACTTTCAATGCCAATGCATCTTGCAAACCGGCCTGTGCTGCGGTGTCGGACAAGGTATCGAGTTCAGCTTGCTGGCGCGTGTGTTCTGCCGAGAGTTGCTGGATTTGCTGAGCCGCTGTGTCCCGGGTGCGTTGCAATTCAGCCGCCTTGGCATTCAGGCTGCGCAACTCAAAATCGGTTTCCTGACTTTGGCGCTCGATTTGGCGCAAGGCTTCGCGTGACTGGTTGGATTGCTGCTCTGCAAGTTCAGCTTTTTCTTCCAACATAACTTGGCGCTCCTGCGACTGCGCCAATTGCATGTCCAAGGTTTCGAAACCGGCTTCGTCCGCTTGTGCGCGCTGCTGTAACTGCTCGAACTGGGCTTTCAATTCTTCGGCTTCACCGGCCAGTTGGCCTTGGCGGGTGCGGACTTGTTCGGCCAGTTGTTTGACGCGCAAAAACTCCAAATTCAAACTGTGGGCCTGAGACTGTGTTTGAGTGGCTTCGGTACGTTTTTGGGTGCGTTGCTGCGCCGATTGGGCCGCCGCGGATTCGGCGCGTGACAAATGCAAGCGGGCTTCTTCCGCCATCAGCGACTGGGCACGGATTTGTTTGTCCAGGTTTTCAATTTCCTGTGCGCGCGCGAGTAAACCGGATTGTTCGCTGTCCTGCGCGTAAAAACTTACGCTGTGCAAACCGACCGCATGACCTTGCGGTGTGAACACCTGTTGACCGGCTTGTAATTGAGCCCGGCAGGCCAGCGCTTCATCCAGGCTGTTGGCCGTGAAGCAGCCGGTCAGCCAGTCGGCGAACAAACCGTTCAATGCGGCATCGTTCAATTTCAATTGATCGAACAAACGCGGCAAGCCACCGGTACTTTGGGCCGCGGCGGCTACCGTCGGTGAATAAAAACTCAATTTGGCTGCAGGTGCATCAGCGCCGAAAGCTTTCACAGTATCTAGCCGGGAAACTTCAAGCGCTGCAAGACGTTCGCGCAATGCGGATTCAAGCGCCTGCTCCCAACCGGGCGTGACATGCACTTTGCTCCACAAAGGCTGTAGTGATTGCAAACCGTGCTTGCTCAGCCAGGGAGTCAATCGTTCGTCGCTGCGCAGTTTTTCCTGCAAAGCCTTTAAGGCTTGCTGACGCGCCTGGAGTTCGACCAGCTTGGCGGACTCGCGGTTTGAGGCTTCCTGAGCTTGACGGCGGTTGGCTTCTATCTCCTCGACCATGGACTCGAGCTCGTCGAGTTGGGCCTGCGTTTGTTCTGACAAAGTCTGAGCAAGAATGAGCTGCTGTTGCAGTTGTGCCAGTTGAGCTTCATCGGGCGCCGCCAGCGCGTTACGGTCAGTTTGCAAACGCTCGAGTCGCTGCTCCAGCTGGCGCGACTGCTCTTGCAAACCGCGTTGTTCAGCCGCCAGCACTTTCATTTGCTGCTGTATCTGGTTGACTGATTCTTGTTGCTGCTGAACCTGTTTTCTGGCGTCTGCCCAGGCTTGCTCCAGAGCAGGTAAACGCTCCTGGCGATCTTCTAAATCGGTTTGCAATTCAGTCACCCGCGAATGCAATACCGTGCCCTTGTCTTCCAAGCTTGCGATTTCTTCAAGTGCTTGCTCGGATTGTTGTGTCCAGCTCAGGGTTTGCTGTTGAATCTGTTGCACACGTTCCTGCGCGCGTTGTCGGCCTTCGACCACAAAGCGAATTTCAGCCTCAAGCCGACCGACTTCAGCACTGGCCTGGTAGAGCTGACCCTGGGCCTGGTTAACCTGCTCGCCGGATTCGTAATGCGTTTGTCTGATGGTTTCGACTGCGGCTTGTATCTGGCTGAGTTCGGCGTTTTTGGCTTCCAGTGCGTTGGTGGCCAGATCGGCTTGCTGCTTGAGGTTAGTCTGCTCTGCTTGGGCTTGTTCGCGTTTTAAAAACCACTGTTGCTGCTGTTTGAGTCTGGCTTGCTGTTGCAAATGGTTAAAGCGTTGCGCCACTTCGGCCTGGCGTTCGAGTTTCTCCAAATTGGCATTCAATTCACGCAGTATGTCTTCCACGCGCGTCAAGTTTTCGCGGGTGTCGCTCAAGCGGTTTTCGGTTTCGCGGCGGCGTTCCTTGTATTTGGATACACCGGCTGCCTCCTCCAGAAACAAGCGCAATTCTTCCGGCTTGGATTCGATAATGCGGCTGATGGTGCCTTGGCCGATGATGGCGTAGGCACGCGGGCCCAAACCGGTACCCAGAAAAACGTCTTGCACGTCGCGGCGACGCACCGGTTGGTTGTTGATGTAGTAACTGCTGGTGCCGTCGCGTGTCAGCACCCGTTTGACAGCGATTTCCTCAAACTGATTCCATTGTCCGCCGGCGCGGTGGGTCTGGTTGTCAAACACCAGCTCGACACTGGCGCGGCTGGCCGGTTTGCGGGTATTGGTGCCGTTGAAGATGACGTCCTGCATGGACTCGCCGCGCAATTCGCTGGCCCGGCTTTCGCCCAGCACCCAACGCACGGCATCGATGATGTTGGATTTACCGCAGCCGTTGGGGCCGACCACACCGACAAGTTGTCCCGGCAATAAAAAATTGGTGGCATCTGCAAACGACTTAAAGCCTGACAACTTGATGGAATTAAGACGCACTTTCAGCCTTTTCTAAAGGTAATACAGTCGATTGATTAATGAGATACGGAGTAATCAGGACGGATGCTGCAAAACCGTGGTTTTCCAGTGCAGGACTTCACTGTACAAGCCGTTCAATACGGGCAGCATGGCATCGACCCGGGGTTTGAGTTGCGCGAAATCGGAGTTCCGGCTGCCCGCTTCAAGCGCAATCAACTGCTGTCCCAGAGCGTCCTTGCATAAAAAAGTGACATAACCTTTGAGCGTATGCAGCAAACGATGCAATGCAGCCATGTCCTCGGCGGCGAGCGCCTGTTGCACAGATTGCAGGTCGTTTTCGAGACTGGACACGAAAGTTTGCGCCAGATTCAACATCTGTTCGTTGTCCATGGCGAAATCTTTCGCCCGATCGGGATCAAGGTGGCTGTACATGGCACCGATAATATCAGTCATGAACCCCCTTCTATCCCTTCTTCACCCCTATCCGTTCGAACGATTACGTCATTTGTTTTCAGACGTGAAGCCTAGTACAGATTGGGCACCCGTCAGCCTGGGCATTGGCGAGCCCAGACACGCCACTCCGTCACTGATTTTGCAGGCTTTACAAGCCCATTCAGGCGAATTAGCGGCTTATCCTGCCACTGCCGGTTCACCGGCCTTTCGCCAGGCCTGCGCTGACTGGGTGAAAAGACGTTATGCGCTCAGCATTGACCCGGCCACCCAGGTGTTGCCGGTGAACGGATCGCGCGAAGCTTTGTTTGCCTTCGCCCAAACGGTGCTTGATGGCCGCCCTGAGAGCGTGGTGGTCTCGCCTAATCCTTTTTACCAAATTTACGAGGGCGCAGCCTTGCTGGCTCGAGCGCGTATCCACTATGCGTCGAGCGTGGCATCTAAAAACTTTGCGATTGACTGGGACAGCGTGCCGCAAGACGTGTGGCATCACACGCGCCTGTTGTTTGTCTGCTCACCCGGCAACCCCACCGGTGCGGTGATGCCGCTGGCCGAATGGCAAAAACTTTTTGCACTCAGCGACAAATACGGCTTTGTGATTGCCTCGGACGAGTGTTACAGCGAAATTTACTTTGGTGACACGCCGCCGCTGGGCAGCTTGCAGGCTGCGGCCTTATCCGGCCGGCATGATTTCAAACGCCTGGTTTGCTTCACCAGTTTGTCCAAACGCAGCAACGTGCCCGGCTTGCGCAGCGGCTTTGTGGCCGGGGATGCATCATTGATCGCGCCTTTTTTGCTTTACCGCACCTACCACGGCAGCGCCATGGGCGGCATGGTGCAACAAGCCAGCATTGCCGCATGGAACGATGAAGCACACGTGGTGGCCAACCGCGCCTTATACAAACAAAAATTCGAGCAGGTCACACCCCTGCTTGCGCAGGTTCTGGATGTGGCTTTGCCGGATGCAGGTTTTTATTTGTGGGCCGGTGTTCCAGGCGGCGATGACGAGGCTTTCGCAAAGGGATTGCTGGCTCAATACAATGTCACTGTGTTGCCCGGTCGTTATCTGGCCCGCGAGGTCGACGGCATCAACCCCGGTCAAGGCCGTATTCGCATGGCCCTGGTCGCACAACCCGAAGAGTGCCTTGAAGCGGCGCGCCGTATCGTTCAATTTGTTCAAACCTACTATCCACCATCACCATGAGCCAACAACTGCAATCCATCATCGATACTGCTTGGGAAAATCGTACCCAATACAGCCCCTCTTCCGCGCCCAAAGAACTGGTCGATGCCGTCGAACACGTGATCGCCGAACTCAACGCCGGTCGGTTGAGAGTGGCGACACGTGAATCCGTCGGCAAATGGACAACCCATCAGTGGCTGAAGAAAGCGGTTCTGCTGTCATTCCGTTTGAAAGACAACAGCGCAGTCAAAGCCGGTGACCTCGGTTTTTACGACAAAGTACAAACCAAGTTTTCCAACATGGACGAAGCGCAAATGAAAGCCAGTGGCGTGCGTGTGGTGCCGCCAGCAGTTGCGCGTCGCGGCAGCTATATCGCCAAGGGCGCGATTCTGATGCCAAGCTACGTGAATATCGGCGCTTATGTGGATGAAAACACCATGGTCGACACTTGGGCCACTGTGGGCTCTTGCGCGCAAATCGGTAAGAACGTGCACTTGTCCGGCGGCGTCGGTATAGGCGGTGTGTTGGAACCCGTGCAAGCCAACCCCACCATCATTGAAGACAACTGTTTCATCGGCGCGCGTTCTGAAGTTGTGGAAGGCGTGATCATCGAAGAAAACTCGGTGATCTCCATGGGCGTGTACATCGGCCAAAGCACCAAAATTTATGACCGTGCCACCGGCGAAGTCACTTACGGACGCGTGCCCGCAGGCTCGGTCGTGGTGTCGGGCAATCTGCCCAGCGCCGATGGCAAATACAGTTTGTATTGCGCTGTCATCGTTAAACGCGTGGACGCGCAAACACGCGCTAAAACCAGCCTCAACGACTTGCTGCGCGACTGACGATGTCGCTGACACTGGACCTGGCCGAACAACTGATTGCACAACCCTCGGTCACCCCCGAGGACGCGCAATGCCTGACGCTGATTGCCTCTCGCTTGACTGCGATAGGCTTTGCGTGCGAACGCATGGATCATGGTCCTGAGAATGCGCGTGTCAGTAATTTGTGGGCCATCAAGCGAAGCAATCAGCCGAATGCAAAAACATTGGTGTTTGCCGGCCACACCGATGTGGTGCCGACCGGCCCTTTAAACAAATGGGACAGCGACCCGTTCACCCCGACGCACCGCGACGGCAAGTTGTTCGGCCGAGGTGCCAGCGACATGAAAACATCGCTGGCCGCCATGGTGGTGGCTGCGCAGGAGTTCACACAATCACAGATAGATGCAGATTTTTCTCTGGCCTTTTTGCTGACCAGCGATGAAGAAGGGCCTGCACTAGACGGCACCGTCAAAGTGGTGGAAGCATTAAAAGCGCGTGGTGAAACTTTGCATTGGTGCATCGTGGGTGAGCCGACCTCTGTTCATCAGATTGGCGACATGGTGAAAAACGGCAGACGTGGCACCTTGAGCGGCAAACTTAGCGTCAAGGGTTTGCAAGGCCATATCGCTTATCCGCAACTCGCGCGCAACCCCATACATTTGTTGGCACCTGCATTGGTTGATTTGACCGCTGTGGAATGGGACAAAGGCAATGCCTATTTCCAACCCACAGGCTGGCAAGTGAGCAACATACACGCCGGTACCGGTGCCAACAACGTGATTCCCGGCGAAGTGGTGGTCGATTTCAATTTTCGCTTCAGCACCGAATCTACCGCCGATGGTTTGAAGCAAAGGCTTGAAAGTATTTTGAAAAAACACGATTTGGACTATGCGCTGAAGTGGACCTTGGGCGGCTTGCCTTTCATCACCACGCCTGGCGATTTGCTGGAAGTCGTGCAACAGTCCATTTTGGAAATCACCGGCGTAAAAACAGAACTCTCCACGACCGGTGGCACCAGCGACGCACGCTTCATTGCACAAATCTGTCCGCAGGTGATTGAATTCGGCCCGCCTAACGACAGCATTCACCAGATCAATGAGTTTGTACGTCTGAGCGACATTGATTGCCTGAAAAATATTTACCTAGGTATTTTGCAGCGTCTACAACTTCTTTCACACAGCGCGGCAAGTGCATGACGCCTGTTGAATTGATAGATTTTTGCAGCGCTGAACTGACGCAAGCCCGGGTGGCCTTCGGTCAAGGCACGCTGAGCGCAGACGACGAAGCCGCCTGGTTGGTTTTATGGGCCTTGAAACTGCCTTTAGACATTGACACGTCCACACTGAATACTGCTTTGGCTGACAGCGATATACAAACAGTGCAGGATTTGTTGCACAAACGAATTGACACACGCCAGCCCCTGGCCTATTTGACTGGCGAAGCCTGGCTGCAAGGCGTTTCCTTTCAAGTCGATGAACGCTGTTTGATTCCGCGCAGTTTGATTGCTGAAGTGATTGCACAAGGCAGCATGGACCCTTGGTTGCATCCCGACAGCGTCCGCGCGCTCGACCTGTGTACCGGCGGCGGCAGTCTGGCGGTATTGCTGGCGCTGGCTTATCCGCAACTGCATACAGACGCATTAGATATTTCTGCTGACGCTTTGGCGGTGGCTCAAATCAACATTGAAAGGCATGATTTGCAACAACGTATAGAAACCCGGTTATCGGATGGCCTGCAACAAGCAACAGGGAAATATGACTTGATTGTTTGCAATCCTCCTTATGTGAACGAGCAAAGTATGGGTGTGTTACCCGAAGAATTTTTAGCTGAACCCTCACTCGCACTTGACGGCGGTGCGGACGGCATGGGTTTTATTCGTGGCTTGCTTGAACAAGCCCCCGCTTTTATGACAGATGACGGCGTGATGCTTTTAGAAATTGGTCATGAAATCGAACATTTCAACCGCGCGTTCCCGGCACTTGATGTCATGTATTTGTCCACCAGCGCTGGCGATGAACAAGTGATGTTGATCACCAGGCAGGCATTGCTTTCATGATTACCTTAAAGAATATTTCGCTGCGACGTGGCACCAAACTGCTGCTGGATCAAGCCTCAGTGACTTTAAATCCAGGCGAAAAAGTCGGTTTGGTCGGACGCAACGGCGCCGGCAAGTCCAGTCTGTTCGCTTTGCTCAACCGCAGTTTGCAAGAAGACTCTGGTGAGTTTTACATACCTACACAATGGCGCATGGGCCAGGTCGCACAGGAGATGCCCGAAACATCGCAAAGCGCCACAGAGTTTGTGATCGACGGCGATACAGCCTTACTGACTGCGCGTGAAGAAGTCACAGCCGCAGAAGTCTCCGACGACGGTGAACGCATGGCGCATGCTTATATGGCTTTGTCGGATGCCGGTGAACACGATGCGCCGTCGCGCGCCCAGTCACTGATTTTGGGCCTGGGTTTTAAAACAACCGAGTTAGAAAATCCCGTCAACAGTTTTTCCGGCGGCTGGCGCATGCGCTTGCAACTGGCGCGCGCGCTGATGAGCCCCTCTGATTTGTTATTACTGGACGAACCGACCAACCACTTAGACCTTGACGCGCTGGTATGGCTGGAAAGCTGGCTTAAGCGCTTTGAGGGTACTTTGCTGGTCATCAGCCACGACAGAGAATTTCTGGATGCAGTGACCAACGTCACCTTGCATATCGATACAGCCAAGCTGATGCGCTATGGCGGCAACTACAGCAAGTTCGAGGACATGCGTGCCGAGCAAATGAACCTGCAACAAAACGCGTTTTCCAAGCAACAGGACAAGATCGCTCATTTGCAAAAATTCATTGCTCGCTTTAAGGCCAAGGCCAGCAAAGCCAAGCAGGCGCAAAGCCGAGTGAAAGCACTGGAGCGCATGGAAAAAATTGCGCCCTTGCTCAGCGAAGCAGATTTCCAGTTCGAATTCAAACCACCTGCGCATTTGCCCAACCCCATGCTCTCCATGCAAGCGGTCAGCTTCGGCTATTCCTCGCCTGACGGAGAACAAGAACCGCCGACAGTGATTGTGAACAACATCAGTCGCTCGGTGTTGGCCGGTCAGCGCATAGGCATATTGGGTGCGAACGGACAAGGTAAGTCGACCGTAGTGAAAACAGTGGCGCGCAGCCTGCGAGCCGTGGCCGGTGAAATCACTGAAGGCAAGGGATTGAACATAGGTTATTTTGCTCAGCAGGAACTCGATGTGCTGCAACCGGCTGACAACCCTTTAGACCACATGATTGCGTTGGCTAAGCGCTTGACTCAGCAAAGTTTGTTGTCAGGTCAGGCAACGCGTGAACAGGATTTACGCAGTTTTCTAGGCCAATTCAATTTCAGTGGTGACATGGTCAAGCAAAGTGTAGGCAGTATGAGCGGTGGTGAAAAAGCACGGCTTGTCTTGTGCATGTTGGTGTGGCAGCGCCCTAATCTGTTGCTGCTGGATGAGCCCACTAACCATTTGGATTTGGCGACACGCGAAGCTTTGTCAGTGGCTTTGAATGAATTCGAAGGCACGGTGATGCTGGTCAGCCATGATCGTGCTTTGTTGCGTGCAGTCTGTGATGAATTCTGGTTGGTGTCGCGCGGCGGTATTGAGCCTTTTGAAGGCGATCTGGACGACTATCAAAAGTTTTTACTCGATGAAGCCAAGCGTTTGAAAGCTATCGCTTCATCGGGTGCGTCGGTGATTGCCGCTTCGCCGGTGAAAGCGTCCACGCCCAAGCCCGTGCTGCCATCGCTTAAAAACATGCAAAAAGAATTGGCGCAAATAGAAGCCAAAATACAAACGCTGGAAGCACAGCGTAACGATTTGCATGCATTGATGGCGAATAAGCTACCTGCCGCAGAGCTGGCGGAAAAAGGCAAAGTTTTAAAACAAATAGATCAGGAATTACCTGCGCTTGAAGCAAGGTGGTTG